>NZ_JBQCFP010000058.1:0-49890 GCF_051958935.1 Dokdonella sp. | reverse complement strand
GCGAAGAAGAACTGCAGCAGGCGGCTGATCTGCTGGACCATCGCTTCCTTGAACGGCTCGAGCACCTCGGATTCGTACGACTCCGGCAGGCCGCCTTGGCGCTTGGCGAGGCCGGCCTCCTCGTAGCTGAGGCCGTAGCGGCGCATGACCTCGTCGGTCAGCTGCTTGCCGCCGAAGACCTGCTCGCGCGAGTAGATCGTGCGCTGGTTCTTCAGCACGATCAGCGTCGTCATCGTAGCGCCGACGTCGACGACCGCGACGACCGCGTCCTTCGGCACCGAGAGCTGGTCGGCGATGAGCTTGAACGCGTTCTCCATCGCGAACGCTTCGACGTCCATGACCTTCGCGCCGAGCCCACCGAGGTCGAGCGCGGCGACGCGCAGGTCGACGTTCTCGGTGCGCGAGGCGGCGAGCAGGACATTGACCATGTCCGGGTTGTCCTTGATCGGGCCGAGCACCTCGAAGTCGAGGCTGACTTCCTCGATCGGGTACGGGATGTACTGGTTCGCCTCGACCTGGATCTGCGATTCCATGTCCTCGTCGGACAGGTCGCCCGGCATCGGGATCACCTTGGTGATCACCGCCGAACCGGCCACCGCCGCAGCCGCGAACTTCGTGCGCGCGCCCGAGCGGTTGAAGGCGCGGCGAATCGCTTCGCCCACAGCCTCGACCTCGACGATGTTCTTTTCGACGACCGCGTTGGGTGGCAACGGTTCGACCGCGTAGTGTTCGACGCGGTAACGGCCGCCCGACTGCCCCAGCTGAAGGAGCTTCACGGCGGTGGAGCTGATGTCGACGCCGATCAGTGGCGGCGCTTTGGGTGTGAACAGGCCCACACTTTTTCCCCTTCCCACGCGCTCTTACGAGCGAAAGATGCGCCGTTACATTAAATACGATGATTAACGGTTTTTCAACAGCTGTCCAGCCCTGTGGCAAACTTGAGGCGAGACAGTGGCTTATCCGAGATTTCCCCAGTAGTGCCGGTTCCGACGCCTGTCCGGCAATACAGCATACGCTCTATACTCTGACACTTACCGCACATACTTTGACTGGCATCACAAGTCCCGCCGCATGACGATCTTTCTCCGCCTGCTGCGCTATGCGCTGTATCTGGCGCTGGCCGGTGTCCTCCTCGGCGGACTCGCGCTCGGCACCGCCTATTGGCTCATCGCGCCCCGTCTTCCATCGGTCGACACGCTCAAGGACGTGCGCCTGCAGGTGCCCCTGCGCATCGACAGCGCCGACGGCAAGTTGATCGCCACGTTCGGCGAGACCAAGCGCACGCCGGTGCGCATCGAGAACGTGCCGGCGCAGCTCAAGCAGGCGTTCCTCGCCGCCGAGGATGCCGACTTCTACAGCCATCGCGGCATCGACCTCGGCGGCATCGCCCGCGCGGTCTGGCTCACCGTGACGACGGGCAGCAAGCACGTCGCCGGCGGGAGCACGATCACGCAGCAGGTCGCGCGCATGTTCTTCCTGAGCCCGGAAGTCAGCTATACGCGCAAGCTGTCGGAGATCTTCCTCGCCTTCCGCATCGAGAACGCGCTGAGCAAGGACGAGATCCTCGAGCTCTACCTCAACAAGAGCTTCTTCGGTCACCGCTCGTACGGCGTCGCCGCCGCCGCCGAGTTCTACTACGGCAAGACGCTCGACCAGCTGAGCCTCGCCGAGTGCGCGATGCTCGCCTCGATCCCGAAGTTCCCTTCGACCGGCAATCCACTCAGCCGGCCGCAGCGCGCGCGCGAGCGCCGCGGCTACGTGCTCGGCCGCATGCTGGAGAACCGCTTCATCGACCAGGCCGCGTACGACGCGGCGATCAACGAACCCGATGTCGCGCAACCCCACGAGGCGCCGGTCGAGGTCGATGCCTCCTACTTCGCCGAACTCGTGCGCCTGGAGGCGATCGAGCGCCTCGGCAACAACGCACTGACCGACGGCTACCGCGTCAGGACCACGCTCGATGCGACCCTGCAGGAAGCGGCCAACAGCGCGCTGCGCAACGGCCTCATGATTTACGACGAGCGCCACGGCTGGCGCGGTGCCGAGGGCCACAAGGACCTCCCGGCCGATGCCGGCAAGGACGCGTGGAGCGAGGCGCTCGACGAGTACCGCCCGATCGGGGGCCTGCCGCCCGCGCTCGTCATCGACGTCGACCGCGAAGCGGCCACGCTCTATCTCGCCGACGGTCAGAGCATCTCGCTCGAGTTGCCCGCCGTTGCCTGGGCGCGCCCGCGCATCGACGAGGACCGCCGCGGCGGCGCGCCGAAGTCGGTCGCCGACGTGCTCAAGCGCGGCGACATCGTGCGCGTCGCGCGCAACGCCGAGGGCGCGTGGCGCCTGGCACAGCTGCCCGGCGCCGAGGCCGCGCTCGTCGCGCTCGATCCGCAGGACGGCGCGGTGCGCAGCCTCGTCGGCGGCTTCAGCTTCCAGCGCAGCAAGTTCAACCGCGCGACGCAGAGTGCGCGCCAGCCGGGATCCGGCTTCAAGCCGTTCCTCTATTCGGCGGCGTTCGACCACGGCTTCACGCCCGCGTCGGTGCTCAACGACGCGCCGGTGCAGTTCCCCGATCCGTCCAAGCCCGACGGCGTCTGGACGCCGAAGAACGACGACGACACGTTCCAGGGCCCGATCCGCCTGCGCGAGGCGCTCGTGAAGTCGGTGAACCTCGTCTCGGTCCGGCTGCTCGACGCGATCGGCGTGCGCTACGCGCGCGAATACATCACGCGCTTCGGCCTCGCGCCGGAACAGATCCCGGAGAACCTGTCGATGGCGCTCGGTACCGCGTCGGTCGCGCCGATCGCGATGGCGCGCGGCTACGCGGTGTTCGCGAACGGCGGCTACCTCGTCGACCCGTACCTGATCAGCGAGATCGCCGACCGCGACGGCAAGGTCGTCTACCGCGCCGATCCCGCCGTCGTCTGCGCCACCTGCCCGGAGCACGCACTCGCCGATGCGCCGGCAACGCCGGTCGCGGATGGCGCGGCGGCGACGAGCGCGCTCAATCCACTCGGCGACGCGCACGCCGCGGCACCCGCCGCCGCCCACGACGGCGGCAACGACACGCACAGCGCGCCGCGTGCGATCGATGCGCGCAATGCCTACCTCGTCACCTCGCTCATGCGCGACGTGGTCCGGCGCGGCACCGGCTCGGCCGCGATGACCCTCAAGCGCAACGACCTCGCCGGAAAGACCGGCACGACCAACGACCACCGCGACGCGTGGTTCTCCGGCTTCAATGCGAGGCTCGTCGCCAGCTGCTGGGTCGGCTTCGACGACTTCGGCTCGCTCGGTCGCGGCGAGTTCGGTGCCAAGGCCGCCCTGCCGATCTGGATCGACTTCATGCGCGTCGCGCTCAAGGACGTGCCCGAGCAGCCGTTCGACATGCCGCCCGGCATCGCGCGCGTGCGCATCGATGCCGCCACCGGGCTGCTCGCCGCGGCAGGTGACCCCGGCGCGATCCTCGAGGTCATGAAGACCGAGGACGCGACGCGCCTCGCTTCCCAGCCGCCGCCGACCGACGAAACCAGCGAGCAGCACGAAGCCTACGACGTGTTCTGATGGGTGGTCGCGGTGCCATGCGTACGCAGGAAGCACGTCGTCGCATCGCGCTCGAAGCGGCGCGCCTGATCAGCGAAACGGGGCTGCGCGATTACCGCCAGGCTAAGGAAAAGGCGGCCGCTCGCCTCGGCATCTTCGACGAAACCTGCCTGCCGAAGAACATCGAGATCGAGGACGCGCTGCGCGAATACCAGCGCCTGTTCCATGCCGAAGACCAGCCGCGCATCCTGCGCGAGCGCCGCGAGGCCGCGCGCGAGGCGATGCGGTTCTTCGCGGGCTTCGAGCCGCGACTCGTCGGTGCCGTGCTCGAAGGCACCGCCGACGAGCACTCGGCCGTGTGCCTGCACCTGTACACCGACCAGCCGAATGCAGTGATGGGCCTGCTGCAGGAACGGCGCATCGCCTACGACGAGGAGTCGCGCCGCATCCGTGTCGACCGCGATACCGCGCGCGAGTATCCGGCGCTGCGCTTCAACGCGGGCGACACGCCGATCGACCTCACGGTGCTGCCTTACGACCTGCTGCGCCAGGCGCCGCTCGATCGCGTCAGCGAGAAACCGATGCGCCGCGCGACGGCGGCGATGCTGGAGGCATTGCTGCAGGAGCCATGAGCGAGGCCGCCGCTGCACGATGCGGCGGCGTGGACTCGCGCGGAGCGGGCTGCGCCGGCGCGAGCGCCGCCTGCAGGGTCAGCGCCCGGCGATCGCCACGTAGTCGCGCTTGGCCGAGCCCGTGTAGATCTGCCGCGGACGGCCGATCTTCGTCTCGGCGTCGTTGTGCTGCTCGAGCCAGTGCGCGACCCAGCCTGCGGTGCGCGCGATCGCGAACATCACGGTGAACATCTCGGTCGGGATCTTCAGCGCCTTGTAGATGATGCCCGAGTAGAAATCGACGTTCGGATACAGCTTGCGTTCGACGAAGTAGGAATCCTTGAGCGCCGCCTGCTCGAGCTCCATCGCGACGTCGAGCAGCGGATCGCTGACGTTGAGGTCCTTGAGCACCTTGTGGCACATCTCGCGGATGATCGTCGCGCGCGGATCGAAGTTCTTGTAGACGCGGTGGCCGAAGCCCATGAGGCGGAAGCCGGAATTCTTGTCCTTCGCCTTCTCGACCGCCTTGCCGACGTTCTTCGCGTCGCCGATCTCGCCGAGCATCTTCAGCACGGCCTCGTTCGCCCCACCGTGGGCAGGGCCCCACAGCGCGGCGATGCCCGCGGCGACGCACGCGTACGGGTTCGCACCGGTCGAGCCGACCAGGCGCACGGTCGAGGTCGACGCGTTCTGTTCGTGGTCGGCATGCAGGATGAACAGCAGGTCGAGCGCCTTCGCCGCCACCGGGTTGAGGTCGAGCGGTTCGCTCGGCACCTCGAACATCATGTGCAGGAAGCGCGTGACGTAGTCGAGGTTGTTGCGCGGGTAGCGGATCGGCCAGCCGATCGAGTAGCGGTACGCGGCCGCGGCGATCGTCGGCATCTTGGCGATCAGGCGGATCGCAGCGAGGCGACGCTGCTCCGGATCGTTGAGGTCGAGCGTGTCGTGGTAGAACGCCGACAGCGACGCGATCGAGGCGCACAGCATCGCCATCGGATGCGCGTCGTAATGGAACCCGTGCAGGAAGTTCTTCAGCGCCTCGTGCATCATCGTGTGATGCGTGATCTCGTGCTCGAACGCGGCGTTCTGCGCCGCATTCGGCAGTTCGCCGTTGATCAGCAGGTAGGCGACCTCGAGGAAGTTCGACTGCTTGGCCAGCTGGTCGATCGGATAGCCGCGATAGAGCAGCACGCCGGCGTCGCCGTCGATGAAGGTGACCGCGCTGCGCGTCGCCGCGGTCGACATGAAGCCGGGGTCGAACGTGAAGTAGCCGGTTTCCTTGTTGAGCTTGCCGATGTCGAACGCGGGATCGCCGAGCGTACCGGTGACGACCGGCAGGCTGACGGCTTTGTTGGTCGCGGGATCGGTGAGCTGGACGGTCTTGGTGTCTGGCATGGGGAGCTCCTGCTGGCGCCGCAGGCGCGGCCGGCCGATGCGGCGCCACGTCCTGCACGATGGATGCATTCGGTGATCACGATGATGGACCGCGATCAACACGCAATTATTGCATGGAGCACCCACGAGGGTACGCCGCGTACGGCAAACGAGGCGTAAACGATGGTCGTACGACAGGCATGCACGAGGCGCACGAACGCGAACGCCGGCACGAGGCCGGCGTTCGGAACGGATCGAGACATGTCCGGCCGCGCATCAGCGCGTCGTCGGGACACCGGTGCCGGGTGGAGCCGGGCCCCGGATCAACGTGCGGGACAAGGTCGTCCTGGCTGGACCCCGGATCAACGTACATCCAGTACTGTGGGGATAAGGCCATCCTGACCTTACTTGGCGTAGCGGCGGCGGAACTTGTCGACGCGGCCCGCGGTATCCACGATCTTCTGCTTGCCCGTGAAGAACGGGTGCGAGTGGCTGGAGATTTCCACCTTGATCAGCGGATATTCCTCGCCGTCCTCCCACTTGATCGTTTCCTTGCTGCTCATCGTCGACTTCGTGAGGAACGAGAAATCGCTCGAGATGTCCTGGAACACGACCGGCTTGTAGTTCGGATGGATGTCGGCTTTCATGGGCTGGCTCCGCGGTTCGGCCGCGATAAAAGAGCGGTAGTTTAGCCCGCTTCCGCGCGCCGGCGCAAGCCGCGGGCTCAGCCTTGCCCTTCCGCGCCGAGGGCCGCCGCGACCAGCGCCTCGAACCGGCCCTGGTCCACCTCGAGCACGATGTTCGCGTTCGGCCGGCCGCCGAGGCGGTCATGCCAGTCGACGACGGTCGCGCCCCGACCGAGCCCGGATGCGAGTTCGATCGCGACGTGATGGCGCTCGGACTGCACGACGATCGAAGGATCCAGCGCGACCGCCATCGCGAGCGCGTCGGCCGCGATCATGCCGCGGCCACGCGAGCGGTTGAACGCGCGCGCCTTGCGCGAGATCGCCGCGTAGAACCTCGCACGCTCAGCACCGGCATCGAGCATGCGCTCGAACGCATCGAACGTCATCGCGTGGCGCAGGCACGCTTCCCAGTCGACGAGGTCCAACTGCGGCCACTCGGAGAACACGACGTGCGCGGCTTCAGGATCGAAGCCGATGTTGAACTCGACCGGCGCGAGATGGATGTTCCCGCGCCCGGTCACCGCGCCGCCCATGACGACGAGGCGCGCGAAGCGCGACGGCAAGTCCGGATCGAGCCTCAGCGCGAGCGCGAGATTCGTCAATGGCGCGAGCGCGACGAGGGTGAGTTCGCCCGGCCGTTCGCGCGCGAGGCGCACGATCGCCGCCGCCGCATGTTCGTCCGCCGCGCGGCGCGTCGCCGGAAGGTAGGCGGTGTCGCCGAATCCGTCCTCGCCGTGCACGAAACCCGCTCCCGGCGCCGGCACCACGAGCGGCGACGGGCAGCCCGCGAACACCGGGATGTCCACGCCGAGCGTCTCGACCAGCTTGAGCGCATTGCGGGCCGTGTGCGCGAGGCCGACGTTGCCCGCGGCGATGCACAGGCCCGCGATACGCGCGTGCGCATGCGCCATGAGGATCGCGAGCGCGTCGTCGACGCCCGGGTCGGTATCGATCAGCAGTGTCGACATCGCGGCATTATCGGTACGCGCGTGCTCAGCCGCTAGGCCCCGGCGTAGCGCGCGGCTCCGCCGATCCAGCGTGCGACGAGCCGCTCCGCGGCCGGCGCATGGTCGCGCAGCATCGCTTCGCCGACGCGCTGTACCTGCGGCAGGAGGTGTGCGTCGCGCGCGAGGTCGGCGACGCGGAACATGAGCTGGCCGGTCTGGCGCGTTCCGAGCAGTTCACCGGGCCCGCGCAGCTCCAGGTCCTTCTCGGCGATGCGGAAGCCGTCCGCGGTTTCGCGCATCACCTCGAGCCGCGCACGCGCGGTCGGCGACAGCGGCGTGCGATACAGCAGTACGCAGCTCGACACCGCGCTGCCGCGGCCGACGCGGCCGCGCAGCTGGTGCAGCTGGGCGAGGCCCAGTCGCTCGGCGTTCTCGATCACCATGAGGCTCGCGTTCGGCACGTCGACGCCGACTTCGATCACCGTCGTCGCGACGAGCAGGCGCGTGTCGCCGCGCTTGAACGCGTCCATCGTCGCCTGCTTGTCCTTGGCCTTGAGGCGACCGTGCACGAGGCCGATCCGCAGGCCCGGCAGTGCCGCCGTGAGTTCGGCGAACGCCACCTCGGCGGCCTGCGCCTCGAGCTGGTCGGATTCCTCGATCAGCGTGCAGACCCAGTACGCCTGGCGCCCTTCCGCGCAGGCCGCGCGGATCCGCTCGATCACTTCGCCACGCCGCGAAGTGGAAATCGCGACCGTCTGCACCGGCGTGCGCCCGGGTGGCAGCTCGTCGATGACGGACACGTCGAGGTCGGCGTAGGCGGTCATCGCGAGCGTGCGCGGGATCGGCGTCGCGGTAAGCACGAGCTGGTGCGGCACGCGATCGCCGTCGCGGCCCTTGTCGCGCAGCGCGAGGCGCTGGTGCACGCCGAAACGGTGCTGCTCGTCGATGATAGCGAGTCCAAGTTTGCGGAACGCGACGCCTTCCTGCAGCAGCGCGTGCGTGCCGATCACCAGCGGCGCGCCGTCGGCGACCGCGGCGAGTGCGGCGGTGCGCGCGCGACCGAGCACCTTGCCGGCGAGCCAGACCGGCTCGATGCCGAGCGGCTGCAGCCATGTGCGGAACGTGTTGCAGTGCTGCTCGGCGAGCAGTTCGGTCGGTGCGACGAGCGCGGCCTGCGCGCCGGCTTCGGCGGCGGCGAGCGCGGCGAGCGCGGCGACCACGGTCTTGCCGGAACCGACGTCGCCCTGCACGAGCCGCAGCATCGGCTTGCCGCGCGCGAGGTCGCGTTCGATCTCCGCACCGACGCGCTCCTGCGCGCGCGTGAGCGCGTACGGCAGGTTCCCGCGCAGCGCCGCGCGCAGCCGGCCGTCGCCGACGAGCGGCGGCGCACCATGTCGCCGCACCTGCGCGCGCAGGCGCTTGAGGCTCAGGTGGTGGGTCAGCAGTTCCTCGAACGCAAGGCGCTGCTGCGCAGGATGGCGACGGGCGAGCAGCGCGGCGACGTCGGCGTCGGGCGGCGGGCGATGCAGCAGCAGCAACGACGCGCGCAGCGAATCGAGGCCGAGCTGCCCGCGCAGGTCGGCGGGGATCAGTTCGAGCACGTCGTCGCCGGGCAGGCGTTCGAGCGCACGCGCGATCACGCCGGCAAGGCGTTTCTGGCCGAGCCCTTCCGTGCTCGGATAGACCGGCGTCAGCGCCTGCTCCGCCGTCGCGACCGCGTCGGCGGCGAGGCGACGGTATTCGGGATGCACGATCTCCGGGCCGTGCGCGCCGTGGCGCACTTCGCCGTAACAGAGGATCCGTGCGCCGGGCGTGAACTGCTCGGCCTGCGCACGGTTGAAATGGAAGAAGCGCAGCGTGAGCGTCGCCTGCGACGTGTCGACCAGTGCGACGCGCAGCTGCGGGCGATAGCGGAAACCGCGCTCGACCGCATCCACCACGCCCTCGACCTGCGCACTTTCGCCGACGGAAAGCTCGCGGATCGGCGTGATGTGCGTGCGGTCCTCGTAGCGCAGCGGCAGGTGGAACCAGAGGTCCTGCACGCGCGCGAGACCGAGCCGGCCAAGCGCCTGCGCGAGTGCGGGACCGACGCCCGGCAGCGTCGTCAGCGGCGCGAGGCCGCTGTCGGCGAGGGCGACGGAGGAACGGGCGGCGCGCGGCGACATGCGCCTAGGTTAGCAAGGCGTGTCGTGCGCCTGCGCCGGCGCGTGTAGGATCGGCGCGCTTCCCGGTGGCGGAGATCGGCGTGGACGAGTTCGAATACATCTCGGTGTTGCTGTCGATCCTGATCGGCCTCGGCGTCACGCAACTCCTGTCGGGCATCGCACGCCTGATCCGCGATGGACGCGCGCTGCGGCCGGCCTGGTGGATCTTCGTCATCACCGCGACCCTCCTGCTCGGCAATTTCCAGGTGTGGTGGATCGCGTTCTTCTGGCGCGGCGTGGAGGAGTGGACGTTCTTCTCCTACGTGACCTTCATGATCCAGCCGGTGCTGCTCTACCTGCTCGCATACCTCGTCTTGCCGGCCGACCTCCACCTCGACGGCGACGCGCTCGCGCGCGCCTTCATCGCCAAGCGCAAGCCGTTCTACGTGATCGTCGCACTGGTGCCGCCAGCGACGTTCCTGCAGCAGTGGATGCTCGCCCACTCGGCGCCGCAACCGGACCTCGACACCGGCCTGCGCCTCGCCTGGTTCGCGCTCGCGCTACCCGGTTACCTGTCGGAACGGGTGCGCGTGCAGGCCGCGGTCGCGACTGCCTCGTTCTTGCTGCTGTTCGTTTACATCAGCCTCTTGTTCCTGCGCATCCACTGACGCGAGCGAGGCTTCAGCCGCCGAGCACCATGACCGCGTCAACCTCGACATGCGCGCCGCGCGGCAGCGCCGTCACCTGGATGGTGGAGCGCGCCGGATAGGGCTGCTGGCAGTACTCGGCCATGACCGAGTTCACCGCGGCGAAATCGCCGAGGTCGGTGAGGTAGATGCCGACGCGCACGACATCGGCGAGTGATCCGCCCGCGGCCGCGCACACGGCGGAAAGGTTCTCGAACACGCGCCGCGCCTGCCGGCTGATGTCGCCACCGACGAGCTCGCCGGTCGCCGGATCGAGCGGGATCTGCCCGGACAGGTAAACGGTGTCGCCCGCGCGCACGGCCTGCGAGTACGGGCCGATCGCCTTCGGTGCCTGGTCGGTGTGGATGATGGTGCGCGACATGGGGGCTCCGGCTGCAACGAACCGGAAAAGCTTGCGCGAGCGCGCTGCGCGGCGCAAGGGCGCGCGCGGCACGCGACGCTCAGACCGGGTGGCGCTTGACCGCGGTCACGACCTGCAGGCGGCGCACGCGACGCATCACGTCGGCGAGGTGCTTGCGGTTCTTCACTTCGATCGTGAACAGCATCGTTGCGGTGGTGAGGTCGCGCTCCTTGTACTCGACGTTCTCGATGTTCGAGCCCGCCTCGGCGATCGCCGCCGCGACCTGGGCGAGCACGCCGGGGCGATTGGCGACCTCGATGCGCAGTTCGACCTTGTAGTCGCCCTGCACCGCGGTATCCCAGGCGATCTCGATGCAGCGTTCGGGCGACTTGCGCAGCTCCGGCACGTTCGGGCATTCGAGCCGGTGCACGACGATGCCCTTGCCCGCCGAGAGATAACCCATGATCTCGTCGCCGGGCAGCGGGTGGCAGCAGTTGCCGAAGCTCAGCACACCGCGTTCGCTGCCGTTGATGAGGATCTTCTCGCTGCTGCCGCTGCGCGCCACGTGGGGGTGCTCGCCCTGCGCGGCGAGCAGCGCCTGCGCGATCGTCTCCGCAGCGCGGTTGCCGAGCGCGATGTCGGCGAGCAGTTCCTCCAGCCGCTTGTACTTCTGTTCGCCGAGGTAGCGCTCGAGCGCGGCATGCGGAATCGCCTCGAGCGAGGCATCGAGCGCGCTGAACGCGCGGTCGAGCATGCGATGGCCGAACTCGACCGCGTCCTCGTGCTGCAGGCGCTTCAAGTGATGGCGGATCGCCGTGCGCGCGCGACCGGACACGACCCATTCGAGCCATTGCGGACTGGGCGCCGCCGATGGCGCGGTGACGATCTCGACGGTCTGGCCGCTCGCGAGCGGCGTGCGCAACGGCACAAGCCGCTTGTCGACGCGCGCCGCGACCGCGTGGTCGCCGACGTCGGTATGCACGAAATAGGCGAAATCGAGTGCGGTCGCGTTGCGCGGCAGCGCGAGGATCTGCCCTTTCGGCGTGAACAGGTAGACCTCGTCCGGGAACAGGTCGACCTTGACGTTCTCGATGAACTCGAGCGGCGAAGGCATCTCGGTCTGCCGGTCGACGAGGTTGGACAGCCATTCGCGCGCGCGCGACTGCGCGCTGTTCGCCGGCGCGGCATCGGTCTTGTAGGCCCAGTGCGCGGCGACCCCGCGCTCGGCGACGGCGTCCATCTCCTCGGTGCGGATCTGGATCTCGATCGGCGCGCCGAACGGCCCGAACAGGACGGTGTGCAGCGACTGGTAGCCGTTCGCCTTCGGGATCGCGATGAAATCGCGGAAGCGGCCGTCGAGCGGCTTGTACAACGCGTGCACCGCGCCGAGCGCCTGGTAACAGTGCGCGACGCTGTCGACGACGACGCGAAAGCCGTACACGTCCATCACCTGGGTGAACGATTTGTGTTCGGCGCGCATCTTCGAATAGATGCTGTAGGGCGACTTGATCCGGCTCACCACGCGATGGGCGATCTGCTCCGCGCCCAGGCGCGTATGCACCGCTTCCTCGATGCGTGCCATCGCCTCGCGCCGGTTGCCGAACACGGCGCGGATGCGCTCGGCGATCACGCGATGGCGGTCCGGATGGAACATGCGGAAACCGAGGTCCTGGAGTTCCGCCTTGAAGCGATTCATGCCCAGGCGCTGGGCAATCGGCGCGTAGATCTCCAGCGTTTCGCGCGCGATGCGCCGGCGTGATTCCGCTTCCATCGCGCCGAGCGTGCGCATGTTGTGCAGGCGATCGGCGAGTTTGATCAGGATCACGCGCAGGTCGCGCGCCATCGCGAGCAGCATCTTGCGGAAGCTCTCCGCGGCGGCCTCCTGGCGGCTGCGGAAGCGCACCTTGTCGAGCTTGGTGACGCCGTCGACGAGCGCCATCACGGACTGGCCGAACTCGGCCGTGATCTGCTCGGAGGTGAGCGCGGTGTCCTCGAGCGTGTCGTGGAGGATCGCCGCGATGATCGTCTCCGCATCCATGCCGAGCTCGGCAAGGATGCCGGCGACCGCGACCGGATGGGTGATGTACGGCTCGCCGCTGCGCCGCGTCTGGCCCGCGTGCGCGAGCGCGCCGATCTCGTAGGCGCGGCGCACGCGTTCGACCTGCTCGGGCGGCAGGTAGGCGGCTAGTTGCTGTTCGAGTGCCCGCATGTCGGCCGGAGGCCGGTTCGCCTCCGGCGCCTTCGCGCGCATGGACGTGGTCGTGACCATGGCGCCGGCGCAGCCCGTCAGGCTACCCCGTGGTATCGGCTACTCCTGCAGGCAGGTTCCATCAGAGGTCGTCGCCGCCCTTGCTGAGATCGTCGTCGACTTCGGCCGCGGCCCATTCGAGCGCCTCGCGCTCCTTGCGCTCGCGTTCCTGCTTGTCGATCTCGTCGATCATGGTCTGGTCGACCTTGCGGTCGGCGATCTCGCGCAGCGCGAGCACGGTGGGCTTGTCGTTGTGTCCGTCGACGGCCGCCGTCGCGCCCTTCGCGAGCTGGCGCGCGCGACGCGTCGCCATCAGCACCAGCTCGAAGCGGTTGTCGACCACCTCGAGGCAATCTTCCACGGTGATCCGTGCCATTCTTGCTCTCCGCCAAAATTGAAGCCAATTCATGGCTTTACGATCAGTCATTGTAGCGCCACGGATTGCTGCGGTGCAATCTCCCGCTGAACGGTGCGCAAATCGCCCGGCGCGCGCACGGGTTCATGGCAGCAGTGAATTCGCGTAGCCTTGCATCGTGGAAAGGAATACCCACGTGCTGCGGAGCCCTGCGTCCGCGCCCAAGAGACCCGTGATGTCCCCGACTCCGACCCCTGCCCATCTGCGTGCGGGCCTGACGGCCTTGTGCGTCGCCCTCCTCGCCGGCTGCACGATCGCCAAGCCCCGTACGGACGATCCGTGGGAGGGCTTCAACCGCAAGATGTACGCGTTCAACGACGCCGCGGACAAGGCGGTGATCCGCCCGACGGCGATGGCCTACCGCAAGGTCACGAGCGCGAACATGCGGCGCGTGATCGCGAACTTCTTCGCGAACATCCGCATGCCGATCACGATCGTCAACGACCTCCTCCAGGTCGAGCCGAAGCTCGCGCTGCGCAATACCGGCCGCTTCGCGATCAACACCACGCTCGGCTTCGTCGGCCTGTTCGACCCGGCCAGCGAGATGCGGCTGCCGCCGCAGGAGACCGACTTCGGCGTGACTCTCGCCAAGTGGGGGGTGCCGGAGGGTCCCTACCTCGTGCTGCCCCTGGTGGGCTCGACCTCGGCACGCGACGTCTGGCGCTTGCCGGCCGACCACTACGCCGATCCACTCGGCTGGTACGCCGACCATCGCGACCTCAGGTTCCACGCCGAGCAACTGCCGAGCCTGATGTACCTCGTCACCCTGCGCGCACGCGGCATCGAGGCCGAAGGCCTGCTCGAGGGCGTGTACGACCCGTACGTGTTCTACCGCGACGCCTATCGCCAGCGCCGGCTCTACGACATCTACGACGGCCAACCGCCGGCCGAGGTGATCGAGCTGATGCAGGGCACGGACGACGTCGACGTCGACCAGCTGCTCGAGGAGCAGCAGCAGTACGAGAAGAAGAACGGCGGCGGCAACCCGCCGTGAAGCGCGTCCGCCGGGCCCCAAAGAGCCCCGTTGGCCGGTAGGGCGGATCAAGCCGCGCAGCGGCGGATCCGCCTTTGCACCCTCGACGTCTCGCTCCGGCCTTCGGCCTTGGGGCGCGCCATCCCGGACGGTGGCTCCCATGGAAACCGTGCGTGGGAGCAGCTTCAGTCGCGATGCCTTTCGACGAAGGCGCCTTCGCCGCATCGCTCGCTGCGCGCGGCGCCTCAAGCCTTGCGTGAATGCTCGAGGCCGAGCAGCCCTTCCGTGTCGCTGAGGTGCGCGAGCGCGACGAGCCCGGCCGGCACGCCGGTGAGCTTGAGGCGTGCGCCCGTCCGGCGCTCCTGCGCGGCCCAGTCGAGCAGCACCGCGAGCGTGGCGCTGTCGACCTCCTGCAGGCCGGCGAGATCGAGTTCGACGTCGCCACCGTCCGCGGCGAATTCCCGCCAGCGTCCGGCGACGGCCGCGGCTTCGTGGAAGCCGAGGCGGCCGCCGATCCGCACGCGACCCGCGCCGACGCGTTCGATGCTCGATGTGGTCGACATCAGCCGCCCTTCTGGTCCTTCTCCATCGACTCGAGCACCTTCTCGCCCTGCGTCTCGAGGCGGGCGATGAGCGCGTCGAGGCTCGACTTCTGGATCTCGGCGCCGACCTGGTTGCGGTAGTTGGTGATGTAGGAGATGCCTTCGATGATCACGTCGTAGGCCTTCCAGCCGCCTTCCTTGGTCTGGCGGAATGCGTAATCGACCGCGAGCGTCTTGCCGTCGTCGAGCACGACCTCGGTGCGCACGATGGAGCGCTTCTCGCTGAGCTCGCCCTTGGTCGGCAGCACGCGCACGCGGCCGCGCGTGTAGTTGAGCAGGCCTTCCGCGTAGCGGTGCGCGATCGAGTTGTAGAATGCCTTGGCGAAGCGCGAGCGCTGCTCCGGCGTCGAACTGCGCGCGTACTGGCCGAGCACGAGGATCGAGGCGTAGTCGATGTCGAAGCGCGGCAGCAGGATGCCGTCGATGACCTTGATCAGCTTCTCATGGTCGTTCTTGAGTTCGGCCTGGTGGCCTTCGATCGCCTTGCCGAGGTCGTCGGCGATGCCCTGCACGACCGCGTCCGGCGTCGGCGCGTCGGCGCGCGCGGGCGTCACCGCGGCAACGCCGAGCAGGCAGGCGAAAGCAAGACCGAGCGTGCGTAGCAACATGGTGGAACTCCTGGGTGTGGATCAGAACGTTGTCAGGGCTTGGGCGGCTGCGCGGTGCCGCTCTTGTCGTCGGCCGGAGCGTCCTGGCCGCTGGCGGGCTTCTGCGGCGAACCGCTGACGAGGAACTTGCCGATAAGGTCTTCGAGCTGCATCGACGACTGCGTGAGCACGAATTCGTCGCCATCCTTCAGCATGTCGGGCGAGCCGCCCGGCTGGATGCCAACGTACTGGTCACCCAGTAAACCGCTGGTGAATATCGCAGCCGCCGAATCATCCGGGATCTCCGCGTAATGCTTGTCGACCGAGATTCGCACGATCGCATCGAGCTTGGCCGGGTCGAGCGTGATTGAATCGACCGAGCCGATGCGCACGCCCGCGAGCTTCACCGGGGCGCGCAGCTTGAGCTGGCCGATGTTGGTGAAGCGCGCCTTGAGCGCGTAACTCTCGCCCTGGCTGAAGTTCGCCACCGAGGTCGTCTGCGTCGCGAGATAGGCGAGCGCGGCGAAGCCGAGCAGGATGAACAGGCCGGTGCCGATCTGGTACGAACGTCGTTGCTGGGTCATCTGTAGCGTCCTGTCTGTCCCTGTAGGAGCGGCTTCAGCCGCGATTTCCCGGGCGCTTCGCGTGCGCGGTTGCATCGCGGCTGAAGCCGCTCCTACATCAAGAATGCGGTCATGACGAAATCGAGTGCGAGCACGGTAATCGAGGAGAACACGACCGTGCGCGTGGTCGCGTAGGCGACGCCCTCGCTGGTCGGTGCGGTGGTGTAGCCGTTGAATGTCGCGATCAGCGTGCATACCGCGCCGAATGCGACCGCCTTCCAGACGCCATTGATCACGTCGGTGTGCACATCGACCGCGGCCGTCATGTTCGACCAGAAAGTGCCGTTGTCGAGCCCGAGCCAGCTCACGCAGACGACGTGCGCGCCGAGGATCGCCAGCGCGTTGAACACGCACACGAGCAGGGGCACGGCGACGATGCCGGCGAGGAAGCGCGGCGCGACCACGTAGGCGAGCGGGTCGACCGCCATCATCTCCATCGCGGCGAGCTGGTCGGTGGCGCGCATGAGGCCGATTTCCGCGGTGATCGACGTGCCGGCGCGTCCGGCGAACAGCAATGCG
The DNA here is from genome assembly GCF_051958935.1 of Dokdonella sp. Classification (GTDB taxonomy): domain Bacteria; phylum Pseudomonadota; class Gammaproteobacteria; order Xanthomonadales; family Rhodanobacteraceae; genus Dokdonella_A. The sequence continues at coordinate 33,577 of NZ_JBQCFP010000058.1, read as the reverse complement.
GTGACCACCGGCCCGAGTTCCCGATACAGCGCGAGCGCGACGACCGTGCCGCTCATCGCCGCGCTGCCGAAGCGCGACAGCACGTCGTAGAGCTGCAGGCCGAGCACGGCGCCGACAAACAGGCCGCAGGTCATGATGATGACGAGGCTCATCGCGCCGACGAACCAGACCTGGCGCACCGTCTCGCCGAAATGGCGCACGCTGCGCGGCAGCGTTCCGAGTACCTGCAGCAGGAACAGCCCGCACGCGCCGACCTGTGCGAGCGCGTCGGCGGCCATCGACCGCTTGCGCACGGAACTCATGCGGCACCGCCGGCAGGGAAACCGAGATCGAGCGCGAGATCGCGCGCGGGATACTGGAACGGCACCGGGCCATCCGCTTCGCCGCCGAAGAACTGCCGCGTCCACGGCGACTCGCCGCGCGTGAGTTCCGCCGGCGTGCCGCGCGCGACGACCCGGCCGCCGGCGATGAGGTAGACGAGGTCGGCCGCGCGCGCGACCGCGGCGAACTCGTGCGCGACGAGGATGCTCGTGATGCCGAGCGTGTCGTTGAGCGTGCGGATCAGCTTGAGCACCTGGTTCAGCGCGATCGGATCGAGGCCGACTAACGGCTCGTCTTAAAGGATCAGCATCGGGTCGCGCACGATCGCCCGCGCGAGCGCGACGCGGCGCGCCATGCCGCCCGACAATTCGCTCGGCATGAGCCCGGCCGCACCGCGCAGGCCGACCGCCTGCAGCTTGGTCAGGACGATGTTGCGCACGAGTTCCTCGGGAAGCCTGAGGTGCTGGCGCAGCGGGAACGCGACGTTCTCGAACACGCTGAAGTCGGTCAGCAGCGCCGAGTTCTGGAACAGGTAGCCGATCTTCTCGCGCAGTTCGAACAGCTGCGGGCGCGTCAGGCGCGGCACGTCCTCGCCGTCGACACGGATCGTGCCCGCATCGGGCGCGAGCTGGCCGGTGATGTGGCGCAGCAAGGTCGTCTTGCCGGTGCCGCTCGGGCCCATGATCGCGGTGATGCGGCCCCGCGGGATGTCCAGTTCGAGCCCGTCGAAGATCGTCTTGCCGGACAGCACCGTACGCAGGCCGCGCACCTCGACGAGGGCGGCACCGGCAGCGCTGGCGGATGGGATGTTCACGTGGGGGAACCCGGTTCGACGGCGCGGCGATGCCGCGCGGCGCGCTACCTTAGCCGAAGAAGCCCTCGCCGCGCAGCCGGCCGCGGCGCGCGTTCAATCGGCCTTCAGCAGGTCCGCGATGAGCGCCGCGTGGCGCACCGCCTGCGCTTCACGGCGCAGGCGCTGGCAGGCGACGATCGCGCGCAGGTCGGCCAGTGCGTCGGCGAACTGGTCGTTGACGACGATGTAGTCGAAGTCGCCGGCGTGGGCAACCTCGTCGCGCGACTCGGCGAGCCGCCGCGCGATGGTCGGCGCATCGTCGGACGCGCGATTGCGCAGGCGCCGCTCGAGTTCCGCGCGCGACGGCGGCAGGATGAAGACGCTGACGCACCCCGGCATCGCCGCGCGCACCTGGCGCGCGCCCTGCCAGTCGATCTCCAGCAACACGTCGCGCCCCTGTGCGAGCAACGGCTCGACCGCCGCGCGCGAGGTGCCGTAACCATTGCCGAACACTTCCGCGTGCTCGAGGAACAGGCCGTCGGCGACCATCCGCTCGAACACGCCGCGATTGACGAAGTGGTAGTGCTCGCCGTCGCGATCGTTCGGTCGCGGCGGCCGGGTCGTGTGTGAAATCGACAGCGCGATGCCCGGCTCGCGCTCGAGCAGCGCGTTGACGAGGCTCGACTTGCCCGCACCCGACGGCGCCGCGACGATGTAGAGGCAGCCGCTCATTCGAGGTTCTGCACCTGCTCGCGCATCTGCTCGATCAACACCTTGAGCTCGACCGCGGCATTGGTGGTGCGCGGGTCGGCGGCCTTGGAGCCGAGCGTGTTCGCCTCGCGGTTGAACTCCTGCATGAGGAAGTCGAGTCGCCGTCCGACCGCTTCCTTGAGGCCGAACACGCGACGCGCCTCGGCGACGTGCGCGGTGAGCCGGTCGAGTTCCTCGTCGACGTCGATGCGCTGCATCTGCAGCACGACTTCCTGTTCGATGCGACCGGGGTCGAGCGGCAGCTTGAGTTCCGCGAGGCGCGTGTCGAAGCGCGTGCGCAGTGCGTTGCGCACGTCGGGCATGTGAGCGCGCACGTCGGCGACGATGCGCTCGATCGCGTCGAGGCGCTCGCGCAGGAAACCGCCGAGGCGCTCGCCTTCGCGCCCGCGCGCGGCGACCATCTCGTCGAGCGCCGTGTCGAGCAGGCGCAACGCCGCTTGGCGCAGCGATTCCTGGTCGGCGCCGCGGTCGAGCAGCACGCCGGGCCAGCCGAGCAGCGAGGCGAAGTCGACGTGCAGCTGCGGGAATTTCGCGGCGAGCATCTGCGCGGTGTCGGCCAGGCGCGTGACCAGCGCCTCGTCGACCGCGATCTCGGCGGCGCTCGCCGCCGCGGGCTTCCAGCGCAGGCCGAGGTCGACCTTGCCGCGCGCGAGCCTGGCGGCGACGCGCTCGCGCACCGCGGGCTCCAGCGCGCGCAGCTCTTCGGGCAGGCGCAGGCCGAGTTCGAGATAGCGGTGGTTGACCGAGCGCAGCTCGATCGCCAGCGAGCCCTGGCCGGTGTCGGCTTCGGCGCTGGCAAAGGCGGTCATGCTACGCAGCATCGGCGGAACCCGCAGGACGAAAGGGGCGCAATGGTAAACTCCACGGCCCAATTGCCAAAGCGCCCCCGCATGACGGCTCCCGCCCCCACGTCCACGCGCCCGTCCGGCCGCGCCCCCGACCAGTTGCGCCGGGTGGTCATCGAGCGGCACTACACGCGCCATGCCGAGGGCTCGGTACTGGTCGCGTTCGGCGATACGCGCGTGCTGTGCACGGCGAGCATCGAGGAAAAGGCGCCGCCTTTCCTGCGCGGCAAGGGCGAGGGCTGGGTCACGGCCGAGTACGGCATGCTGCCGCGCGCGACCGGCCAGCGTACGCAGCGCGAGGCCGCCCGCGGCGGCCAGGGCGGCCGCACGATGGAGATCCAGCGGCTGATCGGCCGCAGCCTGCGCGCGTGCATCGACCGCCACGCGCTCGGCGAACGCACGATCACGCTCGATTGCGACGTGTTGCAGGCCGACGGCGGCACGCGCACGGCGGCGATCACCGGCGCCTACGTCGCGCTCGCCGACGCGATCGGCTGGCTCAAGGCGCGCCACCTGCTCAAGCGCGACCCGCTGTTCGGCGCGGTCGCCGCAGTGTCGGTCGGCATCGTCGGCGGCACGCCCGTGCTCGACCTCGACTACGCCGAGGACTCCGCCTGCGACACCGACATGAACGTCGTCATGAACGACGGCGGCGGCTTCATCGAACTGCAGGGCACCGCCGAGGGCCACGCGTTCCGCCGCGAGGAACTCGATGCGCTGCTCGCGCTCGCCGCCAAGGGCATCGCGGAGCTGTGCGCGCTGCAGCGCGAGGCGCTGGCGCGCGCATGAGCCGGCGCGTCGCGCAGGTCGCACTCCTCGTGCGCGACTACGACGAGGCGATCGCGTGGTACGCCGACGCGCTCGGCTTCGTCCTGCTGGAGGACACCGATCTCGGCGGCGGCAAGCGCTGGGTGCGCATCGCGCCCTTCGACGATGCCGCGTTCGCGCTGCTGCTCGCGAAGGCCGCGGACGAGCGCCAGCTCGCCGCCGTCGGCAACCAGCACGGCGGCCGCGTCGGCTGGTTCCTGCACACCGACGATTTCGCGCGCGACCATGCGCGCCTCACCGCCGCGGGCGCGCGCTTCGACGGACGGCCTCGCCACGAGGGGTACGGCACCGTCATCGTGTTCACCGACCTCTACGGCAACCGCTGGGACCTGATCGGGCCCCGCACAGGCACCGCCTGAGTCACGCCACGAGGAAGGCTTCCTGGCCCGTCATCCGGGCGCAGGACCGGTATCGGGCGTCCTTGAACCATTCACCACGGACAACCACCCCGCAAGCGCATGAAACCAGCACTCCCGAAGCTCGTCCTCGCCAGCGGCAACCGCGGCAAGCTCGCCGAGATGCGCGAAATCCTCGCCGATCTCGGCACCGAACTCGTCGCGCAGCCTGAACTGCGCATCGAAGACATCCCGGAAACCGGCAGCACCTTCGTCGAGAACGCGCTGCTCAAGGCGCGCCACGCCGCGCGCATGTCCGGCCTGCCCGCGCTCGGCGACGATTCGGGCCTGTGCGTGGATGCGCTCGATGGCGCGCCCGGCCTCTACTCCGCGCGGTACGCCGGCGCGCACGGCGACGCCGCGGCGAACATCGCAAAGCTGCTCGATGCCTTGAGCGACGTCCCCGACGACGCGCGCGGCGCATGTTTCCATTGCACGATCGTGCTGCTGCGCTCGGCCGACGACCCGGCGCCGCTGATCGCCGAAGGCCGCTGGCACGGCCGCATCCTGCACGCACCACGCGGCGGCGGCGGCTTCGGCTACGATCCGGTGTTCTTCGATCCCACGCAGGGCGCCGCAGCGGCCGAGCTCGATCCGGCGACGAAAAATCGCGTCAGCCACCGCGGCCTCGCGCTCGCGCGCCTGCGCGAACTGCTGCGCGGCTGAACGCCGCCGAAGCCTACAATGCGCGCATGCCGCTGATCGCGCCGCCGCTGTCGTTGTATGTGCACATTCCGTGGTGCGTGCGCAAATGCCCGTATTGCGATTTCAATTCGCATGCGCAAAGCGGCGCGTTGCCGGTCGACGAGTACGTGCGCGCGCTGCTCGCCGACCTCGACCGCGACCTCGCCGCCTTCGGCCCCGCGGTCACCGGGCGTCCGCTGCACAGCGTGTTCTTCGGTGGCGGCACGCCGAGCCTGTTCTCGCCGGAGGCGATCGCGCACGTGCTCGACGGCGTCGCCGCGCGGCTCGAACTGCCGCGGGACGCCGAAGTCACCCTCGAGACCAATCCCGGCACGGTCGAGCATGGTCGTTTCGACGGCTATCTCGCCGCCGGGGTCAACCGCCTCAGCCTCGGCGTGCAGAGCTTCGACGACGACAAGCTGCGCCGGCTCGGCCGCATCCACTCCGCCGGCGATGCCGAGCGCGCGGTGAAACGGGCGCAGGACGCGGGCTACGCGAACATCAACCTCGACCTCATGTACGCATTGCCCGAACAGACGCTCGACGGCGCGCTCGACGACGTCGAACGCGCGCTCGCGCTGCGGCCGACGCACATCTCGCACTACCAGCTCACGCTCGAGCCGAACACGCTGTTCGCGGCGAAGCCGCCGCCGCTGCCCGACGAGGACGGCGCATGGGACATGCAGGAAGCGTGTCAGGTCGCGCTCGCCGACGCGGGTTACGTGCAGTACGAGGTCTCCGCCTACGCGCGCGAAGGCCGGTGCGCGGCGCACAACCTCAACTACTGGCGCTTCGGCGACTACCTCGGCATCGGAGCCGGCGCGCACGGCAAGGTCAGCGACGCCGCGCACGCGCGCGTCGTGCGCACGGCCAAGCTGAAGCTGCCGCGCAGCTACCTCGACCGCGCGGCGCGACGCGAAGCGTTCGGCACGCAGGCCGACGTCGCCGCGATCGACCTGCCGTTCGAGTTCATGATGAACGCGCTGCGCCTCGAGGAAGGCGTCGACGCGGCGCTGTTCGGCGAACGCACCGGGCTCGCGCCCGCCTCGATCGCGGTACCGCTCGCGCAGGCACGCCGGCGCGGCTGGATGGTCGAAGACCCTGCGCGCCTCGCTGCGACCGCGCTCGGTCGCCGCTACCTCAACGACGTGATCGGCGCGTTCCTGCCCGAACCGACGGCGTAGGGTGGCCCGCGCGGCGTACCGCCGCGCCACGATGCACGATCGACTACCGACACCGGGAACCCGCCATGCTCGAACCCATCGTCATCCACTGCCCCTACTGCGGCGAAACCTTCGAGACGCGGGCCGACACCTCGGCCGGTTCGCAGCGCTACGTCGAGGACTGCGCGGTCTGCTGCCGGCCGATCGAGATTTCGCTCGAGGTCGGCGACGACGGCGAGCTGCTCCATGTCGGCACCGCGACCGATCGCGATTGAAGCGGCCGCGGGGCGCGACTACACTGCGCGCCGCCTCAGGTGCCCCGCCCGCTCGTTGAGCACGGGGTGAAACGGGAAGCCGGTGTGAAGCCGGCGCTGCCCCCGCAACGGTAAGCGAGCCACGTTCCGGTCTCATGCCACTGTCGCGTCGCGACGGGAAGGCGACCGGAGCCGACGCGTCGGATTCGACGCGCCACTCGCGAGCCCGGAGACCGGCCCGGGGTTTGCGCCTCCGCGCGGAGCGGAGGCGCCTGGCTCCAGGCGTTGCGGCGGGCAACGGACGGGCATGGACGTCTGGACGTCCGTGCGTCCGCCTCGCACGACCCTGGTCACGCGGGTGTGCGAAGGAGATCACGATGTTCCGCCTTTCCCTTGTTTCTGTCGCGGTGTCCGCCGCGCTGTGCGCGAGCGCGCACGCGGACGACGCCCAATTGCAGCCGACCGTCCAGGTGACCGCCTCGCGCGTCGCCGAAACCGTCGACGAGACCCTCGCCGACGTCAGCATCGTCACGCGCCGGGACATCGACGCGAGCGGCGCGCGTGACGTCTACGACCTGCTGCGCCTCGAGGCCGGGGTCGAGCTGTACCGCACCGGCGGCGCCGGCCAGCAGACCTCGCTGTTCCTGCGCGGCAGCAATTCCAACCAGGTGCTCGTGCTCATCGACGGCGTGCGCGCGGCGGCCGCGACGACCGGCGCATTTGCGTTCGAACAACTGCCGCTGGACGCGATCGAGCGCATCGAGATCGTGCGCGGCCCGCGCGCGAGTTACTGGGGCTCCGACGCTCTCGGCGGCGTGATCCAGATCTTCACGCGCAAGCTCGACGGGCCGCGCGTCACGCTGTCCTACGGCAGCTACCGCGATGCCGACGCCAGCGCGGGCATCGGCCACTGGGCCGGCGCGAACGGCTACAGCGTGCAGGTCGGCACGCGCCACGTCGGCGGCTTCTCGGCCACCAACCCCGGCATCTGCAACGGCCCCGACGATCCGTACTGCAGCTACGACCCCGACGACGACGGCTACCGCAACAACAACCTCGTGCTGCGCGGCGCGCACGAGTTCGGCAGCCAGCTGCTGTCGGCGTCGCTGTACCGCAGCCGGGGCCAGTCGCAGTTCGACCAGGGCTACACCGACATCATCGAGCAGACCGAAGGCGTGAACCTCTCCGGTGAGTTGGCCTCCGGCTGGCACCACACGCTCGCACTCGGCCATACGCGCGAGGATCTCGCCACGCCAGCCTACGGCACCGCGTATCGCACGCGGCGCTCGACCCTGCTCTGGCAGAACGAGTTCCGCCTCGACGAAACGCAGCGCCTCGTTGCCGGCGTCGACTTCGTCCACGACGAAGGCGAGACGCGCGACACCTTCGCCGGAACCGCCCGCTACGACGAAAGCCGCAACAACAGCGCGCTGTTCGGCGGCTGGCGCGCGACCTTCGGCGCGTTCGACGCGGAACTGTCGGCGCGCCACGACCACAACAGCGACTTCGGCGGCTCGAACACCGGCTCGCTCGCGCTCGGCTGGCGCGCGAGCGACGCGTGGCGCGCCTATGCGAGCTTCGGCCAGGGTTTCCGCAGCCCGACCATGAACGACCTCTACGATCCCGGCTACGGCGGCTACTTCGCCGGCAATCCGGACCTCGACCCCGAACGCTCGCGCAGCACCGAGCTCGGCCTCGAGTTCACGCCCGCGGCGAACCAGCGCCTCAAGGCGAACCTGTATTCCAACCGCGTCGATGATCTCATCAGCTTCACCGGCCCGCAGAACCAGGCGATCAACATCGCGCACGCGAAGATCGACGGCGCCGAACTCGCCTGGGACGCGAGCTTCGGCGACTGGTCCGCACGCGCGACCTACACGTGGGAAGACGCGCGCGATGGCGACACCAACGCGCGGCTGCTGCGCCGCGCGCGCAACAAGGCCTCGGCCATCGTCGAACGCGCGTTCGGCACGCGTTTCAGCGTCGGTGCGGAGGTGCAGTACGCGAGCCGCCGCGAGGACATCGCCGAGGTCCAGCTGCCTGCCTACACGCTGCTCAACCTGCGCGCGCGCTATGCGCTCGACGATGCGTGGACGCTCGGCGCCCGCGCCGAGAACGTGACCGATCGCCGTTACGAACTCGTGCACGGCTACAACATTGCGGGCCGCTCCGGCTGGATCGAGGTGACCTGGCAACCGCCCGTGCGCTGAACCCGCGCCCCTGTTCGCGCGCACGCACGACGTGCAAGAATGCCCGCGATGCCGGCGCCGCAGCGCCGGCGACCGGGGGAGCCGACCCGCGTCGGCTCGACGCGCGAGGCGCGGCGCAGGCGATGGGGACGTTCGGCGGATGACGAGCGGCGGGCGAGCGCCAGGCAACAAGGTCGGCACGGGCGAGCGGCTGCCCGTCCTCGGGCGGCGTTCGGACCTGCCACCGCGCGTACGCAACCTGCTCGAAGGATTGCAGCAGCATGCGGCGGGCTGGTTCCAGCCGGCGCTCGCGCGCACGATGACCGAAATCGACGGCAGCCTGTTCCGCATGGCGGAGCGCTCCGGCAACAGCGCCGAGCAGCAACGTCGCTTCGAGGCCCTGCGCGCGTTCAAGCAGGGCGGCACGAGCGTCCAGCAACGCTTCCACGATCATCTCGAAGCCGATCTCGCGCGCACGCGCGAGCCGGCGCCGACCCCCGCCGCTGCGGCCGCGTGGGCCCCTGCCTCGCTCGAACTCGTCGATGCCGCCGTGCTCGAGGAAGACCTCGGCCTGCGCGAGATCGCCGGCAAGGCCGATATCCGCAACGGCCAGGCGCTGCATGCCTACACGCATCGCTTCGCGGTCATCGCCGGCAGCCCGGTTCCATCGATCGAAGAGGTGCCCCTCGGGCCGACACGCATCACCGAGGCGTTCCGTCACGCCGTGCGCGACCTCGACCTCGACCTCGAGCATCGCCTGTTCGCCTACCGCCAGTTCGACCGTGCCGTGATGGCGACGCTGGCGCCGTTTTACGATCGCATCAATACCTGGCTCGGCAGCCAGCGCGTGCTGCCGAACCTGCAGCACCCGACCTTCCGCCGACCCGATGTCGCGCCACCGGCCGACGATGCGGCGCCCCCGGCCGATGGCAGTCGCGCGGAGGAAACGGCAGCGCCGGCACCGGCGGCGGAGCAACCGGACAGCGAACTGTTCGGCACGCTGCGCGACCTGCTCGGCGCGAAACGGCGCGCCGAAGGCACCGCCGGGGCGGCATCGGCGTCCTGCACGCCGGCGAGCCGCGACGACCTGCAGAGCGTGCTCGCGACCCTGCAGCGCGCGCCGAGCACGCCCGCGCAGCAGGCGCGCTACGACAGCGAGCATTTCAAGAACACGTTGCTGGTGAAGCTGCGCCGGGCGAGCCCTGAGGGGCGTCCGCTCGGCCTCGGCGACGAGGATCTCGACACCGTCGACCTCGTCGGCATGCTGTTCGACTACGTCGTGCGAAACGTGCGCGAAGGCAGCGGCGCGCGCTCGCTGCTCACGCGGCTGCACGTGCCGGTGCTGCGCGTCGCGCTCGGCGACAAAAGCTTCTTCACGCGCCGCGACCATCCCGCGCGCGAACTGCTCAACACCATCGCGGAAACCGGTACGCACTGGTTCGACGAGTCCGACGCCGACCCCGACCTCTCGCGCAAGATGCAGATGGTCGTCGATCACGTCAGCGCGAATTTCGACGGCGACGTCGGCGTGTTCGACCACCTGCTCGGCGACCTCAGCAAGCACATGCAGTTGCTGGCGCGGCGCGCGGAAGTGGTCGAGCGGCGCAACATCGACGCCGCGCGGGGTCGCGATCGCCTCGAGATCGCGCGCGAAGCGGCGCGCGCCGCGGTGATCCGCATCCTCCAGGCGACCATCCCCGCGCCACGCGTGCGCTCGCTGCTCGAGCAGGCGTGGACGGACGCGCTCGCCCTGAGCGCACTGCGCGAGGGCCCCGAAGGCAGCGAGTTCAAGCGACGCGTCGAAATCGCCGAGAACATCGCCCGGCGCGGCGTGGCGCCACTCGCCGACACGCCGGACGACGAGGCGGTCCGGCAGGAACTGGAAGGCGGCCTGCGCCAGGTCGGGCTGCACGGCGACGACGTGCGCGGCCTCGTCGACAATTTGTTCACGCGCGCCCCGACGCCCGCGGCGACGGCGCAGTTGCAGCGCATCGACGAGGCGCTCAAGGACAAGCCGCGCCTCGGTGGCGAGGCCGCGCCGATCACGCCGCCGCGGGCGGCGCCTGCGCCGCTGACGCCCGCGGAAACCGAGATGCTGCAACAACTCAAGCGCACGCCGTTCGGCACCTGGTTCGAGTTCGTGCGCAACCAGCAGGGCGACACGGTGCGACGCAAGCTCGCCTGGTTCTCGCCGGTGACGGGGCACTGCCTGTTCGTCAACCAGCGTGGTGCGCGCGTCGACGATCACACGCTCGAGCAGGTCGCGCGCGACATGGCGCGCGGCCAGATCCGCCCGGTCGTGATGGAACAGGGTTCGCTGATCGATCGCGCGTGGAAGGCAATCGTCGGCCTGCTGCGCGCGCCCGGCGAAGCGGCGCAGGCCGGCGCGGGAGCACGTCCATGAACGAGAAGCGCAGGCTGCCGCGCAAGCGGCCCGACGTCGCCCTGCACGTTACCGATGCGATGACCGGCGAGGTGGTCGGCCACCTCGGCAACCTGTCGCTCGAAGGCATGCTGCTGCTCGCGCAGCGGCCGATCGCCGACGACGCGCTCTACCAGTTTTCGTTCCACCTGCCCGACGCCCACGGGCGCCTGCATCCGATCGAAGTGGGCGTGCACGAGCAGTGGAGCGCGCCCGGGACGATGCGCGGCCAGAGCTGGGTCGGCTTCCGTTTCATCGACGTCGCGCCCGACGACGCGGGCGTGCTGCGCGAATGGCTGATGCACGCGCAGGATTTCATCGAGTGATGCGTGCGCCGCGCCGGACGCGTGGGCGCCGCCGGGTCAGAGCGCGACGACGCGCTCCGGATGGGCCGCGTAGGCGCGCAGGAAGAACTCGACCGTCGCGCGGATGTGCGTCTCGATGTCCTGTTCGGTGAACGGCCCCGGGCAGCCGCACATGAGGCGTGCATGCAGTTCGCCCTTGAGCAGTGCGAAGAACTGCGACGCCGCGCGCGGGATGTCGCCGATGACGAGCTGGCCGGCTTCGACCTCGTGGCGCAGGAACTGCTGGAACCCCGATTGCACCCGCTGCGGGCCGGCTTCCCAGAACATCTGCACGAGCTTGTCCGACATCGCGGTGCCGGAATTGAGCAGGCGGTGCAGCGAAATCGATTCCGGCGCCGTGACCAGCGCGAAGAACGCACGCGCGATCGCCTCGAGCTGGCGCCGCACCGGGCCCTCGACGTCGATCTCGAACAGGGTCGCCGGCATCTGCTCCTCGCACCGCGCGCGGATCGCGGCGAAGAAGAGCGTCTCCTTGTCGGTGAAATGACTGTAGACCGTCAGCTTCGACACGCCAGCTTCGGCCGCGATCGCGTCCATGCTCGTGCCTTCGAAACCGGTCGAGGGGAACAACCGCTTCGCAGCGCAGAGGATCGCCGCACGTTTCTCGAGGTCTTTGGGACGGCCGGGGCCGCACGTCTTGGCGATGGCTGCGTTCATGTCGACGAATACCAGCTGGACTACCGAGTACAGATTCGATACTATACCCGCAAGTTTATGAATGGTGGCGATCGCCTCGGTTTTCCAGTCCGGAAACGCCCTCGTCGATCCCGCCGCTCCGCTCCCCGCCGGATTATGCCGCCTGACGCCTGTCAGGCGTAGGCCATGACGGGTCGGACATGCTTGTTTTCGTTCGTTTTGAAAGTCTCTCGCCGCACCGTCCGGGTCTCTCTCCCTCCCCCGCGACCGGACGGTGCGGTCGGGAGCTCTTGTGGCGGCGCGGTTCGCCCACATGACGGGGCGGGGTTTTCGTCGTCCGGCAGCGATTCCATGGCATGCGTCTTGCTGAGGTGCGACGCCATGCAACCTTTTCCTTCGTCAGTGCATCAGAAGGCCGCGACGAGCCGTGGCCGAACGATCGGAGTACAGCGATGAACTCTGCAGGATCGACGGTCGCCGGCGCGAACGCTGCGGCACATGAAGCCAGTCTTGCCTTGCGCATCGCGCAGCGCGCGTTCGCACCGCTGCTCGAATGCGACATGCGGCTCACGACGTTCCGGTTCGCGCAGATGCGCAGCGCTGCGCGACGCGTGCTGTCCGCGTTGTCCGCGGACGACCGCGGCCGTCTCGCGCGCTGGCTGGCGCTGCTGTGCGCGGCCGCCGCGATGGATGCGCGCGAGGTCGCCGAATTGCGTCTCGCACGCATCGACGCCGCGCTCGCGGCGAGCGTCGCGGCGGCGCAGGCGGCATGGGGCGAACGCCTGGTCGCGCCCCAGGGCGCCGTCGCCGCCTGAAGGCCGTGGTTCCGGTGACTTCCGGCACTTCGGTCCACGGCGGGGGATCGCCAACGATGGATTTGCCGCCGCAGCGGCGAGTGCCTATGCTCTTGACCCTTTTTTCTTGCAACGGCAGGACGCGATGTTGACCACCACAGAGCAGGCCCGGCAGAACATGGTCGAGAACCAGGTGCGAACCTGGGAGGTGCTCGACGCGCGCGTCCTCGACGTACTGCGCGACGTCCGACGCGAAGATTTCGTGCCGGCGCGCCATCGCAATCTCGCCTTCGCCGACATCGCGCTGCCGATCGGCCACGACGAAGTCATGCTCAAGCCCGTGGTCGAAGGCCGCCTGCTGCAGGCGCTCGCGCTGCAGCCCGGCGAAAAGGTGCTCGAGGTCGGGACGGGCACGGGTTTCCTGACCGCATGCATCGCGCGGCTCGCCGGCAGCGTCGTCAGCGTGGAGCTGCATGCGGATTTCGCGGAAGCTGCGCGCGCGAAGCTCGCCGCGGCGCAGGTGCGCAATGCCAAGGTCGAAACCGCCGATGCGCTGCGCGACTTCGACGTGCACGAGCCGTTCGATGCGGTCGTCCTCGGCGGCGCCGTCTGGTCGCTGCCCGAGCGCGCGCGCGACTGGGGCCGGCACGGTGGGCGCCTGCTCGCGATCGTCGGCGAATCGCCGGCGCAGCAGGCCACCCTTTACACGCGCTCCGCCGATTCACGCTGGAGCAGCAACAGCCTGTTCGAAACCGACGTCCCGTACCTGCGCAATGCCGAACCGCCGCGGCGCTTCACGCTGTGATCGGCCTGGAAGAACAACACTCCCGAGGATGAACCGATGATCCGCTTTCGTTCCCTGCCGCTGGCCTTGGCGCTGAGCTTCACCGCCGGCGCTGCGCACGCCGACGACCTGCTGCAGGTCTACCAGGAAGCCCGCGCCTCCGATCCGACGCTCGCCGGCGCCGAGGCGACCAAGCTCGCGACCGACGAGTACGTCGACCAGGCACGCGCGCTGCTACTGCCGCAGATCGGCGTGAACCTCGACTTCACGCGTTCGCGCGGCGGCGAGAACGGCACGACGCTCGTGCCCAACCCCGCCAACCCGAACGACCCGAACGACCTCGTGCCGGTCGACGGCGTGACCACGACGAGCTACACGCGCTCGACCAGCGCGACGCTGACGCAGAGCATCCTCGACATCAGCAAGTGGACCGCGCTGAAGGCAAGCCATTACACCGCCGACGCCGGCGCCGCGACCTACGACGCTGCACAGCAGCAGCTGCTCATCAACGTCGCACGCGCCTACTTCGACGTGCTCAGCGCGGTCGACACGCTGAAGTTCTCCGACGCCAACGAGAAGGCGCTCGCGCGCCAGCTCGAGCAGGCGCAGCAGCGCTTCGAAGTCGGCCTCGCCGCGATCACCGACGTCAACGACGCCAAGGCGCAGCACGACCAGGCCGTCGCGAGCGTGATCAGCAACCAGAATGCAGTCGACACCGCACGCGAAGCGGTGCGCCAGCTCACCAACAAGGAGCCGGGCGAATTCAAGCGCCTGCGCGAGGCGCTGCCGCTCGACCATCCCACGCCCGACGACCCGTCCGCATGGGTCGAGGTCGCGCTCAAGAACAACCCGGCGTTGAAGTCGTCCGCGCTGCAGGTCGACGCCGCCAATGCGAACATCAACACCGCGCGTGCAGGCCACCTGCCGACGATCACCGGCAGCCTCAGCTACGGCCGCTCGCCGAGCTGGTCCGATTCGCACTACGGCGGCCTCGGCAGCGTGCACGACTTCGCCGGCGATCCGCGCTGGGGCAACACCGTGCAGCTGCAGCTCAACGTACCGATCTTCAGCGGCGGCGCGACCCAGTCGCGCGTGCGCCAGGCGATCTACAACCGCGACTTCGCGCAGGACCAGTACGAGTTCAACCGCCGGCAGGTCGAAGCCGCGACGCGCAACGACTACCGCTCGGTCATCGCCGGCGCGAGCGAGGTCGAGGCGACCAAGGCCGCCGTCGTGTCCGCGCAGAGTTCGGTCGAGGCGACCCAGGCCGGCTACGAAGTCGGCACGCGCACGATCGTCGACGTGCTGATCAGCCAGCAGACGCTGCTGCAGGCGCAGAGCGCCTATTCGACCGCGCGCCACAACTTCGTGATCAACGGCCTGCTGCTGAAGCAGGCGGCGGGCGTGATCGAAGTGAAGGACCTCGAGGCGATCAACGCGCTGCTCGAATGATGTCGCCCGCGGCACGCGCGAGCCGCGTGCCGCCTACCGCGCGCGCCGGCCGCGGGCCGGTTCGCGCGTTACCTCGTGTGCCAACACCCTTTCGACGATCGCCATCGTGCGGTCGACCGCGCCGCGTTCGCGCTCCATCACGGCGCGCGCCGCTTCGCCCATGCTGCGCCGCTCGACGTCGCGCGCGAGCAGGCGCACGACCGCCGGGCCCAGTTCGTCGCCTTCGCCGATGCGCAGCACCGCGCCGGCGGCGATGAGGTCTTCGGTGACTTCGGCGAAATTGAACGTCTGCGGGCCGACCACGACCGGCCGCGCGAGCGCCGCGGGTTCGAGCAGGTTGTGGCCGCCGACCGGCACGAGGCTGCCACCGACGAACGCGACGTCGGCCGCCGCGTAGAACTCGATCAGCTCGCCCATCGAGTCGACGACGAAGCACTGGCAGGCGGGGTCGGCACCGCCGTCCTCGCTGCGCGTGGCGGTGTGGAAGCCGAACGCGCGGCACGCGGTGGCGACCGGCTTGAAGCGCTCCGGGTGGCGCGGCGCGAGCAGCAACAGCGCGTCGGGAAAGCGGCGCAGCACTTCCGCATGCGCCTTCAGCACAATCATCTCCTCGCCTTCGTGCGTGCTCGCCGCGATCCACACCGGCCGTGCGCCGCCCGCGGTGACGCGGAACGCCGCGCCGCGCTCGCGCACGCCCGCCGGTACCGCGAGATCGAACTTGAGGTTGCCGACGGTCGCGAGGCGCGATGGGTCGGCGCCGAGCCGGCTCAGGCGCTCGTAGTCGGACGCGGACTGCGCCGCGACGAAGCTCGCGCAACGGATCGCGCGCCGCGCGAGCGGCTGGATCGGCCAGTACCCGCGCAGGGACTTCTCCGACAGGCGCGCGTTCGCGATCACGATCGAGATGTCGCGTTCGGCACAGGTCATGAACAGGTTTGGCCAGATCTCCGTTTCCATGATCACCGCGAGGCGCGGGCGCACGCGATCGAGGAAGCGCTTCACCGCCGTGGTGAGGTCGTACGGCAGGTAGACGTGGAACACGCGGTCGCCGAACAGGCGCAACACGCGGTCCGAACCGGTCGGCGTCACCGTCGTGATGACGAACTGCGAATCGCTGTAGCGGCGCATGAGCGCCTCGATCAGCGGGATCGCCGCATTCACCTCGCCGAGCGACACCGCGTGGATCCAGATGCTGTCGCTGATGCCGGGGTCGGGGAAGAAGCCGAAGCGCTCGCGCCAGCGCGCGAAATAGCCGTGGTACTTGATGCCACGCGCGGCCAACCGGTACACGACGAACGGCGTGAGCAGGTAGAGCGTGAGGGTGTAGATGAAGCGCTGGAACACGGGCGCGTGGCGTTTGGAGGTGGGGCAGTATAGCGATGCGAGGGCTGAGGGCTGCGGGTCCGGAGGCTGAAATGATCGAGGTACGAGGTGCGACGGCTGAGGGCTCGGATGCTCGCGGGACGCGACGCTTTCGCCTTGCAGCCACCAGCCACCAGCCACCAGCCCTCAAGCATAATTCCCGGATGCCACAGTCCCCGCCGCGCTTCCGCCCTGCCCTGCTCTCTCCGCGACACTGGCCTGCCTGGATCGGACTCGGCCTGATCCGCCTCGTCGCGCTGCTGCCGCACGGACTGTTGCTGCGTATCGGCCGCGTGCTCGGCGGGCTCACGGCGCGCGTGCTCGGCGAGCGTCGCCGCGTCGCCGCGCGCAACATCGAGTTGTGCTTCCCCGAACTCGACCCCGCCGCGCGCGCGCGCCTGGTGCGGGAGAACCTGCGTGACTCCGGCACCCTGCTGGTCGAGTTCGCGCTCGCCTGGATGGGTTCGCGCCGCGCGATCGAACGCATCCCCGTCGAATTCGAAGGCCTCCATCACCTCGAGCAGGCGCGCGCCAGGGGCCATGGCATCCTGCTCGTCGGCGCGCACTTCTCGCACCTGGAGTTGTGCGCGCGCCTCGTCTCGCAGCGCATCGCGATCGCGGGCATGTATCGCGAGCACGCCGACGCCGCGTTCGAGTGGGCGATCAAGCGCGCGCGACTGCGCTATGCCGATGCGATGTTCGAGAAGAACGAATTGCGCCAGACCGTGCGCTACCTCAAGGGTGGCGGCACCGTCTGGTACGCGCCGGACCAGGACATGCGCGGCAAGGACGCCGTGTTCGCGCCGTTCTTCGGCGTGCCGGCCGCGACGATCACCGCGACGCATCACCTGGCCCGGCTGTCGGGCGCGAAGGTGATCCCGTTCTTCCATCGCCGCACGGCCGCAGGCGGCTACGCGATCCGCCTCGAGGCGGCGCTCGACGCATTCCCCGGCGATGACGTCGTCGCCGACACCACGCGCGTGAATGCCTGCATCGAACGCATGGTGCGCGAGGCCCCGGAGCAGTACCTCTGGCTGCACAAGCGCTTCAAGACACGGCCGCCCGGGGACGCGCCGCTGTACGATCGATAGCGCGCCGCACGCCATCCTCGCAAGGCCGCTTTCATGCCAGTATGCGCGGGCGTGCGCAGGGGCGCGCAAGCCTGGGGCACGTGCGGCCCGGCTCGCAGCATCGGCCTGACTGGGGAGGGAGGCATGGGTTTCCTGATCGTCGTGGCCGCCTGCATCGGCGGCCTGTTCGTCGGCGGCGTCTTCGGCAACAACGTCGGTTTCGGTTTCTTCGGCGGACTCGCGATCGGCCTCGCGTTCGCCCGGCTGCGCGCCTTGGCCGAGCGCGTCGACGCACTCGACAGGCAGCTCGATGCCTTGCAGCGCATGCCGGCTGCACTGCGCCCGGATGCGCCACCGCGCGCCGAATCCATCAACGCAGCAGCGTCCGTTCGAGCACCTTCGCCGGTACCGACCGCGAGCGCGCCCGTCGCGCCCGTCGTCGATCCGCTGCCCGCGCCGCCGCCGATCGCGCCGGCCCCCGCTGCGCGGCCGACAGCGCCGGCGCCCGCACCGCACGTCGCGACGCGCCCGCCGCGCAGCAGCGGACCCGACCCGCTGCAACGCTTCGCGAGCGGGCTCAAGCGCTGGTTCAGCGAGGGCAACGTGCCGGTCAAGGTCGGCATGCTCGTGCTGTTCGCCGGCGTCGCCGCGCTGCTCAAGTACGCGGCCGACGAAGGCTGGCTGAGCCTGCCGATCGAGCTGCGCCTCGCCGGCGTCGCGCTCGCCGCGATCGCAGCGCTCGCATTCGGCTGGCGCGAACGCGCGCGCCGGCCCTCGTTCGGCCTCGCCCTCCAGGGCGGCGCAATCGGCGTGCTGCTGCTCACCGTGTTCGCCGCGTTCCGCTTCTATCACCTGATCCCCGCGGGCGCCGCGTTCGCGCTGATGCTCGTGCTGGTCGCCGGCGCGGGCGTGCTCGCCGTGCTGCAGGATGCGCTCGCGCTCGCCGTGCTCGGCCTCCTCGCCGGCTTCGCCGCACCGATCCTCATTTCCACCGGCAGCGGCGACCATGTCGTGCTGTTCTCGTACTACGCGCTGCTCAACCTCGCGATCTTCGCGATCGCGTGGGCGCGCGCATGGCGCGTGCTGAACCTGCTCGGCTTCTTCTCCACCTATGCGATCGGCACCGCATGGGGCGTGCTGCGCTACGAGCACGCGCTGTTCGGCAGCACCGAGCCGTTCCTGCTCGTGTTCTTCGCGATCTACCTCGCGATCCCGGTCCTCGACGGCCTGCGGCGGGAGCCCGCGGCGCGCGGCGTCATCGACGGCACGCTCGTGTTCGGCAACCCGCTCGTCGCGTTCGCGTTGCAGGCGGCGCTGCTTGACGGAGAACGCATGCCGCTCGCCTGGTCGGCGCTCGGGCTCGCGCTCGTGTACGCGGTGCTCGCGGCGACGCTGATCAAGCGCCGGCGCGTGCTCGGCGAGTCCTTCGCGGTGCTCGCGGTCGGCTTCGCCACGCTCGCGGTCCCGCTCGCGCTCAGCGCACGCAGCACGGCTTCGACGTTCGCCCTCGAGGGTGCCGCGCTGGTATGGCTCGGGCTGCGCGAACAGCGCCGCCTGCCGCGCTTGGGCGGCCTCGCCCTGCAGGCGCTCGCGGCGTTCGCGTTCGCCTTCGCGCTCGCCGACGGCGCGGCCGCGGGCGAGACGACCGCGATCGCGAACGGCACCTGCATCAGCGCGTTGCTGATCGCGCTCGCCGCATTCACGAGCGCATGGCTCTACCATCGCCGCGAAGACGCGCGCCGCGAACTGGCCGTGCTGCTCTACCTCTGGGGCCTCGCCTGGTGGCTCGGCGCGGGCTTGCGCGAGATCGATCGCTTCGTCGTCGCAACGCGGCGTCCGGCCGCGGTGCTCGTGCTGCTCGCCGTCACCGCCGCCGGCGCGGCGCTCGCGACGCGGCGCACGCGCGCGTTCGCGCCCGCGCTCACGACCGCGCTCGCACTCGCCGCCGGCGTTCTCGTCGCGCTCGCGTTCGGCGACGCGAACCTGCGCCCGTTCGCCGGCTGGGGCCTGGCCGCGTTCGCGACTTATGCGATCGCGGGCGTGTTCGCGCTCGTGTCGCTCGGAGAGCGTCGCGACCTCACGCCCGCCCTTGCGCAGATCGGCTGGCTCTGGACCTGGACCTGCGCCGCGACCGTCGCACTGAGCCTGCTGGCGCTCGACCTGCAGCTCGGCGCCGGCTGGCGCATCGCGCTCACCGCTGCGCCCGTGCTCGCGGCGTGGGCGCTCGCCCTGCTGCGCCCGGCCTGGATCGCCGCACCGCTCGCGCAGCGCTTCGCCGAATGGCGCGCGGCGCTGTTGCTGCTGCAGGCGATCGCCGCGACGTGCATCCTGTTCGCGCTGTTCCGGCAAGCCGGCGACAGCGCATCGCTGCCGTACCTGCCGGTTTTCAATCCCGTCGAACTGGTGCAGCTTGGCGTACTGCTGCTCGGCGCGCGCTGGCTGGCCGATGCGGACTCGCCGCGCGATCTCGCCGCGCGCCGCGCGCCGCTGCTCGCCGCGGGCGGCTTCCTGTTCGTGACCGCGGCGACCCTGCGTGCGACGCACCAGCTCGGCGGCATTCCGTGGGACGAACACCTGTGGTCGTCGAACCTCGCCCAGACCGCGCTCACCGTCGTCTGGAGTGCACTCGGCGTGCTCGGCTGGGTGCTCGGCTCGCGCCGCGGCCAGCGCGCGCTGTGGCTCGCCGGTGCGCTGCTCATGGGCGTCGTGCTGGCCAAGCTGCTGCTGGTCGACCGCACGCACCTCGGCAACCTGTTCGGCATCGCTTCGTTCATCGCCTACGGCCTCCTCTGCACCGTGATCGGTTACTTCGCGCCGGCGCCGCCGCGGGCGGCGACCGAAGGAGCATCGACATGAAACGCGTGCTCGCCGCATCGCTTGCGCTCGGCTGCGCATGCGCCTCCGCAGCGGACCTGCGCGACTACGCATACGCGTTCACGATCGAAACGCCGGCCGGGGTCGAGAGCAGCGCCTGGCGCGTCGACCTCGATCCGTCGGTCTATGCATGGCTGCGCGATCCGGCGCTGCGCGACGTCGCGATCTTCAACGCCGAAGGCGAACCCGTGCCGTGCGCGCGCGTCGCCGCCGAGACGCTCGCCTCGGTACACGAGCGCACCGAGTCGCTGCCGCTGCTCGCGCTGCCGGCCGGCAGCGCCGCCACGGGCGGCGACCTGCGCCTGCTGATCGAACGCGACGCGCACGGCCGCCTGCGCCGTCTCGATGCCGGTGACGGTGCGACGACGAAGAGCAGCGAGCGCGCGTGGGTCGTCGATGCGAGCGACGTGGACGGCGCGATGGAGCGCCTCATCCTCGCCTGGGACACGCCGGCGAGCGGCGTCGTCGCACGCTTCGACGTCGCGGCGGGCGACGACCTCGAACACTGGCGGCACGTCGGCGACGGCAGCGTGCTGTCGCTGCGCGAAGGCGACGCGCACCTCGACCGCAACGACATCGCGCTGCCCGGCGTGCGCGCGAAGTACCTGCGCCTGAACCGCCTCGACGACGGCGACGCACTGGTCGGCCTCGCCGCATCGGCGCGGGTCGTGCAGCACACCGCCGCGACGCCGGTGCGCCGCTGGATCGACGCGCATCCGGACGGACGCGCCGCCGATGCCGACGGCACGGCCGCGGCGAGCTTCGCCTACACGCTGCCCGCGGCGCTGCCGGTCGAGCAGGCGCGCATCGAACTGGCCAGCGACAACGCACTCGCGGCCCTCGCGCTGTCGGGGCGCGACGGGAGTGCATGGACCGAACTCGCGCGCTTGACCGCATTCCGCGTGCGATCGGGCGACGACGCCTTGCGCAATGGCGACGTCGATCTCGCCGGCGCACGCCGCTACGGCGCATTCCGCCTCGACGCTCGCACGCCGCTCGCCACCCCGCCACGCCTCGCGTTCGCATTCCGCCCCGACCGCTTCGTTTTCCTCGCCGAGGGCGCCGGGCCATATCGCCTCGCCGTCGGCAGCGCGACCGCGCGCCGCCCCGACTATCCGCTCGACGCCGCACTCGCCAGCCTGCGAGAGAGCCACGGCAGGGACTGGCAGCCGCCGCAGGCGACGATCGGCGCAGGCCACGCGAGCGGCGGCGACGCTGCCCTGCAGCCACCACCGGCACCGAGACCATGGCGGCAGTGGCTGCTCTGGACCGTGCTCGCGCTCGGCGCGGCGCTCGTCGGTGGATTCGCAGTGAGCCTGCTGCGCGAACGCAAGCCATAGCCCCGATGGTCCTGCACGGGCGTTCCGCGTAGGATGCGTGCCGCGCTCGCCGCAACGGCGCGCGCGATCGCCCGGGGGGACATCCGCACGACGACACGGGCCGCGACGCGGCCGCGTTGCGCGCGCTCGCGACCTCGGCGCCCCCGCTCTCTCCAACGACGGAACGCCCCATGCACGCAGCACTGCGCGAGAATCTCTATCTCGTCAAGGAACACGTCGGCCTGTTCAAGGCCGCCAACAATTTCGACATCTTCGACCCGGCGAGCGGCCGCAAGGTGCTCGAATGCCGCGAACCGAACCTCGGTTTCTTCACCAAGCTGCTGCGCTTCACCGACTACAAGCGCATGACGCCATTCGACGTGCGCATCACGACGCCGGAAGGGCGCAAGGTGCTCACCGTGAAGCGCGGCGTGTCGCTGTTCCTGTCGAAGGTCGAGGTGCTCGACGAAACCGATCGCGTGATCGGCCTGTTCAAGCAGAAGTTCTTCTCGATCGGCGGCGCGTTCGACGTGTTCGATGCCCACGAGAAGCTGCTCTGCACGCTGGTCGGCAAGTGGACGAGTTGGGAGTTCAAGTTCAAGGCGGGCGAACGCGAGCTCGCGAGCGTGACGAAGAAGTGGTCCGGACTCGGCAAGGAGCTGTTCACGACCGCCGACACCTACATGCTGTCGATCGACCGAAGCGTCGCTGCCGACGACAAGGTACGCCAGTTGATCATGGCCGCCGTCATGTGCATCGACATGGTGCTCAAGGAGTAGGGCGCGCCCCGGCCCACCGCACTCGCGCGGCGAGCATCCGGCTACACGCGCAAGGTCGGTACGTTCGCAGGGCGGTACGCGCACGGCGCGTGCCGCCGCACCGCCCCGATCATCGCGCTCCCGCCCCGCGCGCGCCCAGCGCCGCGCAATACAACGCGAGCCACCCGTAGGGCGGTACGCGCACAGCGCGCGCCGCCGCACCGCCCCGATCAGCGCGCTCCCGCCCCACGCGCGCCCAGCGCCGCGCAATACAACGCGAGCAACCCGTAGGGCGGTACGCGCACAGCGCGTGCCGCCGCACCGCCCCGATCAGCGCGCTCCAGCCCCACGCGCGCCCAGCGCCGCGCAATACAACGCGAGCAACCACCAGAACAACAACCCCCACCACGCCGAATAGAACGCGAGGTGGGTATTGAGCGGGAAACACATCGAGACCAGCGCAAGCCCCGGTGCGAGCGCGCGCTCGCGCGCGGCCGCGTCGGCACCGCGCCATGCGCGCAATGCCGCGTACGCGCCCGCCAGCCAGAGCAGCAGGCCGATGATCCCCGTTTCGCTGAGGACTTCGAGCACGATCTGGTGCGCGTGCGAGGCGCCCGTGTCGCTCGCGGTGTCGACGAACTGGTCGCCCGCTGCGGCGTAATCGGGATAGGCGTAGCGGAAGCCGCGCACGCCGACGCCGGTGAGCGGATGCGCGGCGCTCATCGCGAGCGCGGTGCGCCAGATGCGCAGGCGCCCCGCGGACGCCTCGTCGACGGCCGCCTCGGTGCCCTGCAGCGCGCGCAGGCTGCGTTCGATGCGCGCGCCGAAGCGCGTGGAATCATGCAGCGCCACGGCGCCGACCGCGCCGAGGCCGAGCGCGAACACCCCGCACACGGCGAGGAAGCGGCTCGGGCGGCGCGTCTCGTGCCAGGCGAGCAGCACGCCGACCAGTGCGTACGACAGCCAGGCCGCGCGCGAACCCGCGAGCAGGATCGGCGGGGCGAGGAACATGTACGCCACGACGAGCCCGCGCATGCCCCACTGCGCACGCGCGGCGAGCAGTACGAACGGCGCGAGCGTGGCGAGCACGGGACCGAGCTTGAGGTTGCCGGCACCGAAGATGCCCGACACGCGCTCGCGCTCGGCCGCGCCGCCGAGGCTGTAGCCGGTCGCCATCTGCACCCAGGCGTCGAGCGCCCACAGCGCGACCACGCCCGCGGCCGCGGCGACGAGGGCAGGCCAGCGCCCCGCGTCGCGCAGCGCCCACATGGCGAACAACGCGAACGGCAGGAAACGCACCGTCGTCGCGACCGTCGACCAGGTCTTGCCCGGCGCAGTCGCGCCGGCGCCCGAGGCGAGCGCGGCGAGCCAGTACGCAGCGAACAACACGAGCGCGAGCCGCACGCCGGTATCGTCGATGCTCACGCGGCCACGCACGAGCAGCACGAGGCCGCCGATGGCGCCGAGCGCGAGCGGTACCTCGGCGCTGCGGCCAATCGGCAGCAGCACGAGCACGGCGAGCACGAGCAGGGCGGCCCAGGCGGGCGCTCGATCGGTGGCGTTCGGGTTCACGGCGGGTCCGATGCGGAACGCGTGCATCTTATCCGCGCCGCAGCGATTCAGGCGGCGCCGGTGATCTCACCATACAGCGCGAGCGTGGCCGCCTGCATGTCGGCGAGGCGGTAACGCTGCAGCGGCGCGATCGGCGGCGCCGCGCGCAGCAGTTCGGCAGCACGCTCGGTCAGGCGTTCGCGATCCAGCGGCGGCACGCGTCCGGCCGGGTACAGGTCGGCGAGCAGTTCGCCGACGCCGCCGTGGTCGTAACCGAGCACGGGCCGGCACAACGCGAGCGCCTCGATCACCGTGCGGCCGAAGGATTCCGGCTTGTTCGACAGCTGCAGCACGAGCGCGGAGGCGGCGAACACGTCGCGCGCGTCGTCGCGCTGCGCGCTGATCGCGAGCTGGTCGGCGACGCCGCGCTCGGCCGCGAGGCGCTCGAGTTCGGCCACGTACGCCTCGCGTCCTTCCTGGCGCGCGCCCAGCAGCAGCAGGCGCGTCGGGATGCCGCGCGCCTTGAGGTCGGACACGAGCTCGATCGCGTCGGCATGGCCCTTGAGGCGCGTGCCACGCCCCGGCAGGGTCAGCAACGGCGCGCCGGCGAGCTGCGGGAACTCGGCGAAGAACCACTCGCGCCACGAATTGTCCGCGAGGTAGCCGAACGGGTAATCGGCCGGATCGACCCCGCGCGGGATCACCACGAGCTTGTTCGGGTCGGTGCGCGGGTAGTTGCGCAGGAGGTAGTCGCGCACCGTGTTCGACACGCAGATGACGCGCTCGCCGCGGGTCATCACCGCGCTGTAGATGCCCGGACTGTTCAATCCGTGCGCGGTTGTGACGAAATGCGGCCGCGGCTTCAGGCCGCGCACGGCGAGCCAGCCGACCCACGCCGGCATGCGCGAACGCGCATGGACGACGTCGGCATGGACCTCGCGCAGCAGCGCGTGCAGCCTCGGCACCTGCGCCAGCGCGCGCAGCGACTTCGCCCCGATCGGCAGCGTCACGTGCTCGCTGCCCTCGCGCACGGCGCGCTCGACCATGCGACCGCCGGCCGACACGATGATCGAGCGGTGGCCGGCTTCCACCAGCGCGCGCGCGATCTCCAGCGCCGAACGCTCGGCACCGCCAGCCTCGAAAGCAGGCAGCAGCTGTACGATGGTCAGGCGGCGCTCGGCCATGCGGCTCCGTATCGACTCTTAGGCTTCGAGGTCGTATTCGGCGCCGCAGTACGGGCACTTCGCGTGCCCGCCCTGCTCGGCGATCGGCAGATACACCTTCGGATGCGAGTTCCACAGCGACATGCCGGGCATCGGGCAGCTCAAAGGCAGGTCGGTGCCGGACACCCGGTAGCGGTTCTCGGCATTGGCGGGAATCGTCCTTTCCGCCGCGGGATTGGGTCGCGACATGCTCTACTCCATGGACAGAGCTTTGCAGTTTACCAGCACAAGACATGCCAACCAGTATGTGAAACGCTTCACGGCACCGCCGTGACCCGCGCGCCGGCACGTCCACCGGCCGCGTAGCCTAGAATGCCGCGGCTTCGTTCGATACCCCCATCGACCAGCAACCGGGAGGGACTACGTGGACATCAACAAAATGATTGCGCGCGTGAAGGCGATCCTGCTCACGCCGAAGACCGAATGGCCGGTCATCGCGGCCGAGCCGGCGACGGTGCCGGACCTGTACAAGAACTGGATCGCGATCCTCGCCGCGATCCCGCCGGTCGCGGGCTTCATCAAGGGCAGCATCATCGGCACGAGCTTCCTCGGCGTGACCTATCGCGCCGGCATGGGTGCCGGCATCACCGGCGCGATCGTCGGCTATGCGCTGGCCCTCGCGATGGCCTACGTGATGGCGCTGATCATCGACGCGCTCGCACCGAGCTTCGGTGGCGAGAAGAACCCGGTGCAGGCGCTCAAGACCGTCGCCTATGCGTGGACGGCGAGTTGGGTCGCCGGCGCGGCGCAGATCGTCCCGATCATCGGCTGGCTGGTCGCTCTCGCGGGCGCCATCTACGGCATCTACCTGCTCTACCTCGGCCTGCCGCATACGATGAAGGCGCCGCAAGACAAGGCGGCCGGCTATACGGCCGTCAGCGTCATCATCGCGATCGTGCTGGGCTGGATCTGCGGTCTCGTCGTTGCGGGCATCATCGGCACCGGCGCGATGATGGGTGCGGGCGCGGGCGGCGTGCGCCTCGGCGATGCCGGCGGCAACGTCACGATCGACGCCGACAGCGCGCTCGGCAAGCTCGCCGCCGCCGGCCAGAAGATGGAAGCGGCGAGCAAGCGGCTCGAAGCCGCGCAGAAATCGGGCGACGCCGACGCGCAGGCGAAGGCAATGGGCGCGGTGATGGGTGCCGCGCTCGGCGGCGGTGACCAGGTGGAGGCGCTGTCGCCCGACCTGCTCAAGCCGTTCGTGCCCGCCACGCTCGCCGGCCTCGCGCGCACCGACTTCTCGGCCGAGAAGAACGGTGCGCTCGGCATGCAGGTGTCGGAAGCGCACGCGACCTATTCGGATGATGCTTCGGGGCGCTCGCTGCGCCTCGAAGTCACCGACATGGGATCGGCCAAGGGCCTGATGGCAATGGCCGGCTGGGCCGCGCTGCAGCAGGAGCGCGAGACCGAACACGGCTACGAGAAGACCTACAAGGTCGACGGCCGCCTCGTGCACGAGGAGTGGAACAACCAGGACAAGCACGGCGAGTACGGCATCGTGCTCGGCGACCGCTTCTCGGTGAAGCTCAGCGGCGAGGCGGAGAGCATGGACCAGCTCAAGGCCGCGATGGCGAGCGTCAACCTCGCCGGCCTCGAAGCGCTCAAGGCGCAGGGCGTAAAGGAAGGCTGACCCGCCGCTCCTTCACCGGAGCGTTCCAAGATGCGTAGGCGCGGCTCCAGCCGCGATGCTCTCCGCCTCGGTGGGCAAAGGCCGTCCAGCAGCGCACGAGCGGCTTCTTGTGGGAGCGGCGGCACCGCGACGCTTTTGCGTTGGGTCCTCAGCCCCAACAAAAAGCATCGCGACTTCCGCCACTCCCGCGGAAGCAGCCTCGGCGGACGCGATCAGCCCTTCGGCTTGAGGCTCTCCGCGTAGGCCTTCGCCTCGATCGCCTCGGTGGTGATGCGCAGCGTGATGTCGTCGCTCACCGCGGGGACGTACTTGGTGATGCCGAAATCGGAGCGCTTGATGGTCGCGCTCGCGTCGAACCCGGCCGCCTGCGCCTTGCGCATCGGATGTTCGCCGGCCTTGTTGACCGTCACGTCGAGCACGACCGGCTTCGTCACGCCGTGCAGGGTGAGGTCGCCAGTGACCTTGAGGTGGCCCTCGGCGGTGCCCTTCTCGACCTTGGTGCTCTTGAACGTCGCTTCCGGATACTTCGCGGAATCGAAGAAGTCGGGCGACTGCAGGTGCTCGTCAAGCTTGGCGACGTTGGTGTTGACGCTCGCGAGCGGGATCTTCACGCTGACGCTGCCCTTGGTCGGATCGGCCGCATCGAAATCGAGCGTACCCTCGACCGATCCGAACTGCGCGGTCGGGTTCGAGAAGCCGAAGTGGTTCCAGCTGAACACGATCTGGGTGTGCCCCGGATCGAGCGTGTACGTCGCGGCGAATACGGGGGAAGCGGCGAGCGCGAGCGCGCTGGCGAGGGCGATGCGGCGGAACATGGATGGACTCCTTGTGCGCGGGAAAACGATGGGAACCGGCGATGGCGGAATCGGCCATGAACGCGAGGCCGCCACCGTCCGGCACGGAAAGACCAGGATGACCCACCAAAGAATGTGGCATGGCCCGTCCATCGACAAGGCTCGCGGCGTCGATACAGCGTTTCCACAGGCGAACGATCGCAGGCGTTCGCACGGGCGTCCGCGGTCGGCTAGGCTCGGGCGATGAACGCGGCGACGACGACCTGCTGGGCGATCAGCGACGGCGCCGCCGGTAACGCGCGCCAGGCGCTCGCGCTCGGGCGTGCACTCGGCGTCGCGGCGGAGCCGGTCGAGGTCGTGTTGCGCGAACCATGGAACACCTTCGCACCGCGCCTCGCCCTCGGCGCGATGCACGCGGCGCGGCGCCGTGATGGCCGGCCGCTGCGACCGCCCTGGCCTGATCTCGCGATCGGTTGCGGCAGGCGTGCGGCGCTCGTCACGCGCGCGTTGCGTGACTGGAGCCATGGACGCACCTACACCGTGCAGATCCTCGATCCGCGCATCGCGACGGACGCGTTCGACCTCGTGATCGCCCCGCAGCACGATCGAGTGAAAGGGGAAAACGTGATCGGCAGCATCGGCGCGCTCAATCCGGTCGATCCCGCCTGACTCGCCGAGGGGCGCACGCGCTTCGCCGATATCGCCGCGTTGTCCTCACCACGCACCGCGGTGCTCGTCGGCGGCTCGAACCGCGCGCAGGTGCTCGATGCGGCGTATTTCGACGGCCTCGTCGAACGGCTCGCCGACATGCACGAGGTCGACGGCGGCAGTTTCCTCGTCAGCGTATCGCGGCGCACGCCCTCAGCGACCGCGGCGCGCCTGCGTGCTCGCTTCGCGGCGATGCCGGGTCGCTTCTGGAGCGGCGAAGGCGACAATCCGTACGCGGGATTCCTCGCCCATGCCGATCGCATCGTCGTCACGCCGGATTCGGTCAACATGCTGTCGGAAGCCTGCGCGACCGGGAAGCCCGTCTACACCTGGCCCGCGCGGCCGATCCGCGGCAAGCTCGCCGCATTCCACGACGAACTCGTCGCGAGCGGCCACTTGCGCCGCCTCGGCGATATCGATTCGCGGCCGCAACCGCCGCCACTCGCCGAAACCGCTGCGATCGCCGAGCTCGTGCGCGCACGCTGGCACGCCGCCCGCCCCACCGCCCCGCCGTAGGGCCGGACACGGCGACGCGACCGCCATGAATGCGAAGCGCTTCACCGCGAGTCCCACCGCATGCGCGGACGGCGCGGCGGCGTGCGGTGAGACTCGCCGCTGCGCGGCTGCGCCCCGCCCTACAGGGGCGGGCGGATGCGCAATTCGGGGCGTGGCCGCGGGCCGTCGTGCGGGCCGTGGTCGAACGGCGGGTAGCCGAGTTCCTCGCGCATCGCGGCATAGCGATCGGCAAGCGCGAGCAGTTCGCGATATGCATGCAACGCCGCGTCGCGCTGCCGCTCGGAAGCGAAATCGTAGCTCGGCGGATCCGCGTGCATCGGCTGCAGCGCGGCGTCGCCGTCCGCGGTGAGCGCTTCGGCCTCGCGCAGTGCCGCGAAGGCTTCGCCGAGCACGCGCATCGCGACGCGGTAGCGCACCCAGCGATGGTTGCGCCAGCCGGTCACGCTGCCCTCCGGTGGGTCGCGACGTGCATAGTGCGCGAGCAGCAGGTCGCCCGCACTCGCGCCACGCGCCGCGATGCGATGGATCAGCGCGGGCGCCATGCGCAGGTTGAGCCCGCCCTCGCTCGCGCGCAGGCGCACGGCGACGACGCGATCGCGGTAGCCCGGGATTGCCAGCTGCATGCTGTCGGTCCACCCCTGCATCGTCGAGACGATCGCCCCGAGGAAGCCGCGCAGGCCCGCACGCTCGACCGCCACCGTGCGCGTCGTCGCGCCGCTGCCGTTGTGGTCGGGCATCCAGACGAAGTCGCCCGGATCCTGCGGCTGCCCGGGCAGGTATTCGGCATCGACGAGATTGATGCCGAACGTCGGCCGCGACGGTACCAGCGCATCGAAGTAGTGGATCGGGAAGTTGCTGCAGATGCCACCGTCGGAGAACCACACGCGCTCGGCCGTGCCGATCCAGCGACCGGGTCGCGCGGGGTCCGGCCCCATGCGCGTGCGCCAGAGCGGCACCGCGGTCAGCAGGAGCGGGAATGCGAGGCTCATGCGCACCGGCACGATGACCGGCAGGTCCTCCATCGCCGGCAGGCGGTAGCGTCCGCGCAATTCGCCGTGCTCGATGCGCTCGGGCGAGTTCGCGACGAGGACGTCGACGACGCTACCCGGAAACAGCGCGCGCATCTCGTCGGCGTCGAAGCAGAACGCCTCGCTGTCGAGCGGAAAGCTGTACGGCCGGCCATGGCTGAGCGCGGTCGTCATGAGGCGCAGGTCGATAGCGCGTTCGTGCGCGTACAGGCGCGCCGAAGCGGCGACATAGTCGGGCGCGGGGGCGTGGCCGCGCCAGACATCGCCGAAGCGCAAGGGCTGTTCGGGCGGGAGTCCGGCGAGCGATTGCAGCGTCGCGTGCAGCCACGGCGTCAGCGCGTCCGCGTCGCCGAGGCCGGAGCACAGGCCGTAGCCATTCGCGGGAATCGCGCGCAGCGCGTGGACGACGATGCACGCGGCGAGCGCGAGCGTGAATGCGAGCAGCCCGAGCGCGAACGCGGCCGCGAACGCGAGCCACGGCAACACACCGCCGGCCGCAGGATCGATGCGCAGGGCGAGCGGCGCGAGCACGAGCGCTGCAGCGAAGAATGAACCGAGCGCGGCGAACGGGAAGTTGCGCACCGCGGCGCAGAACCAGCGCACGAGCGCGAGCGACCAGCGCGGCTGCTCGGGCATGAGCCCGGCGACAAGCAGGCGGTACAGGCGCGCGGTCTTCGCCTGCGGACGAAACAGGCGGAACAGCCGCGTCGCACCGTGCTCGGTGCCGTCGTCGGTCTGTGCGAGGAGATCGGGCAGCACTTCGAGCCGCTCGAAGCCGCCACGATCGCGGCCATATTCGGCGGCGGCCGCCGCGGCGGCCGCGATCGCGCCGGCCGACGCACCGCCGACGCTGCGCAGGCGATAGTGCGCGGCGAGCCGCGCGATCGCGCGCGGATAGACGATGCCGCTCGCGATGCCGCCCTTCATCACGAGATCGCATTCGGGACGTTCGCTCATCGTGCAGTTCCTTGCAGCAGGCTCACCCGGGCATTTTTACACTTCCGGCCAGGAAGCATCGCGCCTGAAGGTCGCTCACACGCATGCGAGCAGCGCTTCCATCGTGGGAGGACCTGTCCACCGCAGGGCGGCTCGCGGCCGAAGGCCGGAGCCGCCCCCATGCGGAACGGTGAAGGCGGACCCGCCGCTGCGCGGCTGATCGGCCCTCGCTCCCGCACCTCACGAAAACCCGAAACCCGCCGCCCGACACGCCTCGGCCACCGCCGACGCATCGCGCTCGACACCCGCGTCGCGCGCGACCACGCGCGGACGCGCATCGAGCGTGCACCGGATTGCGCGCGCGAGCAGGCCGGCATGCGCGTGCGCGAGCGTGGCCGCAGCGGCGTCGCCGAGGATGCGCGCACTTCGCAGCGCATCGATGAGCGCCGCGTTGGCGCCGTTCACGAGCAGCGCCGGATGGCGGGTCGCATGCTGCAGCACGAGGCCCTGCAGCAGGAACTCGAGGTCGACGAGGCCGCCGCCGCCCTGCTTGAGATCGAATTCCATCGCGCTCGACCGGTCGCGTTCGGCACGCCAGCGCGCGCGCATCGAGACCACCTCTTCGCGCAGCTTCGCCGCATCGCGCGGCTGCGCGAGCAGGTCGACGCGCAGCTCGGCGTAGCGACGCGCGAGCACGGCGTCGCCGGCGACGGCACGCGCACGCACGAGTGCCTGCAGTTCCCAGGTCCAGGCGCGCTCGCGCTGGTACGCGGCGTAGCCGTCGAGGCTCTGCACGAGCATGCCCTTGCTGCCGTCCGGGCGCAGGCGCACGTCGACTTCGTAAAGCCGGCCGGCGCGCGTCAGCGTACCGAGCAGGTGCACGACGCGCTGCGCGAGGCGCGCGTAATAGCGCGCGCCATCGAGTGGTTTGACGCCGTCCGATTCGCGCTGCGCGCGCGCGCCGTCGTAGAGGAAGACGAGGTCGAGGTCGGAGCCGAAGCCGAGCTCGCGTCCGCCGAAGCTGCCGTAGGCGACGACGATGAGGCCGCTCCCCTCGCCGCCGCTCCCACCGTCGATGCGGCCATGCGCCGCGGCCATGTCGCGCTCGGCGATGTGCAGCACCGCGCCGACGACGGCCTCGGCGACGTCGGCGAGCGCGGATGCCGCGCTGCGCGCATCTAGACGGCCGCCGAGGAAGGCGAGGCCGATGCGGAACAACGCGGACTGGCGCTGTTCCTGGATCGCCTCGATCTCGGCTTCGGGATCGGCTTCGGCGATCATGCCGAGGCGCCGCGCGAGTTCGTCGCGGATCGCGGTCGCATCCGGCGTGTCGCCATCCACGCGGTCGTCGAACAGGTCGTCGAGCAGCAGCGGATGGGCGATCACGCGCTCGGCGAGGAACGCGCTCGCCGCGAACACCGCGCTGAGCCGGCGCAACGCGGCCGGCTGCTCCTCGAGCAGTGCGAGATAAACGGAACGACGCAGGGTCGCCTGCACCAGGCGCAGCAGGCGCGCGAGGCAACGCGCGGGATGCTCCTGCGCGCAGGCGGCGGCGAACACCGCCGGCATGACGGCGTCGAGGCGCTCGCGCGCGCGCGCCGACATCGTGCGCAGCGCGGCGCCGCCGAGCAACGCCTCGAGCTCGGTCACGACCTCGTCCGGGGGCTCGAAGCCCGAGGCCGCGACCGCGCCGGCGTCCACGCCGTCGGCGAGCAGCGCGCGCCAGAACTCGGGCCAGCGCGCCTGCGCCTGCTGCGCATCGTTGCGCGCGTCGACCGCCATCAGCGCGGCGAACTCCTCGGCGACCGCGGCCCGGTGCACGCGCAGTTCCGCATCGAGCGCATCCCAGCCGGACCGGCCGAGCGCGAGCGCGAGGCGTTCGCGCAGCTCGCGGTCGGCGGGAATCTCGTGCGTCTGCTCGTCGGCGAACATCTGCACGCGGTTTTCGAGCCGGCGCAGGAAGCGGTACGCGTCGCGCAGGCGCTGCGCCCGCGCCGACGGGATGAAGCCGAGTTGCTCGCAGGCGGCGAGCGCGGGCAGCAGCCCGCGCGCGCGCAGGGTCGGCTCGCGCCCGCCGCGGATCAACTGCACGAGCTGCACGATGAACTCGATCTCGCGGATACCGCCGGGGCCGAGCTTGAGATGGTCGGCGAGGTCCTTGCGCGCGACCTCGGCGTCGATCAGCGCCTTCATTTCGCGCAGGCCCGCGAATGCGCTGTAGTCGAGATAGCGGCGGAACACGAATGGACGCAAGGTGTCGAGCAGGCGCGCGCCACCGACGCGATCGCCGGCGACCGGGCGCGCCTTGATCCAGGCGTAACGCTCCCCGTCGCGACCTTCGCGCTGGAAGTACTGTTCCATCGCATTGAACGACAGTGCGAGCCGGCCGGCCGTGCCGAACGGCCGCAGGCGCAGGTCGACGCGGTAGACGTAGCCGTCGACGCTGTGGTCGGCGAGCAGGCCGACCAGCGCCTGGCCGATGCGCGTGTAGTAGGCGGTCGCGTCGAGCGGACGCGCGCCATCGCTGTCGCCGTGCCCGGCGAATGCGAACACGAGGTCGATGTCGGACGAGAAATTGAGTTCGCCGCCGCCGAGCTTGCCGAGGCCGAGCACGACCATGCGTTGCGGCTGGCCGCGCGCGTCGCGGATCACGCCGTGGCGCTCGCCGACCTGGCGTTCGGCACCGCGCAACGCGGCCTCGAGGCAGCTCTCGGCGAGCACCGACGCGCCGGCGAGCGTCGTCTCGATCGCGTCCGCGCCGGTGACATCGCGCCAGATCAGGCGCAGCGCCTCGCGCAGGCGGAATCGCCGCAGGAGGCGGCGCAGTTCGCCCGTGTCGTGCACCTCGTTGAACACGCCCGCGCGCGCGTCGGCGTGGCGCGGGTCGCTCATCAGCTGCAGGAAGTCGGGACCGAGCAGTTGCGGGTCGCGCAGGAGGTTCTGGTAGGCGAAGTCGCTCGCCAGCAGCACGCTCGACAGGTGGTCGTCGACGCCGGCGTCGGCGTGGAACGGCACGCTCGCCACGCGGCACCCCACCTCCAGGCGGGACAGGCGTTGGTTGAGGAAGGCCGCGGTCGGGCGCGGCCACCGGGGGGGTTCGAGCAAGCCCGCA
>NZ_JBQCFP010000057.1:0-46443 GCF_051958935.1 Dokdonella sp. | reverse complement strand
CTGGTCGTACGCCTTGAACTCGCCGCCGAAGCGCTCCGCACCGATCTTCGTCAGCGCCGCCGTCAGCGTCGTCTTGCCGTGGTCGACGTGGCCGATCGTGCCCACGTTCACGTGCGGCTTCTTGCGCTCGAATTTTTCCTTGGACATGGCGAAAACCCCGATCTGGTGTGTACGACTGATTGGTTGGCGTGGCGAAACGGACCGCTTGGATGGTGCTCACGAATGGAATCGAACCATCGACCTCCTCCTTACCAAGGAGGTGCTCTACCGACTGAGCTACGTGAGCATGTACTTCGGCGGTCCTCCATGACCGCAAGAACGGACCGACATCCCGTCGGACCTTCGAACGACATCACGCCCGTCTGCGACGCCTCGAAGCCGCCTGCTTCGAAAGCTGGAGCGCAATGGAGCGGGAGACGGGAATCGAACCCGCGCTAGTAGCTTGGAAGGCTACAGTTCTACCATTGAACTACTCCCGCGCCGGACGAACCTGCTTGGGTGTTGCGCCGGCATACCACCGGTTTGTTTCCAACGGGTCGCGCATTCCACCGCGTCGCCCCTGCATTCGAATCCGCTCCTGCGGATTCGTCGAACCGGTCATTCGCAGGTGGTTCGAACCCACCTTCTGCAACCGCTTCGCACTTGTTCATGGTGGAGGGAGGTGGATTACTCCGGGCATCCTGCCCTCCGCCCCTCCGGGGCCAGCCCTGCGGGCTGTTCGAATCCGCTCCTGCGGATTCGTCGAACCGGTCATTCGCAGGTGGTTCGAACCCACCTTCTGCAACCGCTTCGCACTTGTTCATGGTGGAGGGAGGTGGATTCGAACCACCGAAGGCGTAAGCCAGCAGATTTACAGTCTGCCCCCGTTGGCCGCTTGGGTATCCCTCCATTCACGGAGCCGCGCATTTTCCTTGCATGGGGCCGCCAGTGTCAAGGCGCCCGCGCGAGGACTTTTCGGGGGACGCCCACCACTCGGCGGCGGATGACGCGGCGATCAGGGCGATACCGTCGGGCGGAACCGCGAAATTTCCGCCTCCATCGACTTGGACAACGCGATCAGGCGCTGCGCGTAGTCTGCGAGGCGGCGATCCTCCTCGCTGGTCGGCTGCCATGCCGGCACCGGCGTCGGCTTGCCGTCGGGCGCGTCGAGCGCGACGAAGATGATCACGCAGCTCGTCGCGACGCGCTCCGCCGCGGTCTTGAGGTCGCGCGCGACGACATCGACGGCGAAATGCATGCTCGAGGTGCCGGTATGGATGAGCTTGCAGCGTACCGTCACGAGGTCGCCGATAAGGATCGGCTGCACGAACTGGATGCCGCCGACCGCGACGGTCACGCAGTATTGGCCGCTCCAGCCGACAGCGGCCGCGTAGCCGGCCTGGTCGATCCATTTCATGACCATGCCGCCATGCACCTTGCCGCCAAAATTGACGTCGCCGGGCTCGGTCAGGAACCGGAATTCGACTTCGCGCTGCGTCCCGGGCATGGCATGGCTTCCTCGTGGGGTCGCCTAGCCTAGCGCCCCGCCCCGCACTTGTGTGACCGCCTTCGCGTCCGCATGCGCCGGCAGGGCCTATGCTCGAAATGCCGCAATGGCAGGACAGGGGGCAACCATGCGCATGACGGCTTGGCTGGTAGTGGGGATCGCATGGGCGACTGCCGGCGCCGGCGCCGCCGAAGTCACGATCAAGAACGACTCGCTCACGGAATTCGGCAGCGCCTCGATCGTCTGGGGCTTCGTCACCGGCGAGATGGCGGGTTCGTGGCTGACCAGCCCCTGCGACGGAAACCTTGTCGCCGTCCAGATCTTCTGGCGCTCGCCGAGCGGCGTGGCCGCCGACGTCATCGGCAACGCGATCCACATCTATCGCGCCGGCACCTTCCCGGAACCGGGGGACGAAGCGCAAACCATCGGCGGTCCGGTCCTGCAGGACAATGCGCTCAATGAATGGCGCTATCTCGACGACAACAACACACTTCCGCTGAACGTGCCGGTCACAGCCAATGAAATCGTCGTCGTCGCGTTCGAATTCCCCGCTCCGCCGCAAGCCGGCGTCGACCCGAGTGTGGTACGCGATACCGACGGCAACACGTCCGGGCGAAATACGATCTACGCGGATATCGGCGGTTCGTTCGTCTGGTTCGACAGCGCCACGCTAGGCGTCAACGGCGACTGGGTCATCCGCGCCGTCGTGAACTGCACCACCCTGTCGACCGAAGCCGACGTCTCGGTGTCGATGAGCGCGACGCCGACCGCGTACACCGCCGGCACCGCGTTGCAGTACACGATCGTCGTCGCCAACGCCGGCCCCGCGTCCTCACCGAACACGACGCTCGTCGACACCTTCCCCGCAGCGTTCCAGGCTCCTGTGTGGACCTGCGTGGGCAGTGGCGGCGCTACCTGCCCCGCGGGCGGCAGCGGCAACATCATCGGCTCGAGCTCGCTGCCCGCGGGCAGCGAAGTCACCTTCACCGTCGACGGCACCGTCGCGCCGGGCGCAACCGGCACGCTGACCAATTCGATGACCGCGGTGGTCAACGCGCCGGCGACCGACCCGACCGCGACGAACAACACCGCGAGCCTCGATATCGAGGCCGCCGTCAGTGACGTGATCTTCGCCGACGGCTTCGACGGCGCTCCCCTGCTCGTGCGCCCGGTGCCCGCTCACGCGACCGGCCGGCTGCCGCGTTAGCGCGCCGCCCGGCGCGTGAAGGTGATCGTGCCGAGCGGCACTTCCTTGCCGCTCTTGGGACCGATCGCGGTCATCGTCAGCACGCGCGTGTCGCCGCGGAATTCCTCGGTCATGCGGTATTTTGCCGGCGGATGGGGATCGGGCTGGCGCAGCTCCGAAGTCCACGTCATCGTCTTCGATGCGGCGTCCCAGACGCCCTCGTCGAGGCGGATGTAGTCCGTGTTGCTGTCGACCCAGATGCCGACATAACGCTGCTTCTTCGGGTCGTAGCCCCAGGTACCGTGGCCGCCGTACTTGGCGTCGACCTCGAAGTCGTTGCGGATCCAGCGCTTGCCGGTCACGAACGTATTGGTCTGCACGCCGGTCGCGTGCGTCGGCGCATCGCCGGGCTTGGCCGGCGGAAACTCGATCGCCGCGTCCCAGACGCCTTCTTCGAGCGCGAGGACGGCGAGTTCGGATGCGAGGGCGGGGGCTGGCGCAGGCTCCGCGGCCTGCGCGGCGGTGGCGGCGAACAGCAAGGTGACGACGAGGGCGATACGCATGGTTTCTCCGGCGGCGGCCGCGGATGCGGCGCTCGTCGAGGAGAACGCGATCGCGCGCCGGAACCTATCAGCCCGACGCCGCGGCGCACGGTGCATGCGCCGGGGCGATCACCGGGTCAGACGTTGAAGCGGAAATGCAGCACGTCGCCTTCCTGCACGACGTACTCCTTGCCCTCGAGGCGCAGGCGACCCGCGTCGCGCGCGCCCGCCTCGCCCTTGAACTTGATGTAGTCGTCGTAGGCGATCGTTTCGGCACGGATGAAGCCGCGCTCGAAATCCGTGTGGATGACGCCGGCGGCCTGCGGCGCGGTCGCGCCCTTCTTCACCTGCCACGCGCGCACTTCCTTCTCGCCCGCGGTGAAATACGTCTGCAGGCCGAGCAGCTTGTAGCCGGCGCGAATCACGCGGTTGAGGCCGGGTTCGTCGAGGCCGAGATCCTTGAGGAACTCGTCGCGGTCGGCGTCCTCGAGCTGCGCCATCTCCTCCTCGATCGCGGCGCACACGGGCACGACCTCGGCGCCTTCCGCGGCGGCGCGTTCGCGCACACGGTCGAGGTGCGGGTTGTTCTCGAAGCCGTCCTCGCGCACGTTCGCGATGTACATGAGGGGCTTGAGCGTGAGCAGGAACAGGTCGCGCACGAGCGCGCGCTCCTCCGCGTCGAGGCCGAGGCTGCGCGCGACGCGGCCTTCGTTGAGGCCGGCCGCGAGCTTCTGCAACACCGGCCGTTTCGCCAGCGCTTCCTTGTCGTTCGCCTTGGCCGCGCGTTCGACCCGGTTGAGCGCCTTGTCTACCGACTCGAGGTCGGCCAGCGCGAGTTCCGTGTCGATCGTCTCGATGTCGGCGATCGGGTCGACCTTGTTGGCGACGTGCACGATGTCCGGGTGCTCGAAGCAGCGTACCACGTGCGCGATCGCATCGACTTCACGGATGTGTGCGAGGAACTTGTTGCCGAGCCCCTCGCCCTTCGACGCGCCCGCGACGAGGCCGGCGATGTCGACGAACTCGATCGAGGTCGGGATGATCTTCAGCGGCTTGGCGATGCCGGCCAGTGCCGCGAGGCGCGGATCGGGAACCGGCACCACGCCGACGTTCGGCTCGATCGTGCAGAACGGAAAGTTCGCCGCCGCGATGCCGGCCTTGGTCAGCGCGTTGAACAGGGTCGACTTGCCGACGTTCGGCAGGCCGACGATGCCACATTTGATGCCCATGGACGCGTAATTCCGTGATTGGTGATTCGTGATTGATGATTCGGACGCATCGGACCTGGAGGGTGCGACCGGCTCGAATCACCAATCACCAATCACGAATCCCTGCCGTTGGTGTGCAATCTCTTCATCGCCGCCTCGAACTCGCCGGCGACCGCGAGTGGCAGCACGTCGAGCGAGCGCGCGATCGCGTCGAGCATGAGGTCCTCGTCGACCTTGGACGGTCGACCGAGCACCCACCCGCTGACGCGATCCTTGTGGCCCGGATGGCCGATGCCGATCCGGAGCCGGTGGAACTTGCCGTGGCCGATGTGCGCGAACAGGTCGCGCAGGCCGTTCTGCCCGCCGTGACCGCCGTCGAACTTGAGCCGCGCCGTGCCGGGCGGCAAGTCGAGGTCGTCGTGCACGACGAGCATCTCGTCCGGCTCGATCTTCCAGTAGCGCAGCGCCGCGCCGACCGACGCGCCGCTCGCATTCATGTAGGTGACCGGCTTGAGCATCCACAACGGCGTGCCGTCGAGGGTGATCTTCGCGGTCTCGCCGCGCAGCTTCGATTCCATGCCGAAGCGCGCCGACTCCCGCTGCGCCAGCGCGTCGACGAACCAGAACCCGGCATTGTGCCGGGTCCTCAGGTGTTCGGCCCCGGGGTTGCCGAGGCCAACGACGAGACGCAGGCCGGCCATGCGGCGGATGCGCGCGCACGCCGCCCGCGCGTACGCGGGCAGCGAAACGCAGCCTCGTTACTTCTTCTCGTCCTTCTTCGCCGGAGCCTTGGCCGGCGCGGCGGCGGCGGGAGCCGCGGCGGCTTCGCCCTCGGCCGGGGCCGGTTCGACCTCTTCCCTGACTTCCTTGGCGATGACGATCGCGTTGTCGTGCTCCTTGCCCAGGCGCAGCTCGGGAATCTCGACGCCCTTGGGCAGCTTGAGGTCGGACAGGTGGACGATGTCGCCGGTCTTCAGCTCGCCGAGGTCGACCTCGATGTATTCCGGCAGGTCCTTCGGCAGGCACGAGACTTCCACTTCGTTGAGCTCGTGCGTGATGACCACGCCCGACGCCTTGCCCGCTGGCGACGATTCCTGATTCAGGAAGTGCAGCGGCACGCGCAGGCGGATCGCCTCGTTCTCGTTGATGCGCTGGAAGTCCAGGTGCAGCACGAGCTGCTTGAACGGATGGCGCTGCATGTCACGCAGCAGCACCTTCTGCACGTCGCCGCCGAGGCTGAGGTCGAGGATCGACGAGTAGAACCACTCGTTCTGGCTCGCGTGCCAGACGTCCTTGTGCTGGATCTGGATGCTGACCGGCTTCAGCTCGCCGCCATAGACGATCGCCGGGACGAAACCAGCGCGACGCAGGCGGCGGCTCGCACCCTTGCCCTCGTCGTTGCGCTTTTCGACATTGATGGTGTGTGTGGTTGCCATTTCTATGTTGCCTTCTTGCAATGATGCCGCCGTGCGGCGGCGATGGCCTCTCCCGCGACCAGGAGAGGGTGAAAGAGCGGGGAATGGGGAATGGGGAATCGTGAAAGCAGGTCCGGCCTGCCTTTATTCCCTATTCCCCATTCCCGCTCTAATCCACATACAACGAACTCACCGATTCGCCGTAGGCGATGCGGCGGATCGTTTCCGCGAGCAGTTCCGCGACCGACAGCTGGCGGATGCGGTTGCAGGCCCGCGCCGTTTCCGACAGCGGGATCGTGTCGGTGACGACGAGTTCGTCGAGCGCGGAGCCCTCGATGTTCCTGATCGCCGGGCCCGACAACACCGGATGCGTGCAGTACGCGACGACCTTGCGCGCACCGTTCTTCTTCAGCGCCGCGGCGGCCGCACACAACGTGCCCGCGGTGTCTACGATGTCGTCGACGAGGACGCAGACCTTGTCCTTGACCTCGCCGATGATGTTCATCACGGTCGCCTCGTTCGCACGCGGACGACGCTTGTCGATGATCGCGAGGTCGGCGTCGTCGAGGCGCTTGGCCAGCGCACGCGCGCGCACGACGCCGCCGACGTCGGGCGACACCACGATCAGGTTGTCCGCCGCGTAGTAGCGCCAGATGTCGGCGAGCAGCACCGGCGAGGCGTACACGTTGTCGAGCGGGATGTCGAAGAAGCCCTGGATCTGGTCCGCGTGCAGGTCGACCGTGAGCACGCGGTCGGTGCCGACCACGCCGATCATCTGCGCCGCGACCTTCGCCGTGATCGGCACGCGCGCCGAGCGCGGGCGGCGATCCTGCCGCGCATAGCCGAGGTACGGGATCACCGCGGTCACGCTCGCCGCCGAGGCGCGCTTGAGCGCGTCGACGAGGGCGAGCAGTTCCATGAAATTGTCGGCGCTCGGCGCGCAGGTCGGCTGCACGACGAACACTTCCTGGCGCCGCACGTTCTCCTCGATCTCGATCTGCACTTCGCCGTCGCTGAAGCGGCCGACGAGCGCCTTGCCGAGCGGCACGTTCAGCTCGGTGCAGATCGAGGTGGCGAGCCTGCGATTCGCGTTGCCGGCGAAGACCAGCAGGCCGGACGTATCCATGTTGGGATCCACGAGTCTGCTCCGCTGCGCCATGCCGCCGGACACCATGCCCGCCGGACCTGCCTTGCCTACCGAACCCGCGAGCCTACGCGCCACGCGGAGTGGCTGGGGCGGCAGGATTCGAACCTGCGAATGCCGGGATCAAAACCCGGTGCCTTACCGCTTGGCGACGCCCCACCATGGGCAATCCGGCCTTCCAGCCGGCCTGCACGAAAAACCACTTCAGCCGCCCTGCCCGTCCCACGCCCGGCGCCTGCCGAGCAGCGGCGATTCCGCCACGCCCTGCGCAAGCCACGCCCGCATTCCTGGCGGGCATTCCCGGACCACGGCTTGCGCCGCCTCGCGCGATGCCACCGCGACGAACACGCAGCCACCGCTGCCGCTGAGCCGGGCCGCGCCATGTCGCGCGAGCCAGTCCAACGCGGCCGCGACCGCGGCATGGCGTTCGCGCACGACCGGCTCGAACACATTGACCGTGGTGGCGCCCGAAAGAAAGAGCGGAATTGTCAGATGTGCGGCATCGCGTGTCAATTCAGGCGCCTGGAACAGCGCAGCCGTCGGCACCATCACGCCGGGGTCGACCACCACGTACCAGTTCGGCGGCAGGTCCACGGGCGTCAACCGTTCGCCGACGCCTTCCGCCCAGGCGCTGCGGCCGCGCACGAACACCGGCACGTCCGCACCGAGGCCGAGCCCGATCTGCGCCAGGCGATTCTCGCCGAGCCCGCAGCCCCAGAGTGCGTCGAGCCCGACCAGCGTACTTGCCGCATCGGAGCTGCCCCCGCCAAGGCCGCCGCCCATCGGGATGCGCTTGTCGATCGCAATGTCCGCCCCGAGCGTGGTGCCGCTCGACGCCTGCAAGGCGCGCGCCGCGCGGATCGCCAGGTCCTGCTCCGCACCCACGCCGGGCAGCGGGTCGATACGCCGGATCGCGCCGTCGCCGCGCAGCCGCAGCCGCACCGTGTCGCCGCGATCGAGCAGGTGGAACACGGTCTGCAACAGGTGGTAGCCGTCGGCGCGGCGGCCGACGATGTGCAGGAAGAGGTTGAGCTTCGCCGGCGCCGGCCATTCGCTCCAGCCGGCGTCGGCGGCCACAACAGGCGTCATTGCAGCGACCAGTCGCGGATCGCGAGCCGCACCTGGTAGTCGCCGCGGCTTGCGAAGACCTTGCTCGGCAGCGGCGGATCGCGCGTGGTGTCGTAATCGAGGTACCGCACCTTCCAGCCGTCCTGCTCGATCTGCGCGGGCAGGCCGTCATCGCGGAATTCGATGCGCGCGTCGCCGGGCGCGCGCAGGCCGCGCACCCAGTACAGGAGGTCGGCCAACGGTACCCGCCAGCCGAGTTCGCGCTCGAGCAGCAGCGCCGCGTCATCGCCTTCGACCGCCTGTGCGCGCAGACCCTCGAGCAAGACATGGCCGCGGTCGCCGCGCAGCACCCAGGTCTTGCCGGTCACCGGCGCATGCACGCTGAAGCGGAATTGTCCGCCCTGCTGGGTCCACTCGAGCGAACCGCTGCCATTGTCGTGCGCGTCGGCGACCGCGAGGCGCCCGCGCAGGGTCCAGTCCATCCGGGGACCCATCGCCGTTTCGCGCGCACCCTGTCGCGCCAGCGAAGTCTCATCGACCGGCGGTAGCCGCGTACGCTGACCCGCGCACGCGGCAAGGACGAGCAGGCCGCACAGCAGCGCGAAGCGCCGCAGGATCGGCCCGCTCATTGCGTCATGCGCCGGATCGTTTCGAGCAACGCCTTGTTCTTCGCGTCCTTCTTGCGTCCTTCGTCCCAGATGCGCCGCGCTTCCTCGCGCTGCCCCTGTGCCCAGAGCACCTCGCCCAGATGCGCGGCGATGTCGGCGTCGGGTTGCTTGGCGTAGGCGCGGCGCAGTGCCTGCACCGACGCGTCGAGTTCGCCGAGGCGATAGCGCACCCAGCCCATGCTGTCGATGATCGCGGCTTCGTCCGGCTTCAGCTTCAGCGCACGCTCGATCAGTTCGAGCGCCTCGCGCTGGCGGGGATCGCTTGCCGCACTGCGGTCGGCGAGCGTGTAGCCGAGCGCGTTCAGTGCCTCGGCATCGTCGGGTCGCAGCTCGATGACGCGGCGCAGGTCGCGTTCGCCGCCGGCGAGGTCGCCCTGGTCGACCGCGAGCAGGGCGCGCGCGTAGAGCAGTCGCCAATCGTCCGGCAGGCTCGCGAGCGCGCGGTCGTACACCGCCAGCGCGTCCGCGTGCCGCTGCCGATGCGCCAGCAGGTCCGCCTCGGCGAGCCATGCGGCGCGTTGTTGTTCACTGTCGCCGGCGGCCATTTCGACGACGCGGTGCAACTGGTCGAGTGCTTGCGACACGCGGTCGAGCTGGTCCAGCACGAGGGCCACGCGCAACTGCGCCTCGAAACCGTGCTCGTCGTCGATCGGCACCTCGCGATACCAGGCGAGCGCCGCATCGAGCTTGCCGATCAGCTCCGCGACCTGGCCGAGCAGGTACAGGCGCTTGGAGCTGCGTTCGGTCTTGTCGGACTCGATCTCGCGGTAGAGCTCGCTCAACGCCGCCTTGTCGACCGCTCGCGCGGCATAGGCCGCGCGCGCCGCGTAGGTGGTGTCGTCCTGCGGGCCGGCGACGAGCGCGCGTGCAGCAGCGGCGTTGTCGCCGCTGTCGGCGAGCAGCGCGGCGTAGCCGCTGCGAAGGCGCAGGCTCTCGGGCGCGCGCGTGAGACCTTCGGAATAGATCGCGCGTGCCGCCGCCTTGTCGCCGCCATCGATCGCGAGACGCGCGCTCCAGGTGTAGGCGTCGATGCCAGGGAATCGCACGACCGCCGCATCGACGATGCGCCGCGCGAGCGCCTTGTCGCCGAGCTTGTACGCGAGCTGGCTCAACGCGACCTGGTTGGACTCGCTGGCGCTGGATGCCGACGAACGGACGAGGTCATCGAGCAGCGAGGCCGCCGCGATCTTGTCGTCGGCGTTCAGCAGCAGCTGGGCGACGAGCCGCCACGCGTCGTCGCCGCCTCGCGTGGCGAGCGCCACGAGTCCGGCGCGCGCCTCGTCCATGCGCTTTTCGCCGAGCGCGATCCACGCGTGTGCCTGCGCAATGCCCGGCGCGGCCGGAGCGAGTTCGCGCCAGCGCGCGAGCGAGCGCGTGGCGAGCGGCCAATCCTTCTGCGACAGTGCGAGGCGGGTCGCCTCTTCGGCCAGTGCAGGATCGCTCGACAAGGCGGAGGCGTCGGCGAACCCGCGCGCGGCCGCGGCGAGGTCGTTGTCCTGCAACGCGAACTGCGCCGTGAGCAGCTTCAGCATCAGATCCTGACCGGGGGCGATCGGGCTCACTGCCGCCGAAACCGCCGGGGGTGCGACGGCATGCCGCGGCGGCGCAGCCGCGCACGCGGCGAGCACGACCGGAAGCATGAAATACAGGGCCGCGCGCGGCCGGGAGAGTCGATCGATGGACATCGTGAATCGCATGCAAAGCCTTGTCTTGCTTGATATCGCGGTAACGCGCCCGCACAATTCGCGGCGCGCCAACGCGGCGCAGGCCGCACCGGG
Organism: Dokdonella sp.; assembly: GCF_051958935.1. Taxonomy (GTDB): domain Bacteria; phylum Pseudomonadota; class Gammaproteobacteria; order Xanthomonadales; family Rhodanobacteraceae; genus Dokdonella_A. The sequence continues at coordinate 35,948 of NZ_JBQCFP010000057.1, read as the reverse complement.
TTAGCTTAGCCGATCCTGGCGCCTCGTTCGGGACGCAGACGAACCTTTTCGAGGCGAAAACCGCGAACCCTTCGACCCTTCCACCATGGCGCTGATTGCCCTCGGACTCAACCACCTGACCGCGCCGGTCGCACTGCGCGAGCGCGTCGCCTTCCCGCCGGAAGCCACCGCGCCCGCACTGGCCGAACTGGCCGCGGAGCCCGGCGTGCGCGAAGCGGCGATCCTTTCCACCTGCAACCGCACCGAACTCTATTGCACGGTCGAGGCCGGCGCCGAACACATTCCGGCCGCGTGGTTGCATCGTCACCGGGAATTGACCAGCGGGCGCGCCGACGAGTTCCTTTATCGCCATCATGACGCCGACGCCGTGCGCCACCTGTTCCGCGTCGCGACGGGCCTCGAATCGATGGTGCTCGGCGAGCCGCAGATCCTCGGCCAGGTCAAGGATGCCTATGCGTTCGCACGCGACGCGCACACGCTGAAGGCGCCGCTCGAACGCCTGTTCCAGAACACCTTCGCGGTCGCCAAGCGCGTGCGCTCCGATACGCGGATCGGCGCGAGCCCGGTATCGGTGGCCTCAACCGCGGTGCGCCTGGCCCAACGCGTATTCGCCGATCTCGCCGAGGCCTGCGTACTGCTGATCGGTGCCGGCGAGACGATCGAACTCGCCGCGCGCCACCTCACCGAGGCGAAGGTCCGTCGCCTGATCGTCGCCAATCGCACGCTCGACAACGCACAGGCGCTCGCCACGCGCTTCGGCGGCTATGCGATCGCGCTGCCGGACATCGGCAAGCATCTCGCCGAGGCCGACGTCGTCATCGCCTCGACCGCGAGCCGCGAGCCGGTGCTGCTGCGCGAGCAGGTCGCGGCCGCGATCGCCGCGCGCAAGCGCAAACCGATGTTCCTGGTCGACATCGCCGTGCCGCGCGACATCGAGCCGAGCACCGCCAATATCGAGGACGTCTATCTCTACACGATCGACGACCTGCGCGAGATCATCGACGACAACCTGCGTTCGCGGCGCGAAGCGGCGCGCGAAGCCGAGACGATGATCGAGCTGTCGGTCGAGCACTTCATGGGCTGGTGGCGCACGCTCGACGCACGCAACCCGGTGGTCGACCTGCGCCGCGTCGCCGAGGCGAACCGCGATGAAGCGCTCGCCAAGGCGCAGGCGCTGCTCGCGCGCGGCCGCACGCCCGAGGAAGCGCTCGCCTTCCTCGCCAACACGCTCACCAACAAGCTCCTGCACGCGCCGAGCGCGAACCTTCGCGCGGCCGCCCTGCGCGGCGACGACGAACTCCTGCGCGCCGCCGAACGCCTGTTCGATACCGCCGCGGACGCGCCGGGCGGGCGCGAGCGTTAGCGCCGCGCGCCACGCGCGGCCTGCCCCGCCGCCGTCCGTCGCCGCGCCACGATGACGTGGCGCGTCATCCCTTCCCGTACCCGACCCGACGCCCACGCATGCAAGCCAGCATCCGCCGCAAACTCGAACAACTCGCCCAGCGCCACGAAGAACTCGAACGCCTGCTCGCGAGCGCGGAGGTCCTCGGCGATGCCAAGCGGCTGCGCGACGTCTCGCGCGAACACGCCCAGCTCGCTCCGCTGGCCGGGGCGCTGCGCGCGTACGACGAGAACGCGAGCGCGCTCGAATCGGCACGGGCGATGCTGCGTGATCCGGAGCTCGGGGATCTCGCGGGCGAGGAAATCGAGCTGCTGCAAGCCGAGCGCGCGCGGCTCGAGGGCGAGCTCAACCGGCTGCTGGTCCCGAAGGATCCGCGCGACGAAGGCAACCTGTTCCTCGAGATCCGCGCCGGCACCGGCGGCGACGAGGCCGCGATCTTCGCCGGCGACCTCCTGCGCATGTACCTGCGCTACGCCGAACGCCGCCGCTGGAACGTGGATGTGTTGTCGGCGAGCGACGGCGAGCACGGTGGCTACAAGGAAGTGATCGCGCGCGTCGAGGGCCACGGCGCATACTCGCGACTGAAGTACGAATCGGGCACGCACCGCGTGCAGCGCGTGCCGGAAACCGAATCGCAAGGCCGCATCCATACCTCGGCGGCGACGGTCGCGATCCTGCCCGAGCTCGACGAGGTCGACGCGATCGAACTCAAGGACGCCGACCTCAAGATCGACACGTTCCGCGCTTCCGGCGCGGGCGGCCAGCACGTCAACAAGACCGACTCGGCGATCCGCATCACCCACTTGCCGACCGGCATCGTGGTCGAGTGCCAGGACGAACGCAGCCAGCACAAGAACCGCGCGCGCGCGCTGTCACTGCTGAAGGCACGCCTGCTCGACGATGCGCAGTCGAAACAGGCCGCCGCGCAGGCCGAATCACGCCGCCTGCAGGTCGGCTCCGGAGACCGCAGCCAGCGCATCCGCACCTACAACTACCCGCAGGGCCGCGTGACCGACCACCGCATCAACCTGACCCTGTACAGGCTTCCGGAGATCCTCGCCGGCGACCTCGATGAACTCGTCGATACGCTCACGCGCGAGGACCAGGCCGACCAGTTGCAGTTGCTGACCGCGACCGGCTGAGTCAGAGGACGCTGCCGATCACGTCGCTGTCGAGCCGCGCGACCGGATCGAGGGCGATGGCGTCGCTGCTACCCTTCGCGCCGGTGCGCGGATTCTTCCATTCACAGTCGGGCGGGTTCATACCCTCGAGCCAGAAGCACACCGGTATCGCGGCTTTGCCTGCGATCGGGTGGCCATCGACGACTTCCGGTGAGAACGTCCAGTACTTCACCGACGACAGCGCGGCTTCAACCAACCCCTTGTCCACGCGGTTTTCCAGATCATGCGGCGCGACGTCGGTAACCGCCCCCCCGCTCGTCGAAACGCGCGATGACCAGGACCAGACCCTGCTTGCGATGACGCGCCATCCAATCCGGATACTTGACCGCGGGCTTGGTCGCATAGGTGGCTCCGGTCGACGCATCGAGCAAGCGCATCTCGAACGAATCCCCGGCAAGCCGCACTTCGATACGCGTGTGCAGGTGCGTTCGCGTGGGGGCCGGCTTGCCGTCGAGCTTGCCCGGCGTGAAATGCCGGCTGCGTATCGCCTTTTCCAGGTACGCGTGCAGCTTCGGCACGGTCGTGTCATCGGTGGAAAGCGCCGCGATGCGACCTTCCCCGTCCAGCGACAGATCCCATGAGACGCTGACGATGGCCGAGGTCCGCTCGGCTGCCAGCGAAGTCATGCTCGTCGAGGCCACCAGCAGGATGCACCACGCGACGATCGCCTTCATTGCCCTGCTCCAGTGGGAATCACAGTGCGTGTCCGATCACGTCGCTGAGCAGCTTCGCCGAAGGCTGGAGCGCGTATGCGCTGCCGTCACCGACGCGAGTGCGCGTGCCCGGCGGCGTCCACGTGCAGTCGAAATCGGGCGCGCGCAGGCCGCGCGCGACCGTGAAACAGATCGGCACCATGATGCTCGAAGCGACGCCGTGGCCACCGACGCGCTCGGGCACGACGGTCCAGCGCTTGACCGCGTCCACCGTCGCCCGCTCGAGCGAAGGCAGCGAATTGAGGCCCTCCTCGCGTTGCGGTTCGACCGAAACGATGTGGCCCTCGCCGTCGTACTCGGCCTTCACCACGACCCGCGCGACGAGGCCGAGGCGCACCGCATCGCGCGGGATGCGCGGTGGCGCCATCTTGCCGGGCTTGAAATCGATCGTGCCGCCGACGCGGGCGTCGTCGACATGCGCGACATAGTTGCCGTCGGGAGCGGCATTGAAGGTGACGTCGAGGGTGAGCGTGGTTTCGGTCGGCGCGGGTACGCCCGCGACGCGGCCGGGCTCGAACGCCCACCGGCGGATCGCCTGTTCCAGCGGCGCGCGGATGGCCGTATCCAGTTGCGGGTCGCCCTCGAGGCCCGCGACACGCCCGGCCGCATCGAGCGACAGCCGCCACGAACGCGTCAGGTGCAGCGGTGCGCCGGTTTCGCCGGCATGCGCCGGCGCGGACGCGAGGACGAGCAGCAGGAAGGGAATCGATCGACGCATCGGAGCCTCTCCTTGTGCACAATGCGCCGAACGTAGCGCACCCCCGGCGCTGCGTCAAAAAAAAGCGCCAACCTGCCGGCCGCCCAGCATCCTCTCGGCAATCGCGCCGTAGAGCGCCGGCAATCGTTCGAGTTCGTCGAGCGCGACGTGTTCGTCGACCTTGTGGATGCTCGCGTTGCACACGCCGAGCTCGACCACCTCCGCGCCAAGCGGCGCGATGAAGCGGCCGTCCGAAGTGCCGCCGCCCGTGCTGAGTTCGGGTTCGACGCCGCACAGTTCGCCGATGGCCGCGAGCGCGGCCGCGCGCAAAGGCCCTGCGGGCGTCGCGAACGGCTCCCCCGACAGCCACCAGTCGAGCGTGCTCGCCCCTTCGCCGAGTTCGACGCCGTGCCGGCGCAGGATCGCTTCGGTGCGTTGACGCAGTGCCTGCGCGGTGCTCGCCGTGCCGAAGCGGAAATTGAACACCGCGTGCAGTTCACCCGGAATCACATTGTCGGCGCCGGTGCCCGCATGGACGTTGGACAGCTGGAACGAGGTCGGCGGGAACGCATCGTCGCCCTCGTCCCAGCGCTCCGCGGCGAGCGCGGCGAGCGCGGGCGCGAACGCATGGATCGGGTTCTTCGCCTTTTCCGGGTAGGCGACATGGCCCTGCACGCCGCGCACGGCGAGCCGCCCGGTCAGCGAGCCGCGTCGACCGACGCGCACGAGGTCGCCGAGGCGCTGCTTCGACGAGGGTTCGCCGACGACGCAGGCGTCGATGCGCTGGTCGCGGCGACGGAACTCGTCGGCGACGCGGCGCACGCCGTCGATCGATGCGCCCTCCTCGTCCGACGTCACGAGCAGCGCGATCGTACCGGCATGCCGCGGGTGCGCGCGCACGAAGTCCTCGAGCGCGACGACCATCGCCGCCACGCCGGACTTCATGTCGGCGGCGCCGCGTCCGTACAGGCGGGCCTCGCGCACGACCGGCTCGAACGGCGGCGACGACCAGTTCGCCGCAGGCCCGCTCGGCACGACGTCGGTATGGCCGAGGAACACGAGTACCGGCGCGCCGCTGCCGTGCGTCGCCCACAGGTTGTCGACCTCACCGTAGCGCAGGTGCTCGATCGCGAAGCCGGCAACGCCGAGGCGCTCGCCGATCAATGCCTGACAACCGGCGTCGTCGGGCGTCACCGACGCACGGCGGATCAGCTCGCAGGTGAGGTCGAACACGGGCGAGGACATCGTCATGCCTGCGCGAGGAACACGCGCTTGAACATCGCGTCACTGAAGCCCTGGTGCACGCTGCCGTCATCCTTGACGATGAGCGGGCGGCGGATCAGCGCCGGATACTCCTTGATCAGCAGGGTCCACTCGGCGGCGCTGCCCGGCGCCTTGCGCGCCTCCGGGAGTGCGCGCCACGTCGTCGACGCGCGATTGACGAATTTCTCCCAGCCACCGAGCGCCGGCGCCCACTCCTTCAGCGACGCCGCAGGGATCGGGTGCGCGCGGTAATCGATGAATTCATGCGGCACCTTGAACCGATCGAGCCAGTTGCGTGCCTTCTTGCACGTGTCGCATTTGTCGAGGCCGTAGATGCGGGTGGTCATGGGCGGGGCGAGGGCTGAGGACTGAGGGCTGAGGGCTGAGGGCCTGAGGCTGGAGCGTAGCGCGGCGTGACTGCTTTTTCCGTGGGAGCAACTGTGCAGGCATGCGCGACCGGGGAACAACCCTCTCCCCCCGCGGACACACCGCACCGTTCCGTTCGCGCTGAGCGCAGCCCGTGAAGCGGGCGGAGTCGAAGCGCCCGCCGTGGAGGACACCGGCCCTTCGACGCCGGCCTGCGGCCTGCACTCAGGACGAACGGATGAGATGGCCCCCAAGGAGCCCGGACTACGCGCGCAGGAGTTCGTTGATGCCGGTCTTGGCGCGCGTCTGCGCATCGACCTTCTTGACGATCACAGCGGCATACAGGCTGTGGCTGCCGTCGGCCGCGGGCAGCGAGCCGGCGACGACGACGCTGCCCGCAGGCACCCGTCCGTACGAGACCTCGCCGGTCGCGCGGTCGTAGATCCGGGTCGACTGGCCGAGGAACACGCCCATGCCGATCACGCTGCCGCGCTCGACGACGACGCCCTCGACCACTTCCGAACGCGCGCCGATGAAGCAGTCGTCCTCGATGATCGTCGGATTGGCCTGCAGAGGCTCGAGCACGCCACCGATGCCGACGCCACCGGACAGGTGCACGCGCGCGCCGATCTGCGCGCACGAGCCGACCGTGGCCCAGGTGTCGACCATCGTGCCGGCGCCGACGTACGCGCCGATGTTGACGTAGCTCGGCATGAGCACGGCATCTTTCGCGACGTGCGCGCCGCGTCGCACGAGCGCGCCGGGCACGACGCGCGCGCCCGCGGCCTGGAATGCGGCCTCGTCGGCACCGGCGAAGCGCAACGGCACCTTGTCGAACGCGGCCATCGGGCCACCATCCATGACCCGATTGGCGCTGCTGCGGAAATACAGCAGCACGGCCTTCTTGAGCCATTGATGCACGCGCCAGCCACCGCTGCCGTCGGGTTCGGCCACGCGCGCGCGGCCCGCCTCGAGGTCGTCGAGCACCTCTTCGAGCGCGGGACGCAGCGCGGCCATGCCGGCGTCGGTGAGTGCAGTGCGACGCTCCCAGGCGTCGTCGATCCGGGCTTGCTGCGAAGGCATGGGTCTACTCTCGTACGGTCAGGGCGAATCGGCGCCGAGTCGTTCCAGCAGGCGCGCGCGCAGTCGCTGGCGCGCCGCCTCGGTCAGGACGGCGTCGGTCTCGTCGGTCAGGACGAAGAAGTCTTCCACACGCTCGCCGAATGTCGCAATGCGCGCATCGTGCACGCGCACGCGCGATTCGCGCAGCGCCTGCGCGACCTCGGCGAGCAGCCCGGGCCGATCGCGGCAGCCGAGCGCGAGCTGGGTGCCGCCCTCGATGTCGGTGAACCCGATCTGCGGCGGGCGCTGGAAATGGCGCAGGCGCCGCGGCAGGCTGCGGCGCGCAACGCGCGCGACCAGCTCGCGCGGCTCGAGCACGCGCTGCAGCGTCGCCTCGAGCTCGGTCGCCCGATGCGGCGCGAGCGCGCTGCCAGCGTGCGCATCGAGCAGCTCGAACGTGTCGAACACGCGACCGCCGTCACCGACGAGCAGGCGCGCCTCGACGACGCCGAGGCCTTGGCGGTCGAGCGTCGCGGCGATCGCGGCGAACAATCCGTCACGATCGGGCGCACACACGAACAGTTCGCTGCCGCCGCGCGAGGATTGCGGATTGACCGCGACGACGACGCCACCCGGCCCGGCCGCGGCGATCGCGCGGGCTTGGCGCGCGAGCTGCGCGGGTCGATGGCGCAGGAAGCTCGACGGCGGGAACAGGTCAAGCCAGCGGTCGGCCTCGCCGCCCTCGATGCCGCCCTCGACGAGCAGTTCGCGCGTGCGCAAGCGACAATCGGCCGCGCGTTCGTCGGCGTGCCGAGGGAGAGCCGGAGCCGCGCGCAACACGTAGCGCGCGGCCGTGTGCAGGTCCGCCAGCAGGCGCGCCTTCCACTCGTTCCACAGCTTCGGATTGGTGCCGGCGATGTCGGCGATCGTGAGCAGGTAGAGGTGGTCGAGGCGCTCGCGGTCACCGACCTGGCCGGCGAACCGGTGCACGACCTCCGGGTCGGTAATGTCCTGGCGCTGCGCGGTCACGCTCATGCGCAGGTGCCAGCGCACGAGCCAGGCGACGAGATCGATGTCGGGCCCGGGCAGGCCCATGCGCTCGCAGAACGCGCGCGCCTCCTCTTCGCCGAGTTCGGAATGGTCGCCGCCACGCCCCTTGGCGATGTCGTGGAACAACGCCGCCAGCAGCAGCAGCTCGGGCTTGTCGAGCGCGGCGAAGATCTCCGCGGCGAGCGGCATCGACGTCGCCGCGTCCGCATCGGCGTAGCGCGCGACAGTGCGCAGCACGCGCAGCGTGTGCTCGTCGACGGTGTAGACGTGGAACAGGTCGTACTGCATGCGCCCGACCACGCGGCGGAACGCGGGCAGGATTGCCGCGAGCACGCCGTGGCGGTTCATGCGCGCGAGCGCCTCCACCGCGGGCGCGCCGCGGCGCAGCAGCGCGAGGAATGCGGCGAGCACGTGCGAATCGGCGGCGAAGTCGTCGCCGTAGTGCGCGAGCGCCTGCTGCAGGCGGCGCATCGTCTGGGCGGACAGGCCATGCAGCTGCGGATGGTCGAGCGGCACGACGAACACGTCCACCATCGCGCGCGGCCGGCGCAGGAACAGGTCCTGCTCGCGCAGTTCGATGCGCGCGCCGAGGGCGATGAAGTCGCGGTCGAGTGCGCGCGGTGGACCCGGCGGCGGCTCGAGCCGTTCCGCACAGCGCTCGAGGAACTGCACGCCGAGCCGCTCGGCGATCGTCGCGGCGCGGTAGTACGCCTGCATGAACTGCTCGACCGCGAGGTTGGTCGCGTGCTCGTCCTCGTAGCCGAACTCGCCGGCAAGCCGGCGCTGGTAGTCGAACAGCAGCCGTTCCTCGGGCCGCCCGGCGGCGAGATGCAGGGCGTAGCGGTAACGCCAGAGCGTCGCCTGCGCGCGTTCCAGCGCGGTGCACTCGGTGCGGTCGAGCAGGCCGCGCTCGACCATCGCGGCGAAGTCGCCGGCGCCGGCGACGCGTTGGCCGAGCCAGCGCATGAGATCGAGCGTGCGCAGGCCGCCCGGACCATCCTTGAGGTTCGGCTCGAGGTTGTACGCGGTGTCGTTGTAGCGCGCATGGCGCGCAGCCTGTTCGGCGCGCTTGGCAGCGAGGAACTGCACCGGCGGCCACACGGCGGGGTCGGCGGCGAGCGCGGCGAGCGCGCCAGCGTGGCGGCCCTCGCCGGCGAGCAGGCGCGCATCCATGAGCGAGGTGTACACGCTCACGTCTTCGGCGGCGAGCGCGGCGCAGTCGGCCAGCGTGCGCACCGCGTGGCCGGGTTTCAGCCCGATGTCCCACAGGCACGCGAAGAACGCCTCGAGCGCGCGCGCCTGGCGCGCGAGCGCGTCCGCGTCGCCGAGCACGAGCAGGTCGACGTCGGAGTGCGGAAACAACCGGCCCCGCCCGAACCCGCCGACGGCGAGCAGCGCGCAGTCGCCGGCGTCGCCGACGCACGCGCGCCAGACGTGCACCACGACCGCCTCGACCGCGCGCGCACGCACATGCACGAACGTGGCGACGTCGGCTGCGGCGCGGAACGCATGGGCGAGTGCGCGCTCATTGTCGCCGAGGACCTGGCGCAGCGCGAGGCGCGCCTCGGGCGATACGCCGCTGCGCGGCAGCGCCGCGGGAAGGCGCGGCAGGTCGGGCAGGCGCGCGTCGATCGTGTCGCGCGCGTCCATCGGGTCAGGCGGCGCTCGGCCAGGCCGTGAGGATCTCGTAGCCGTCGTCGGTGACGGCGACGGTGTGCTCCCACTGCGCCGACAGCGAATGGTCCTTGGTGACCACGGTCCAGCCGTCCGGCAACAGGCGCGTATGCGGCTTGCCCGCATTGATCATCGGCTCGACCGTGAAGGTCATGCCCTTCTGCAGCTTGAGGCCCGCGCCCGGCTGGCCGTAGTGCAGCACCTGCGGATCCTCGTGGTAGATCTGGCCGATGCCGTGGCCGCAGTATTCACGCACGACCGAAAACCCTTGCGCTTCGGCGTGTTTCTGGATCGCATGGCCGATGTCGCCGAGCGTCGCGCCGGGTCGCACCTGGGCGATGCCGCGCAGCATCGCCTCGAGCGTGGTGTCGACCAGGCGCCTGGCCAGCACCGAGGGCGTGCCAACGCAGTACATGCGGCTCGTGTCTCCGTGCCAGCCGTCCTTGATGACGGTCACGTCGATGTTCACGATGTCGCCGTCCTTGAGCACCTTGCCCGGATGCGGGATGCCGTGGCAGATCACGTGGTTGACCGAGGTGCAGAGCGTCTTCGGGAAGCCTTTGTAGCCGACGTTGGCCGGCACGGCCTTCTGCTTTTCGACGATGTGCTCGTAGGCCAGCCGGTCGAGTTCCTCGGTGCTGACCCCGGGTTTGACGTGCGGCACGAGCATTTCGAGCACCTCGGCGGCGAGGCGGCCGGCGACGCGCATGTGTTCGATCTGCTCGGGGGTCTTGACGGTAACGGGCATGATTTCCGGTGGTTGACTGGCGCGGACGCGCGGGGCGGGCTATAATTCTATGGTTTCGCCGACCAACTTTCGTAAGTTGTTGGCAGCGAAACGAAAATGTGGCCGACCGGGCAATCCGCAAGGCCGCTACGGCAATCGTGCCGAATCCGCACACGTATCGTCACCGCGTTCGGGGTGCTCCGCAAGGAGTCGCACGCGGCGGGTACGTGGAGGTCCAACCCCGGAATTGGTCCGCGAGTCCCGCTCGCGAGCGCCCGCGCATTCCCGCGTGGGCTCCTCGTGGCGAAACCCGCCCCGATTCCCTTCTTCGCAAGGAATACCTGCAATGCCTCAAGTCACGATGCGCCAGATGCTCGAAGCCGGCGTGCATTTCGGCCACCAGACCCGTTACTGGAACCCCCGCATGGCGCCGTACATCTTCGGCGCGCGCGGCAAGATCCACATCATCAACCTCGAGAAGACGCTGCCGCTGTTCAGCGACGCGATGAACTTCATCTCGGCGATCGCGCAGAAGCGCGGCACGATCCTGTTCGTCGGCACCAAGCGCTCTGCGCGCGAGGCGGTCAAGGAAGAAGCGGCCCGTTGCGGCATGCCGTACATCTCGCAGCGCTGGCTCGGCGGCATGCTGACCAACTTCCGCACGGTCAAGCAGTCGGTCGCGCGCCTGAAGGAACTGGAGACGATGGCGAGCGACGGCAGCTACGAGCGCCTGGTCAAGCATGAAGTGCTCGGCCTCGTGCGCGAGCGCGAGAAGCTCGAGAAGTCGCTCGGCGGCATCAAGGACATGAATCGCCTGCCCGACGCGCTGTTCGTGATCGACATCGGCCACGAGGACATCGCGATCAAGGAAGCCAAGAAGCTCGGCATCCCGGTCATCGCGGTGGTCGACACCAACTACGATCCGGCGCTCGTCGACTACGCAATCCCGGGCAACGACGACGCGATCCGCGCCGTGCAGTTGTACGCGAGCGCCGCCGCCGACGCCGTGCTCGAGGGCAAGGCCGCCGCCCCGGCGGTCGTCGCCAGCGAGAAGGACGACTTCGTCGAACTCGACGCCGACGGCAACCCGGTCGCCAAGTAGGAAGCGCGCGAGCGCGACGACCGCCGTCGTCCGTCCGGCCCGCGCAAGCCGGGTGGCGACAAGCGTCCGCCGGCCGGCCGTCGCGGCGCCGCGCCGCGTGGTGGAAAGGGCGAAGCCCCGGCCGCCGAGTAAGCCGCATCCGGGCCGCGTCCGCGCGGCCCGGTTCCGGATCCGTCGCGATCCGCCTCTGGGCGCGCGACGGCGTCGGGCCGGCCCTGTGCCGCGCCCCTCATTGCCGGCATCCACTGATTGGCCGCGCGCGCCTGCGCGCGGCGATCGCAGTTTCAACGGGCGGCGCGATCACGCGCCGCCGCAGCAGCCATCGAGGACACCATGGAAATCACCGCTACCCTGGTCAAGGACCTGCGCGAGCGCACCGGCGCCGGCATGATGGAGTGCAAGAAGGCACTCACCGAGAACAAGGGCGACATCGACGCCGCGGCCGAATGGCTGCGCAAGCAGGGCCTCGCCAAGGCCGACAAGAAAGCCAGCCGCGTCGCCGCCGAAGGCCGCATCGCGATGGCCCAGGACGGCGGCAAGGCCGTGCTCGTCGAGATCAACTCCGAGACCGACTTCGTCGCCAAGGACGAGAACTTCCTGAAGTTCGCCGACGCGGTCGCCAAGGCCGCGCTCGCCTCCGGTGCGAAGGACGCCGAGGCGCTCAAGGCGGTCAAGCTGCCCAGCGGCGAGACCGTCGAGGAAGCACGCGCCGCGGTCATTGCCAAGGTCGGCGAGAACGTGCAGGTGCGCCGCCTCGTCGCCGCGGACACGGCGAACAACGTCGCCGCCTACGTGCACGGCGGCCGCATCGGCGTGCTGGTCGAGGTCAAGGGCGGTGACGCCGACTTCGCGCGCGGCGTCGCGATGCACGTCGCGGCGATGAACCCGCCGTACAACAAGGCGGCCGACGTGCCGGCCGATTTCCTCGCCAAGGAAAAGGAAATCGAGCTGGCGAAGATGAGCGAGAAGGACAAGGCCAAGCCGGCCGAGATCCTCGAGAAGATCATCGGCGGCAAGGTCGCCAAGATCGTCAACGAGGTCACGCTGTACGGCCAGCCGTATGTGCTCAACACCGACCAGACGGTCGAAGCCGCGGCGAAGGGCGCCGGCGCCGACGTCGTCGCGTTCCAGCGCATCGCGGTCGGCGAAGGCATCGAGAAGGTGGTCGAGGACTACGCAGCCGAAGTCGCGAAGGCGATGCAGGTCTGACGATCGCGCCGCGCGCGTGATCGATCGGAGAGAGGCCGCGGATTCCGCGGCCTTTTTCTTTGCCGCGAGGCAACCGCCGCGCGACGTTGGCGACGCACTCAGTGCCTCGCGGCGTCGTGGTGGTCGTGGTCGCGCCCGCGCGGCCGCATTCCGATCGGATGCCGCGTGCCGGCGACCGGCAATGCCCAGCCGTAGCGGATCGCGAGCAGGCGGAGGACGAAGCACAGCATCGCGCCCGTGCACATGACCGCGATCGGCGGCAGGCCGAGTCGATCGCCCGCGACGACCACCGCCGCGCCCGCGAGCGCGGCGACGGCATAGAGTTCTGCGCGCAGCACCAGCGGCACCTCGGACAGCAGCACGTCGCGGACGATGCCGCCGCCGATGCCGGACAGCATGCCGAGCAGCGCCGCCATCACCGGATCGAGGTCGTGCGCGAGTGCCTTGGTCGTGCCGACCACGGCGAACATCGCCAAGCCGGCCGCGTCGAACAGGCGCACCGGGTTCCTGAGGCGCTCGATCGACGGTGCCCAGCGGAACGTGACGAGGCCGGCGAGCACGGATACCCCGAGGTAGCGCCAGTCGCTGATCGACGCCGGCGGTACCGCGCCGATGAGTACGTCGCGCACGATGCCGCCGGAATTGGCCGCGACGAACGACAGCACGAGCACGCCGAACAGGTCGAGCCGTCGCCGCACGCCCGCAGTCGCGCCGCTCAGCGCGAACACGAAGGTGCCTGCGAGATCGAGCAGCAGCACGAGCAGTTTGAGGTCCATGCGCGCCCTCCCGACGACGTGACGATGCGCACTCTAGCGCGCGCGATCCGTGCCGCGACGAACCTCCCGGCGAAAAAACGTGATGCACGACAGCCGTGCCGCTACAATGCCGCCGTTTTGCCTGCCGGAATCGCCCATGCCCGCCGACATCAAGTACAAGCGCATCCTCCTCAAGCTGTCCGGCGAAGCGCTCATGGGCGAAGCCGACTACGGCATCGACCCGAAGGTGCTGCAGCGCCTCGCCCGCGAAATCATCGAGGTGCAGCGCGCCGGCGTGCAGGTCGGCGTGGTCATCGGCGGCGGTAACATCTTCCGCGGCGCCGGCCTCGCCGCGGCAGGCATGGACCGCGTCACCGGCGACCACATGGGCATGCTCGCGACCGTGATGAACGCACTCGCGATGCAGGACGCGATCGAGAAGGCCGGCGGCTACGCGCGCACGATGTCGGCGATCAAGATCAACGAGGTGTGCGAAGACTTCATCCGCCGCCGCGCGATCCGCCACCTGGAGAAGGGCCGCATCGCAATCTTCGCGGCCGGCACCGGCAACCCGTTCTTCACCACCGATTCCGCCGCCGCGCTGCGCGCGATCGAGGTCGGCGCCGACCTGCTGCTGAAAGCGACCAAGGTCGACGGCGTGTACAGCGCCGACCCGGCCAAGGATCCGACCGCGACGCGCTACGAGCGACTGTCCTACGAGGACGTCATCCAGCGCACCCTGCAGGTGATGGATACGAGCGCGATCGCGCTCTGCCGCGACCACCGCATCCCGCTGCGCATCTACGACATGTCGCGCGAAGGCGACCTCATGCGCATCATGCGCGGCGAGCCGATCGGCACCCTGGTCGGCGGGCGCTGAGCTCGCGCCCCCGAGCCTTCGCTTCGTCGCCCATTCGCATCGTCGCGGCGCAAACACCACTTCCGGCACGCAACCTTCCGGCCCTCGCCGCGCATCTTGAAGATGAAGGCGCACGTCGCCTTCGGCGCCCGAACGGACCCGGACATCCCCTGTTCCACGGGCCAGCCAGGGACCGGCCTGCCTGCGGCAAGTTCGAGGAGCAAGCCATGAAGACCCTGCACGCCATCGTCGTCGCGACGATCACAGCGGGCGCGTGCGACAGTGCGCTCGCCGGCAACTCGCAGCGCCAGCTCGAAGCGGTCACGGTGCAATCGCAACAGGTCGATTGCACGCCGCCATCGTCGTCCGCCCTGTGTGCCGCCCTGCACGCGCAGATCCGCCTGCATTTCAGCCCACGCGAGATCGGCATGCTGTTCCGCGCGCGCACCTCGTATCCTGAAGCATCGACCACTTTCGAACGCGTCAACCTGCGCTACGCGCTGCTCGTGCGCGAAATCGCCGCCGAGTTCCACGGCCCGGGCGCGATCGCCGCCCGTTGAGCGCGCGGCGTGTCCGCCCCGCGGCGCGGGGCGGGCGCGCCGTGCCGGACGCCACGTTCGAACGCGCATCGCGCAGCGGCGCCGATGGTGCACTGCCGCGCGCGACCGCGGTGCGCGCCACCGCGGCCGTGCGCCGCCCGCTGCTATACTCGCCGGCCACTCGCAACGGAAACGGTGGCCCTGCCATGCTCGACAACATCAAGAAGGACACCCAGACGCGCATGCAGAAGAGCGTGGATGCGCTCAAGCACGAACTGCAGCGCCTGCGCACCGGACGCGCCAGCACCGCGCTCATCGAGCCGCTCAAGGTTTCCTACTACGGCACGGACACGCCGATCACCCAGGTCGCCAACGTCGCGATCGCCGACGCGCGCTCGATCACGATCACGCCGTTCGAGAAGAACATGGTCGGCCCGGTCGAGAAGGCGATCCTCGCTTCCGACCTCGGCCTCACCCCGACCACGGTCGGCCAGGTCATCCGCATCAACCTGCCGCCGCTCACCGAGGAGCGCCGCAAGGAGCTGTCCAAGCACGTTGCTCACGAAGGCGAAAACGCCAAGGTCGCCGTGCGCAACGTGCGCCGCGACGCGCTGCACCAAGCGAAAGAGCTGCTCAAGGACAAGAAGATCAGCGAGGACGACGAACGCCGCGTCGAGGAAGAGATCCAGAAGTACACGGACAAGTACGTCAAGGACGTCGACGCTGTGGTCAAGGCGAAGGAAGAGGAATTGATGGCCATGTGACCCGAGGCCACGCGGCCGGCCGTCGCGCACGACGCGCGCGCACGACCCGCGGCCACGCACTGCAGCAGCCCGCGGCTCCGCCGCGCCTACAATGTGACACATGGATTCCGATTCCCGACCGCGCCTGCCGCGCCACATCGCGATCGTCATGGACGGCAACGGCCGCTGGGCCGAAAGTCGCCATCGGCCCCGCAGCTTCGGCCACCGCGAGGGGCAGAAGGCGGTGCGCGCCGCGGTCGAGTATTGCCGTCGCAGGGGCATCGAGGCGCTCACCCTCTTCGCGTTCTCGAGCGAGAACTGGAAGCGCCCCGGCGAGGAAGTCGGCGCGCTGATGCAGTTGTTCCTCGATGCACTCGACCGCGAGGTGGACGAGCTGCACCGCAACGGCGTGCACGTGAACTTCATCGGCGATCTCGCCGCCTTCGCGCCGGAACTGGCCTCGCGCATGCACGACGCGATGCGCCGTACCGCGGCGAACACCGCGCTGAGCCTCAACGTCGCGGTCAACTACGGCGGCCGCTGGGACATCGTGCAGGCCGCGCGCACGCTCGCGCAGTCGGCCGCGCGCGGCGAGCTCGATCCCGCCGCGATCGACGAGGCGCTGTTCGCACGCCACGTCTGCCTCGACGGCCAGCCGCCGGTCGACCTGTTCATCCGCACCGGCGGCGAAATCCGCGTGAGCAATTTCCTGCTCTGGCAGATCGCGTACGCCGAGCTGTACTTCACCGACGCACTCTGGCCCGACGTCGACGCCGGCGTGCTCGACGCGGCCCTCGCCGAATTCGCGCGGCGCGAGCGCCGCTACGGCCTCACGTCCGCGCAGATGCGCGCGGCGAGCTGAGACGCGCATGCTCAAGCAACGCACCCTGACCGCCCTCGTCCTCGCGCCGCTCGCGGTCGCGATGATCCTGCTGCTGCCCACCGCGGGTTTCGCCACCGTGATCGCGGCGATGTCGCTGCAGGCGATGTGGGAATGGACGCGGCTGGCCGGGGTGGCATCGACGACGGCGCGCATCGCCTTCGTCGCCGCCAACACGTTGCTGCTCTTCCTGCTCTGGCACCTGCGCGCGACGCCGTACGCCGGCTACGTGATCGGCGCGGGCGTCGCCTGGTGGCTGCTGTCGCTGTTCTGGCTGCGCCATTTCTCGTACGCGGCCGCGCCGACCCGCGAAAACGCGCTGCTGAAACTGGCCGCGGCGGAACTCGCCGTGCTGCCGGCGTGGCTCGCCTTCGTCCAGCTGCACGGCGCCGTCGACCGCGGGCACCAATGGGCGCTGCTCGTGATCATCCTCGTCTGGGCCGCCGACACGGGCGCCTACTTCGCGGGCAAGCGCTGGGGCACGACCAAGCTCGCACCGCGGATCAGCCCGAACAAGACGCGCGCGGGTGCGTATGGCGCGCTCGCGCTCGCCGGTGCCGTCGCGCTCGTCGGCGGCTGGCTGCTCGACGAACGCGGCGCGGCGCTGCTCGCGCTGCTCGCGCTCGCGTTGGTGACCGTGCTCGCTTCGATCCTCGGCGATCTCATCGAAAGCCTGCTCAAGCGCCAGGCCAACGTGAAGGATTCCGGCACCCTCTTCCCGGGCCATGGCGGCCTGCTCGATCGCGTCGACAGCGTGTTTTCGGCCGTGCCGGTGTTCGTTGCCGGCAAGGCCGTGCTCGACCTCCTGCTCGCGCCATGAAAACGCTCGCGGTGCTCGGCGCGACCGGCTCGATCGGTGCGAGCACGCTCGACGTCGTCGCGCGCCATCCGGACAAGTACCGCGTCGGCGTGCTCGCCGCGCATCGCAGCGTCGATGCGCTGACGGAACTGTGCGCGCGCTTCCGCCCCGAACTCGCGGTGATCGCCGATGCGGCCTGCGAACGCGAGCTGCGCGAGCGGTTGCACGCACGCGGCGTCGCAAGCCGGGTCGAGGCCGGTCCCCACGCGCTCGTCGAAGCCGCGTCGGGCGCGCACTGCGACACGGTCGTCGCCGCGATCGTCGGCGCCGCAGGGCTGGAGTCCACGCTCGCCGCCGCGCGCGCGGGCAAGCGCCTGCTGCTCGCCAACAAGGAAGCCGTCGTGATGGCCGGCGACCTGCTCGCCGCGGCGCTGCGCGAAGGTGGCGGCACCCTGCTGCCGCTCGATTCCGAGCACAACGCGGTGTTCCAGTGCCTGCCGCGCGAGCACGCCGACCTCGATGCGGTCGGCGTGAAGCGCATCCTGCTCACCGCGTCGGGCGGCCCTTTCCGCGGTCGCTCCGCCGCCGAACTCGCGACGATCACGCCGGAGCAGGCCTGCGCGCATCCGAACTGGCGCATGGGTCGCAAGATCTCGGTCGATTCGGCGACGCTCATGAACAAGGGCCTCGAGGTGATCGAGGCGCACCACCTGTTCCGCGCCCCGGCCACGCGCATCGAGGTGGTCGTGCATCCGCAGAGCATCATCCATTCGCTGGTCGAGTATGCCGACGGCTCGCTGCTCGCACAGCTCGGCAACCCCGACATGCGTACCGCGATCGCCCATGCACTCGCCTGGCCCGAACGCATCGATGCGGGGGTCGCCGCGCTCGACCTCGTCAGGCTCGGCCGGCTCGACTTCGAGGCGCCCGACCTCGCGACCTTCCGCTGCCTCGCCCTCGCCTACCAGGCGCTCGCGACGGGCGGCGCGGCGACGATCGTGCTCAACGCGGCGAACGAGGAGGCGGTCGCGGCATTCCTCGACGCCCGCCTGCCGTTCCTCGCGATCGCCGAGACGATCGAGCGTTGCCTCGCCGAAGCCCCGACCGGGGCACCGGCCGACCTCGCGGCGATCCTTGACGCCGATTTAACTGCGCGCAGGCATGCCCAACGTATGATCGCCGCCCTGTCCGCCTAACCCGCCGAACGTATCCTCATGAGCCATGTCCTGGGTCCCGTGTGGTGGCTGATCGTCACCCTCGGCCTGCTGATCACCTTCCACGAATACGGCCACTTCATCGTCGCGCGCCGCCTCGGCGTCAAGGTGCTGAAGTTCTCGGTCGGCTTCGGCCCGGCGCTGTGGTCGCGCTTCGACCGCCACGGCACCCAGTTCGTGATCGCGGCGATCCCGCTCGGCGGCTACGTGAAGATGCTCGACACGCGCGAGGTCGAGGGCGCGGTCGGCCCGACCGGCCTCGCGGGCGCGTTCGACCGCAAGCCGGTCGGTGCACGCATGGCGATCACGGCTGCAGGGCCGGTATTCAACCTCGTCTTCACGATCGCCGCGTTGTGGCTCGTATTCATGCTCGGCAAGCCGGATTTCCAGCCCGTCGTCGGCAGCGTCGACCATGTGGCGGCGGCGTCCGGATTCCAGGTCGGCGATCGCATCACGTCGGTCGGCGGACGCCCGGTCGATGCGTGGACCGATGCCTCGCTCCGCGTGCTGACGGCCGGCATGGACCGGCGTGACGTCGTCGTCGGCGTCGTCGATGCGGCCGGCACCGCGCGCGAGCGCACCCTGGCGTTGTCGAAGCTGCCCGCGGAGCTCGACCAGCACCGCCTGCCGGAGGAAATCGGCCTCGCGCCGCGCCAGCAGCCGGTTCCACCGGTGATCGGCGGCGTGCCGGCGGACGGCGCCGCCGCGAAGGCGGGGCTCGCCCCGGGCGACCGCATCGTGTCGATCGCCGGCGAGACGATCAAGGACTGGCGCGACGTGTCGGAGGCGATCCAGCGGCATGCCGCTGCCGGTCGCGCACTCGACATCGTGGTCGAACGGGACGGACAGTCGAAATCCTTCCAGGTGACGCCGAGGCAGGGCGACCCGGAGCCGGGCGCGGCCGACGCCAAGCCGCGCTGGGTGGTCGGCATCGGCGTGCAGCGGGTCGATCCCCACTACGACGCGACCCTGCGCTACGGCCCCGTCGCGGCGCTCGGCAAGGCCTTCTCGGAGACGTGGAACCAGACCCGCGACACCCTGGGCCTGCTCGGCCGCATGGTGACCGGCGAGTCTTCGGTCAAGAACCTCGGCGGGGTCATCTCGATCGCCCAGGCCGCCGACAGCTCGGCGCAGAACGGCCTCGTCTGGTTCCTCACCTTCCTCGCGGCGATCTCGTTGAGCCTGGCCATCCTGAACCTCCTGCCGATCCCGATCTTGGACGGCGGCGGCCTGCTGTATTACCTTATCGAATCAATAAAGGGCAGCCCGCTCAGCGACCGCGTGCAGATCGCCGGCCAATACGTCGGGCTGGTCCTGCTCGTCGGCCTGATGGGTCTGGCGCTGTACAACGACATCCTGCGGAACGTGTCCTGACCCGCGGGCCTGCCCCATAACGAAACCAAGGCCGCGACTGCGCCCGTCGCGGGCCCCACGACGCCCTGACGGAAGTGACGATGAAGCGTACAGCCGCCCTGCTCCTGCTTGCCTTTTTCGCCGCGAATGCCTCGGCGTTCGACACCTTCACGATCTCCGACATCCGCATCGACGGCCTCGCGCGCATCGCGCCGGGCACGGTGTTCACCTACCTGCCGGTCGAGAAGGGTGATGCGCTGACGCCCGATCGCGCGAACCAGGCGATCCGCGCGCTGTACAAGACCGGCTTCTTCAACGACGTGCAGCTGTCGCGCCAGGGCGACATCCTCGTCGTGACCGTGAAGGAGCGACCGCAGATCACCAAGATCGTGATCCGCGGCAACAAGGACATCCAGGAAGCCGACCTGCTCAAGGGCCTCAAGGGCATCGGCCTCGCCGAGGGCGAGGCGTTCGACCCGCTCAAGCTCGCCGAGGTGCAGGACGAGCTGACCCGCCAGTACTACAACCGCGGCAAGTACAACGTCTCGGTCAAGACTTCCAAGGTCAATCTCGACCGCAACCGCGTCGAAGTGGCGATCAACGTCGCCGAAGGCAAGGCGGCGAGGATCAAGCACCTCAACGTGGTCGGCAACACGGTCTTCACCGACAAGCAGATCGAAGGCGAATTCGAGTCCAACACGAGCAACTGGACGTCCTGGTACACCAAGGACGACCAGTATTCGCGCGAGAAGCTGTCGGGCGACCTCGAGAAGCTGCAGTCCTACTACATGGATCGCGGCTATGCCGATTTCAGCGTCGAGTCGACCCAGGTCAGCATCAGTCCCGACAAGCGCAAGATGTACGTCACCGCCAACATCAAGGAAGGCGAGGTGTACACGGTCAACGACATCAAGCTGACCGGCGCGCTGATCCTCAAGGAAGAAGACCTTCGCAGGATGCTGCAGCTCAAGGCCGGCGACGTGTTCTCGCGCGCGAAGGTCGAGCGCTCCGTCGACGCGATGGTCTCGGCGTTGTCCAACATCGGCTACGCGTTCGCCGACGTGCAGCCGATCCCGAACATCGACAAGGACAAGCGCGAGGTCAGCCTCAACTTCTTCATCAACCCGGGCAAGCGCGTCTACGTGCGCCAGGTCGTGTTCAAGGGCAACCAGCACACCGAGGACGAGGTGCTGCGCCGCGAGATGCGCCAGCTCGAAGGCTCGTGGTACTCGCAGGCGGCGATCGACCGCTCGAAGATCCGCCTGCAGCGCCTCGGCTACTTCAGCAAGGTCGAGATCGACACGCCCAAGGTGCCCGGTACCGACGACCAGGTCGACGTGACCGTCGCGGTCGAGGAGCAGAACTCCGGCCAGTTCACCTTCGGCCTCGGCTATTCGCAGGTGCAAGGGTTGATCGCCAGCGTCGGCGTCACGCAGAACAACTTCTTCGGCACCGGCGACCGCATCTCGGTCAACGCGCAGAAGAGCAGCTTCATCGAGCGCTACCAGCTGTCGTACTTCGAGCCGTACCTCACCGACGACGGCATCGGCATCGGCTACGACATCCAGCACACCAAGCTGGACGCGAGCGAGAACAACCTCGCCAGCTACCTGACCAGCACCGACGCGTTCGACATCTACCTTGGCCTGCCGATCAGCGAATCGGACTCGATCAACGCGCAGATGGGCCTCAGCAAGACCAATATCATCGCCAGCACGCTGTTCGGCACCCCGCAGGCGATCGTCGACTACATCGACAACCTCGGCCACAGCACGTTCCACACCTGGAACATGCAATGGTCGTGGGCGCACGACACGCGCAACCGCTTCTGGAACCCGACGCGCGGTTCGCTGCAGTCGGTGTCGCTGGAGCTGACCCTGCCCGGCTCGACCGTGCAGTACTACAAGTTCAACTATCGTTTCGCGCAGTACCTGCGCATGACCGACAGCCTCACCTTCTTCGGCCATTTCGGCGTGGGCTACGGCGACACCTACAAGGACCCCAAGAGCGTGCTGTCGCCGGATCACCCGCGATATCGCGCCGACATCTCGGGCCTGCCGTTCTTCGAGAACTTCTACGCCGGCGGCGTGACCGACGTGCGCGGCTTCCGCGACAACACGCTCGGCCCGTTCGCCGTGTACAACTCGCTCAGCTGCTCGCCCACCGACAAGAACTGCCGGCTGCCGCTCGGCGGCGCGCTCAAGTTCGTCGCTTCGGCCGAAGTCATCTTCCCGACTCCGTTCGTGAAGGAGAACAGCGACGCCACGCGCCTGTCCGCGTTCATCGACGTCGGCAACGTGTTCCAGAACAAGCTCTGCTCGGTGCCGGAATGCCGCGTCTACAAGAGCTGGAGCGCGGACCAGTTGCGCGCCTCGGCCGGCCTGTCGTTCACCTGGCGCGCCCCGGTGGGCCCGATCGTCATCAACATCGCCCGGCCGATCCGCAAGAAGCCCGGCGACGACACCGAGACGATCCAGTTCACCTTCGGCAACACGTTCTGAGATCGCACGGACGGCGTCGACAGCGAGGAGACGCGCGTGAGGCAGCCAGCACAACCAGCGAGTCGGTTGCTCGCGCTGCTGCTCGTGCCGGCGCTCGCCTTCGCGGGCGTCGCATCGGCCCAAGCGCCGGCTCCGACGCGCATCGGTTACGTCGACATGAAGCGACTGCTCGACAACGCACCGCAAGTCGTAGCCGGCCGGCGCAAGCTCGAGCGCGAGTTCGCTGCGCGCGACACCGCGTTGAAGGCGGACGAGCAGCGCCTGGCCGAATTGCACAGCAAACAGGCCACCCTCGCCAAGGATGAAGCGGACGCATTGCAACGCGAGATCGACGCGCTCGACCGCTCGATCAAGCGCACGCGTGAAACGATGCGCGCCGAACTCAAGACGCGCGGCGACCAGGAACTGGACAAGAGCTGGCGCGAGATCAACGAGGCCGTCGTCGACTTCGCGCGCGAGCAGGGCTACGACCTCATCGTGCCGAGCCCGGTCGTCTACGCGAGCCCGCGCGTCGACATCACGGACCGCATCCTCGAGCGCCTGCGCCGCAGCGGCGACAAGGGCGCGACGCCATGACCCGCGCGAGCCACACGCTCGGCGCGATCGCCGAGCGCTTCGGCCTCGAGCTGCGCGGCGACCCCACGCTCGCCGTCGACGGCGTCGACACGCTCGCCAACGCGGGCGCCACACGCATCGCCTTCCTCGCCAACCCGCGCTACCGCGGCCAGCTCGCCGCTGCCGGCGCGGCGGCCGTCGTGCTGCGCGCCGCGGATGCGGAGGCGTGCCCGCGCGCCTGCCTGGTCGCGCCCGACCCGTACGTCGCGTTCGCGAAGATCGCCTCGCTGTTCGAACGCGGCGCCGCGGCGGAACCCGGGGTGCATCCGAGCGCGGTGGTCGCCGCGGATGCGCGCGTCGGGGATGGCGCCTCGATCGGCCCATTCTGCGTGCTCGAGGCCGGCGCCGTGGTCGGGGAGGGCGCGGTACTCGGCCCGCATTGCGTGGTCGGTCGCGATTGCCATGTCGGCGCGCAATCGCGCCTCGTCGCGCGCGTGACGCTGGTGCAGGACGTGCGCCTGGGCAAGCGCGTGCTGATCCACCCCGGCGCGGTGCTCGGCGCCGACGGCTTCGGCATCGCGTTCGAACGCGATCATTGGATCAAGGTGCCGCAGCTCGGCGGCGTCGTCGTCGGCGACGACTGCGAGATCGGCGCGAACACGACGATCGACCGCGGCGCGCTCGAGGACACGGTGCTGGAAGAGGACGTGCGCCTCGACAACCAGATCCAGATCGCCCACAACGTGCGCATCGGCGCGCACAGCGCGCTGGCCGGCTGCGCCGCGGTCGCCGGCAGCGCCACGATCGGCCGCTACTGCCTGATCGGCGGCGGCGCTGGCATACTCGGCCACCTGAGCCTGGCCGACCGCGTCACCGTGACCGCGATGAGCCTGGTCACCCATTCGATCCGCGAACCCGGCGAATATTCGTCCGGCACGCCGATCCAGCCGAACCGGCAATGGCGCCGCAACGCGGCCCGCTTCAAGCATCTGGACGAAATCGCGCGACGCGTCGGTGCCGCGCCAAAGGAACCCGAGTCATGAACATGCCCCCCGCTCCGGTGACGCTGCCGCTCGGCGTCGAGCAAATCGCCGCGATGCTGCCGCACCGCTACCCGTTCCTGCTGCTCGACCGCGTGCTTGCGTTCGAGCACGGCACGCGCGTGACGGCGCTGAAGAACCTCACGTTCAACGAGCCGTTCTTCCAGGGGCACTTCCCCGGCCACCCGGTGATGCCGGGCGTGCTGATCATCGAGGCGATGGCGCAGGCCGCGGGCATGCTGGTCAAGCTGTCGGCGCAGCACAACGTCGACGTGCCGTCGATCTTCTACCTGGTCAAGGTCGACAAGGCGCGCTTCAACCGCACCGTCGTGCCGGGCGACCAGCTGCGCCTCGAAGTCGAGCACAAGCGCCGCATGCGCAACATGAGCCAGTTCTGGGGCCGCGCACTCGTCGACGGCACCGTGGTCGCCGAAGCCGAGATGCTCTGCGCCGAGGTCGCCGCGGGATGATCCATCCGACCGCGATCGTCGATGCTTCCGCGCGCATCGGCGCCGGCGTCGCCATCGGCGCCTACAGCATCGTCGGTGCGGACGTCGAGATCGGCGACGGCACCTCGGTCGGCCCGCATGTCGTCATCGAGGGGCGCACGCGGATCGGCCGCGACAACCGCATCTTCCAGTTCGCCTCGATCGGCGCCGCGCCGCAGGACAAGAAGTTCGCCGGCGAGGCCTCGGAACTCGTCATCGGCGATCGCAACCACATCCGTGAATTCGTGACGATGCATCGCGGCACCGCGGGCGGCGGCGGCGTCACGCGCGTCGGCGACGACAACTGGTTCCTCGCCTACAGCCACGTCGCGCACGACTGCCGCGTCGGCAACCACTGCGTGTTCTCCAACAACGCGACGATCGCCGGCCACGTCGAAGTGGGCGACCACGTGATCGCGAGCGGCTTCGTCGGCGTGCACCAGTTCTGCCGCATCGGCGCGCATGCGTTCATCGGCATGGGCGTCCTGCTCAGCGGCGACGTGCCGCCGTTCCTGATGGTCGCCGCCGATGCCGACACGCAGGGCCGTCCGCGCGGCATCAACAGCGAAGGCCTCAAGCGACGCGGCTTCGACGCCGAGCGCATCGCCGCGATCAAGCGCGCCTACCGCACGATCTACGTCGGCAGCTCGCCGCTCGCCGATGCGCGCGCGAAGCTCGCCGAGCAGGCCAGGGACAGCGCCGACGTCGCGCAGATGCTCGCCTTCATCGACGGCAGCGAGCGGGCGCTCGCGCGGTGACCGCGCCACGGCGCTTCGTGCTCGTCGCCGGCGAAGCCTCCGGCGACCTGCTCGGCGCCGGGCTCGTCGACGCGCTGCGCGAACGCTTCCCCGACGCGGAGTTCGCCGGCATCGGGGGCCGGCGCATGGTCGCGGCCGGGCTCGACGCGTGGCATCCGCTCGAGAGGCTCTCGGTGATGGGCCTGGTCGAGGTGCTCAGGCACCTGCCCGGCCTGCTCGCGATCCGTCGCGACGTGCTGCGGCGCACGCTCGCCTGGCGTCCCGACGCGTTCATCGGCATCGATGCGCCCGACTTCAACCTCGGCCTCGAACGAAAGCTCAAGCGCGCCGGCGTGCGCACGGTGCACTACGTGAGCCCGTCGGTGTGGGCATGGCGCGAGAAGCGCGCGCGCAGGATCGGCCGCAGCGCCGACCGCGTGCTCTGCCTGTTCCCGATGGAACCGCCGATCTACGCGCGCCACGGCGTCGATGCGCGCTTCGTCGGCCATCCGCTCGCCGACGCGATGCCGCTCGAACCCGACCGCGGCTCCGCGCGCGCGGCGCTCGGCCTCGCGCTCGACGCCCCGGTGCTGGCCCTGCTGCCAGGCAGCCGTCTCGGCGAGATCGGGCGCCTCGGCCGCGACTTCATCGAGGCGGCGCGCCTGCTCGCGCACGACGTGCCGGGCCTCGCGGTCGTCGCGCCGATGGCGAATCCGGCCGGCCACGCCGCATTCGCCGCCCTGCTCGCCGAGGCGCCGGCGGATGCGGCGGCGCTCGTGCGCGTCGTCGACGGCCATTCGCACGAAGTGATGGTCGCGGCCGACGCGATCCTGCTCGCCTCGGGCACGGCGACGCTTGAAGCGATGCTCGCGAAACGGCCGATGGCGGTCGCCTACCGCATCGCTCCGCTCACCTACCGCATCGTCAAGGGGCTAGGCCTGCTCAAGGTCGATCGCTACGCCCTGCCGAACGTGCTCGCCGGGCGCGACGTCGCACCCGAGTTCATGCAGGACGCGTGCACGCCGGGCGCACTCGCCGACGCGCTGCGGCCGCATCTCGCGCGCGGCGAGGCCGACCCCGGCCTGCTCGACGAATACCGCCGCCTGCACCTCGCCTTGCGCCGCGATGCGAGCCGCAGCGCCGCGGCGGCGATCGCCGAACTCGTCGCCGGCGGCTAGCCGGTTGCGCCGGGCATTGACGATGCCGGCGCGCATGCGCAGGATGCCACGCATGCCGTCCGCTGCCGCATGACGAAATCCCCGACCCGCCGCACGCGATGGCTGCGCGCATTCGCGCTGCTCGTATTCGCCGCGCTCGTCGTATTCGGCCCGCTCGCCGAGAACACCATCGACGAAAAGGTGTTCGCCGGTGCGCTGGTCGCCGCCGCGCTCGCCGCCATCGCGTTCGCCAGCGCGCGCGTCGCGTTCTCGCTGCTGTTCGTCTCGCTGCTGTTCGGCACGGTCGAACTGGCCGGGCGCCTCAAGTTCCTCTACCTGCAGACGCCGGTGCTCGCGCCGGACCTGCAGTACTTCGTCAACAGCGGCACGATCGAGGTGATCACCCACTACCCGCTGCTGCTCGGCGCCAGCATCGCCACGATCGTCCTGATACCGCTGCTGCTGGCCGTGTCGTTCGCGGCCGAGCGCCCTTCGCTGTTCGCGGCGCTGCCGCGTGCGCAACGGTTCGCGACGCGCGCCGCGGGCACGCTCGCCGCGTGCGCGATGCTGCTCGCCTGCCTCGCTCCGCACGGCCCGTTCAGTCGCGTCTTCAACAAGCCGATGTGGATCGCGATCAACGACCGCAGCTTCATCACCGACTTCTTCACCTCGTTCAACGACACCGTCATCAGCGAGCCGGCCAGCCCGCCCGATGTCGATCGCAGTATCACCTGGAAGCTCAAGCGGCCGCTGCAGGCGCCGCCGAAGCTGCCCGACGTCGTGCTCGTGCTCGAGGAGAGCACGTTCGACCCACGCATCCTCAAGCTGTGCACGATCCCGCAGTGCCGGCGGCCGATGTTCGACGCCGACAGGCAGACCCGCGCGCACGGGCCGATGACCGTGCACACGTTCGGTGGCGGCACCTGGACGAGCGAGTTCTCCGCGTTGACCGGGCTGGCCCACACCCTGTTCGGCAACGCCGGGCTGTACGCGCCGTACAACCTCGCGCCCCGCGTGGCCTACACGCTGCCGAACGCATTCAAGCGAGCCGGCTATCGCGCCGTCGCGCTCTACCCGATGAGCGGCGACTTCCTCAACGCGCGCAACGCATACGACTACTACGGCTTCGACGCGTTCTACGACGGCACCGAGTACGGCCTCGGCTGGACCAGCCACGACGCCGACCTGCTGAGGGTGTTCGAGCGCGTCTACGCCGACGAGAAACGCATGCACCCGGACACGCCGCTGTTCGTGTTCATGCTGACCCTGCACCAGCACGGCCCGCACATGACGCCGCTGGCCGAGCTCCCGCCGCCGTACGACAAGCCGCTGTTTCCCGGCCGGTTCAAGCCCAAGGCGCTCGACGACTGGCTCAACATGAATCTCGGCAACTACCTCGAGCGTCTCGAGCAGTCCGACGCGATGCTCGCCGACCTCGAGAAGTTCCTGCTCGACGGCGACCACCCCGCGGTGCTCGCGCATTTCGGCGACCACCAGCCCTCGTTCGACGGCGCGATCAACGAGATCCCGAAGAACGTGCCGAAGGAAGCCGGGCCGATCGCGCACTGGGTCACGTACTACATGATCAAGTCGAATTTCCCGGTGCGCCAGCGCTACGATTACCCGGTGCTCGACATCTCGTTCCTCGGCTCGCTCGTGCTCGACGTCGCCGGCGTGCCGAAGGACGAGTACTACCAGGCCAATACGCTGCTGCGCGAGCGCTGCAAGGGCCGTTACCTCGACTGCAAGGACACGAAGTTGGTCGCGTCGTACCACGACTACATCTTCGCCACGCTCGGCGAGTTGCACGAATGAGCGGGCTGCGCTTCCGGCGGGTCGCGGGCGTCGACGAGGCGGGCCGTGGACCGCTGGCCGGCCCGGTCGTCGTCGCCGCGGTGATCCTCGATCCGCGCCGGCGGATCGACGGCCTCGCAGATTCGAAGGTGCTGAGCGAAGCGCAGCGCGACGAGCTCGCGCCGCTGATCCGCGCGCATGCCCTCGCCTGGTCGGTGGTCGCGGTGGACATCGACGAGATCGAGCGCCTGAACATCCTCGGCGCGACCCTCATCGGCATGGAGCGCGCGCTGCGCGCGCTGCAGAGGCCCCCCGTGCTCGCCCTCATCGACGGCAACCGCCTGCCGAAGAACCTGCCATGCCGGGCCCGCGCGATCGTCGACGGCGACGCGACGGAGCCCTCGATCGGGGCCGCCTCGATCCTCGCCAAGACCGAGCGCGACCGCATCATGCGCGAACTCGACGGCACCCATCCGGGCTACGGCTTCGCGCGCCACAAGGGTTATTCGACGCCCGAACACCTCGGCGCGCTCGAGCGCCTGGGTCCCTGCCCGATCCACCGCCGCGGCTTCGAACCCGTGCGCCGGCTGCTCGAGCCCGAGCTGTTCTGAGGTCGCGCCGCCGCGCGTCCGTTCACAAGACCGCGTTTTTCATCAGTTCGCATTCGCGCAGCGGACGATGTGAACGCTGCCGCCATTGCGACGTTACAATGCCGTGCAACGTCTGTTGCACCATGGCGGCAGCGAAAAGGACTTCGATGGACCTGGACAGGGCTGCACCGCGTGCCGTCGCCCGGGCGCTCGGCTTCGGCGCGTTCGCGCTGGTGGCGATCCGCATCTGCGGCAGCGAGGCCGACCTCGCGGCGCGCCTTTACTGCATCTCGCTGATGCTCGCATTCGCCGCGTTCGTCGCGGTGTGGAGCGGGCGCATCGCGTTCGGCCTGCTCGCGGCTGCCGCGCTCGCGGGGGCGGTCTGGCTCGTCAGCACGCTCAAGCTCGCCTACCTGCACGAACCCCTGTTCGCGCCCGACGTGCGCTACCTCGGGCGGACACTGTTCGGCGAAGTCATCGGTCACTACCCGGCAATGCTGTACAAATGCCTCGCCGCGCTCGTGTGCGTGCCGCTCGTCGCGCTCGCGCTCTGGCGGCTGGAAGCGCCCGGCCTGTGGCGGGGGCGCAGCCGGCGCGCGCGCGGCCTCGCCTCGCTCGGCGTGACGTTCGCACTGGTCGCGCTCGCATGGGCGCAAGGTCCGTTCGCGCGGGTCTACGCGGTGTCCGCGTGGGACTTCCTCGAACAGGGCCGGCGCAATCCGGTCACGACGTTCCTGCGCTCGCTCGGGCGCATGCAGCTGACCATGCCGCCGCATGACGGCGACCCCGCGGCCTACGATTGGGACGGCGGATCCGCCGGCGCAGCCGCACCGGCGGTGCGACCGGACATCGTCGCCGTGCTCGAGGAAAGCACGCTCGACCCGCGCGCCTGGGCCGATTGCACGAGCCCGCGTTGCCGCTTCGACCTGTTCGACGCCGACGCCCACACGCGTGCCCATGGCCTGCTGCGCGTGCACACCTACGGTGGCGGCACTTGGACGAGCGAGTTCGCGTTCCTTGCCGGCCTGCCGCATACGCTGTTCGGCCCCGCCGGCCTGTACGCGCCGTACAACCTCGCGCCACGCCTGCGCGAGAGCCTGCCGCGCCGGCTCCGCGCGCTCGGCTATCGCACGATCGCCGTCTATCCGATGCCGCGCGGGTTCGTGCGCGCGGCCGAAGCCTACCGGGAATACGGCTTCGACGAATTCCACGACTCGACCGAACTCGGCATCGAGTGGCAGACAACCGACCTGGAACTGATGGACAAGGTGGAGACGATCCATCGGCGCGCGCGTGCCCAGTACGACGGGCCGCTCTTCATCATGATCCTCACGATGCGCCAGCACGGGCCGCACGACAAACCGCTCGACGCGCTGCCGCCGCCGTGGAACGAGCCGCCGGCACCACGCCTCGACGCGCGCGCGAACCGCAACATCGGCACGTACCTCTATCGCCTGGAGCAGTCCCGGCAGGCGCTCGCGAGGCTGCGCGACTACCTGTTCGCTGCAGGGAGGCCGGCCGTGCTCGCGCATTTCGGCGATCACCATCCTTCGTTCGATGGACTGGAAAGCGGGCTCGCCAGCGCGCTCGCACCCGCCCTCGCCGACCGGGCCGGCACGCTCACCTACTACCGCATCGACAGCAACATGGACGGCGCGGCGTCCCCCGCTCTGGGCCAGCCGCTCGACATCGCCTATCTCGCCGGAGCCGTCATCGATGTCGCCGGGCTCCCGCGCGGCGCCTACTTCGACGCGAATGCCCGCCTGCGCGAACGCTGCGACGGCCGCTTCCAGGACTGCGCCGCGACGGACGTACTCGCCTCGTACAACGCCTACGTGTTCGGCCGGCTCGGCATCGTCGAGGAATAGCCCGAGCGGCGCCGTTGCTGGCGAGCACGCGCCGTTGTCAACCTTGCCGCGGGCTGGGGCAGCGACTAGGCTGGCCCATCCCCGCGTCCGCTCCGCCCATGCCCCCCGGTTTCGTCCACCTGCACGTCCACAGCGAGTACTCGCTGACCGATTCGACGATCCGCGTCGGCGACCTGGTCGACGCGTGCGCGCAGGCGGACATGCCCGCGGTCGCGCTGACCGACCAGAGCAACCTGTTCGCGCTGGTGAAGTTCTACAAGGCGGCCGAGAGTGCGGGCATCAAGCCGATCGCCGGCTGCGACCTCTGGCTCGCCGACCCGGACGATCGCGCGCGGCCGCAGCGCGTGACCGTGCTGTGCCAGGACCGCGCCGGCTACCTCAACCTGTCGCGGCTGGTTTCGCGGGCGTATGCGGAAAACCGCCACGGCGACCACGCGCTCGTCGAGGCGGGCTGGCTCGCCGAAGCGAACCAGGGGCTCATCGTGCTCGCCGGCCAAGACAGCGACATCGGCCGCCTGCTGCTCGCCGGCCGCGACGAGGCGGCGCGCGCACGCGCACACTGGTGGCGCACGCATTTCCCGGACCGCTGCTACCTCGAAGCGACGCGCGTGCAGCGCGCGCACGAGGACGCCTTCCTCGCCGCCGCGCTCGATCTCGCCGTGCGCTTCGACCTGCCGATGGTCGCGAGCAACGACGTGCGCTTCCTCGTGTGCGACGATTTCGAGGCGCACGAGGCGCGCGTGTGCATCCACGCCGGCCGCGTGCTGGCGGACCCCAAGCGCCCGCGCGAGTACACGCCCGAGCAGTACCTGAAGTCGCCACGCGAGATGGCGCAGGCGTTCGCCGACCTGCCGGAGCTGCTCGAGAATACCGTCGAGCTTGCCAGGCGCTGCAACCTCGAGCTCTCCTTCGGCACCTACTTCCTGCCGGCGTTCCCGGTGCCGGCCGAGCACACGCTCGACAGCTACATCCGCTCGCAGTCGCGCGCGGGCCTCGAACGCCGCCTCGCCGCGCAGCCCGAAGCCCCCGGCTTCACGCGCGAGGACTACGCGAGGCGGCTCGAGCGCGAACTGGACGTGATCGTGCAGATGGGTTTTCCGGGCTACTTCCTCATCGTCGCCGACTTCATCAACTGGGCGAAGTCGAACGACATACCGGTCGGTCCGGGCCGCGGTTCCGGCGCCGGCTCGCTGGTCGCCTACGCGCTCGGCATCACCGACCTCGACCCGTTGCGCTACGGCCTCCTGTTCGAGCGATTCCTCAATCCCGAACGCGTGTCGATGCCGGACTTCGACGTCGATTTCTGCATGGACCGGCGCGACGAGGTGATCGATTACGTCGGGCGCAAGTACGGCCGCGACCGCGTCAGCCAGATCATCACCTACGGCACGATGGCCGCGAAGGCGGTGCTGCGCGACACCGGCCGCGTGCTCGGCATGCCGTACGGCCAGGTCGACCGCATCGCCAAGCTGATCCCGAAGATGCCGCTCGACCTCACGCTCGAGGACGCGCTCGGGCGTTCGGAGAAGTCGCGCAAGGAGCCGGACCGCGTCGTGTCCGAGTTCAAGGCGCTGTACGAGAGCGACGAGGAAGCGCGCGAGCTGGTCGACCTCGCGCTCAAGCTCGAGGACCTCACGCGCAATGCCGGCAAGCACGCCGGCGGCGTCGTGATCGCGCCGGGCCCGCTGCACGAATATGCGCCGCTCTATTCCGAAGGCGGCGACGGCGTCGTCACGCAGTACGACAAGGACGACGTCGAAGCGGTAGGCCTGGTCAAATTCGACTTCCTCGGCCTGCGCACGCTCACGATCATCGACTGGGCGATGAAGGCGATCAATGCGCGGCGCAGGCTCGCCGGCGAGGCACCGCTCGACATCGCGACGATCCCGCTCGACGACCCGGCCGTGTTCGCGCTGCTGCGCAAGGCGCAGACCGTCGCGATCTTCCAGTTCGAATCTCGCGGCATGCAGGGGGCGCTCAAGGAAGCCAAACCCGATCGCTTCGAAGACATCATCGCGCTCGGCGCGCTGTATCGCCCGGGCCCGATGGACCTCATCCCGAGCTATTGCGCGCGCAAACTCGGCCGCGAGCCGATCGAGTATCCCGACCCGCGCGTCGAGCCGGTCCGGAAAGAGACCTACGGCATCATGGTCTACCAGGAACAGGTCATGCAGATGGCGCAGATCGTCGGCGGCTACACGTTCGGCGGCGCCGACCTGTTGCGCCGCGCGATGGGCAAGAAGAAGGCCGAGGAGATGGCCAAGCACCGCGCGATCTTCCGCGAAGGTGCGGCCGCGAACGGCGTCGCCGAGGCCAAGGCCGACGCGGTGTTCGACCTCATGGAGAAGTTCGCCGGCTACGGCTTCAACAAGTCGCACGCGGCCGCGTACGCGCTCGTCTCCTACCAGACCGCCTGGCTGAAGGCGCACTACCCGGCCGAGTTCATGGCCGCGGTGCTGTCCTCGGACATGGACAACACGGACAAGGTGGTCAACTTCCTCGGCGAGGCGCGCGCGCTCGCCCTCAAGGTACTGCCGCCGGACATCAACGCGTCGAACTACATGTTCGAGGCGACCGACGCGAAGACGATCCGCTACGGACTGGGCGCGGTGAAGGGCGTCGGCCGCGGCGCGGTCGAG
The DNA here is from genome assembly GCF_051958935.1 of Dokdonella sp. Classification (GTDB taxonomy): domain Bacteria; phylum Pseudomonadota; class Gammaproteobacteria; order Xanthomonadales; family Rhodanobacteraceae; genus Dokdonella_A. Next base: position 2,991 of record NZ_JBQCFP010000057.1, on the reverse strand, counting down.
AACATCGTCGACGCGCGTCGGCGCGGCCCCTACACGGACCTGGCCGACCTCTGTGCTCGTGTCGACCCGTCTAGGCTCAACAAGCGCGTCTACGAGGCGCTGATCCTGTCCGGCTCGCTCGATGCGCTGGCGAAGAACCGTGCGAGCCTCGCCGCGCAGTTGCCCGAGGCGATGCGCGCGGCCGAGCAGCAGGCGCGCAATGCCGAAGCGGGCCAGTTCGACATCTTCGGCAGCGCGGCGACCGCGGCCAGCCCGACCCGCATCGTCCTGCCCGAAGTCGAGGAATGGCCCGTCGCGCAGCGCCTCGCCGGCGAGCGCGACACACTCGGCCACTACCTCTCGGGGCACCCGACCGACGCGTGGCGCGAGCTGCTCGGCGAAGTCACGACCTGCGCGATCGGCGAGATCGACAAGCACTACAAGCCACCCGCACGCGAAGGCCGCAGCCGCTTCGCCGACCTGCAGGCGTTCACCCTCGCCGGGTCGGTCGTGTCCTTGCGCAAGCAGGGCGACAACCGCGCGTTCGTCATGGTCGAGGACGGCTCGGGCAGGTTCGAAGCGGTGCTCTACCGCGAAACCTGGGTGGAATTCGGGCCGCTCCTCACGCGCGACGCGATCCTCGTGTTCGAAGGCGGCCTCAGCATCGACGACTTCTCCGGCGGGTACCAGTTGCGCGTGCAGAACGTCGCCACGCTCGAGGCTGCATGCGAGCGGCGCGCGCGCGTGCTGCGCCTGCGCCTCAACGGCGTCGATGGCGCGTTCGTCGCGCGCCTGCACGGCGCGCTCGCCGGCCACCGCGGCGGCCACACGCTCGTGCGCGTCAGCTACCGCAACGCGAACGGGCAGGCGGAGATCGAGCTCGGCAACGAGTGGCGGGTGCGCGCGAATCCGGCGCTCGCCGATGCCCTGCGTGCGCTCGACGGCGTACTCGCCGCGGAGCTCGTGTTCGGCTGACCAGAACCCTCGGAACGCTACGCCTCCAGGCGGATCATGACTACGCCACGGAGCCGATTCCGCCACCGACCGAGCTTTCTAGACTCGGCGCAGACCTCGCCATCCGGCGAGGCCGATCTCTGGGGGATCGACATGTTGCAGACCTTGACGCGCAGCGCCTTCGCTGCCGCCTTGAGCGTGGCCGCCTGCGCAACCGTACCTGCGCTCGCGGAGGAAAAATTCGACAGCCTCGCCGAATACGAGGATGTCGACGAGACTGAACGCGATCGCCGCGACCGTCGTCGCGACGGCACGGACGCATGGCATGGCGAAACCGTCCTCGTAACCGCGAAGGGTACGGCCGCCGACGACCCCGATGCGCTCGCGACCGACGTGGTGCGCTGGGACGAAGCCGTTGCGGCGCCCGTCGACGTGCAGGATCTCCTCACGCGCGTACCCGGCGTCGGCGCGACCGGCCAGAACGGCCTGTTCGAAACGTTCTCGATCCGCGGCAGTGGCGCGAACGGCATCCTGATCCTGCTCGGCGGCATGCCGCTCAGCGCACAGCGCCGCGCCGGCGTGCCGATTTCGTTCGTCGAGCCCGCCCTGCTCGGCGACATCCGCGTCACGCGCGGTCCGGCGGTCGTCCACTACGGTCCCGGCGCACTCGGTGGCGCGATCTCGATCGAACCGCGCTGGTTCGACGCCTCGTTCCTGCAGGCCGGCTATGCGACCGCGGGCGATGAAGCGAGCGTCGTCGCCGGCCTCGGCTCGGACCACTTCTCGCTCGGCGCCGCGCGGCACCAGGCCGGCGACAGCCGTTCGCCCGAGGACGTGCCGCTCAACACGAGCTACCGGCGCGAAAGCGCGAGCCTGCAGTACCGCGACCGCGTCGGCGCGTTCGACGTCGACGCGCTGCTGATGCCCTCGCGCACCGAGAACATCGGCAAGTCGAACAGTCGCTATCCGACGCGCGACACGACCTATCCGGAAGACAGCCACACGGTCGGCCGCATCCGCGTGCACCATGACGGCGGGTTCGAGGCGAGCGCCTACGCGCACGACCAGTACCTCGGTACCTGGAACCGTCGTCCCGGCTCACCCGACACGTTCGCCGCCGTCAGTAGTGTCGATGCCGGCATGACGCTGCAGCAGACGTTCCGGACCGGCGCGTTCAGCAACGACGTCGGCATCGAGTATCTCGGCCGGCGCGACGTCACCGCCCACGACGCGACGGGTTCGGTGATCACCCGGCGCTACAGCCTGCGCAATGCGAAGGAAGACGCGTGGTCGCTGTTCGCCACGAGCGACTGGCGCGTGTCCGACATGCTCGCGTTCGAGTTCGGCGCACGCCGCACCTGGGTCGAACAGGAGCAACGCGGCGCCAGCGTCGACGACGCCGATCACGCGTTTACCGCGGGCGCGGTGTGGACCCCCGGCGGCGGCCATCGCATCACGTTCAATGCGTCGACCGGCTATCGCTTTCCGACGCTCGAGGAACGTTATTACAGCGGCGTCACCGCACAGGGCGAAATCGTCGGCAATCCGGATCTCGGCTCGGAACGTTCGCGCGGCGTCGACCTCGGCTACGCCTGGCACGACGATGCATGGAGTTTCGAAGCGCATGCCTGGCGCAATGTCGTCGACGACCTGATCCAGCTCACCGATCTCGCGCCCGACGTGAACGGCTACGGCAACGTCGGCGAAGGCACCCTGCACGGCGCCGAAGTGGCGCTCGGCTGGGCGACACCCGCACCGGGCCTCGAGCTGCGCGCGAGCGCGGCGATCGTGCGCGGCCACGACGAGACGGATCGCCCGCTGTACGGCATTCCGCCGGTGACCGCGGAACTCGAAGCGCGTTACGCGCGCGGCGACTGGAGCGTCGGTGCGCGCTACAGCCATCGCTGGAAGATGGACCGCCCCGGCTTCGAAGAACTCGAGCGCGATGCGGTCGACGTCGTCGACGCGGACCTGCGCTGGCGCGTGCGCGACGGGCTGGACCTGCAGTTCTACCTGCGCAATGCGTTCGACGAAAACTACTACGCGACCGCCGACGAA
>NZ_JBQCFP010000056.1:0-27760 GCF_051958935.1 Dokdonella sp. | reverse complement strand
TCGGCCATGCGCCGAAGAACATCCTCGGCGTGCTCGCGCGCCCGCAGGTGATGGCGAACGTGATGACGCCGAACCTGTCGCAGCTGAAGTTCGGCAAGGCGCTGCGCAAGGAAATCGGCCATACGCGCGGCGCCTGCCCGTACGCGAAGTTCATGTGCCTCAACTCGGGCTCCGAGTCGGTGTCGCTGGCGGGCCGCATCGTCGACGTCAACGCCAAGCTCATGACCGACCCGGGTGCGCGCCATGCCGGTCGCACGATCAAGCGCGTCGCCGTGAAGGGTGCGTTCCACGGCCGTACCGAGCGTCCGGCGGTCTACTCCGACTCGTCGCGCAAGGCCTACGAACAGAACCTCGCGAGCTTCCGCAACGAGACGAGCCTGCTCACGGTCGAGCCGTACAGCGTCGAGCAGCTCAAGCAGGTGTTCGCCGACGCCGACAAGAACGGCTGGTTCATCGAAGCCGTGTTCATCGAGCCGGTGATGGGCGAAGGCGACCCGGGCCGCGGCGTCACGCCCGAGTTCTACGTCGCCGCGCGCGAGCTGACCAAGGCGCACGGCAGCCTGCTTCTGATCGACTCGATCCAGGCCGGCCTGCGCGCGCATGGCGTGCTCTCGATCGTCGATTACCCCGGCTTCGAGAACGTCGAAGCACCGGATCTCGAAACGTATTCGAAGGCGCTCAACGCGGGCCAGTATCCGCTGTCCGTGCTCGCCGCCAACGAGCGCGCGTCCGAGCTCTACCGCAAGGGCATCTACGGCAACACGATGACCGCGAACCCGCGCGCGCTCGACGTCGCCTGCGCGGTGCTCAAGGCGCTCACGCCGGAACTGCGCGAGAACATCCGCGTGCGCGGCAAGGAACTGGTCGCCAAGCTCGACAAGCTCAAGGCCGAACTCCCGGGCTACATCACCAAGGTGCAGGGCACGGGCTTGTTGTTCTCGTGCGAACTGGCGCCGGAGTTCAAGTGTTACGGCGCGGCGAGCACCGAGGAATGGATGCGCGAGCGCGGTTTCGGCGTGATCCATGGCGGCGCGAATTCACTGCGTTTCACGCCGCGCTTCGACATCACGTCCGCGGAAGCCGACCTGCTCGTCGAAGGCGTCCGTCGCGCCCTGCTCGAGGGCCCGCGCAAGGCGGACACCGCGCGCGCCGCGGCCTGATCCATGCATCAAACCCGGCGCGTTTCGCGCCGGGTCGGCTTGGCGCGAATACGCCTGAATCGCCGGCAACGCGATCGAAAATTTTCCCGCCTTCCTCTTCCTCGTCGCGGGACGCGGCGTAGACTGCGCCGCACCGCAGCCCCGCTCCGGGGCGCGGCCACCTTATCGGAGAGGAACGACATCATGCAGCTGAAGTCGACGTCATTGCTGGTCCTCGCGCTCGCGTTCGCCATCGGGTCCGGTGCGGCGTTCGCGCAGGACGCGCCGAAGTCGGGCAAGACGCGCACGGCGCAACAGGAACGATTCGGTACGTGCGCCAAGGAAGCCAAGACGAAAGGCCTCAAGGGTGCCGACTACAAGGCCTTCATGAGTTCCTGCGCGAAAGGCGAAGCGGCACCGGCCGCCACGCCGATGACCCAGCAGGAAAAAATGACGGCCTGCAACGCGGATGCGAAAGCCAAGGGCCTCAAGGGCAAGGACTACACCGATTTCCGCAACAGCTGCCTGAAGAACCATCCGGACGCAGCCGCGCCCGCGCACTGATCGTTTCGCACGCAAACGGCCGGGCCAGGAGCCCGGCCGCTCAGCAGGCTGGGCCTTGCCGGCCTTGGTCCACCGCGGTCGCCGCGGAACCCACGCATCGCCCTGAAAATGCCTGCGCAGGGCGCGACCCGCTGCCTTCCTACGCACTGATCGGCACTTTCGTCGCCACGACGCCGATCCCGGCCTGCACGGCGCAGCGGATTCTTCCTCTGTGTGGCCGGCATGGGCATGCGCACACTTCCTCCACCGCGATCGAACCGGTCGCGGATTCATCCATCAGGGAGGAGTATCACCATGCAGATCAGGATCATCGCGTCTTCCGCGCTCGTCATTGCATTCGCGTTCGCCTGTACGGCCCGCGCGGCGCCCGCGCAGGATGCAGCTGCGGGTACCGGCAAGCCGCTGACCGCGCAGCAGGCGCGCATGAAGGGTTGCAACGCCGAAGCGAAGTCGCAGTCGCTGAAGGGCGACGAGCGCCGCGCCTTCATGAGCACCTGCCTCAAGGGCGGTGGCACGGCGCTCACCGCACATGCCGCGGACAAGACGGCTGCGCCGAGCCCGGCCCAGCTCAAGCGCAAGGCGTGCAGCGCAGAGGCGAAGGAGAAAGGCCTCAAGGGCAGCGAACGCAAGGCCTTCGTGCGCGACTGCGCGAACGAAGGGGAGGTGGCGAGCGCGACCTGACGCCGCGGTGGTGCGCAACGAGCCAGGGACGGCTCGCGCACGGATCGTGCATGCTCGCGGGCCGGTGTCGCCGATGTCGTGCGGGCGGTCGGACGCGGAGGGACCCGTGCGCGACCTGCACGGTCACGCGGAGAGCCACAGGGCCGGCACACGGAGGTGCCCCCGCCTGACGTCAGCGGAAGCGGTCGGTCGCCTCGACGAGTTCGTGCGCGATGCCGGGCTCGAGCGCGGAGTGCCCGGCATCGGCGACGATGCGCAGGTCCGCTTCCGGCCAGGCGCGGTGCAGATCCCAGGCGCTGCGCATCGGGCAGACGACGTCGTAACGCCCCTGCACGATCACCGCCGGGATATGCCGCAACCGGTGAGCGTCGCGCAGCAACTGATCGTCGACATCGAAGAAGCCGCCGTTGACGAAATAGTGGTTCTCGATGCGCGCGAAGGCGAGCGCGAACTCGTCCTCGCCGCTCGACGCGATGTGGGTCGCGTCCTGGAACAGGAAACTCGTCGCCCCCTCCCACACCGACCACGCACGCGCCGCTTCGAGCCGTATCGCCGCATCGGTGCTGGTCAGGCGGCGGTGATAGGCGCCCATGAGGTCGCCCCGCTCGGCCGGCGGGATCGGGGCAAGGTAGTGCTCCCAGACGTCCGGGAACAGCGCGTCGCACCCCTTCTGGTAGAACCACTCGAGCTCCCAGCGGCGCAGCATGAAGATGCCGCGCAGCACGAGCTCGGTCACGCGCTGCGCATGCGTCTGCGCGTACGCGAGCGCGAGCGTCGAACCCCACGAACCGCCGAACACCTGCCAGCGCGCGATACCGAGGTGCTCGCGCAGGCGCTCGATGTCGGCGACGAGGTGCCAGGTCGTGTTGTCGACGAGCTCGGCATGCGGCGTCGAGCGGCCGCAGCCCCGCTGGTCGAACAGCACGATGCGATAGTGCGCGGGATCGAAAAAGCGGCGCGACTTCGCATTGCAACCCGCGCCCGGCCCGCCGTGCAGGAACACGACCGGCTTGCCCGCGGGGTTGCCGCATTGTTCGTAGTAGAGCCGATGCAGCGGCGAAACCTGGAGGAAACCGCTGTCGTACGGCTCGATCTCGGGATACAGCGTGCGACGTGGCTGGCTCATGCGGCGTGCGGTTCCGGCTGGGATCGCTTTGACCCTGCTCTTGGTGAGGAGTGCGCACAAGGACGTGCGCCCTGGCCGCTCCGAAGCCGAAGGGCGACCCGCGACCGAAGAACCGCCGAAACGGCCCGCAAGGATGCGGGCACACGTAATGGTCGGGGCGGCCGGATTCGAACCGACGACCACCAGTCCCCCAGACTCGTTTTCTGACTCTCGGATGTGTTTGTATCGCAAAGAAAACAGCCTGCCTAGATTGACTTTCGGCGCCGCCTTCTGCGCTCAACGCAATCAAAGGCTTGCGGATCGATAGGGAGGCGTTCAGTCCGGCCCTGCTTTCCTACGGCGTCCCAACCGAGGAGGGTCGCAATGGTCCGCTACGTGATGCACCTGGTCCATACGAACGCTGACGGCCGCTGGCACCTCGAGCACGAGGGCGAGGACGTAGGCGCGTTCGATACGAAGGCCGAGGCAGAGGAAGCCGGAAAGGCCCGCGGGAACGCGTTGTGGGATTCCGGGAAGACTGCCCAGCTTGTCGTGCACCGCGAGGACGGCTCGATCGAAACCGAGTACACCTACGGCAAGGACCCCGAACGCCATCCCGGTTGATCATGCCCCGCAAGCCTGCCGGCGCACCGTCGCCAATTTCGAACACGGCCTTCGCCCCCGAGCTGTGCCGCACCGAGAAGACCGCCCCGTCGGGGGATGACTGGCTGCACGAGGTCAAGTGGGACGGATACCGGATCCTCGCGACGGTCGTCGACGGCAAGGTCCGGCTGTGGTCGCGTAATGCGAAGGAGTGGACCGAGAAGATCCCGGCGATCGCCGCCGACATCGCGGCGCTCAAGCTCCACAGCGCGCAGCTGGATGGGGAGCTCGTAGCCGTCAGCGACGGCAAGGTCGACTTCAACGCGCTGCACGCCGATCGCGCCGGCGCAGCGCTCGCCTATGTGCTCTTCGACATGCCTTACTTCGACGGCCTGTCCCTGCGGAACGAGCCCCTCGTCGAGCGCAAGGAGCTGCTGCAGCGCGTGTTGAAGAAGGCGAAGAAGGGGTCGTCCCTCCGCTACTCCGAGCACGTCGTGGGCAAAGGGCCGGCCGTGTTCGCCAGCGCGGCAGAGCACGAACTCGAGGGTATCGTCAGCAAGCGGGTCAACGGCCGTTACACCGGCACGCGGTCGGGCGCCTGGGTGAAGGTGAAGGCGCGGCCGTCGGACGAGTTCGTGGTTGTCGGCTTCACGGAGCCGCAGGGTTCGCGGAGCGGCATCGGCGCGCTGCTGCTTGCCGAGTTCGACGGCGCTGGACGGCTGATCTACATCGGGCGCGTCGGTACCGGTTTCAGCGATCGCCAGCTCGTCGACCTGCGCAAGTCGCTCGAGAAGGATCGCGTCTCGTCGCCCACTGCCGACGACAACCTCATGGAGAAGAAGGACCGCGCGCTCGCGCTGTGGGTAAAGCCGCGGCTCATCATCGAGGTATTTCACCAGGGCCGCGGCGGAAACGGCCTGCTACGGCAACCGGCGTTCAAGACCTTTCGCGCAGACAAGTCGCTGAAAAGCCTGAAGACCTAACTCGGCAGGCGAACAGTGAGGGGGCGCTGTTACGCATTCTTCACACTTCCGCGTGTAGAGTGGTTCTTGCAACTCACCTGCCTCGGCGCGAAGCGACAGGCCACCCCCGATCACGGGCCCCGTCGCGCACGATGAGCTACGACAGTCAGCTCGTTCCCCGGTAGCCGAAATCTCAGCCCCCATCTGATCACGGGGTTAATGAGAGCCCGAACCATGAACGCCTCTGTCCTGCCGAACGGCAGTTGGACCGTTGTTGCTACCGTGGAGGTAGCCGCAAGTGACGCGGTGAACCGCTTCCTCCCGCGTGAAACCAGCGAGTACGCATTCCGCGCCGCGCCTTCCTCGCCCGCCGGCTACGTCTGGATCGACATCTACGTCGACTTCGGCCTAGGAATCGAACACGCGGCTCGTATCGCGCGTTCCATTCTGCGCGAGCTGGCGGCATGCGGGCTTCCAGATTTCCGCATCGTCGCCGGCGACGCATACCTCGCTCTCTCCGAAAGTGCGGTTAGCGCTTGACGTGTACCTCGAGTTCGCGGAGCAACGTCTCGAAGCCGGCATCGCTCGCTGCTCCGACATAGCTGCGGCGCTGGCTCCACAGCGTGTCGGGATCATCGAGCCAACGCGCCGCTTTTCGGCCAAGGGCGAAATTGGCGGCGCGCAGTAGCGTCTCCCTACGCGCGCGCCGCTCGCCGTCCCGCATCAGCGATACCCGGTAGCGTTCGAACTCCCGCACGAAGTCGCCGTCGGCGAGTTCGGCGGCCTGCTCAGGCGAGCCGGGCGTCCCGTTTGACGTCCCATGCAGGCGGTAACCGAGCGCCAGCAGGAGCATGCGCGTACGCTCGACCAGCGCGCGGCGCTCCTCGATCGAGCGCTTGCGATCACTCCCGAGCTCCCCCGCAATCTCGTAGCAACGCGAACCCAGTTCCTCGAGCGTCTGTTCGATGAACGGGTTGCGGTCGCCGTAGGTGTCGTCGGGCATAGCGCTACGCTGCGAGGCGGTGCTCGTAGTAGGGCCGCTCGCGGTCGTCGAGGATGGCGTACATCGCGGCGAGGTCCTTGGGATCCGCGCGCAGCCAGGCGTCGACGTTCTCGGGCTTGATCGGGATCACGCAGCGGTCGTGGCCCGCCGCGGCAACCTCCGGTGGTGGCTCGTCGGTGATCGCGGCGAACGAGAGCAGCGACTCGCCCTCGCCCCGCCACTCCGACCACACACACGCGAGCAGCATGTCCTGCGTCGGCTGCGGCCGGAACTCGAGCACGACGTTCTCTTCCTTCTCGCCGGCGACGAGCTCGCGATGCTCCATCGTGTGGCGGCTGACGTTCTCGAAGAACGCGTTCGCGACCATCACGCCGTGCGTGTAGCCGAAGAGCTTCTTCCAGAACGTCCCCTCGAGGTTGTCCCTGCGCGCGTTGTAGGTGCCGGGGAACTTCGTGTCGTAGAACGCCGGAGCGCCGGCTGGGCGGCACTGGTAGCGCATCGGGCGCACCACACGGCGCCCGTCCTGCCACACCATCACCGGCGCGTACCAGCCCGGAAAAATCCGGGAGTCCTCGTCGACGAGGTTTGGTCGACGCAATTCGTCCTGCTTGCCGAGGATCCACTCAATCTTCGAGGTCGCGATGCGTTGATCCTCGAGCGCCTTCTTCGTGGTCTTCGTCTGCAGCGTGCGCTCGGCGTCGGCCAGCCGCTTCTTCTGGGCGAAGAGATCCTGCTGCAGCGAACGCTCGCGCTCCTCGTAGTAGTCAGCCATGAGAGAGCGGATCCGCGCGACCTCGTCCGTCTCGTCGACGAATGCGGCGTCCATTGCTCGAGGAATCTTCACCTTGGGGTTCTTCGAGCGCAGCCAGTACAGCTCATAGAAGTCGGTGAGCGACACGTCGGCGCCGAAGCGGCGGACGTACTTGAGGTAGTCGGCAATGATCTGGGCGGAGTAGCACATGGGTGGAGTCGTCTCCCGCGGTGGGTGCGCGCCTACTCGCGAGGCGTCGCCACGATGCCACGCCAGCGGCATCCCGAACACCCTACCCCGCGGCATGCCGGGCAGTATGAATAGACCCAGAGCGCGCGGTGCCGGAACACACCGGTGCCGCAGTGCCAGCACGAGATGCCGGGGTTGCTCACCGATCCGACTTGGTCCAGTGAGATCGCGAATCGGCCGCAGGCGTCGCACGCACCAGGAGGCCCCATCACAAGCAGCGGGCGGCCCAGTGGATCCTTGGGGCGGTGACGGCGTTCCATCGGCGCAGGGTATGCCCAGGCGTCTCAGGTTGCGCGACGCGGCAGACGCACGGCCCCATGCACGAGACCAAGGCAACCGCGAAGAAGGTCTCGGCCACGGCAGCAAGTGCAAGGCCAGGAAGGCGCCACTCCGGCCGCTGTACCCGGCCTTCTACGTGTAAGCGCGCGGGTACCGGTCAGAATGTAGCTCTGGCGAGCGAAAAGCCTGACCGTTCAGGAAGCAGGCCGCCGGCGCGAAAGTGCTGGCGCCTCCCCCTCCCCCGCCAGTAGGATTCGCCCCATGAACGCGCCGGCGCCCAAGGGCCTACTGATCGCGATCGAGGGCATTGACGGCGCTGGAAAGACGACGCTAGCGCACTCCATCGTCACCGAGCTCATGCGCACACCGGGCCAGCGCGCGATCTACTCCAAGGAGCCGACGCATGGTCCGTGGGGGCAGCGAGTCAGGGAGTCTGCGCACACCGGGCGCCTATCGCTCGAACAGGAGGTCGAATTCCTCGAGAAGGATCGGCAGCAGCATGTAGCGGAGGTGATCGAACCGGAGCTTCGCAAGGGCGTGCACGTTGTCCTCGACCGCTACTTCTACTCGACCGCGGCGTATCAAGGAGCGGCCGGCGCCGATGTCATCAGCATGCTCGAGCGCAATCTCGAATTCGCACCGCGACCGGACGTGACGATCCTCCTGGATTTGCCCGTCGATGTGGGGCTAGAGCGCATACGTCGCCGCGGCGACAAGCCGAACTCATTCGAGACGGTCGATACGCTTTCGCGTTGCCGAGAGATATTTCTCGCGATCCAGCTACCCGAGGTAGTCCGAATCAACGCGTCGATGTCGATCGACGAGGTGCACAACCTCGCGATGGGTAACATCTATCGCGTGAAGGCCGAGCAGGCCATTGCCGAACACGGGTTCACCGTCGAAGCGGCCGAGAAGATCTACGCGTTCGCAGCACATTGAGATTGCCCGCCGTCGCGGCTTGAGAGCTTCCCTTGCGGGCGCGGTGCGCTGACTGGCGGGCGAGAGGATGGTGCGCCTTCGAGCGCGCCGTGGCAGCCGGCAGAACGCGAGGCCGCGCGTAGGAAATCGGCTACACGGTCTGCGTGATTCCAGGCAGGCTCGGCGCCGAGTCCACGATGCGGCCGTCCTGCACGAACACCCCATCCGTCACCGACCAGGTCTGCCCCGGGAGCGCGCGCGCGAGACTCGTCGCGCCGTCACACGTCGCGATTGCGTACGTGCCGTCGCCGTGGTCGGCGAGCACGTTGCCCTTGAGGTAGCGGCCTTGCGGCTGCAGGCCCACCAGCTGCGCCCAGACGTTGGTGAGCGCCCGCGCATCGCCCCCGCCCGCGATCGCATTGCGGCCGCGCTCCGCGGCGACGGCATGCTCCGTGATCAGCGCGTCGACGATCTGCGGCAGGCGGTTGAGGCCGGCAGTGCCGTCGCGGATCACCGGGTCGCTCACGCCGGCCTGTTCACCGGAGACGAGCACGTAGTCGTAGCGCGGTTCCGCGGGTGGCGCCTCGAGCGTGATGTCCTGCCAGACGATCAGCGCGGCCGCGCCGCCGGCCTGCTCGACGCTCGCGTTGATCCGCACGGATACCACCTGCGCTTTCCAGCCTGCGAGCGCCGCGAATTCGAGCAGCTGGCCGGGCCGGACGAGGCCGGGCTTGGTCGCGTCGGACGACGGCCATAGCGGGATGCGCAGTTCGTAGCTCGGCACGCCGCTCGTGCCGTCTCGCGACGCCTGGCGCGGCACGTAGTCGTAGACGACTGTCTTGTCCGGCGACGTCGTCGACCATGCCCACGGGCTGTGCGGGTAGCGCGGCAGAAGCTCGATGACGTCGTCCCAGGGATGCGAGCGCGCGACGCCACCGGCGGCCGCGGCGATGGCGCGGACGGCTGCGATCGGCGTCATAGCGTCGTAGTGCCAGACGCCTGCCGGCACCTCCCAGTCGAGGATGCCGTAGTCGGCCGTGAAGCCGGTCGAGTCCAGCTCCTGATCGACGAGCTGCTGCGACGTGCGATCGTCACCTTCGATGTAGGCGCGCTGGGGCGCGTACGGTGCGTCCAACAGCGCGGTGCGCGCGCGCCCCGTGACGGTGATGCTCTGGCCGGGGAACACCTGCTCCGTCGACCAGTCTTCGACCACCCCGGTCCGCACGTACCCGTTGACGTTGATCTCGATCGCGATCGGTCCATCGACGGTCGGTTTGAGCCAGTCGAGGTCCGCAGGATCGGCGAGCGTGATGGAGAACGAATGGTGCGTGTCGTCGATCGACTCGCCGATCGAGAACGCACTCGCTTCGATCGCGTAGCCGGTGACGGTCGCGATGATGGTGGCGGTGTTGAGCACGATGTAGCTCCGGGGACGTGGCCGCGCGAGGTAGCAGGCTGCGGGCCCGAGCGGCACGGGCACGGCGAAGCCGGGGAATTCCAGCCATGGGCAGGTGAGCGCCGGTGCGATCGCGAAGCCCGGGCCGGGATCGAACATCGGCTGCGGCGGCTCGGTATGCGGCGGCGTGACGGTGCGGCCGCGCACGTGCCACTGCACGGCAGGCGCGTGCGACCAGGGCAGCAGCCAGCGGCCTTCGAGCTTGGGCGGATGCCGATACGGCGCGAGGGCGCCGCGGCCAAGCGTGGGCGGTTTCGACCACGGCGCCTCGGCGGCATGCTCCACGCGCGCGGGATGGCGGTACGGCAATGCCCGCGTGATTCCGACCGCCGGCGGCGTGGACCAGGCCAGATCGCGGCCGACCTCAAGGCGCGCCGCGCGGCGGCTCGGCACTTCGACGGAGCGGGCGTGGATCTTGGGCGCCTCGCCGAACGGCAGCTCCGGCGATCCCTGCAGGCGCGCAGCGCGCGACAGCGGCGCCTCGAGCGTTCGCCGCACGGGCGGCGCCGAGGCGAATGGGAAGCCTTCGCTGCGCCGCACGCGCGCGCTGCGCGAGAACCCGCTGAGCACCGCACGCAGGCGCGGCGATGCCACGGACCACGGCAGGCCGGCGCTGATCTGCTCATCCCGCTGCACCGGCAGCTGCGACACCTCGATCGACACGGTGGCCGGGTCGGAATCGAGCCCATTGCTGTCGGTGACGTAGTACGTGAACGAATCGGTGCCGAGGAAGGCGCCGTCCGGCACGTAGTGGAAGCCACCGTCGCTGTCGAGCGTCAGGGTTCCATGCGCGACGTCGACATCGAGATGAGCGACGAGGCCGAGGCCGGCAGGGTCCGAATCGTTGTCGAGCACGCCCGGCGCGACGACGTGCAGCGGGAAGTGCTTGCCGGTCGCGTAGGTATCGTCGTTCGCTGCGGGTAGCGGCAGCGGCGCCCGCAGCGCGAGCGCGGCCGCAAAGCCGGGCGGCGGCGTATAGGCGCCGACCAGCCCGAGCGCGGCCGCGAACCCATCCGGGGGCGCGTAGGCGTACGGCATCGCTCTAGGTGAATGTCGCGGTGCAGGCGATGTCGATGCGCGAACCGTTCGGCGCGGTCACGCGCAGCGTCCAGGTGTAGCTGCCCGCCGATGCCGTGCCGCTCGCGATGAGCCAGCGCGAGAGGCTCGCGTAGGTGGGCGGGCCGCCGGTGACAACGGAGAACGTGATTCCGGAAGGCGCGGTGCCCGACACGACGGACACGGTGTGACCACTATCGCCACCGAAGATCGCGATCGCGCCGTCGAGCGTGTTCGCCGTGTCGTTGACGGTGAACGACCCCGTCGAGGACTTCACGTCGTACGGGTACGGCTTCACGCGCGCGAGGATCGCGTCGTTGTACGTGCCGGCCCAGTCGCGCGCAATGACGTCGAACTCTTCGTCCGGGTTCAGTCCGTCGAATCGGTAGGTTCCGTCGGCGGCCGAGAACGTCGTCGCGATGGGCATGCGCGTCTTGCGATGGCGAACCTCCACCTCGCGCGCACCCGGCGAACCGTTGACCGTGACGAGGCCGAGCGGCGATGTGCCCGCAATGAAGCCGAGTCCGTTCCAGAAGGCGTTCGCGCTAGCGAGTTTCGTGAAGATCACTTTGGCCATGGCGGCTGGCTCACCATGCCAATGCGGCTTCGATCGCGACGCGACCTGGGTTACCACTCGCAGCGACACCCCCGAGTTTCAGTACGCTTCCTGCGGGCAAGCCGGAGGCACCGGGAATGTCGGTGAACACGGCCGTGCCGGTCAGGTTATTGAGCGCGAAGTACAGGCCACGCAGACGCCCGCGAATCGAGCTCTCGGCGGCGATCAGAGCCGGGAAGAACGATCGCTCGTTCGACCCCGGCGATCCATCGGCCATCATGTTTCCACCGCCTGTGATGCCGCTTGGGCCAAGCTGCAGCAGCCCCGCGCGAATAGCTGTTCCAGTCCCGGCATACCCTTGAGGCAACCAGAGCCCGTTGTTCGAGCCAGGCGTGGCGAACGATGCTTGAGGAGTAAATGCGCTCTGGCTCCCGGTCGCGCTGTTGACGGCGGTACCAGCGAGGCAAAAGAAGCGCGCTGGGTCGCTGGCGACATCGCTGGCGAAATCGCCGCCTCCATAGACGGCTACTTCGTTCGCGGAGGACGCGTTCGATACGATCATCATGTACCACGTGAGCTCGTCAGCGACGATGGCCCACGCGCGCGCCGTCGAATCGGCCGTCGAGCTCTTGCGGAGGACGCCGCCGCCGGTGATCTGCGCCGCGGTCGGGGTGATGCCGACGCCCGTGTCGACGTCGGTCATGGAGAAGTAGCACGTGATGAACGCTTCGCGCGCGGCGCCGGCGCCGGGCGGGTTGTCGTCGATGCGACAGAGCATGCCGGTGCCGCCGGCGGCGACGCTGTTCTTCAGCGCGACCTTGTTGGTGCCGGTGAACGGCGCCGTCCAGCCTGCCGACGCCTTCGATCCGTAGGCGACGCCGGCGGTGCCCACGAGGCACGTCTGCAGCGCGGATGACAGCGTGCCCACCTGCCCGGTGACGACCGGCGCGCCGGAGTCCGTCGAAAGGTACACCCGTGTCGTCGTCATCAGTGCGCGTTCCCGTAGACGTTGATCCGCACCGCGTCGTTGGCGACCGCGATCTCGCCGGGCGTCACCACGCGCGCGAGCCACGGCGGCCGCGTTGCGCTGATCGTGTTGAAGCGCACAGTGTTGTCCGCCGCCCAGCCGCCGCCCCATCCATCCTTGTCGATGAAGAAGTAGGGCTTGCCGACCGGATCGTCGTCGGTGATCGTGACCGGGTTGGTCGGCGCGAGGTCATCGCTGATCGACGCCCCGGTGACGATCTGGCCGACCTTCTCGCCGATGACGTCGAACGATGTGGGCGAGCGGAACCGGATCTTCCACCGTTCGTCGATCGTCGCGTCATTGGTGACGAGGATCGGGTAGGTCGTGTCGTTGTAGGTGCCGGCCGCCTCGCTGCCGCTGACCGTGTCCGACCAGGTGCCGGCCGAGTAGGTCTGCTGGTCGAACAGGGTCGTGTAGCGCGCCTGCGTGTCCTGATAGAGCACCGCGCTGCTGAGGATCGCGCCGTCCGGGTAGTCGTGCGTGACGCCGGTCGCGAGCGTCACCTGCCCGCCGATCTCGACGTCAGCGATGAGCGCGACGTCCTGGATGCGATCGCGGATCGTGACCGGCATCGTGTACGCGCTGAGGTTGAGCGGGTTCGCCCAGGTCACGGTGCCCGCATCCATGTCGATCGTGTACCAGGCCGAGTTGATCGGCGTGCGGTCGGCGTCGAGGACCTCGATGAAGCTGATCCGCTCGCGGCCGAGGTTCGTCGTCGATCCGGCGACCGGCGATGCCACCGTGGTGAGCTGCGTGTGCGACACGACGCCGATGCCGCCCGGGTTGAACCCCGGCACGCGACCATCGCTCGGCAGGCGTACCGGATCGATGCCGATGAGGTCGGGGTCGACCGGTACCGCGTGGTACACCACCGTGCCGAAGAAGATCGACGAGGGGTCGACCGGCGTCGGCCTGAAGATGTTGCCCGATCCGTCGACGAGGTCCGCGTCGTACCACGCCTCGCTCTCGTTGCCAGCGGCCGTGACCATCTCGCCGAACGCGACACGCACGAGGCCGGTGTCCCAGTCGATCTTGCCCTTGATGCGATCGCCGGTGATGTTGCCGTTGACGTCCGTCGTCGCCGTGAGCTCTTCGCCGTGCATCGTTGTCGCGCGCAGCGTGAAGCTGCCGATGCGCACCGGCGCGCCGGGCGTGTGGAACATCGCGCCGTTGACGCCCGCTTCGTTGTAGAGCGTGGCGAGCGACAGGATGGTGACGGTGTTGCCGCCGCTCGAGGCGTAGTCCGACACCTGCGCGACATTGGTGAGGTAGTCGTAGTTGCCGGCGAGAGTGCCCGCGTTCGTCACCGGATCCACGCTGTGGTACAGCGCGCCGGCGCGATCGACGTAGGTGCGGCCCCGGAACGTGAAGCGCACGGAGCCCGGCACCGCCGGGCCTTCCGCAC
This sequence comes from Dokdonella sp., assembly GCF_051958935.1. Classification (GTDB taxonomy): domain Bacteria; phylum Pseudomonadota; class Gammaproteobacteria; order Xanthomonadales; family Rhodanobacteraceae; genus Dokdonella_A. The sequence goes on along the minus strand of NZ_JBQCFP010000056.1, from coordinate 14,006 downwards.
CGGCGCCGAAGTAGAACTGCAGGGGCGGCGCGTTGATGCCCTCGGTGATCGACGTGACGCTGGCGCCGGCCTCGAGGTAGTCGATGATGAGTGCCTGCCCGGCCTGGAACGTGTACGTCGGCGCGAGCGGCGCGCTGACCGTCTCCGGGTAGCCGACCTGCGAATCGCCGGGCGCCGGCGTGCCGAATCCGGTATCCGTCGGCAACTGGCCGGGAATGAAACGGATCGGCGTCCAGTGCATCTGCTGGCCGCTGCTCGCGCTGTTGTCCGGCGGTCGCGAGTTGAAGGGCGCGAGGGCGCCGCCGGGGCTGGTGTAGCTCGGCTGGGTGTTGTCGCGATTGATGACGTCGTTCATGGGTTACTGCACCTGCAGGACGATGGCGCCAGTGGTGAGGTTGTTGGTGTTGGTGCCGCTCAGCGCGTAGTTGAATCCGCCGCTGCCGTTGTCGGTGACGACGTAATTGCGGATCCACGCCTGCCCGCCGTTCGGGTTGGGCGCCTGGATGGACCAGCGCGCAACGATGGAGCGCGCCTTGACCGGCGCGTGCGCGAGCGTGACGGACACGCTGCCGCCGGATGGCGAGGGCGTGAACACCTCGCTGTGCCGCTTGCTCGGGTCGACGTAGTCGTAGCTCGGGTGGTACTGCGTCAGCGCGTCCGCCGGCGACGACGTCGTGAACTCGGCGATGCCCGCGGTGTGATCGATCACGCCGGTCGCGTCGCCCGAGATCGTGCCCGCCGAATTCGCCGACGCGGACTTGCTGACCCCGCCGGAGGTCCACGCCAGCGACCAGGTGCCCGGGTCGATGCCGGCGTGCCCCATGACCAGCCGCACGGACGGGTTTGGCACCGTGATCTCGCCGCTGCTGTTGCGGCCGCGGATCGCGATGCCCCACGACACGATGATTGCGGAATCGACGTCGGGCAGCGCGCCCAGCGTGAGCGCGAGCGAGCCGGTGGCGTATGTGATCGACCCGCTGCCCTCGCCCGCGTTGCCGACGACCTGACCGCGGCCGGTGTCGCTTAGGCGGTGCCACTTGCCGAGCGCGAGGTAGTCGACCGTGACGGTGCCCGGCGCGGGCTGGCCGTCCAGCTGGAACACGTAGCTGATGTTGCGCGTGGCCGCCGTGATCGTCTGCGCGCGCGTGTAGGACTGCGCGACCACGGCGCCGGCCGGCGTCGCCGTGGCGGACACGGAGCCACTGAAGCCGACGTCGCGCGCGATACCGAACGAGCCGACGGCATAGTCGGCGGTGCCAGACCACCCGGTATCCAGCGGGTTCACCGCCACCACGTTGCCGTGGCCATCGTCGCGCAGCGCGACGCTGCCCACGGTGATGCTGAGCGACCCGGGTGCGTAGCTCGTGCCGAAGTAGCGCGTGACCTCGACGCCGGCCGCGCCGCTCATCGTGGCCGAGTACGTGAGCGAGTTCGCCGCGCCGGAGGGCACATAGGCGAGCGTGCCGAGGCCGGCGAGCTGGTCGACCATGGGCGTCTCCGCTTGGGTCGCCGGCACGGCCGGGATGTACGGCGAACCGATCTGGATGACCGTGTCGCCGGTCTGCGGCGCCACGGTGCACGCCTTGAAGCCGTAGTACTGCGCCGAGTCGGACACCTGCGTGAAGCGCACCAGCGTCGGCGACGGCTCGGCCGGCTTCGCGTAGCGCTCGGGATCCTGCTTGCCTTCGAACGTCTGCACCAGCGGCGTCGTGATGCTCATGATGATAACGTCGCGCTGGAAGTCGCCGCTGCCGTCGGTGAAGGTCTGCGTGGTGCGACTCTCGATCTTGCGCACGGCGACGAACTGCTGCGCCGCCGGGAAGCCGACCGCTTCCACCGACAGGCACAGCACGTCACCGATGTCTGGCGACGGGATCTCGCCGCGGCAGTACACCTGCACCATCTGCGAGCCGGCGAAGTGGTCGCCGTACAGCGTGTAGGGCGACTTCACGCCGACGACGCGGTAGCTCTCGTAGTAGTTGCGCGCGTCGGCGCGGCTGCTGCCCGGCGCGTTGTAGCCGATGAGCAGCACCGTCACGTTGTCGTTCTGCGGCAGATCAGTGAGGAACACGAACGGCTTGAGCAGCGGGTCGGTGTTCGCGGTGTCGATCTGCAGGTAGATCAGCCGCAGCGAGACATTGCCGATGATGCCGTCCGCGTCGGAGAGGTCGGAGAACACGTTGTTCGTCTGGCCGTCGACGACCTCGACAGCGGACATGCGTCCGCCGCCGTCGTCGAAGTCGGTCATGCGCGCGCTCTGGCGGAATTTGAGGTCGGTCGCGGTAATGGACATGTCGTCGTCAAACCATGATGAGTCGGATGGTCGGGAAGTAGAGGTCGTCGTCGGCCGGCGGCAGGATGTGCTTGAGCGGCTCGGCCGAAACGGCCGGGCCATCACTGCGGCGGAACATTACGGAGAACGTGCGGCCGTCGCTGAGCGCGAGCGTGTAGACGGCGCCGGCCGTCGCGGCGAGCGAGCGCACCGCCTCGATCTGCGCGCGCGTCATCGCGCCGAACGCGGTGTTGCCGCTCTCGCGCTTTCCCTGCAGCGTCACCTTGCGGCCGGTCTGCTGCGCACTCGCCTGCACGATCACCGCGCCGGTGATCGTCACGGTTTCCTGCTGGCCGACCAGGTCGGAGCCGTCGTCGTACTCGTCGACCCACTGCAGGTCTTCGCTGAGCTCGAGCGGCCCGAGGGTGATGTCGCTCATCGCACGGGCCCTCCCGGCCGGAAGCCTTGCGGGATGTTCGCGGCGGCCGCACGGATCTGGCGCATCATTTCCGGCAGGAGAGCGCGCGCGAGACGTTCGATGGCTGCGGAGTCTCCGGGGTTGATCGAGCCGAGCTGCGTGCCGTTGAGCGTGATTTCGAGCTGCGACTTCGCAGGCGTGGTCGGCAGCTGCGGCGACGGGGCCCCGCTGGTCGGATCCGTGCCGCCCCCCTTCCCTTCCTTCGCTGCCGCGGCCGCGCGCGCCGCCGCGTCGTCCGCAGCCTTCTTCGCCGCCGCGGCCTGCTCCTTGATCTGGTCCATCTTGAGCTTGTGCAGCTTGGTCGCCTCGGCCACGAGGTCGGCGTACTCGCGCGAGTTGAGAATTCCTTTCTCCTGCGCCTGCTGGCGCAGCTGCTCGAGCTGCGCCTGGAAGCGCAGGTTCTCCGCCTTCGCGTCGTCGCCCTGCTGCTGCGCGATCTGCTGGCGAATGTCGTTGGCCATCGCGGCGAACTGCTGGCGCGCGGAGAGCGCCTCGTTCGCGATCTGCCGGGTCTTCGCGGCGACGCTCTCCAGCGCCGAGGCCAGCGGCGAGAGATCCGACGCGCCGAGCAGGCTCAGCTGGCTCTCGCCGTTGCGTGCGGCCGCGGCCTGCGCTTCGAACGACTTCGCGAGCGCCTCGGCGCCGCCGGCGAGCGTTGCCTGGGCGGCGAGCGCGGACGCGCTCATGTTCTGGTACTGCGCGGTGAGCTCGGCGACGCGCGCCTTCTGCTCTTCGATTTCCGCCTTGGTCTGCGCGGAGGCGCGGCTGATCGCGTCGCCGAGGCGCGCGAGGCCGATGACATCCGCCTCGACGAGCGGATTCAGCGAGACGCCGAACTCGCTGATCGACTTCGTCAGCTCCTGGAAGCGCAGCGCGGCGGAGTGCGAGGTCTCCTCGAACTTTGACGTCCAGCCCGTGTAGATGCCGGCGAGCTGCGCGAAGCCATCGGAGATTTCCTTCGCTGCTTCCCTGCCCTGCTCGCCGACGGACTTGACGGCCTCGCCGGTGCGCTGCGCCTGCTGCTCGAGCTCACGCGCACCGGACGCCGATTTGCTGAAGTCCGGCGATACCTTGATTTCGGAAAGGCCGAGCATCGCGCGCTTCACCTCGAGCGCGGCCTTGACCTCCTGCTGCTTCCATGCGTCGCTGTTCTTGACGGCTTCGAGTTGCTTCTGCGCGTATCCTTCGAAGGCCGCGCGAACGTCCTCGATTGTTGCCTTACCGCTCTGGAACAAGGAGAAGACAGAATCAAGGGCGTTCGCAGCGTCGGCCGCATTCTTTGCGAGATCGGCTTGGGACGTTACGCCGAGTTTGTGAAGCGCGGCATCCAGCGTGTCAGCTCCAGTACTTGCCTCGGTAGCGCGCTCCTTCAGAGCGTGTAGCCTTGCGTTGGCCTGATCCAGCGCCGCTGCGGCACGCTGCAATTCCTGCGTGTTGGACTGACTCGATCGAGCGAGACGATCGAAGTTTGCCCGGGCCGCGTTCGCTTCGCGTTGTGCGTCCTCGGTCCGTTTCGCAAGGTCCGCCATGGCCTTTCCGGCCTGCTCGGCGCCGCCAATGACGTTGGCGAACGTGCCTGGAGGAACGTCGAATCGCTGAAGCGCTTTGCGCGTCGACTCGACTCCGGCAAGCACGTTGGAGAACGACGCGTGCACTCGTGCCGCTGCTGCACCAACGGCAGCAAGGCTGGCTGAGGCGGGGCCGCTCACGCCCGCGATGCCTTCGAGGTTTCCGACGAGCTTTTCGCTGTTCAACCGGAGCGCATCGACACCGTTCTTTGACGCGTCGATCGCGGAGTCGCGAATCGCGATCATCGCGCTGGTGTACGCGCTCTCGCTCCCTTTGACCTTGTCGATCGTCTGGCCAATGACGACGCCGAGCTCGGCCGCCGCAGCAACGGCGCCAGAGATCAGCACCTTTGCGCCATCGAACACGACGGCGATGGCGCGCTAGAGCGTGCCGAGGACGCTGGCGATGACGTTGATCGCGTCCGAAACGCCTTTCAGGTTGTCCTTGAACTCGGCGACCGACGCGGAGGCATCCGACAGTGCGGCCTTCGCGCCATTGATGAAGGCCGTCCAGTCGATGCCGCGCAGGAGGTTGTCCAGCGCCTCGACGCCATTGCGCGCGAGGTCGCCGATCTGGCGCCGCAACTCGTCGAACGCAGGCGACTTGGCGAAGTCGTTGAGCCGCAACGCCAACTGCTGCAGCTCCACCTTGAGCGGCTCGAGCACGGGCTTGGCGAGCTGCGCGCCGATGGTGTCGATCGCGCGGGTGAAGTCGCCCCATGCGCCGTTGAGCGTGTCGCCGATCGCCTTGTCGAGCTCCGCGGCGGCGCCGTTGACGTTATCCAGCTGCGTACGGAACTGCGCGAGGCCCTGCACGCCCTGCTGCTGGATGAACAGCACCACCTTGCGCGTGCTGTCGTCGAGGCCGAGCAGTGCTTTCTTGCCGCGCTCGCCGGAACTCGCGAGCGTGGTGATGGCCTTGTCGAAGTCGCCGGTGCCGTCGCCGAGCGCGAACAGCTCTTGCCGCAGGTTGCTGGCCGGGTCTTTCAGGTCCCGGAAGATCGAGGCGAGGCCCTTGGTCGCATCGGCCGCGGAGAGGCCGTTGCGCGTCATGAAGCCGAGGATGCCGACCGTGTCCTTGAACGACAGGTTGAGATCGCGCGCGAGCGGCGCGAGCTTCTGGATGCCGTCCGCAAGGCCGGCAATGCCGTCCTTCGATCCCTTGCTCGCGGTGACCAGGATGTCGACGTACTTGGCCGCATCCGCCGCGGTGCCGCCGAACTGCGACAGCGCGCCATCCACCAGCGCCGCGGCCTGTGCGACGTCGATCTGCGCCGTCTTGGCCAGCAGCAGCGTAGGAACCAGCGCCTGCAGGGCTTCGTCCGCACTGCGGCCTTGCGCCACGAGTGCCGCCATGCCGGCGGCCGCCATGTTCGCGCTGACGCCCGCTTGCGCGGCCGCATCGTCGATGCCCGCTTCGAAACCGGCGAGCGACTGCTGCGCCTCGCCGGCGAGCGCGCGCACGCGCACGAGCGTCTCTTCGAGGTTGGCCGCTTCCTTGAAGCTGTCCGCGCCGAACTCGATCGCCTTGAGAGCACCGGCTGCGGCGCCCGCCAACGCGACGGTCTTGCCGAGGTTGTCGCGCAGCTCGCCGAGCAGCGTGCCGCTCTTCTTCGATTCGTCGCCGAGGTGCTTGGCACCGTCGCCGGCATTCTTCAGGCCCTTGCCCGCCTCCTGGGACGCCGCTGCCGTCGCGCGGATCTTGTCGGCGACGCCGTCTGCCTTGTCGCGCAGGTCCTGGTTGGCTTTCGCAAGGTCGCTCGTGTCGACGCCCGCCTTCGCGAGACCGCCGAGCACGCGCTGAAGCGCAACGTCCTGCTTCTGGTACTGCTCGGTCAGTCGCGCGACCTCGGCATCGGTCGCCTTGAAGGCTTTGCGCACTTCATCGGATGAGGCCCCGGCCTTGCCGATCGACTCGGACAACGCCCGCGCGCGTTCTTGAGCCGCCTGGAACTGGCTCTGCAGGTCTTGCAGCTCGGCTTTGAGGCTGATCGCTTGGCGAACGGCGCTGAGCTTCCTCTGTACTTCCGTGAGCTCGTCGACGAATGCCGACAGCTCGGCGCTCGCCTCGCCGCCGGCATCCCCCGCCTCGAGCATTACCTTGACGGCCGCAGCGATATCCTCGCTGCCGGTGACTTCGAAGACGAATCGGATGATCTCGTCGCGAGATGCCATATCAGTTCTTCTTCGTTCCCTTAGCAAGGCGGTCCATTTCCGACGCGCCGATACCCTGTGCGTAGTCGGCCAGCCGCTCGCGCCGCGCGGCGTTACGGAGCATCTGCGCGATGCTCGGGCCGTAGAGGGTGCGCAGGGGAAACCGCTTCTTCGTCTCACGTTCGACGATCTGGCGATTGCCGTGGAGCAGCGTGGCGATGAACGTGCCGCCGTAGACCGACGCACCTTCGCTGTTTCGCACCGTCGCGACTGCGCCTTCGGTCTTGCGACCGCCCCATCGCCCGCCGAAGTTGATGAGGCCGATGCCGCGCTTCTGGCCGACGAGCTCGACGTAGCCATCGCCGCGGCGCGCGGAGAGGTACGACGAAATGCGCCGGGCCGGCAGGTTGTATTCCGCCTGGATGTCGCGTCGCGCTTCGACCGGCAGGCGCCGCAGCAACGTGCTGACGGCGCGGCTCACGAGCACGTCCGCCGAACGGCCCACGCCGCGAAGCGCCTCCGCCTGGCGCTGGTACCCGGTGATGTCGACGATGCGCGGCATCAGGACGCCCGCCCGTGAACCGGAACGAGCGCACCGGCGCCGGCGTAGCGCCGGATGCGGCTGGCCGTGGCCTCGTCGCACTCGATGATGTCGCCGACGCGGTAGGCGCGAGCGCCGTGCTGGTGCACCACCGTGAAGCGGTATTCGACGAGCGAGCGCGCAGAAGCCGCCGGCGGCTGTTCGGCCGCCGGCGAGTCGTTGCGCGAGAGGCGCGGCCGGCGCACGGTCAGGCGGTTTCGCTGTAAACCGTGAAGCGATACGGCGCGGGCGCGCCGTCCGGTACGAGCGCCGTGCCCTTCAGCGTCGGCTGCAGCGGTTCGGTCGACATCCAGTCGATATCGCCATCGACGCCGAGGTTGACCTGGAACACCTCGAGCAGGCCCTGCTCGCCGGACTTCCGATCCTCCATGTCACCCACGATGATGTACGGCTTGGTGGGCGTGGCGCCACCGAGGATCGTGGTGGTCTTGACGGCCTCGTAGCTGTAGCTGTTGAGGATCGCGTCGCCGACATCGATCGTCGCGCCGACGGTGCCGGCGGACAGGATCATGATCGTGCCGGTGCGCAGGTCGAGCTTGTAGTCGGTGCCTGCCACGAGATCCACCGGAGAACCCCCGGACGTGGTGAAAGACGGCGCCGGGCTTGCCTTGAGGAAGCGGTGCGGCAGCGGGATCGGCACGTCCAGCGCGGTGATGGTGAAGCTCGCATCCGACACGGAGCCGGTGACGATGTCCGCATTCGCCGCCTCGCCGAACAGCATGCGCGCGAGGATCGGCGTCGGCGTTTCGAGCAGCTTGACCGATACCTCGGTCGTGCCGGGCAGCTGGTCCTTGACGAACGGCTGGTTGTAGCGGCCCCCGCGACGCTTGCTGAGGATCGTGGTCTCGTCGCCCGCGGTGTACGAGAACGACAGCGAGTCCGTTTCGATCGGCTGGTTGCCGAACGCGTCGGTGGGCTCGGGGATCACCGGCGTCTTCGTGCCGGCGAACTCGCCTTCCCAGAGACGAAAGTCACCGGCGAACTGGCGGGCTTTGGGGGTGGCCATGGTGATTCTCCACTTCAGGTCGCGGGCAAGGGGGTTTCGCTCAGCGAGGCCCGCGCCTCGACCTGAGCGATCACGAGGTTGGAGCCGTCCGCGGGCGCGTCCGTGATGGACGAGCTCGTCACGACGATCTCCGTGAAACCGAGCGCCTTCCCGCGCAGGTTGGTGAGCAGGCAGCGCACGATGTCCGCGCGACCGCGGTGCGCGACGAGTTCCGCGCTCTCGGTACCGAACGGGATCGCGTACTGCACGACGATGGTCATGTCGCTCGCGAGCTGGCGCTTGCCGCTGCTGGCCTCGCGCGTCCTGATGTCGTCCGCCACGACGACGACGAAGGGTTCCGCGGCGTCGTACTTTTGCGAGCGGTCGAAGTAGCGCTTCGCCGTGCCGAGGTCGGTGTGATAGCCGGCGTCGACGCTGATCGCATCGAGCAACGTGCCGACGTCCTGCAGGGCCTGCCAGCTGAGCGGCTCAGACATGGCGCACCACCCAGTACTGCAGCGAGCCGTCGTTTCCGTCGGTCTCATCGATGGCGCGCAGCTCATACGTTGCGCCGCCCGCCGCCGTGAGACGGCCGAACTGCTGCACGGCGCCGTCGGCGAGCAGCAAACCGATGACGTCGCGCGGTGCGTTGGTGCGCCCGTCGGCGCCGATCTGCTGCCGACCCGGGTTGACGAAACAGCGGCGATCGCCGGCGCTCGTCGTGGCACCCACGGCAGGTGGCGCGTACGCGAGCACGTCCGCCATGCCGCGCGCAGCGAAAGCGGCGTGCAGGCGCGCATCCATGCCCGGAATGGCCGCGTTCATCGCACGCACTCCGTGCCGACCAGGCGAAGGCCGCGATCGGCGCAGACGAGCGCGCGCAGCCCGTCTACCTGCGCGTCGCAGGTGTCGGCGCTTCGAACAATTCGCGTCGCACTTCCTGCCCGGTCTGCGAGGGCTGCATCAGGCTCGGCGGCGGCGGCGCCAGCTGCGGGCACGGCGGTGGCGGACGGACATTGCCACCGGGGTTGCAGCCGCACAGAGCCAGCGAGAAGGTGAGCAAGCAAAGCATCGGCAATCGTGTTCGCATCGGCTTTCCCTTTTTCGTATTGGCCGGCGGCCTTGGCCGCGGCGACGATGGATTTGAGTTCCTCGGTGCGTGCGGCCGATTCCGCCGCCGTGCGCGCATCGGCGAGCTCGCGCTCGAACGTGGCGACGGCGCCCTGCGCCCAGGCGAGGCGCAGCGTCTGCACGCCGGCGAACGCACTGACGGCGGCGAGCGCGCCAAGCAGCAGCCAGAGCGCATACGTGGTGAACCAGGCCTTGAGCGTGGCGATCACGGCGACACCTCGAAGCTGTTGCGGAAGATGCCGTCGGCGTCGGTGTCGACCCACTCGATGAGCAGGTGACCACCGGTGTACCACTGGACCGCGAGATGGCCTGCCGTCTCGCGCGGGCCGTCGTAGGTGTGCTCGAAGATGAGCACGTCGGGCGGCGGGAAGGCGGCGAGTGCCGCGGCAATCGCGAGGGCGCGGATCATTTCGGCTCCTGGCCGAGTGCGCGGATTTGCGACTCGAGGCTGGCGACGCGGCGCTTGAGCGCGGCGACTTCGTCCTGTGCGGCCACGCGCAGCGAGCGCTCTTCCTCGAGCTTGCGGCGGTAGGCTTCGATGTCGTCCTCGACGGCCTTGAGGCGCGCGGAGAGCGTCTCGATGATGTCGGTGCGCGCGCTCTCGCCGGCCGCGTCCGCGCGCGCCGCGAAGAGCCCGGGAATGAGCTTGCTCGCGCCGTAGATGATCACGGCGGCGCCGATGCCGTACTTGCCGATGAGGTCGGTGAAGCCCTGCTCCATCACGCGGACTCCCGGTCGGATTGCGTCAGGTCGGTGCGCAGGGCCACCCAGATGGAGCCGAGCGCGAGCACGGCTTCGCCGACCAGATCCGGCGAGAGGCCGCCGACGAGCGCGATGGTGGCGCTGACGTAGCCGACCCAGAGCGCGCACGTGCAAGCGTTGATGAAGCGCGTGAGCCCGATGCGCACGTTGCGGTCGAGCACGCGCCACAGGAGCACCGCACCGTTGCCGCCGAAGACCAGCGACCACTGCCACGCCTGCGAGCCCTGCAGGCGCGCGTACGGGCGAACCCAGCTGGCGCCATCGGTGGATGCCAGCAGCGATAGCGCGAAGAGCAGGCTCGCCAGCGCGAGCGCCACGCGCATCGGGATCGTGTTGCCGTAGCGCAGCGACATCCACAGCTGCGAGAGGCCGCTACCGGCTCGCATGGTCGTCTCCGTCGTAGGAAAGCAGCTGGTCGTACCAGCGCTGGATGTTCTCGACGTAGCCGCGCGTCTCGGCGGCATTCGCATCGCCGGTCACTTCGTGCAGGCGCGCGATGATGTCGGCATACCCGATGGCACCGCCGGCGCGATTCTGCGCACGCATGACGTTGCCGATGCCGGCGTTGTAGCTCGCCTGAGCGAGGCGGCGGCGATCATCCTCGCTGCGGTCCGCGCGCCAGATGGAGCGCAGCTTGGCCATGTACCAGGCGGCCGCCTCGATCGACCAGTACGGATCGAACGGCGTCGCCGTCTTCGGGATCCCGGGCACATTGACGAGCATGTCGTCCCACGTCGGATCCATGAACTGCGGCAGACCCTTCGCCCCGACGCGGCTGACCGCGTTGGGGTTGAACTTCGACTCCTGGAAAATCTGCGCCTTGAGCCACCGCCAGTCCCATGCGCCCAGGTGACGACGCATCGCGGCGGCGATCATGGCGTCGTAGGGCGTGGTCTGGTCGATGTTCAAGGCGCAGGTTCCTTCCGTGGTCGTTACGGGAGAGCGCAGGCCGTCGGCGACGACGATCCAGCCAAGTCGCGTCAGGTGACGGTGGTGTTGCCCGGCGTGAGCTTGATCACGCCAGTGGTGTCGGAACTGCCGGCGACGAGCCAGGCGACGGCCGCACCCGTGATGTCGCCGGTGGCCGGCGTCGCGCCCGAGTAGTCGAACTTGCTGACGCTGACGTCCCAGATGAGCTTTTCGCCCTGGGCCCATGCGTGACCGGTGGCCTTCGGGACGTCACGAACGACGCCTTCGACGGCGACGCTGCCGACGGCGCCGTTTGCGATCGCGACGAGAGCGATGCCGATGCAGTTCTTGAGAGCGACGATGGCGCCAGCGGCGACATCGGAACCCGTGCCGTTGGTCCACGGCATGACGCTGCCGGGGCCGCCTTCGTGGACGATGTTCTTGGACATTGCTTCGAGTCCTTCTGTCGTGAGCCGGGAGCGCGACGGCCATTCACGCCGCCGCGCGTTGCGCGTTACTGGCCGGGGTTCTTGACGATGCCGCGCCAGCCCACGGCGGCGACGCCGTAGCGGTGCACCACCTTCCATGCGAGCGCGTCGGTGTTGAACTCGCTCTGCTGCTCGAGCGTCGGCGTCTGCACGCCGTCGAGGAACGCGACCTCGAATACCGGCTCGATGTTGGGATCGGCGAGTGCGTACCAGACCGTATCGGCGAGCCGCGGCGAGTCGATGACGTCGCGGAACAGGCCGCGCACGACGTTCGGCACCTGGAACTTGTTGCTGACGGTGACGTCGTACTGCGCCTCGTTGACCGTGCGGGCAACGCTGCCGAGCGAGGTCGGACCCAGCCAGATGGCCGGCGTCAGATCGAGGTAGTCGTTGTTGCCGACGTCCATCTGCTTGGACATCTGCTGGCGCGCGGCGTCGACCGAGGTGTTCGTCGGTGCAGCGCCGGTGCCGGCGATGTTGCCGTGCGAGCTGTGGAACAGCGGATTGCCGTCGCTCATCGTCGGGCCGTTGCCGCTGTTCAGCCCGAACATGGCGTAGACGTCCTTCTCGATCGTGCGGCCCGCCGCCTGCGACAGGGCGATCGTCGGACGCGAGATCGCACCGATGTCGTCGTTGACGAGGATCTCCGGCGTGATGCGCAGGATGCGACCCTTGCGCTTGCCCTGGATCGTTTCCTTGGCGCCGTCGCCGAGCACGCCGCTCTCGTATTCACCGTGCTCGTTGACTTCCTTGAGGTCGGAGAACGACGAGAGGTGGTAGCGGTTGTGCGGGCGGTAGTCGGAGAGCGTGCCCGTCGCGCAGAACCGGTTCCACGTGAACGACGCCAGCGCGTAGGCGTTGAGCAGCATCTTGTGGAGCACGTTCTCGAGCAGGATCGGGAAGTCGCTCGTCGTCTGAGCGGCGAGAACGCGGCGCGCGATCTCGTCGCGACCCATCTGCCGCGTGTTGACGCCGGCGCGGATCAGGGCCTGTTCGGCCATGTCGATGAGCGTGGCGCCGATGAACGGGTTGCCCTGGCGCAGGCGATCGGATTCCTCGCGCGAGACCGAGCCCGAGCGCGCGAGGATGATGTTGACGCAGGCCTCGCGCGTGCGATCCACTTGGTCGGCGCCGGCTTCGACGCGGAAGCCGCCGATCGGCTGTGCCGCTGCGGCGGTGACCTGCAGCAACCGCTGCTGCGCGGCCTGCACCGTCATCTGCGGATCGGCGAGGCACTCGTTCTCGAGCTGCGGCACACCGTTGATGCCGCGGAACGCCGCGAAGACGCCGCGGATCTGCGTGTTGCGCTCGCCGAGTGCCGCGAGAACGCTGGTGACCACGCTCGGATCGACGGCCGGCGCCGCCGACGGCGCCGCGGCAGGAGCGGCTGCGGCTGCGGCTGCGACGGGAGCGGTTGGCGTGTTCGGCGTGGGATCGGCGGCGGGGGCCGGGTTCGGCGCGCTCGCAGCACCCGCTGCGTTCGCCATGATGCGGGAGAACTGTTTACGCATGGACTCGTCCTCGATGTGAGCCATCACGGCTCGCTGTGAAACCGCGGTGAGCGCGGCAAAGATGTGCGGCTTGGCCGCGGCCTGGATGCGGCCGCGCAGCGCCGTGGCGACCGCCATCGGCGCCGACGCGATCGCGCCGACGTAGGCGAGCAGCGCCGCGGCCGCGAGATCGCTCTCGATGAGCGGGGTCGCTTCGTCGTCCTGCAGCAGGGTGTCGGCGAAGCCGGCCGCAACGGCCTGCTCGGCCGTGTACCAGTGATCGCGGCCATCGCCGAGTAGCGTGCGCAACTCATCGACGCTCTTGCCGGACTTCGCCGCGTACGCGGCGAGCATCGCTTCGTTGTAGACGTCGAGCTGGGTCGCGGTGTCCCGCAGATCGTTCGCGTTGCCGCTCGCGTTGGGCGTCCACGGCATGTGCAGCATCATCGTCGACGTCGGCGGCATCTGGACTTCATCGCCCGCCATGGCGATGAGGCTGGCGATGCTGGCGGCGACGCCGTCGACGGTGACGACGATGCGCGCGCCGTGCTGCTTGAGTGCGTTGTAGATGGCGAGGCCTTCCGAGGCATCGCCGCCGTCGCTGTTGATGCGCACGCGGATCGTGGTCGCACTGAGATACGACAGCTGCGCCACGATCGACTGCGCGCTGACGCCATTCCAGTAGGCCTCGCCGATCATGCCGTAGATCAGGAGTTCGGCCTCGCCACCGGCGAGGGCCCGCACTTCGATGCGCGAGGGGCGATCGACGGCGCGCGGCGGTTCATACACGAGCGAGGCGGCCGCCATGGCCAGGATGAGCGCGGTGCGCTTCATGCTTCGGTCTCCAGTTCGGTGGGGTCGGCCGGTGTCGGTGGCGCGGACGGCGCCGGCTTGGTACCTGCGGACGCGGTGGGGATGCCCCACTGGCGCTTGCGCGCGAGCCAGGCGGATTGCTGGTCGAGTACGTCGCGCGGATTCGCACCGCGGCGCCGGATGATTTCCGGGCCCGACATGTAGGCGTTCTCTTCCATCGTGGCCATGGCGATCGCTTCCTTCTCAGGATCGATCCACGGCATCTGCGGCGGCAGGTGCAGTGCGTCGGCGATGGCATCGATATGGACGGGCACCTTGCGGCGCGGGATCTTGATCTTTCCCGCCGCCACGGCGG
>NZ_JBQCFP010000055.1:0-27479 GCF_051958935.1 Dokdonella sp. | reverse complement strand
GATCGCGCGCTGCGCGCCGAAGCGCTCGCGCAGCAGCAGTCGGCCACCGCGAACAGCGTGGTCGACTACCTCGTCGCGCTGTTCCGTTCGGCTTCGCCCGAGGAAGCCGGCACGCGCCCGATCGCGCCGCGCGACCTCGTCGACCGCGGCCGGCGCGAGATCGATACGCGCCTGGCCGATGCGCCGCTGCAGCGCGCGCGCCTGCTCGGCGCGCTCGGCAAGATCTACCTCGAGCTCGGCTTGCCCGACGACGCGGCTGACAGCCTCGGGCGCGCGGCCGAACTCGAGCGCACCCACGGCACGCCGCGCCAGCGCGCGGTCTACCTTTCCGAGCAGGGCTTCGCGATGAACCTCGCCGAACGCCCGGCGGCCGCCGAGCCGGTGCTGCGCGAGGCGATCGCGACGCTCGGCACCGTCGCGCCGGAGGACCGCCCGCTCGCCGCCGACATCCTGTCCACGCTGGGCCTCTCGCAGGCACGCAACGGGGATGCGACGGGCGGCATCGCGAGCGCGCAGCGCGCGCTCGACTACGCGGCCGCCGCCGAAGGCGGCGACAGCGTCCGCTATGCCCAGTGCCTTTATGCGCTCGCCGAAGCCGAGATGCGCAACGGCCGCTTCGAGGACGCGGAGCGCGACGCGCGGCGCAGCATCGACACGATGCGCAAGCGCCTGCCCGACGACGCCGACGAGGTGATCCAGGCGAAGGGCTTCCTCACCGAGGTGTACGAGCAACAGGGCCGCTACGCCGACGGCGAGCGCCTGCTGCGCGAGATGCTGGAGACGCGCCTGCGCACGCTCGATCCGGGCAGCGCATGGGCGGTCACCGCACGCAACAATCTCGCCCAGGCGATCCAGCTGCAGGGCCGCATCGTCGAGGCGACCGCGTTGTTGCAGCAGAACGTCGACCTCATGCGCGCCAACCACCAGGAGCGTACGCCCTCGTACACGATCGGCCTCAACAACCTCGCGAGCCTGCTCGAGCAGGCGGGTGACTACGCCACGTCGCTGGCTATGTTCCGCGAGGTGCTCGACAACGCGCTCAAGCAATCGGTCGACGCGGAAGAGCCGCGCCTGCCGATCTACCGCCAGAACCTCGGCCGCAGCCTCATGCTCAACGGCAAGCTCGACGCGGCGCGCGTGTTGCTCGACATGCCGGTCGAAGGCAATGCGGATTCGACCGACTTGCGCATCGAACGCGCGCGCCGCTTCGCGCACCTGGGCGACTGGATGCGTCGCAGCCGACGCTACGACGAGGCGATGGCCTATCTCGACCAGTCATCGGCGGCCTTCGCCGAACTGTATCCGCCGACGCATGCGCGCCATGGCGCGATCGCGCGCCTGCGCGGACTCGTGCAACGCGATCGCGGACACCTGGGCGAGGCCGAGTCGGAGCTGCGCCGCGCGGTCGACATCCTTTCGAAGAGCGCGGGGCCCGAGGCGAATTCGACCATCGAGGCCGAGCTGCAGCTCGCCGACGTACTCGTCGCGCGCGGCAGTCGCGAGGAGGCGCGCGCGCTGTACGACGCGGTCACGCCCTTGCTCGCGACACGCTTCGTCGAGGGTTCGCCGGCGCGCCGCCAGCAGGCCGAGCTCGCGCGCAAGCTCGGCGCCGTCGTCGCTACGTCCGGCTGACGAGGTCGGTGTACTCGGGGTGACGCTGGATCCACACGGCCGCGTACGAGCACGCGGGCACGACGCGCCAGCCTTCACGGCGCGCGGTGTCGAACGCCGCGGTCACGAGCGCCGCCGCGATACCCCGGCCTCCGACCTGCGACGGCACTCCGGTGTGGGTGATCGTCATCACGCCGTCGCCGAGCTCGTATTCGAGTACGCACGAGACGCCGTCGACGACGGCCTCGAAGCGGCGCAGCGCCGCGTTATGCACGACATCCACTGGCAGGGTCCTCGCGGTGAAGCGCGACGATTCGCGCGGAGTCGCCAAGATACGTGTTTTCGCGCGCGCATGCGCGGTGTACGCCCGGCGGTGCACCGCCAGGCGAGTGCTGCCTCTCGGCGCGCCGGCTCGCCGTGCCGTTCCGCCGGCAGGTCGGCACGGGCACGGAGGAACCAGCCTGATCTCGCGCGCGAGTTCCGCGGGTTCTCCGGCACGACCCCGACCGCCTGCGTCGCGCGCCGGGGTGCCGACGTGAACCACATGGCGATCGGCTGACGCATCCGGAATCTGCAAGACGCAGTCCGGCGCCGGCGCTACGCTGCCCGCACCGCCATCGAAGGACCCGCCCATGCCCACGCTCGCCGCCCACACGACCTCGACGATCATCCCGTGCCTGCGCTATCGCGATGCGCCCGCCGCGATCGAATGGCTCTGCCGCGCATTCGGGTTCGAGAAGCACGCCGTGCATGCCGAGGGCGACGTCGTGCAGCACGCCCAGCTCGTGTTCGGCAACGGCATGATCATGCTCGGCTCGGTCGCGAACCGCAGCGCGTGGAGCGAGCACATCGCGCAGCCGGACGAGATCGGCGGCCGCGAAACACAGTGCCCCTGCGTGATCGTCGCCGACTGCGACGCACACTACGCACGCGCGAAGGCCGCAGGTGCCGTCATCGTCGACGAACTCGAACACAAGGACTACGGCGGCGCCGGCTATTCCTGCCGCGACCCCGAGGGCCACCTCTGGTGGTTCGGCAGCTACGACCCATGGGTACCGGGGAAGCAGGCCTGAAGTCGCCGAGGTGCTCCCTGGAGAAGCTTGAAAAATGCAGCACACGAAGAATGCAGGCAGGGAGGATCTCTCCATCTCGAAAAGCTTCTCCTCCGTGTGCTCCGTGTTCCATGCGTAATTTGCTCGTCCGTGTCCAAGCAGGGGCTACGGTTCGTCGCGGCGGCCGAGGATGATGCGCGCGTGGCGCTGGTAGGTGAAATACGACCAGATCCACTCCGCCATCACGACGAGGCGATTGCGGAAGCCGATCAGGAAGAACACGTGCGCCCACAGCCAGAAGAACCAGGCGGGTGCGCCGGAAAATCGTACGCGACCGAGATCGACCACGGCCGCCATCCGCCCGACCGTGGCGAGGTTGCCATAGTCGCGGTAGCGGAACGCGCGCGTCGGACGGCCGGCGATGCGTTCGCGGATCATTGCGGCCGCGTGCGCGCCCATCTGCTTCGCGGCCGGCGCGACGCCGGGCACGGGCTTGCCGTCCTGCGCCACGGTCGCGAGGTCGCCGACGACGAAGACCTCGGGATGCGTGGGCAGGGACAGATCCGGCGCGACGCGCACGCGACCGGCGCGGTCGCATTCGGCGCCGAGTTGCGCACCGAGCGGCGACGCGGCGACGCCGGCGGCCCAGATCACCGTGCGCGCGTCGATGCGTTCACCACCAAGGTCGACGCCGCGTGCATCGATCGCGGTCACCGCCTTGCCGAGGTGCACGCTGACGCCGAGCCGCTCAAGTTGCCGGCGCGCGCGAACCGACAGCACCTCCGGCATCGAGGCGAGCACGCGCGGACCCGCTTCGACCAGATGGATCTGCGAACGGCGCGGGTCGCTGCGCCGGAATTCGCGCGGCAACGCATGCCGCGCGATCTCGGCGAGCGTGCCCGCGAGTTCCACGCCGGTCGGCCCGCCGCCGATGATGACGAAGTCCAGCCACTCGGCCTGCTCGCGCGGATCCACGGCGCGCTCGGCCGCCTCGAACGCCTCGAGCATGTGCCGGCGGATGTAGAGCGCATCGTCGAGCGTCTTCAACCCCGGCGCGTGACGCGCCCAGTCGTCATGGCCGAAATACGCGTGCCGCGCGCCGCTCGCGACGACGAGGTAGTCGTAGGCGAGCGCGTCCGCATCGAAGCGGACGCGGCGCTGCGCAACGTCGATTTCACGCGCTACATCCATGCGCACGGTCACGTTGCGCTGGCGCCGGAGGATGTGGCGCAGCGGCGCGGCGATGTCGGGCGACGACAGTCCGGCCATCGCGACCTGGTAGAGCAGCGGCTGGAACAGATGGTGGTTCGTACGATCGACGAGGGTCACGCGTACCGGCGCCGAGGCGAGCGCGCGCGTCGCCCACAAGCCGCCGAAGCCGCCGCCGATGATGAGTACGTGGGGTGGCGCGGTGTCGGTCATCAGCGGGTCGCATCGTCCTCGGAACCGCGATCTTGCCGCACCGGCGGCGCCGCTGCAGCCGTGCGCGCGACACGACGGTCGAACGCGACCAGGAACAGGCCTGCGGCGACGAACAGCAGTGCGATCACGCCCGCGTTACGCAGCACGACCGCATACCCGAGTGCGTCGACGTCGATGAAGGGATAGGGGTACTCGTGCAGCCACGCGCCGCGCACGAGGCTCCAGGCAAGGAACGCCGCGGGGAACGGCAGCATGCGCAGCGGATCCGTCCAACCGAGCCGCCCGTGCGGCACGCAGGCGAGCCACCAGCCGACGAACAGCGCGGGCACGACGTAGTGCAAGGCGAGATCGGCGACGCGCTGCAGGCCACGTGGCGACCAGGTCGATGCGAGCAGGAAATGATAGATCGCGCAGACGATCGCGATCGAAAGCGCGGTACCGCCCTGCACGCGCGCGCTCCGGAAGAAGCGCTGCCACGGCGCATCGCCGTCCCGCCATGCCGCGCTCGCCGCGAGTGCGACGGCGAGGTTGGTGAGGATCGTGAAGAAGCTGAAGTAGCGCAGCGTGCCGAACCACGGCCCGACGCCGTCCCAGGCGACAGCGATCAGCAGCGCGTACTGCAGCAGCAGCGCGGACGTGGCGACGACCGCGATCACGAGTGCAAGGCTGCGTCCTGCGGATGGCATCGGTTCACCTGCTGGCGTGGCATCGGCTCGCCTGCGCTGCCATCATAGCGGCGCCCTCGACGACGATCACGATGCGATGAATGCGACCTCCTCAGACCTCTTCGCGCGCGCGCCGGCGACCACCTCCATTCGCGTCGGCATCGGCGGCTGGACCTATGCGCCCTGGCGCGACAACTTCTACCCGGCGGGCCTCGTGCAGCGACGCGAGCTCGAGTATGCGAGCCGGCACGTCAGCTCGATCGAGATCAACGGCACCTACTACGGCGCGCAGAAGCCGGCCACCTACGCGAAGTGGCGCAGCGAAACGCCCGACGGTTTCGTCTTCTCGCTGAAGGCGCCGCGCTTCAGTACGGACCGACGCGTGCTCGCCGATGCGGGCAAGACCATCGATGCGTTCGTCCGCGGCGGCCTCGCCGAACTCGGCGACCGCCTCGGCCCGATCAACTGGCAGTTCACGCCGGCGAAGGCGTTCGAGCACGACGACTTCGCGGCGTTCCTCGACCTGCTGCCGCACGAACTCGACGGCCGGCCGCTGCGCCACGTGCTCGAGGTGCGCCATGCGTCGTTCGATTGCGCGCAATACCTCGCGCTCGCGCGCGAGCGCCGCATCGCGACCGTGTTCACCGATTCGCCGAAATTCCCTTCATTTGCCGACGTCACCGGCGAGTTCGTCTACGCGCGCCTGATGCGCACCGAAAGCGGGAATGCGACCGGCTATGCGGGCGCCGCACTCGACGCCTGGGCCGGGCGCGCACGCACCTGGGCCGCGGGTCGCGACCCGGCCGATCTGCCGCGCATCGAGGCGCCACGAGATGCCGGCGCTCGCGACGTGTTCATCTATTTCATCAGCGCGGCCAAGGAGCGCAATCCCGCCGCGGCGACGGCCCTGCTGTCACGGCTGTGAGCGCGGCGGTGCCGACGACTTGGCGGATGAAAGCCAGGGCTGCAGCGACACCGACCAGATGTTGTAGTTGCCGTCGTCCCAGGCGAGCATGCGTGCGGTGTCGGTTTGCGCCTGTGCGCGCGAGCGAGGGAAGGCGACCGGCACGACGCGTTCGCTGCTGAAGTACACGGTCGCATGGTCGGGGCCGAGGCGCGGCTCCGCGTCGGAACCGCTGCTGTTGATCCGCTCGCCGAGCCAGACCGGTTCCTTCCAGCCGTCGCCGTCGCGGAATGCGATGAAGAGGTCGATGCCGACATTCGGCCGGCGGCCCGAGCCGAACACGACGAACGATTCGTCCGGGGCCACCGCGGGATCGACGTCGGTCGTGCCGCCGTCGCTGAAGGGCAACGGCTCGGCGGCGTGGTATCGGCCGTCGCGAAACGGTGCGCGATAGAGGCGGAACCTGCCGCTCGTCGCGTCAGTGGTCATGAACCAGAGGCTGCCGTCGGCCGCGACGCTCGGCGCGAACGTCGACGGGTTCGGATTGACCGCATCCGGCAGTCGCACCGGCTCGCTCCAGCCGCCGCCCTTGCGTTCGACGCGCCACAGATTGCCGCCCTTCTGCACGCCGCCATTGTAGGTCGCCTCGATCGGCGCGCCGCCTGCGGCAGCGGGCCGGTTCGAGACGAACACGAGCCACGAACCGTCCGGTGCGAACGCGGGCTCCATGTCGTTCCATTCGCCCGAGAACGGCGCCACCTGCGGCTCGGACCAGCGCTCGCCGCGCCGGCGCGAGACGAAGATCGTCGATTGCGCGGCGTTGCTGCGCGTGAAGTAGACGCTGGTGCCATCCGGCGAAAACGCGGGCGCCGAATCATGCGCGGGGCCGGAGATCGTGGCGGGTGCGAACACCACCGGTGAGCCGGGCGCCGTATCGGTGGCCGGCGGATCGGATCCGGCGGCAGCACCTGCATGCATCATCGCCAGCACCATCGCTCCCGCCGCCGTCGCCCGTCGCATCGTCATGCCGTTTTTCCGTCGT
Source organism: Dokdonella sp. (assembly GCF_051958935.1). GTDB lineage: Bacteria > Pseudomonadota > Gammaproteobacteria > Xanthomonadales > Rhodanobacteraceae > Dokdonella_A. The sequence continues at coordinate 20,783 of NZ_JBQCFP010000055.1, read as the reverse complement.
GGTGCCCGGCGCTTGTGGACCGTATCCGGCGACGATCGTTCCCGCATTCAGATGGGCTGCCACGGATGCATCGCCATGCATGCGTCGAGCAACGCGTCGAGGTCCCCATCGACTGCGAACGCGGTTTCGTCGATGCGTGCGATCGGCATCATCGCGCACGACGTGTTGGTGAAGAATGCGGAGCGGAAGGCGGCGATGTCGGCGAGCGCGACGCCGCGCACGGCCATCGGCACGCCGCGCCGGCGCAGGCCGTCCTGCAGCAGTTGCATCGATACGCCGGCCAGCGCGGGCGCATCCGGCCAGACGATGCGCTCGCCGTCGAAGAAGCCGACGTTCCAGATGGATCCTTCCGCGATCGCGCCGCGTGCATCGACGAACAACGCATCGTCGTATCCGGCGGCCTGCGCGAGCCGCTTCTGGTGGTACAGGCCGAACGTGCCGACGTGCTTGATGTGCGGCGCCTCGCGCTGGTAGTGCACGCTGCGCACGCGCAGCGGCCGCCGCTCGAGCGCGCGCGCCGGAGAAGTCGCGACGAGCACATCCGGAGAGGCCGGCCGCAGCAGCAGATCGCGGTCGAGCGCGCGCGAGAACACGGTCACGCGCAGCGACGACGCACCACGCGTAGCCGCGACCGCCTGGCGCATCCAGGCACGCGTCGCGTCGAGGTCGAGATCGGCCCCGAACAGCTCGCGCGTCGCGTGCCGCAACCGATCGAGGTGCAGGTCGAGGCCGCGCACGCCGCCGTCCAACACCTGCATCGAGCTGAAGTGGCCGTAATTGACGAGGGCCAGCGAACGCAGGCCATCGACATCGACGGGCCGCCCGTTGAGTTCCATGCGCATGCTCATGCCGCTCCCGCGCGAATGACGGTTGACGCTGCCACGACAGGCCCTAAGATGCGACTCCCTCCAGTATTGTCCCAAGACGTGACCAGCCTGTCTCCGTCGACCAAGGCGCAGTTGCAGATCCACTTCTGCGTGCTGTTGTGGGGCTTCACCGCGATCCTCGGCAAGCTCATCACGCTCGGTGCGCTCGGCCTCGTCTGGTGGCGCATGCTCGTGGTGGTCGCCGCGCTCGCGCTGCTGCCGCGCGTATGGCGCGGCCTGCGCGCGTTGTCGCCACGACTGCTCGCCGCCTATGCCGGCGTCGGCGTGCTGGTCGCGTTGCACTGGCTCACGTTCTACGGCTCGATCAAGCTCGCCAATGCGTCCGTCGGCGCGACCTGCATCGCACTGGCGACACCGTTCACGGCGCTGGTCGAGCCGAAGCTCGCCGGGCGCAGGTTTTCGCTGCGCGAGTTGCTGCTCGGCGTCGCGGTGCTGCCCGGCGTCGCGCTCGTGGTCGGCGGCGTGCCGGGCTCGATGCGCCTGGGCATCGCGATCGGCGCCGTGTCGGCGCTGTTCGTCGCGCTGTTCGGTTCGCTCAACAAGCGCCTCGTCGAACACGCCGACGCGCTCGCGGTGACCGCTCTCGAACTCGGCGCCGGCGTGCTCGCGCTGACCGTGCTCGCACCCGTGCTGCCGTACGTGCTGCCGGTGCTCGCAGGCGATCCGTTGACGCTGCCGGGCGCCCGCGATGCGGTCCTCCTGCTCGTGCTCTCGCTCGCCTGCACCCTGCTGCCGTTCACGCTGGCGCTGGTCGCGCTGCGCCACATGAGCGCGTTCGCCGCCCAGCTCGCGACGAACCTCGAGCCGGTCTACGCGATCGTGCTCGCGGCGATCCTGCTCGGCGAGCAGCGCGAACTCACGCCGACGTTCTACTGCGGAGCCGCGATCATCCTCGGCGCTGTGTTCGTGCATCCGCTGCTGCAGGGGCCCGGGCGGATAGCCCATCCGGACGTGCTCGGCACCTCCGAGGCACACCGCGCCGACTGAGGCGCGAGCGCGCTCAGAACAGCGCGAACACGAGCATGAGCAGGCCGACCAGCGACATGGCCCATATCGCGGTGCGCAGGAACGGGATGCCGGCGGCATAGGTCGGCAGGTACGCGACGCGCGCCCAGAACCAGATCTGCGCACCCAGCGCCGTATGGTCGTCGCCCCGGTGCAGGACGGCAAGCGCGAGCACGGCGGCGGCGAAGAACACGTACGTTTCGAGGAAATTGCGCGACGCGCGATCGAGACGCCCGGCGAGTCCGGTCAGCGGCGCGGACACGCCGTCGCGTGGACCTGCATTCCAGAGCACTCCGCGCTGCGCCGTCGACAGCGTCGCCGCGAGCAGGATGTGGACGAGGCCGAGCAGGATGGACCAGGCCAGTATCTCGAGTTCGATCGACATCGTCGTGTCTCCGTGCCAGGGTTGAGAGGGGTCCGCAGAACGCGGGCACCGGTGGCTTCCCCACTCGGTGCCCATGCGCATCTTAATGGCCCGCGGGCGGACGATGTGTCGATCCGCGCGCCTGTGTTTCGTCGTATCGGATGCGGCGACCCTGCCGCGCCATCGGAGCCCACCCATGAGCTACATCGACGGTTTCGTCGTGCCGGTACCGAGGAGCAAGCTCGCCCAATACCGGCGCCTTGCACGCAAGGCCGGCAGGATCTGGCGCGAGCACGGCGCCCTGCACTACATCGAATGCGTCGGCGACGACGTCCAGCCGGGCAAGGTCACCTCGTTTCCGCAGGCCGTCAAGCTCAAGCCCGACGAAGTCGTCGTGTTCTCGTGGATCGTCTATGCCTCGCGGCGCGAACGCGATCGCGTGAACAAGAAGGTGATGACCGATCCGCGCCTCGCGATGGATCCGAAGACGATGCCGTTCGACGCCAAACGCATGTTCTGGGGCGGTTTCAAGCCGATGATCGAACTCTGACGAGATGCTCGCGGCGCGGCGGCTCACTTCTGCAGGCGGCTTGCATGGCTCGCGGCAAGCTTCCAGTGTCCGTCGCGCCGCACCCAAGTGTCGGTGTACTGGAAGTCCGCGGCGAATGCGTCCGTGCCGGAGGTGCCCTTGACGGTCGTGATGCCGGTGACGATCGCGGCATCACCGTAGAGACGCACCTTCTGCTCGTGGTTGCGGAACACCTCGTAGCGAGGCTCGCGCCGCGCGATCTCGTCGATGTTCTGCGCACGGCCCGTGACGCTGCCATGCGAATCGGTGAGCGTGAAGGTGTCGTCGAGGTCCCGCCGCGCGGTCGCCGCGTCACCTCGCTCGAACGCCCGGCAGAGTTCCGCCTCCACGCGCAGCAGTTCGCGCGTGTCGGCAGCGTCGTCGCGCGCAGTGGCATGGCCGACCGCGCCGACCACGAGCAGGCACGGCCACAGCGATCGTATCGGCACCATCGTGACCTCGTCCTGCAGTTCGGGACTACAGTGTAGGCCGGCGACGCCGTTCGCACGTGACGAGGAGTGCGCGATCGCGCTAAACCCTGCCCGCGCTGCGCGCATCCAATGGATCGTTCATTCCGCCATCGCCTGGACTCGCCTTGAACGATCGCCTGCGCCGCCTCCCTGCCCTGCTCTTCGCCGCATCGATGTCGCACGCGCTGGCCGCGCAGCCGGCGCCCCCCGCGCCGCGCGGCGTCGCGTTCGTGCATGTCAATGTCGTGCCGATGGACCGCGAACGCGTGCTGACCGACCAGACGGTCGTGGTACGAGGCGATCGCATCATCGCGATCGGCGCAGGTGTCGAGCCGCCCGCCGGCGCCGCGGTCATCGACGGCCGCGGTACGGCCTGGCTTTCGCCGGGTCTTGCCGACATGCACACGCATTCGGACAGTGCGCGCGACATGGCCCTGTACCTCGCGAACGGCGTGACGACCGTGCTGAACATGGGCGAGGCGTCGAACGAGTTCCTCGCCCAGGTACGCCCGGCGATCGAGCGCGGCGACAAGCCCGGGCCGCACATCCATGCCGCGTTCCTCGTCGACGGCTCGCCGCGCTACGGCCACTTCACGGTGACGAATGCGCAGGAAGCGCGCGAGATAGTGCGCCTGGCCAAGACCAACAACTACGAATTCATCAAGGTGTACAACAACCTCTCGCCGCCCGCGTTCCACGCGCTCGTCGACGAGGGCCGGCGCCGCGGCCTCCCGGTTGTCGGCCATGGCGTCACCGCGGTCGGCGTCGAACGCCAGCTCGACGCGGGCCAGCTCATGGTCGCCCACGCGGAAGAATTCCTTTATACCTGTCTGCTGCAGCCAAAGGCGGGAAGCACCGAGCCGGTTCCGGACGAAACGCGCATTCCGGGCGCGATCGACGCGATCATGCGCAACAAGGCGTTCGTGACCGCGGACATCAATACGTATGCGACGATCGCGCGCCAGTGGGGCAGGCCCGCGGTGGTCGAGCGATTCCTGCGCGCGGACGAGGTGCGTTACCTTTCCCCCGATCGCCGCCTCGCATGGCGCCATGCGGGTTACGACGACCGCCACGGCAGCCTCGACGACAACCTCGCCTTCCTGCGGCGCTTCGTCAAGGCGATGAGCGATGCAGGCGTCGCACTGGTCGCCGGCACGGACGCGCCGACGATTCCTGGTCTCGTGCCGGGTTGGTCGCTGCACGACGACCTCGCCGCGCTCGAACAAGCCGGTCTCTCGCGCTACCAGGTGCTGGCCACCGCCACGCGAACACCTGGCCTGCTGTTTCAGCGGGCAGATGCGACGGCCGTCCAGTCGGGCACGATCGACATCGGTCGTCGCGCCGACCTGGTGCTTTCCGAGCACAATCCGCTCGAAGACCTCGCGACGCTGCGCCATCCGCTCGGCGTGATGGTGGATGGACGCTGGCACGACGCGACCGCGCTGCGTCGCATGCTCGACGATATCGCCGCCGACTACGTCGTCGCGGGTGCGCCGCGATGAGCGGCTTCAGGTGACCTCACTCCCGGCAGGCGCGGTCAGTGCGTAGAACCGGTACAGGCGCGTTTCCTTCTCGTCGAGGTAACGCTGCAGCACGGCGCGCGCCTCGTCGACGATCGAATCGGGTGGCATGCCGGGCCGCGCGCGCGAGAACAGGCCCTCCGTGAGACGCAGGAAGTGCCGCGCGAGCGCATTCGCTTCGCGCCGCAGTGACGTCACCGTGGCCGCGCCTTCCGGATCGTCGGCCATGCGCCGCGCGATGGTCGGATAGAGCCGCAACGCCTCGGTGCGCTGCACGTCATGCAACTGGCGCGCGCAGCGCGCGTTGGCGAGCGCCGCCGCTCCTAAGGAGCCGCGGCGCCCGGCGTGCAGGGCGACCGCATAGCTCATCAGGAGTTCACGGTTGGACCGGCGCAGTTCGTCCACCAAGGCGGGATCATGGCGCAACGTGCTCCACTCGAGTGGACTGTGCACGCCGCCTGTGCCGCCCGCATCTGCCCTGATCATGGTCCACGCTCCTAGCAGACGTGCAGGCACGCGCATGGGTCCTTGCGGGTCGCGGCGGCACCCGGCCCGGTGCCGGACAGGTCGGATGCCGCCGACCCTCCTGCACTCGACGGTCGCTTCCTGCCGTCGATGCGCAGCGTCCGCTTCAGGCGGACGCTCGCCCGCGGCGGACATGCACGTGCAGGTTTCCTCCCCAACGCCGAAGCTGCGTGCGGCACACACGCTAGCAATCCGTCACGACCCCGTTCAAGCCCGCTGCAGCGTTAGCCGTGCTAACAGCAGCGACGCGATAGCGGATGATCCCGAGACGAGCAGCTGCGGCCGCGATGTCGCGCGCAGTGCGTGGCAACCGTGCCGAACGCGAGCCGACGACGCAGGAGCATCGCCGACGATGGGAGGCTCAACGCCGGCTGGGGCGCACTTCCTCGAGCAGGTTCACGAGCATCTGCTTTGCGCGCGGCGACAGCAGGCGAAACCGCTCGAGCAGGACTTCTTCGGTCCAGTCCTGCGCGTAGATGTCGAGCTTGAGTGCCGGAATCGAGTCGGGATGCGGACGGCGTTGGCGCCGCTCGCCGCGACCGGTGGCCAGCCATTCGAAGCTGACGCCGGTGGCTGCCGCGATCTCCTGCAGGCGAGGCGTGCCGGGGCTCGTGCCATTCGGATGTTCCCACTGCGCGGCCGCGCTGGGCGTGACGCCGACGCGTTCGGCGAGTGCGGTCTGGGTGAGCTTGGCATCGCGCCGCGCCACGCGGATACGGCCTGCGAGCTTGACCCGGTCGTCCGAAGCCGTTCTTGAAATTTTCATCCAGCACCGATGTATTCGAAGAGGAACTATATACAGCGCGATGCCGAACTCTAGGACACCCGGGGCTGCGTTGCCATCGTTTTCTCATCGGTGACGATGCCGTGGTGGTCGCGCACCCCCTCCATCCACGGCACATCTTTCTGTGGGGCGTACTTTCATGAGACGCGCAACAGCTGGACGTGTAGCCCGACCGGGGCAAGCTCCCCTAGCGTGTGGCCATCCCTGGCCTCCGCTTTCGATCCTAGTGGAGCGCCTGCTTCGAGCGGGGGTCGGCTTGGATGCGACCGCTCGAGCCCGCCGGCCTCCAAGCGAGGATCTTGTCGAACGACAGCGGCAGGCCGTAGACGTCGATGAAGTCGTCGTTGCGGTACGTCGCGTCCTGCCAATCCCCGTCACGCAGCTTGACCTGGATCTTCTGGCCTTCGATCGGCAACTGGCTGTTCATGCGTGTGCTCCTCCTGATGTCATGCAGGACGGACCGTACGCGAGCGACGTTAAGCGGTGCCTGAAGCGACCCGGGCGGTTCAGCAGGCAGTCAAGCGTCAGGCATCGAAGCCGTAGCGGAAGATCACATCGGGCTGACGCTCGAAGGCTCCGATGTCGATCGCGCCTTCGCGCGGCGCGCCACGCTGATCCGTCGCGGGTGCACCCGGGGCGAAGCCCGCATCGATGGCCGGACTGCCGAGGGGCAATGCCATCGTCTCGGTGTATCCGCCGTTGCCTATGGGATCGGCGAGGTTCGCATCCGCGAAGACGGTCCCCGGCGCGACCGCGAGCTCGGTCTGCCCTGCCGCGGGACGCGTCGAGGGCCATTGCAGGTTGCCGGCACCGCTGGCCGCGGGATGCAGGATCGCCCACGGGTTGTAGGCATTGCCGCCGACATTGTCCTCGAACAGCACGTTGCGCAGCGTCAACGCGGCACCGCTGTCGTTGGCGATGCCCGCGGCGAAGCATCCCGGGCACGGCGCCGCGTTGCGCGCGATGGTGAGGTTCTGCAACGTGAGCGCTGTGGCGGTCTGGATCGCCATCGCACCGCCGAGGCCCCCGCGCGCGAGGTTGCCGACGAAGGTCGAGTTGACGATGCTGCCTTCGAGCACGCCGCCGTAGCCGAACAATGCGAGCCCGGCGTAGCCGTTCGCCGCGTTCTCGCGAAAGGTGCTGCCGCTGATCGCGATCGGGCTGCCCTGGATGTAGGCGCCGCCTGCGAGTTTGTCGGCCGCGCTGCTCACGTTGCCCTGCACGGTCGTGTCCTCGAGGCGCGTATGCGAAGCGGCGCCGTAGGTCACGGTGAACAGCCCGCCGCCGAATGCATTCGCTTCGTTGCCGATCAGGCGGACCCGGCAGAGGTTGACGTACCGCGCATCGCCGTCGACGCCGATCGCACCACCGTTGCCGCCATTGCCGGGGTTGCCGCCGCTGCCGGTCGCGTGATTGGCAGTGAAGACGCTGTCGTAGAGATTGACGCGCCTGGATCCGAGCGAATACACGGCGCCGCCGTTCGAGCCGCTGTTGCCGTCGAACTCTCCGCGTACGACGGCGAGCTCCGCCGCGCCCACGACGTACAGTGCACCGCCGCCGTCGTCCTGCGCCGACGCGATCGCGTGGTTGCCCTCGAAGCGCACGTCGAAGAAGCGCAAGCTCACCGCCTGCCAGGGGCCGCCGCTCGCCTTGTAGACACCCGCGCCGCTCGCGGCCGGCGTGCTGCCGTCGGCGATCCTGCCGTGCAGGAGCGTGAATGCGTAGGTCTGGTTGGACGGATTGGCCACTTCCATCACGCGCCGCGCGTGGCCGCCCGACAGCGTCGCGCCACCGAGCCCGAGCGTCGTGGCACGCGTGACGCGCAAGGTCGACGCGACCACGAGCGTGGAGGCGCCGATGTCGAGGCGGATCTCCCCGCCCGCATCGAGCGCCTGCTGCAGCTGCGCCGTCGACACGCTGCCCGCAGTGCCGTTGCCGAGTACCACCGGCGCGGCCAGCGACGGAGGAGCCGGTGCGATGCAGTCGAACTGCTCCTGGGCCGCGGCGCACGCGGACCATATCCATGCCGTCGCCGCCGCGGCGAGGACGGCACTGCTGGGCGCGACGCGCGCGAACCCTGAAATCATCGGCAGGCTCGCCGGTCAATGCGCGCATTGGTAGGTCGGCGCAAGCGGTGCCGACGTGATGGCGTCGTCAACCGCAGCAGGCCGCGCCGCGCCATCCCGACGCGGCCCAGGGCCCGTTGCAGGCGACGGGTTGCAGTGGCCCCGGCGGCACTCGTGAAAAGTGGCGCTGTTTCGCGCACGCGCCGGACGCAAGACTCGGATGGAACGGGCGGCGTGCATCCTGCACGCTCGCGGCGTCCATCGAGGCCCTGCATGAACATCAAGCCTTCGCACGTCGCCCTCGCCTCCATGCTCGCAGCGACATCCGCAGGCATGCCGGCGACCGCCGACGAGGCGCCGCCGTATGTCTACGGCTACGTGCAGCTCATGAACAACTACATCGGTCGCGGCCTCTCGCAGAGCGTGGGCAAGCCGTCGGTGCAGGCGGAAATCGACATCAACCCCGGCGAGGGCCTCTACGGCAACCTGAGCGCGGTGCGCATCGGCTGGGTCGACGAGGTCACGCCGGGCAGCCGCGTGCGGTTCGAAGTCGACGGCGTGCTCGGTTACCGCTGGCTCGTCGGCCGGCACGGCGAAATCCGTGCAGGTCTGCTGCAACTCCAGTTCCCCGGGCGCTATCCGGCGCGAACCGCGCGCCCCGACACGACCGAGGCATTCGCCTTCGTCGGCTGGCATGGCCTCAGCGCACGCCTCAACTACGACCTCACCGATTCGTTCGGAACACCCGGTTCGCGCGGCTCGTGGTATCTCGACACCAATGCGAACTGGCCCTTCGCCCCATCCTGGATTCTTGCCGGCCATATCGGGCGGCGCCATTCCCACGGTAGGGATCCCGCGAGCGGTGCCAGCAATGACGAGCGCTTTTCCTACACCGACTACAAGCTGTCGATCGCACGTTCGTTCCCGCATGCGACCAGCCTGACGCTCGCGTATTCGTGGACCAACGGCGACCCCGCGATCTATACGCTGGACGGATACGACGTGGCCGGCCGACACGCCTCGGTGGCGCTCGAAAAGGACTTCTGATCGCCGATGCCCGCGACACGAGGCCGCGGGCATGGCGTGATCTCACAGCTGCAGTGCCTGCTCGACGTCCTGGGCGCCGCGACGGGCGAGTGCGAGGTTCGACTTCGCCTTGTCGAGTACGAGGTAGATGAAGAGTCCTGCCTTGGTCGCGACCGGTCGGATGATGTGGTACTGCTTGCCGAGCGTGATGAGGATGTCCTCGATCGCATCGTTGAGGCCGAGCGACTTCATCGTCTTCATCTTCGCGCGTACCACTTCCGTGTTGCCGGCCGCCGCGAGATCGAGGTCGAGGCCCGTCCCGATCTTCCCGAGCAACATGCCGCTGTTGGCATCCACCACGGCGGCGCACAGCGCGCCGTCGACTTCGAGCAGCTTCGCAAGACTATCGTTGATATTCGCCATTGCCTTGTCTCCGAGACATCGGGGTGAAATCGCCGTGGGCGGTGCCTCGTCCGCTCCCGGCTCATGGATCCAGCAGTTTCGCCAGCGCCTGGCAGCAGCGCTGGGTCGCCCACAACAGTTGTCCGAGCACGGCGTCCTTGCCTGCGACGACGGCGAGCGACATCGACCGGCTGCTGCCGACGCGCATGATCGTCACGGCACCGCCTTCGCTTTCGATCGTCGTGCGCTCGAAGTCGCCAAGACCCGCCTCTCCCGCGAGCGCGGTGCCGAGCGCGGCGAGCGAGCTGCCGATTGCCGCCAGACGCGCCGACGCGGCCGCATCGGCGGCGTACGAGGCGACCTCGAAGCCGTCCGAAGAGAACAGCACGGCGCACTGCACGCCAGCGACTTCGCCGTAGCCTTCGAGCACCTTGCGCGCGAGTTCTCGCGACAGCTTGGCCGGCCGCATCTTGCTCATGCGGGAACCCCATGAGCGGTGTGCGAATCGAGCAGGCACACCAGTGCGCGCACCAGCATCATGACGTCGGCCTGTTTGCGCACGTCCACTGACAGCACGGGAGCAACGATGCCGCGCGCATCAAGGCGTGCCGCGAACGCGTCCGTGCTCGGGGCGTTCGGCGCGTCGGTGCGACCGACGCCCACTACGAGTGCACCGTGCGGGACGTGTGGAACGAACGCGTCGACGAATACGTCGAGTTGCACCAGCGCGCCGGGCGCCCCTGCGTCGAGCAGGACGATCACCCCCGCGGCACCGCGGCCGAGGATGTCCCACATGAAACGATACCGCGCCTGCCCGGGCGTTCCGTAGAGGCGCACCACGCTGCCGTCGGCGAGCGTGATGCGCCCGAAATCGAAACCGACCGTGGTCGATTCCTTCGCGTGCGCGACGCGGTCGGTGTTCTCGACCTCGGTACGCACGGGTTCGACCTCGCTGATCGCGGCGATCGCCGTCGTCTTGCCCGCGCCCATCGGACCGGTGAACACGATCTTGAACTCGCCGACCTCCGCTCCGCTCATGCGGCAAGCCCCAGGTGGCGTCGCAGGCCGCCGAGGAAGCGGTTCCAGCCGCTCTGCACGACGCCGCGCGCCGGGCGTGCCGATACCTGCTCATTGCCGTTCGCCACGACGAGCAGGCCGGCGATGGATGCCGCCGCAAGGAAGCGGTGCACGTCGGCCTCGGCTTGCCCGCTCGCCTCGACGAGCGCGGGCGGCGTCCATGCGCGCACCGTGCTCATCGCGGACAGCTCGAGCAATCCGGTACTCGCACCGAGCCGACCGAGGTCGGGCCACCGGCGCAAGCGGTAGGCGGCGTCCGCGGCGAGCCAGGGCGCGAGGGATGCGGGACCCTTCAAGCCGACGTACCAGGCAAAATCGCACGCCGCGATCCGCACCGCGTCGGGCGGGGGGCTCGTGGCCGCCGGCTGGAACGCTGCGAGCTCGAGCCCGCCGGCGCGCAACCGCGCGATCGTTCGCGCGTCCACACAGACGTGGCCATGGCCGAGCCACGCTTCTTCACCGAGGGGCGTGCGCGCGACGTGCCAGGACGCGTTCCCCGACTGCGGCATCAGCACGCGCAGCGATTCGGCACCACTCCACCTGCCTCGATCGCTGCGTTCGCGTCCCGGTGCGGCGGCCATCAATTCGGCGACATCGTCGAGTACCGAGAGGAGCTGCATCACCCGAAACGGATGGCGCAACACGAACGGCGCGGGCGGCCAGCTGCTGCGGTCGTCGATCACCAGCACGACCGGCTTGCCGCTGGCGCCCCACGCGGTAAAGACGCTGCCGTCGCCTTCGCAGGACGCGAACAACACATCGGCATGCTCGATCCCGGCGAGTTGCCATGCGGCCTTGGAACGGCCCGCCACGATCTTCAGCATGGAATGGAATGCGTGCGAGGTGTCGGACCGGAGGCCGACGTCGCAGATTTTCAGCGTCTGCATGCGCGGCCTCCGTACCCGTTCGCCGTCCGCCGCCGGCGGCCCCTGGATCCTGGGCACTTGCTTGCACAATTTGTCCACATGTTACGTAGCTCCCTCCTGGGCGCATCGAACCATCACTGCGCCATTCGCGACGGCGCCGGCCTTGCGCCATTCGTTCGCCGCTGCGCCGATTCTCCCCGTTCCCCGCCCCTGCAACCCACCGTCGTTCCCGCCACCACGACGATGCAATGCGCAAGCCAATGTATACGGCAATACATGTACAGTGAGAAGCCTGGCGGCATGAAGCCGGGCGCAGCCTGGCGCCGCACGACAGCGAGGCTACGATCACAGCCGAGCAAGCGCTCTCGAATCAGCGCTGCTGAGTCTCCGACCTAACGACATGCTTGCCTTTCTTTAACCCGCGCTGTCGCATGCTCCGAAGGGTCGCGGCGCAATCGCGACGTCATGTCGACGAGGAGTCCGGACGATGCGGGTGACGAAAAAATGAGGCGCTGGTGGATGTGGCTTGCGGCACCGATCGGTGCCGCGGTGGCGAGCAAGGCCGGCTCGGCAGATGCGGGCGTGACCGCAGCCGGCTGTCCAGGGCTCGTCGCGCAGATCGCGTTGACCGACTACGACGGCACGCACAGCCTGCCGTTCTGTGTGCTGCCCGGCAGTTTCAACATCAGCGCAGGCGTCGTCAGCTTGCACGTGTACGACCCCGGTGCCGACGGAATATTCCGCAACGCTTTCGATGCGGCCAACGGATGAAAATGGAAACAAGCGGCATGGGCTCGCGAGCGCTTGGGACCGCGAGGGAATCTCCGCCCGGCATGCGCGCGGTTTTCCCGCTGTGTGGGACAGCGGTTTATCCTAGGCTGGCCCCACCCGAAGGAGAGCCATCAGGTGGGCCGCCGCCAGCGAACGGTAGCGGACGCCGGATGTTCGGGCCGCCGCAGCGCCAGTGCCTCGAAGGCCAAGGGAGGGTCCTTCGAACTGGAGCTGCGGACCTTTCCTTCCTGTCTACTTGCCTCATCCCTCGCGAGTCGCAATGAGCACGGCGCTCTGCAGGGTGCGATGTACGGGACAGCGTTCGGCGATCTGCAGCAGCCGCGCACGAGCCGCTTCGTCCGCGGCGCCTTCGATCCATATCGTGCGGTCCAGCCGATCGATCTTGGCTCCGGCATCGGTTTCGCAATGCTCGCAGTCGACCTCGTGCACCTTCTCGTGCCGCACGAGTACCCGGATGCGCTCGACGGGCAAGGACTTGAGTTTCGCGTAGGAGTGCAAGGTCATCGCCGTGCACGCAGCGAGCGCGGCAGACAGCAGCCCGTATGGGGACGGACCCTCGTCGCCGCCTCCGAGCGCCACGGGCTCGTCCGCGATCGCAGCGTGCCCGCCGATATCGAGCGTCGTACGAAAGCCCGCATTGTCCGATATCGCGTACGCCTCCCCCTCGCCGGGCTTGCGCGCGGGGTCGAATCCGGTTCCGCTCATGATCGTCTCCTGTCGATGCAGGCGACCATGCTACCGTCCGCGAATGCGGCCCGCCCAATGGGCCGACACCGGCTGCGGAGGCAACATGGGCAAGGGAACTCACGACTACCAACCCGATCCACGCAACGAGTCGGTCCAGGTCAACGTCAACGGGGAACTCGTTCCGCGCGCTCGCGCGATGGTCTCGGTATTCGACAGCGGTTTCGTGCTCGGCGACGGCGTGTGGGAGGGACTGCGCCTGCACGATGGCGGCCTGCCGTTCCTCGACCTGCACATGGACCGCCTCCATGAAGGAGCACGTGCACTCGACCTCGACATCGGCATCGGCCGCGAGGAACTCGTGCAGCGCATCGTCGACACCCTGCGCGCGAACGGCATGCGCGACCACGTGCACATCCGCCTCATGGTCACCCGCGGCGTCAAGGCGACGCCGCACCAGGATCCGCGCTTCATCATCTCGGACGCCACCATCGTGATCGTGCCGGAGTACAAGCAGCCGCTGCCGGCCACGCTCGAACGCGGCATCCGCCTGTTCACGGTACATGTGCGGCGCGGCGCGCCCGACGTGCAGGACCCCAAGCTCAACAGCCATTCGAAGATCAACTGCATCCTCGCCTGCATCCAGGCGCAGAAGGCGGGCTATGACGAGGCCCTCATGCTCGACCCGCACGGCTTCGTCGCGACCTGCAATTCGACTCATTTCTTCATCGTGCGCAAGGGCGAGGTCTGGACCTCGACCGGCAAGTACTGCCTCGGCGGCATCACGCGTTCGAACGTGATCCGCCTGTGCCGCGAGCACGGCATCCCGGTATTCGAGAAGGACTTCAGCCTCACCGACGTGTACGGCGCCGAGGAAGCTTTCGTCACGGGCACCTTCGCCGGCGTCGTTCCGGTCCACGAGATCGACGGTCGCACGATCGGTGGCGGCGTGCGCGGACGGATGGTCGAACGCCTGCAACGCGAATACGTCGCGCTCGTGCGCGCGGAAAGCCGCAAGGGGCCGCAGGTATGAACCCCACGCCCGATCATCCGCTGCGCGTCGCGATGTGGTCGGGCCCGCGCAACATCTCGACCGCGATGATGCGTGCATGGGAAAACCGCGAGGACACCGTCGTCGTCGACGAGCCGTTCTACGCCTGCTACCTCGAGGCAACCGGGGTCGACCACCCCGGGCGCGACGACGTGCTAGCCGCGCAAAGCACCGACCGCGCCGAGGTCGCGCACATGCTGACCGGCCCCGTGCCGGAGCACGCGCCGATCTGGTACCAGAAACACATGACGCAGCACATGCTCGCGGACATGCCGCTGCAATGGCTGGACGCGCTGACGCATTGCTTCCTGATCCGCACGCCCGAGGCGGTGGTCGCCTCGTTCACCCGCAACCGGCCCGACGCGGCCGCATGGGAGCTCGGCTTCGAGCAACAGACGCGCCTGTTCGAACACGTCTGCGATCGCGCCGGAACCGTCCCGCCCGTCGTCGATGCGAGCGACGTGCTGCGGAATCCGCGCGGCGTGCTCGGCCTGTTGTGCGCGCGCCTCGGCATTCCGTTCAGCGAGCGCATGCTGCGCTGGCCGAGCGGTCCGCGCGCGAGCGACGGCGTGTGGGCACCGCACTGGTACCGTGCGGTCGAGCAGTCGACCGGTTTCGCTGCATACGAAGAGCGCAGCCCGGAACTGACGCCGTTCCAGCAGCGACTCGCCGACCACTGTCGACCGCACTACGAACGACTCGCCGCTTACCGGCTAATGGCATGAGGAATTCAAATTCCGTTTGTTGCGGCGCGTTCAGCAACACGATGCGAGACTGGCGCTGCAACGATTGGTGACACTCCCTCCCCTGAGTCAATCCCACGTTTGCGCCGCGCGTGAGCGCCGCATCAGGACCAGTCGCACTGACGATCGCCAGGGAACACGGCGACGAAACGGCGGGACCGGCGCGAGCCGGCCCGCCGTTTCCATTTTCGATGCCGGGCAGCGCTGCACACGGCGCATTCAGGGAAGCATCGCTACCGTAATGCGCGGGAAGGGTGCCGCGGAGGCGCACCATGACGAAGAGCGATATCCATGACCTCATCGCCGGTGGCAACGGCATGTTGCTGCAATGTCCAAACTGCAATACCTACAACCTCGACACGCCACAGTTGCCGCGCGGCGACGATTACGTCGAATGCCTGACCTGCGGCGAGCTGTTCACCTACTCGTTCGTCGAGTCGCGCACGCTCGCGAGCACGCGCGAGATGCTCGCACGCAAGTTTCCGAACCTTCCGCTCGATCCAGTCTGAGCGCCGGGCTGATGTACGCCCACTCGGCAGCCGAAGCCGCACGCCCGCGGACGGCTCGCTTGTCGAACGACGGCGGGGCATGACCGCCGGCGCTTCCCGCGCGACACGAGCTGTTCTACGCTCGCGCGATGAATCCCGAACACAAACGCACTGCCGGGGCACTCGTGCGCACGGTGGCGCTGCTGCAGGTGAAACTCCTGCTCAATGCCGCGCGTGACCTCGTGCTCATTCCACTCGCGCTGGCGGCCGCGGCCGTCGACCTCGCGTTGCTCCGATCGGACCAACCACGTTTCCTGCGCGCCGTGCTGCGCCTGGGCGAAATGTCCGATCGCTGGATCGACGTCTGGTCGGGTGGACGCGACGCGCACGAGGATCCGCGCGAGAACGTGGATGCCCTGCTCGCCCGCGTCGAGGACGTGGTGCGAGATCCGCAGGCGGGCGCACGCCGCGCGCG
This sequence comes from Dokdonella sp., assembly GCF_051958935.1. Taxonomy (GTDB): domain Bacteria; phylum Pseudomonadota; class Gammaproteobacteria; order Xanthomonadales; family Rhodanobacteraceae; genus Dokdonella_A. The sequence goes on along the minus strand of NZ_JBQCFP010000055.1, from coordinate 4,990 downwards.
CGTGCTCAAACGCTGGGCCGAGCGCCAGGTGACGCGCGCGCGGCAACGTGCATCGCGTCCGGAGGCCGGCTCATTGCCGCCGGGCGGCAACCACCCCTGAGCGTGTAGGAAATTTCCTACAACGACGCGCGGCAATCGCCCATCGCGAACGCATGCGAGCCCAGGGCAACCTGCGCGTGCCCGGGACCACCTCGCGCCAGGATGGGGCGCCCCGCTGTCGGCAGGAAGCCTCCCCGGGCATTCCCGCAGCTCCCTTGTTCCCACCGCGCCGCGCCGTCGCCCGCTTCGGCTATGCTCGCGCGGCCAATCTCGGAGCCTGCGCATGCGCGAGTTGTATCCGGACATCGAGCCCTATCGAGTCGATCGGCTCGCGGTCGACGACCTGCATACCCTGCACGTCGAGGAATGCGGCAATCCGCAGGGCCTGCCGGTCGTTTTCCTGCACGGCGGCCCCGGCGCCGGCATCTCGCCTTACCATCGCCGCTTCTTCGATCCCGCGCGCTGGCGCATCATCCTGTTCGACCAGCGCGGCGCGGGCAAGTCGACACCGCACGCCGAACTGCGCGACAACACCACCGCGCACCTCGTCGCCGACATCGAGAAGATCCGCGAACACTGCGGCGTCGAACACTGGCTCGTATTCGGCGGCTCATGGGGTTCGACCCTCGCACTCGCCTACGCCCAGGCGCATCCCGAACGCGTGCGTGGCCTCATCCTGCGCGGCATTTTTCTCGGCCGGCCGGGTGAACTGCGCTGGTTCAACGAACTCGACGGCGGTGCGCGCTGGATCTTCCCGGAGCGCTGGCAGCGCTACCTCGAACACATCCCTGAGGACGAGCGCGGTGAACTCGTCGAGGCCTACTGGCGCCGCCTCGACAGCCCCGATCCCGACGTGCGCCTCGCCGCCGCGCTCGCCTGGAGCTGGTGGGAAGGTGGCAGCACGACGCTCGTGCACGATCCGCAGGAGAGCGGCCACTTCGAGGAACCGGCCGTCGCGATCAGCCTCGCGCGCGCGGAGGCGCACTATTTCCGCCATGGCGTCTTCCTCGAACCCGACCAGCTGCTGCGCGGCGTGGAGCGGATACGCCACATCCCGGCGACGATCGTGCACGGACGCTACGACATCATCTGCCCCGTGAAGAGCGCGCTCGACCTTGCCGCGGCATGGCCGGAGGCGGCCTTGCACATCGTCCTCGCCGGCCACAGCGCAGCGGACCCCGCCATCGTCGACGTGCTCGTCGGCGCGACCGATGCCTTCGCCGACCGCTTCGCGCCACGCTGATCCGCGACTCAGCTGCGCGCGCGTTTCATGCAGCGCTGGTAGCGCTCGTCGACCCGGTTGGCGAACCACGCGGTGGTCAGCCTGCGCGTGATCTTCGGGCTGTGCAGGGCAATGCCCGGAACGAGCGCGCGCGGCAGCGGCTTGCGCGCAGAGCGCTCGGCGAGATCGAATACGCGACCGTAGAGCGGGGTGCGCTCGAACGCTTCATCGCCGCCGCGCTCGAGGGCGCGACGGATGTCCTTCGCATCGAGGTCGAGCCGCGGCGCGAGCGTGCGCAGGGCTCGCTCGGTCTGTCCCGGTTCGTCGAATGCCGCATCCGGCCGCAGCACGGCGCCGTCGCGCGCCAGCGGCACGCCCGACGCGATGCTCGCCGCGTTCTGGAACGCCGCGTTGCGGCTCGCATACCAGCCCGCATTGAAATCGGCGAAGCGATAGATCGGCTTCGGATACGGCGCAGGGTAGCCGAGCAGGTGCGCAGTACCGAACCACAGCCCGCCGCGGCGGCTGAATACCTCGTGGCGCATCGAGCCTTCGACCGGATAGGGATAGTTCTTCGCGTGCGCCTCGGCGAACGCGATCCCCACCTGCATCGGCCCGGCCGTGCGCACCGGATTGAGCCGGCCGAACAGGCGCTGGCCGAGCGGCACCATACCAATGAAGTCCTCGAACATCGCGCTCATGTCCTTCTCGGTGCGCACGGCGGCGAGGCGATCGCGGTAGCTGCGTCCGTCCGGCGAGTCGATGCGCAGCGCCGCATCGACGAGGAAATCCGGCACGTGCAGCGCCGCGGCGCGCCGATCGATCTCGGCGCGCGCGATCTTCGGCAGGCCGGGCACGGGCGGGTCGGTGCGGAACGTCGACTCCTGCTCGGTGACGGCGAGCACGGCGCACAGATTCTCCGCCGTAGGCTCGATGTCCTGCGTGCGCATTGCGGCCTCGATGTCGGCCGCCCACCCGCCGCGATCGGCGAGCCCGGCCGGCAGCAGCCGCACGATTTGCGCGCGCACCTCGGCCGGACTGCGCGACGGCGCCTTCGGCCGCGGTGCCGCGCAACCGCCGAGCAACGCGAGCAGGATGAACGGCGCAAGGCGTCGCACTGTGATGAAACAGCTCATCGGACCTCCTGCCGGGCCAACGCGCACCGGCTGCCCTGAGCTTACGTCGTCCCGGGTACATTCGCGCGAGCGCCGCCGCCGTTCTGCTACAGTCGGGCGCCACTTCGAGGGGACCAACGATGGCAACCTTGTTTGCAACGCGCTGCTCGGGCGCGCTGATCCTTGCTGCGTCGACGACCCTGTCCGCGGCGCCCATCGACGTCACCTCCGAGCGCTACGGCGCGGCGCGCCTCGGCGCGAACCTCGACGAAAGCGTCCTGACCACCGCGAATGTCGATGCCAACACGTTCGGCAAGCTGTGGGCATATCCGGTCAGTGGGTCGGTCTACGCGCAGCCCTTGTACGTACGCAACGTCGCGATCCCCGGTCAGGGCGTGCACGATGTGCTCTACGTGGCCACGATGAACGACATCGTCTACGCGTTCGACGCGAATTCGCCATCGGCTGCGCCACTGCTCACGCTCGACATCACGAGCCAGGTTCCGGGTTCGACCGCGATCCCGATCCTCGACATCCTCGGCTACAACGACAACATCATCGGCAACGTCGGCATCGAGAGCACGCCCGCAATCGATGTGGCGACGAACACGATGTACCTCGTCGCGCGCACGCGCGAACCCGGCGCGAACTGCGGCCCGGTCAATCCGACCTATTGCCAGCGCCTGCACGCGCTCGACATCACGACGCTGGACGAACGGCCCGGCAGCCCGGTCGTGCTCGGCGGCAGCGTGCCGGGCAGCGGCAATGGCAGCGTCGGCGGCATGCTCGCGTTCAACCCGAAGACCCAGGACCAGCGCGCGAGCCTCGCGATCGCCGACGGACGCGTATTCATCGCCTGGGGTGCGCACAGCGACCAGTTCGCCTACCACGGCTGGGTCATGGTGCACGACGCCACGACGCTGCAGCGCACCGCGATCTGGACATCCACACCGGACGGCACCGCGTTCAACGGGGGCGGCATCTGGATGGCCGGTCGCGCACCCGCGGTGGACGCCGACGGCAACGTGTACTACATGACCGGCAACGGCACCTACGACGGCGTGCGCAACTTCGGCGAGTCGTTCGTGAAATTCGGCCCGACACCGGACACGCCGATGCTCGACTGGTTCACTCCGTCCGTGTACCAGGAACTCAACCAGGCCGATGCGGATCTCGGCGGTTCCGGGCCGATCCTGCTGCCGGGCACCGATCTCATCGTCGGTGCCGGCAAGAGCGGCGTGTTCTACGTGACGTACACGACCTCGCTCGGCCACGAATCGGCCGGTGACGCGAACATCGTGCAGGTGTTCAGCAACGGCGGTCAGCAGATCAAGGGCGGCCCCGTGTACTGGAACCGCGCGGGCGGCGTCGGCCCATGGATGTACGTGTGGTCGGACAGCCAAAGCCCGATGAAGGCATACCACTTCAATGCGGCGGCCGGCACGTTCGACACGACGCCCGCTTCGCAATCGACGCTGTTTTCCAACAACGGTTCGGCCGGCGGCGTCCTCACGCTGTCGGCGAACGGCAGCACGCCGGGTACGGGCGTGCTGTGGTCGTCGATGGCGTTCAGTGGATCCGATCCGAACAGCGGCGTGCATCCGGGGGTGCTCCGCGCCGTCGATGCCGACGATCTCACGCACGAACTCTGGAACTCGGAACAGAACCCCGCGCGCGATCGCATGGGCAACTGGCCGAAGTTCAGCCCGCCGACGGTGGTCGGTGGGCGCGTATACATGGCGTCATTCCCCGGCGACGGCGTCGGTGCGGCGACGGTTAGCACGTACGGGCTGCTCCCGACGGCGGACTTCACCCTCGCCGCATCGCCACGCAATCCGGGCGCGCAGCCCGGCGACAGCGTCGTCTTCGCGATCACCACGCGCGCGCTGCAGGGCTACGCGGGCACGCTCCATCTCGACGTCAGCGGCCTGCCGCCTGGCGCGACGGCCTCGTTCGCGGAGAACGATGTACCCGCCGGCGGCAGCACCACGCTCACGGTACATACGCCTCTGTCCTTCACGGCGGATGCAGACCTCGTGATCGGCGCGTCCGACGGCACGCTCGCGCACGAGGATACGGTCGGACTTCATGCGAGCGCCGTCACCGCGGGCACGGGCACGATCAGCATCGATTTCGTCGGCACGGGCGCGCCGATGGATGCGCGCGAAACCGCGGGCGCGGTCCCCGCGGTGAACTGGAACCCGCTCGCGGGCTCGAGCGGCCACGCGATCGCACTCGTCGACGAAACCGGAACCGCGACCGGCGCGACGGTGGACTGGTCCGCGGCCGGCGCGTGGAAAACCGCGATCGCCGACGCACCCGGCGACTTCCGCATGATGGACGGCTATCTCAGCGCGACCGCCACGCCGGTCACGGTCGCCGTCAGCGGCCTCCCGGACGACCCGGCGGGTTACTACGTGCACGTGTATGCCGACAGCGACAATCCACACGCGCCATCGACCGCATCCTGTTCGCTCGCAGCGGCCGGCGCCATGCCTCACGCGATCGACATCGTCGACGCGAGCGGCACCGACTTCGACGGCCATTACGTCCCGGCCGGCAACGGCCCCGGCAATCATGCCGTGTTCTTCGTTGCCGGCACGACGTTCTCGCT
>NZ_JBQCFP010000054.1:0-9723 GCF_051958935.1 Dokdonella sp. | reverse complement strand
GTGCGCGCCGCACTTCTTGCCGATCAGGAGCGAATCACACTGCGTGTGGTTGCGCGCGCCATCGGCGCCCTTCTCCACCTTGACCAGGCCGCGATAGGTGTTCTGCCCGCGTCCGGCGCTGATGCCCTTGGAGACGATCTTCGACTTCGTGTTGCGGCCGATGTGGATCATCTTGGTGCCGGTGTCGGCCTGCTGGCGATGGTGCGTGAGCGCGACCGAATTGAACTCGCCGACCGAATCGTCGCCGCGCAGCACGCAGCTCGGATACTTCCAGGTGATCGCCGAACCGGTCTCGACCTGGGTCCAGGAGATCTTCGAGCGCGCGCCGCGGCAGTCGCCGCGCTTGGTCACGAAGTTGTAGATGCCGCCGACGCCGTTCTCGTCGCCGGGGTACCAGTTCTGCACGGTCGAGTATTTGATCGAGGCGTCGTCGAGCGCGACGAGTTCGACCACCGCGGCATGCAGCTGGTTCTCGTCGCGCATCGGCGCGGTGCAGCCTTCGAGGTAGGACACGCTCGCGCCTTCCTCGGCGATGAGCAGGGTGCGCTCGAACTGGCCGGTGTCGCGCGCATTGATGCGGAAATAAGTCGACAGTTCCATCGGGCAACGCACGCCCTTGGGCACGAACACGAACGAACCGTCGGAGAACACCGCCGAGTTGAGCGCCGCGAAGTAGTTGTCGCCGGTCGGCACGACGCTGCCGAGGTACTTGCGCACGAGGTCGGGGTGTTCGCGCACCGCTTCGGACATCGAGCAGAAGATCACGCCCGCGGCAGCGAGTTCCTTGCGGAACGTCGTGCCGACCGAGACCGAGTCGAACACCGCGTCCACCGCGACGCCGGCGAGGCGCGCGCGCTCGTGCAGCGGCACGCCGAGCTTGTCGTAGGTTTCGAGCAGCTTCGGGTCGACTTCGTCGAGCGATTTGGGCCGGTTCTTCGGCTGGGAGAAATAGCTGATCGCCTGGAAATCGATCGGGTCGATCTCGAGCCTGGCCCAGTGCGGCGGCGTCATCGTGAGCCAGTGGCGGAACGCCGCGACGCGCCATTCGGTCATCCATTCCGGCTCGTTCTTGCGCGCGGAGATCGCGCGCACGACATCCTCGTCGAGCCCGGGCGGCAGGCTTTCGCTCTCGATGTCGGTGACGAAGCCGGCCTCGTAGCGGCGATTGAGCACCACCTCGACCGCCGCGTTTGCGTTCGGTTCGCGCGATCGTTCGATTTCGATTTCGGTCTGGGTCTGGGTCGCCATCGGGCTGCCTGCTGGATTCGAAACGCGAAGGTCCGGCGCTCGCGCGTCACGCGCTCGCGACGCGCAGCGGGATCGCGCCGGCGCGGCGCGGTGGCGGCTTGAGCATGTCGGCGAGCGTCACGCTTTCGAGCGCCGCCGCGATCGCGTGGTTGATGCGCTGCCAGTTCACGCGTACGCCACAATGCGATTCGTGGCCGCACACGCCCGCGTGGGCGCTGCACTCGGTCATGCCGATCGGTCCTTCCATCGCGGTGACGATGTCGGCGATCGTGATGCGCTCGGGCGCATGCGCGAGGCGATAGCCGCCATTGATCCCGCGCGAAGAGGCGACGAGGCCGGCCTGGGCCAGCTGCTTGAGCAGCTTGCTCACGGTCGGCAGTTCCAGGCGCGCGCGTTCGGCGAGCACCTGTGCGCTGAGCACGCCGTCGCCGGCGCCCGCGAGGCAGGTCATGACGACGGTCGCGTAGTCGGTGAGTTTGCTGACGCGGAGCATGGCGGCAACGGCTTCAATGGGTACCGGATCACGGTACGGTACGGTCTAATCAGTACCGAAATAGTACTGTTTAACGCTGGCAGGGTCAAACCGCCGGGGCTACCGGCGCATCTCCCGATCGCGCCAGCCGTCGTTCCGGGGCGGCGAACGTCAGGTCCCGCCGTCGCGACGCCAGTCGTCCTCGAGCTGCAGCAGTTGCGCCGGCGTGCCGATGTTGCGCCAGTAGCCGTCGTGGCGCTCACCGGCGAGGAGGCCCGCGCGCATCGCGCGCTGGTACATCGGCAGCAGCTTGAAGCGCGTCGCCGTCTCGCCCGCGACGAGCGCGGGGCGATAGACGCCGATGTTGCCGAAGGTGAGGCGCTCGCCGATGCCCTCGTCGTTGAGCCGTCCATGGTCGAGGCAGAAATCCCCGCGCGGATGGAAGTCGGGGTTCGGCACCATCACGAGGTGGGCGAGCCCGTCCGGTTGGCGCGGCAGGCGCGCGTAGTCGTAGTCGCTGACGATGTCGGCGCTGACGCCGATGAACGGCTCGTCGCCGAGCAGTGCGAGTGCGTGCCTGATGCCGCCGCCGGTTTCCAGCGGCGCCAGCCCTTCGTAGCTGTAGCGGATGCGCAGGCCCCAGCGCGTGCCGTCGCCGAGCACGGCGGGGAACTGCTCGGCCAGGTGCGAGGTGTTGACGACGACCTCGCGCACGCCCGCGGCTGCGAGTTTCTCGAGATGACGTTCGATGAGCGTGCGACCGCCCGCGCGCAGCAGTGGCTTGGGGGTCGCATCGGTGAGCGGGCGCATGCGTTCGCCGCGCCCCGCGGCGAAGACCATCGCGCGGCGGATCGTCATGCGCCAGGCTCGCGCGCGCGGGTGATGTCGCGCTCGCCGAGCACGCGCTCGAGCAGCGCGACGAAATCGGCGAGTTCGGGATAGCCGTGCGCGACCTGTGTCACGTAGCGCCAGACCAGCGGCAGGTCGCCGAGGTACTGTGCCTTGCCGTCGCGATACCACAGCCGGCAGAACAGGCCCAGCACCTTGACGTGGCGCTGCAGGCCGGCAAGGTCGAACCAGCGGCGGAACCGCGCGCCGTCGACCTCGACGCCGATCAGGTGTGCATGGCGCAGGCGCTCGCGATACGCAGCGACCCAGCCGCCGATGCGCTCCTGCGGCCACTCGATGTAGCAGTCGCGCAGCAGCGAGGCGAGGTCGTAGGTGATCGGCCCGGCGACGGCACCCTGGAAATCGACGATGCCAGGGCTCGGGATCCCGGGGAACGCTCCCGCGACGGCGGCACTCGCGGATGGCCCATTCGCGCCCTGTTGCGCAACTTCGCACACCAGCAGGTTGCGGCTGTGGTAGTCGCGATGCATGAAGGCGCGCGGCTGCTCCAGTGCCGCGTGCGCGAGGAACGTGAATGCGGCCTCGATGACGTCCCACTCCTCGCACGTGGGCACGTAACCGAGATGGCGCCCGAGGAACCACTCGGGCAGCAACTCCATTTCGGTGACGAGGCGGCCACGGTCGAATGCAGGCAGGCCGTTCGTGTGCACGCGCGTCTGCATGCGCAGCAGTGCGTCGAATGCGTCGCCGTAGAGACGGTCGGCGCTGTGCTCGTCGAGTTCCGGCAGGTAGGTGCGCGTGCCGAGATCTTCCATGAGCACGAAACCCTGTTCGCGATCGACGGCGAGCACCTCCGGCGCATGCAGGCCGGCCGCGCGCAGGCGCGCACCGATGTCGAGCCAGGCGTCGAGTTCAGCCGCGTCATGCGGTGCGTCCATGAGGATGCGCGTGGATGCATCGGGCGAACTCACGCGCCAGTAGCTGCGCATGCTCGCATCCGCGGACGCAGTTTCGATCGTGGCAGCGGCGGCAAGCACGCCCTCGGCGAAGCGTCGGCGGTCGTCGGCACGGGAGTCGCGGATCACGGTGGGGCCTGCGCGTGGAAAAGGCGCTGCAAGTCTAGCAAGCGCACGCGAGGCATCGACGCGGTCGGCTTCCTGCCGCCGCATTCCTCGGTGATCGCGCTTGCGCGCGTCCCCGCACCATGAAGTCGAGGCGCACCGTGGGCATGATGGGGTGGAGCACGGGCTCAGTCGAACAACGAGCGCAGGAACGGCACCGTGACGCGCCGCTTCGCCGCGAGCGAAGCGCGGTCGATGCGGTCGAGTGCATCGATGAGGGTGCCGAGATCGCGTTTGCTGCGCGCGAACAGCCAGTCGAGCGCGGCGTCGTCGAGTTCGATGCCGCGAGCGAGCGCTCGCTCGCGCAGCAACGCGCGGCGCTCGCCCTCGTCGAGGGGTCTCAGCACGAGCTGGGTGCAGGCGGACAGGCGCGAGACGAGGTCGGGCAGACCGACGCCGAGCTGCGCGGGGGGCGCCGACGCGGCGAACAGCAGCAGCGACGCTTCGGCGCGGCAGCGGTTGTAGAGATCGAACAGCGCATGCTCGGCCTCGCGCTCGCCCGCGATCGCGTCGAGATCGTCAAGCGCGAGCAGGTCGCTGCCGCCGAAGCCTCTGATGGCTTCGGCTCGCCGCGCATGGAGGCTCGCGAGCGACAGGTACTGCGCGGCGCGGCCAGCCGCACTGGCCGCCGCGCATGCGGCGACGAGCAGGTGGGTGCGGCCGCTGCCCGGCGCGCCATGCAGGTACAGCCACGCGGGATCCTCGAAGCGCGACGCGCGGCGCAGCGCTTCGAGCGCGGCGCCGTTGGCGCCCGCGACGAAACCTTCGAAGCGCTGGTGCGCCGGCCAGCGCAGCGCGAGCGGCAACTGCGGACTCATGTCAGGAAAAGGGGACGGAGGTATTTTCCCGGGGTGCGGGGTCCGAGGGATTCGATGTATCGGAAAATACCTCCGTCCCCTTTTCCGCCACCACGATGATGCCCGGCGCCGAGCCCGTCGTGTAGAGCTCGCTCGAGGTATAACGCGCGTAGGCGTAACGCAGCACGACCATCACGACCGACGCCGCCGGCAGGGCGAGCAGCACGCCGAGGAAACCGAACAGCTCGCCACCCGCGAGCACGGCGAAGATCACCGCGACCGGGTGCAGGCCGATCTTGTCGCCGACGAGCTTGGGCACGAGCACGTAGCCTTCGAGCGTCTGGCCGACCGCGAACACGCCGAGCACGAGCAGGACGTGCGCCCAGTCCTGGTACTGCACGAGCGCCGCGACCACGCCCATGATCACGCCCGTGATCGCGCCGAGGTACGGCACGAAGCTGATCAGGCCGGCGATCATGCCGATCAGCGGGCCGATGCTAACGCCGACGATCCACAGGCCGATGCCGTAGAACGCACCGAGCACGAGCATGACGCTGAGCTGCCCGCGCAGGAATGCACCGAGCACGTCGTCGGACTCGCGCGCGAGGCGTGCGACCACCGGTTCGATCGAACGCGGTATCAACGCGTGGATGCGCTCGACCAGCACGTCCCAGTCGCGCAACAGGTAGAAGGCGACCACCGGCACCATCACGAGGTTGAGCACCCAGCCGACCACGGCCATGCCCGATTTCGACACCTTCGCGAGCACGCCTGCGGCGATGCCGCCCGCTTCCTTCCAGTGCGCCTGCAGCGCGGCGAGGATGCGCTGCGTATCGAGCACGTCCGGCGAGATCCCGAACTGCGTTTCCAGCCACGGCGTCGCGCGTGTCTGGAACCAGTCGAGCCAGACCGGCAGCTGGCCGAGGAACGCGCCGATCTGCCGTTCGGTGAACGGCACGAGCAGCAGCAGGATCACGATCACGACGAGCGCGACGACGAGGAACACGAGGCTCACGGCCAGGCCGCGGCTCATCCAGCGTTCCAGCCGGTCGACGATCGGATCGGCGAGATAGGCGAACAGCGCCGCCGCGACGAACGGCATCAGCACCGGCGCGAGCAGCCAGACGACGAAGCCGACCGAAACGAGCAGGATCAGCCACTGCCAGCGCAGATGCAGTCCCTCGCGGGCGTTCTCGTTCATGTCGATCGGCCTCGGCGGAGGGCGCGGCGCGCGCGCGCGCCCCATACGATGATGTAGTGCAAGCCGCTCGCGAGCGTGAATGCCGCGGTGAGCGCGATCGTCGCGCTGCGCAGCAGCGGCGGCGTCGCGATCCAGTGCGACAGGCGCAGCAGCTCGACCAGCACGAAGGCGAGCTGGATCGCCGTGGTCGCCTTCGACAGGCGGCTTGGCGCCGCATCGAAGCGGCCGACGAGGTTGTGGTATGCGATCGCGCCCGAGACGATCGCGATGTCGCGGCCGACCACGAGCGCGGTGAGCCACATCGGCAGTTCGCCGGACAGCGCGAGCCAGACGAAGGCGGCCGTCAGCAGCAGCTTGTCGGCGATTGGGTCGAGCATGCCGCCGATCCAGCTCTGCCAGCCGTAGCGCTTGGCGAGCCAGCCGTCGAGGGCATCACTCACCGCGGCGATCGCGGCGACGAACAGCGCGCCGTCGTAGCGCCCGGCATGGATGAGCCAGCACAGCGGCACCACCAGCAGCATGCGCAGCGCGGTGACGAGGTTGGGCAGGTGACGCAGCACGGCTGCGGCGTCAGTGGCCGAGCACGAGCGCCGCGTCCGCGCCGTCGACGTGGCTGGTGCCTTCGGCGAGCGTCCGCTCCATCGCGACCGCGCCGAGGAAGTGCGCGACATCGGTCGACAGCGACAGGTGCACGAGGATGCCGTCCGATGTCGCTTGCGTCGGCTGCAGCGCCTTCACGAAATTGTTGTGGCCGAGATAGCCGATCACGCGTGCATAGTCGTCCGCATCGCGGATGCCGCCGATCCACACGGTCGCCTCGGTCGGCGTCTCCGGCGCGACCGGGACCGCGGCGAGCGCGCCGAGCCCGAATTTCTGCAGCATCTGGTCGACCGCACCCGCGTCGAACTGAGCCACCAGCGTCATCGGCGCGTCGCCGGCCGAGTTGCGTCGATAGGAATACTGCAGCACGTAGCGCTCGGCTTTCTCGATCGCCTTGGCAAGCTCGGGCCGCGCGATCACCCCGCTGTCGCCGGTCTGCTCGATGACGACATTGGCCAGCGCGGTCTGCAGTGCGCCGGTGCGCTCCTCGTCCGACTGCGAATTGACCGGCGCGGTGCCGGTGTAGCTCGAAGGGCCGGCGATCGCCATCGCCGGCAGCAGCGCCAGCAGCATCGCCAGCACGGTTCCCCTCACGGGGCCGGGCACGCGCGGAACAGGGAGTCGCACGGGGTCGTCCATAGCCATCGGTGGGCACAAGTCTGCCCAAAGCCCGCGGGCGCGTCCATGCGGGCCGGCCGTGCGCAGGGAAAAGGGGACGGAGGTATTTTCCGGAGATGCCGGGTCCTCCCGGCTGGATGCACCCGGGGAATAGCTCCGTCCCCTTTACCCCGATTCGGAAGCACTTTCGCGGCACCCTGCTAGAATGCGCGCCCCGCCCGATCCCGCCGTCATGTCCGTCGAACTCGAATCCCTGAGCTACCGCGCCGCCGGCGTCGACATCGATGCCGGCAACGAGGTCGTCGAGCGTATCAAGCCGCTCGTCCGCCGCACGTTCCGTCCCGAAGTCATGGCCGGCCTCGGCGGATTCGGCGCCCTGTTCGAACTCGGCGGCCGCTACCGCGAACCCGTGCTCGTCTCCGGCACCGACGGTGTCGGCACCAAGCTCAAGCTCGCGCAAATGCTCGGCCGCCACGACACGATCGGCATCGACCTCGTCGGCATGTGCGTCAACGACGTACTCGTGCAGGGCGCCGAGCCGCTGTTCTTCCTCGACTACTTCGCGACCGGCAAGCTCGACGTCGACACCACGGTCAGCGTCGTCGGCGGCATCGCAAAGGGTTGTGAACTCGCCGGTTGCGCGCTCGTCGGCGGCGAGACGGCCGAGATGCCCGACATGTATCCGCCCGGCGAATACGATCTCGCCGGCTTCACGGTCGGCGTGGTCGAGAAGTCGGCGCTCGTCGACGGTTCGCAGATCAAGGCCGGTGACGCGATCATCGGCATCGCCTCGAGCGGCGCGCATTCGAACGGCTATTCGCTGATCCGCCGGATCGTCGCGCGCGCCGGCATCACGCCGGACAATGGCGGCTTCGACCTCGACCTCGGCGGCGTGCGCCTCGCCGACGCGCTGCTCGCGCCGACCACGATCTACGTCAAGCCGATCCTCGCGCTGCTCAAGCAGCAGAAGCTGCATGGCATGGCGCACATCACCGGCGGCGGCCTCAAGGAAAACATCATCCGCGTCGTGCCGGACGGCCTCGGCATCGCGCTCGACAGCGCGACCTGGAAATTCCCGCCGCTGTTCGACTGGCTGCAGCGCGAGGGCAACGTCGCGCGCGAGGAGATGCTGCGCACGTTCAACTGCGGCATCGGCTACACGCTGATCGTGCAGCGCGACCAGGTCGGCATGACGCTCGATGCGCTCGAGGCGCTCGGGCTCGCCGCGTGGACGATCGGTACGGTCGAGGCGCAGCGGGGGGATGAGAGGGTGAGGATCGGTTGAGGGCCGAGGGCTGGCGAGCATCGCGCTTCCGGCGCTCCCGCAAAAAAGCAGCGCGGCCGCCTTGCCTGCTCTGCGTGGAAACAACCCGGCACACGCCCCGATGACGCTCGCCTCCCGACCTCGACCCCTGCGCATCGCCGTGCTCGCCTCCGGGCGCGGCTCGAACCTGCAGGCGCTGATCGATGCGCAGCGTGCGGGCGCCCTGCCGATCGAACTCGTGCTCGTCGCGAGCGACAAGGTGGATGCGCATGCGCTGCGGCGAGCGAAAGCGGCGGGCATTGCGACGCTCGCGCTCTCGCCCAGGTCCGCGCCGACGCGCGCCGCCTACGATGCGGAACTGTTCGCGCGCATCGCTGCCGCGGATCCGCAGCTGATCGTGCTCGCGGGCTTCATGCGCATCATCGACCCGGCCGTGCTCGTGCCGTGGGCGGGGCGCATCGTCAACATCCACCCGTCGCTGTTGCCGAAGTATCCCGGCCTGCACACGCACCGCCGTGCGATCGAGGCCGGCGATGCACTGCACGGCGCGACCGTGCATTACGTGACCGCCGAACTCGACGGCGGCCCGCCGATCGCGTACGCCGAGATACCCGTGCACGCGGGCGACACGCCCGAGGTGCTCGCCGAGCGCCTGCTCGCCGAAGAACACCGCCTCCTCATCGCCGTCGTCGCGCTGATCGCCGCCGACCGCATCGCCCTCGGCGGCACGCAGGTCCGCCTCGACGGCACCGCCCTGCCCGCCCCGCTCCGCCTGGGTACGGACTCCGATCTCGTGGTACCCGGAAACCGGAAAGCCTGAAGCACGAAGCACACGGAGCACACGAAGCATGCAGCCGCGGGAAGATCTTTTCCTGAAAAGTTCTTCCTCTGCGTGCCCTGTGTGCTTCGTGTTTCAAGCTTGGATCTTTTGCATGCTTCGTTCAGCCACTAGCACCGATACTGCGGCGTCCTGTCGCCGCGAAGACCCTCATGAAGATTCCGTTCATCGCCGCCCTCCTGTTCGCCTTCGCCGTGCCTTCGTACGCCGCTGAAGCGATCAAGCCGTTCCGTGCCGAGTACGCAACCTTGCGCAATGGCGACGAGGTCGGCCGCACCACGCTCGAGCTCGCCGACAACGGCGATGGCAGGTGGACGTTGCGCAGCGAGACGCGCGGTACCTCCGCGCTCGCCAAGCTGGCGGGCATCCATATCGTCGAAACCTCGCGTTTCCGCTGGAAGGACGGGCGGCCCGAGGCTCTCGCGTACGACTACAAGCAGGAAGGCAAGTTCAAGCAGCGCACTCGGCATGCGGCGTTCGACTGGCAGGCGGGTAGGGTCGCGGTGAGCGAAGGTGGCCAGGACTTCCACTACGCGACCGTGCCGGGGCTGATCGATCGCCAGTCGGTCACGCTCGCACTCGCGAGCGACCTCGTGCACGGCGCCAACGCGTTCGAATATCCGGTCGCGGTGAAGGATCGCGTGGAAACGATGCGCTACGTGCGCGGTGCGGTCGAGACGCGCAGGGTTCCGGCCGGTGAGTACAAGGCGCAGCT
>NZ_JBQCFP010000053.1:0-7051 GCF_051958935.1 Dokdonella sp. | reverse complement strand
GCGCGTCGCGATCGCATCGGCATCGTCCTTGCCGAGCTGCGCTTCCTGCACGGCGAGCGCGCGCTCGAGCAGTGCGCGCTCGTCGCCGGTCGCTGCGTGCTGCGCCTCGCGCACGAGCGCGAGCTGCACGAAGCAGGTCGCCGCACGCGGATTGTCCGGATAGTCGTCGCTGTCGTAGGCGGTGAAGCACCGTTCGAGCTGCTCGCGCGCCGCGGCCAGGTCACCGCGCTCGCGCAGCACGCGGCCGAGCAGTGTCGTCGTCCATGCGTAGCGGCGCACGTCGCCGTCGTTCGCGCGTGACTGCAACTCCACGTTGTCTCGCAGCACGCGTTCGGCCTCGTCGAGGCGTCGTGTACGCTCGAGCAGGAGCGCGAGCGTGTTGGCCGATGATTCCTGCTTGCGTGGCGGGTCGAGGCGTTGCGACATCGCGTACGCCTGCCGCACGAGCGGCTCGGCCGTCGCGACATCGCCGGCTTCGGCCAGCGCGGCGCCGTAGCCGGTCAGCGCCGCTCGCGTGCTCGCGTGTTCGGAGCCGATCGTGGCCCGCCAGATGCGCCAGGCTTCACCGAAGGACTGCGCGGCCTCGGCATGGCGGCGCCGCACGTAGAGACTCACGCCGACGTTGTTGAGCGATGTCGCGACTTGGGGATGCTGCGCGCCGAACACGGCGCGGCGGGCAGCGATGTTGCGCTCGAACAGGGCATCCGATTCCGCGTACTGAGCGGAATTCGCCAGCGCGAAGGCGAGTTCGCCCTCGGTCGACAGGGTGAGCGGATGGCGCTCGCCGTGCACGCGGCGGTGCAAGGCGTACGCCTCGCGCAGGTGCGCGATCGCCCGCGACGGTTGGCCGGCCGCGGCCTCGGCTGCGGCCAGCTCGTGCAGGCGAGAGGCGACGAGCGGATCATCGGGATCGCGGCGTGCGAGCGCGAGCGCCTCTTCCAGCGCGACGAGCGCGTCCTCGTGGCGTGCCTGCAGGCGACGCAGGTTGCCGAGCGCCGCGAGCGCGTCGGAAAGGCTTGCGGGCGCTGCGCGCGCATCCGCGCGCAACGCAGCGATGACGCGTTCGGCGCGGTCGCCGGCGGCGTCGAGGCGGTCGGCTTCTTCGTCGATGCGCACGCGTCGTAGCTCGCCCTCGATGCGAAGCGGATCAGCCGGCGCTCGCGGGGCGAGCAGCCGCAGGGCGGCGTCGGTGCTGCCTGCAGCCGCCTCGTAGCGATTGTCCTGGAACTGCGCTTCGGCGAGGCGCAGCCAGGCGCGCGCGAGTTCTTCGTCTTCGCCGCGCGGCTGGGCGAGCAGCGCGTCGCGTGCCTGCTCGAGCAAGGCGATGCCGCGCGCATCGTCGCCGAGCGAGGTGTAGATCGCACCGAGGTCGGAGAGCAGCGCACCGCGCACCACGGGCTGGTCGGCGAGGGTCGTTTCGGCGCGCCGCGCGCCGAGATCGAGCACTTCGCGCAACGGCACCTCGCGCCCGCGCGCCTGGTCGGGATCGATCGCGGCGAACAGGCCGGTCGTGAACTCGCGCACCGCGCGCGCGGTCTGCGCGTTGCGCACGGCGATGCGCGCCTGCCAGAGCGTGGCGCCGATGCCGGCGAATGCCGTCGCGCCGAGAAGTGCGCCCGCCGCGAGGCCGACGCGGTGGCGCCGCGCGAACTGCACGAGCCGGCGCCAGCGCGGTGTCGGACGACTCAGCAGCGGCCGGCGGTCGAGCCAGGCGCGCAGGTCGGCAGCGAAGGCGTCCACGCTCGCATGGCGCTGCTCGGGTACCTTTGCGAGCGCGATCGAGAGGATCTGCGCGAAGTCGGCATCGAGTGCCGCGCGCAGGCCGGCGGGTGTCGTGCCGCGCGCCGCGGCGAGCGCCGCCGCGTCAACGCCCGTGCGTTGCAGCGCACGCGCGGGTCGTTCGGCTTCCTGCTCGAGCACGGCGTGCGCGAAGGCCGGTCGGGTCGACGCTGGCGTACGATACGGTGACAGGCCGGTCGCGAGCTCGAACAGCAGCACGCCGAGCGCGTATACGTCGGTGGCGGTCGAGACCGTCTCGCCGCGCACCTGCTCCGGCGCGGCATAGGTCGGCGTCATCAGCAGCATGCCGGTCGCGGTCGTGTCGGCGTCGCCGTCATCGAGCAGTTTGGCGATGCCGAAATCGAGCAGCTTGACGCGGCCGTCGCCGTCGACGAGCACGTTGGCGGGCTTGAGATCGCGATGCACGACGAGGTTGCGATGCGCCCAGGCGACCCCGTCGAGCACGTCGAGGAACAGCCGCACCCGCGCGCGCAACGGCAACCTGCGCGCGTCGCACCAGCGGTCGATCGGCTCGCCTTCGACGTACTCCAGCGCGAACCACGGCCGGCCATCGGCGTCGACGCCGCCGTCCAGCAGGCGTGCGATGCGGTCGTGCGCGAGGCGCGCGAGGATGCCGCGCTCGCGCCGGAAGCGCGCGCGGGCCTCGCTGCCGTCGAGGCCGCCGCGCACGCGCTTGAGCGCTACGCGTTGCTCGAAGCCCGGCTCGTCGCGGCAGGCGAGCCACACCACGCCCATGCCGCCGCGGCCGAGCTCCCGCAGCACCCGATAGGGGCCGATGCGTTCGGGCCGGTCGCCGGCATCGTCGATGGCGCCGGCGAATAGCGGCGCGCCCCACGCTGCCGCGCCACGATCGAGCGACGTGGACTGCGCGTGCGCGGCAAGCAGCGCCTCGACTTCGGCGCGCACCGTGGGCGGCACCGTCGTTTCGTCGCCGAGCAGGCGCGCGCGGGCGGCTGGCGCGGCATCGAGGCAGGCGTCGAACAGCGCCTTCACTTGCGGCCAGTCGCGATGCACGTGCGGTCCCCTCGAAGATGCCTGGCTACGTGTTACGCAATCCGGCGCCCGAAGCGGCGGGGGCGATATCGCCGAAACCGAGCTCGCGCGCGAGCACCGCGCGCGCGAGTGCCCAATCGCTGCGCACCGTGCGCTCGGACAATTCGAGCTCGGCGGCGATCTCGCCGAACGTGAAGCCGCCGAAGAAATGCCATTCGACGACTTTTGCGGCGCGTTCGTCGTGCTCGGCGAGGCGGTCGAGCGCTTCGTCGACGAGCAGTAGTTCCTCGGCGCGGCGGTCGGCGACCTCGTGCGCGCCGTCGAGGCCGGTGTGCGCTTCGCGCCCGCCGCGCTTGTCGGCGAGCCGGCTGCGCGCCTGGTCGACGAGGATCTGGCGCATCGCGCGCGCGGCGAGGCTGAAGAAATGCGCGCGGCTGGCGAGGGCGCCGGCGTGGTGCGCGGCGAGCTTCGCGTAGGCCTCGTGCACGAGCGCGGTGGTGTTGAGCGTCGCGCCGGGATTGCGCCGCAGCTCGGCCGCGGCGATGCGCTTGAGGTCGGCGTAGATCTGCGCGAACGCGGCTTCGCGCGCGGTGGCATCGCCGCCCTGCGCGCGGTTGAGCAGCTCGGTGAGATCCGTGTGCGCCATCGACCTTTCCCTCCGCGCGAGCCTAGCATGGGCTCGCTTCGCCTTGCCGGCGCTTCCGCCGTCGTCGTAACGGTCGCCGAAGAGCAGGTCGCCGGGCGGCTGGCAGCCGATTGCGGCGCGGATCTCCGGCGCCCGCGATCCGATCACCGCCGGGATTGCGGCGTGACGCGATCCCCTCCTGTCGATCGGCGTGCGGATTTTCCCGGAAGCGCTACGGGCAACGACTCGGGGAGTGGGCGACCGCCGCCGAAGCGTGCACAATCCCGGCGATACTCACCAATGTCGCCCGGTTCGTGACCCATTACTTCGTCGACATCGACCCCATCGCGTTCTCGCTCGGCCCGGTGCAGGTGCACTGGTACGGCATCATGTACCTCGTCGGCTTCGGCATCGCCTGGTGGCTGGGCCAGCGCCGGCGCGCGGCCGGGCGCCTGCCGGTCACGCGCGACGAGTTCTCCGACCTCTGCTTCTACCTCATGCTCGGCGTGATCCTCGGCGGGCGCATCGGCTACATGGTGTTCTACAACACGGCCGAACTCATCGCGCACCCGCTCAGCCTGATTCGCGTGTGGGAAGGCGGCATGTCGTTCCACGGCGGCCTGCTCGGCGTGCTCGTCGCGGGTTGGCTGTGGACGCGGCGGCGGGCACTGAACTACTTCGACGTGATCGATTTCATCGCGCCGCTCGTGCCGATCGGCCTCGGCCTCGGGCGCCTCGGCAACTTCATCGGCGGCGAACTCTGGGGACGCCATACCGATGTCGCCTGGGGCATGATCTTCCCGCGCGCGCTGGATGCGCTCGACAAGACGCGCGACGAGCTGCATGCAATGTATCTCGCCGGCCAGCTCGAGCACGAGGCGCGTCATCCGTCGCAACTGTACGAATTCGGCCTGGAAGGCATCGTGCTGTTCACGGTGCTCTGGATCTATTCGCGCAAGCCGCGTCCGCGCTATGCGGTCTCGGGGCTGTTCGCGTTGCTCTACGGCTGCTTCCGATTCGCGGTCGAGTTCGTGCGCGAGCCGGACGTGCAGCTCGGCTTCCTCGCCTTCGACTGGCTCACGATGGGGCAGATCCTGTCGATGCCGCTGATCCTCGTGGGCTTGTTCCTGCTCTGGCGGTCGCGGTCGGCGCCCACGGCCAGTCTGCATCCGGTGTCGATGCCGGATGCCGCAGGCACCGGACCGCAAGAGCATCGCGGCTGAAGCCGCTCCCACGGAAGAGCGATTTACCAATGCGCCCCTATCTCGACTTGCTACGCCATGTGCTCGAACACGGCACCGAGAAGGCCGACCGCACGGGCACCGGCACGCGCAGCGTGTTCGGCTGGCAGATGCGCTACGACCTCGCCGAAGGATTCCCGCTCGTCACGACGAAGAAGCTGCACCTCAGGTCGATCGTGCACGAGCTGGTCTGGTTCCTGCGTGGCGAGACCAACGTGCGCTACCTCAAGGAGCACGGCGTCTCGATCTGGGACGAGTGGGCGGACGCGGATGGCGAACTCGGGCCCGTCTACGGCAAGCAGTGGCGCAGCTGGTCCGCGCCGGACGGGCGCACGATCGACCAGATCGCGTGGGTCGTCGACGAGATCCGCCGCAACCCCGATTCGCGCCGCCTCGTCGTCAGCGCGTGGAACGTCGCCGACCTGCCGCGCATGGCGCTGCAGCCCTGCCACACGATGTTCCAGTTCTTCGTCGCGGACGGGCGCCTCTCGTGCCAGCTCTACCAGCGCTCGGGCGACATCTTCCTCGGCGTGCCGTTCAACATCGCGAGCTACGCGCTGCTCACGCACATGGTGGCGCAGGTGACTGGACTCGCGCCGGGTGATTTCGTGCACACGCTCGGCGACGCGCACCTGTATTCGAACCATTTCGACCAGGCGCGCGAACAGCTCGCGCGCGCGCCGCGGCCGCTGCCCAGGCTCGTGCTGAATCCCGGCGTGCGTTCGTTGTTCGATTTCCGCTACGAGGACGTCGCGATCGTCGACTACGCACCGCATCCGGCGATCAAGGCGCCGGTCGCGGTATGACGCCCGTGTCGCATCGCCGCGAGCGGGAAAGCACCGTGGCTCGAGCCGCTGCGAGAGCGTCGGCGTGCGCATGAAGATCTCGCTCGTCGCCGCGCTCGACCGCCGGCTCGCGATCGGCCGCGATGGCGCGATGCCGTGGCACCTGCCCGAGGACCTGCGCCGCTTCAAGGCGCTCACGCTCGGCCGGCCGGTGCTGATGGGGCGCAAGACCGCACTCGCGATCGGCCGCGCGCTGCCCGGTCGCGACAACCTCGTCCTCACGCGCGGCGACGAGGCGCCGTATGCGGGCCAGCATGTCGTGCATTCGCTTGACGAGGCGATCAGCCATGCGCGCGATGCCAGCGAACTCGCGGTGATCGGCGGCGGCGAGGTGTATGCGCTCGTGTTGCCGCGCGCGACGCATCTCCACCTGACCTGGGTCGACACCGAGGTCGCTGGCGCGGATGCGTTTTTCCCCGCGTTCGACGCGCACGACTGGGTTGAAACCGCGCGCGAAACGCATGCCGCCGATGCGCGGCATGCGTTCGCGATGACCTTCGTCGACTACGCGCGGCGCTGATGCGGCGCGCGAGCCGTGGCTCGCGTGCCGCTGCAGCGTGGATCAGCGCATGCCGCCCGAAGCGCGCAGCGTCTCGCCGGTGATCCAGCCCGCATCGCCCGACGCGAGGAACACGGCGACCGACGCGATGTCGTCCGGCTGGCCGATGCGGCCGAGCGGCGTCTTGGACACCATGTCCTTCTCGAAGTCGCTGCCGATGACGCCGATCGCATGCGTGCCTTCGGTTTCGACGCCGCCCGGATTGATCGCGTTCACGCGGATGTTGCGCGGGCCGAGTTCCTTGGAGAGCACGTGAGTGATCGCGTCGACCGAGCTCTTGGTCGCCGCGTAGATCGACGTGCCCGGAAGGCCGAGCTGGCTCGCCACGGAACTGATGTTGATGACGCTGCCGCCGTCATGGGTGAAGTACTTGGCCGCTTCGCGTGTCGACAGCAGCAGGCCGAGCACGTTCGTGTTGAACTGCCGGTGGAACTCCTCCTCGGTCACCTCGTCCAGCGAGGCGAAGCGGTACACGCCCGCGTTGTTGACCAGCACGTCGACCTTGCCGAACGCGCGCGCGGTCTCGGCGAACAGGCGCTGCACGTCGTCGGCCTTGGCGACGTCGCCCTGTACCGCGATCGCCTTGCCGCCGTCGGCGACGATCCGTGCCACCACGCGATCGGCGCCTTCCTTGCTGGTCGCGTAGTTGACGACCACCGAGGCGCCTGCGGCCGCCAGCCCTTTCGCGATACCCGCACCGATGCCCTTCGATGCGCCCGTCACCACTGCCACCTTGCCTGCCAGCTTGCTCATGTCGGTTCCTTGGATTGATGAGACGATTAGACAAGTGTCTAATCGTCGTACCGACAAGGGGACGCCCGCACGGCTTTCAAGGGGCGGACTCAGATTTCCGCGAGCTGGTCGAGATAGGCGCGCAGGACGTCGCGCTGCACGCTGAGGTGGGCGAATTTGCCTTCGCGCACGATCCGGACGAGGCCGGCGGCTTCCAGTTCCTTGATGTGATGGGAAATGGTCGCCGCGCTGACGT
>NZ_JBQCFP010000052.1:0-3603 GCF_051958935.1 Dokdonella sp. | reverse complement strand
GGTACGCCTCGCGGAACGGCACGCCGGCCGCAGCCTGTTCGATGGCGACGTCGGTCGAATACATCGCGGGCTCGATCGCCTCTCGCATCGCGGGCGCGTTCCACTCCAGGCGCGCGAGCAGGTCGGGTAGCAGTGCGAGCGCGCCGAGGCCATGGCGGAAGCCGTGGAAGATTGCGCCCTTGGAGAACTGCAGGTCGCGCTGGTATCCCGATGGCAGCGACAGCAGTTGCTCGACCTCGGTGCGCGCCGCGGCGACGCAGGCGTAGCTCGCCCGCATGAGTTCGATCACGTCGGGATTGCGCTTGTTCGGCATGATGGAACTGCCGGTCGTGTATTCGGCCGGAAGGCGCACGAAACCGAACTCGGCGGTCGTGAACAGCGACAGGTCCCAGGCGAGCCGGCGCAGGTCGAGCAGCGCGCTCGCGAGCGCATCGAGCGCGCCTATTTCGAACTTGCCGCGCGAGAGTTGCGCGTAGACGGGATTCACCTGCACGCGCGCGAAGCCGAGCGCCGAGGTCGTGTGCGCGCGGTCGAGCGGCAGGTTGACGCCATAGCCGGCCGCGGTGCCGAGCGGGTTCGCGTCGATCCAGGCGAGCGTATCGCGCGCGCGCCGCGCATCGTCGATGAATGCTTCGGCAAAGCCGGCGAACCACAGCGCGGTCGACGACACCACCGCGCGCTGCAGGTGCGTGTAGCCCGGCAGCGGCAGCGCTTCGCCGGCGGCGCGCGCGAGGCAGGTACGCGCCGCGTCGATGCAATACGCGACGAGTTCGCCGAGCTTAGCCTTCAGCCACAGGCGTGTCGCGACGAGGACCTGGTCGTTGCGGCTGCGCCCCGTGTGCACCTTGCGGCCGGCGTCGCCGAGCCGCTCGATGAGGCGTGCTTCGATCGCCGAATGTCCGTCTTCGTAGCGTCCGTCGAGCACGAAGTGCCCGGCGCGGAAGTCGTCCGCGAGCGCGTCGAGTGCGCGCACGAGCGCGGCCGCCTCGTCCCGCGTCACGATGCCGATGTTCGCAAGGCCGCCGACGTGCGCCTTGCTCGCCTCGATGTCGCAGAGCAGGAACTCGCGATCGAGCACGACGTCGTCGCCGGCGAGGAAACGCATGATGCGCTCGTCGGTGCGGGTGCCCGGTTTTTGCCAGAGTAGGTCGGTCATGGTGTTCGCTGCTTCGATCAGTGATGCGTAGGACTTCGACTGCGCCGGGGCCGGTTCCCGTCTCCCGCCGCGAGAAGGTGGCGCGAAGCGCGGATCAGGTTCCGGCCTGCATCGAGGTTTCGTCGCCGCGAACCCTCTTCCGCCGGCCGATCCCTTCTCCTCGAGGGAGAAGTTTCACTGCCGCGGCGGCGCCGCCATTGCAGTGCCGGATGGGACACCCGCCGCGAACTTCGCAACCACTTCGTCCGGCGACAATTCCAGCCTCTCGCCCGTCGCACGACGTTTCAGTTCGACGACGCCGTTGGCGAGGCCGCGCGGACCGACGACGACCTGCCACGGCAGGCCGATGAGGTCCATGTTCGCGAACTTCGCGCCTGCACGCGCCTCGGTATCGTCCCACAGCACGCACACGCCCTGTGCTTCGAGTCGCGCGGCGAGCTGCGAGCACGCGGCCGAGGTCCCAGAGTCGCCGGCCTTGGCGTCGACGATGCCGACGTCGAACGGTGCGACCGCATCGGGCCAGGTGATGCCCGCGTCGTCGTGGCAGGCTTCGATGATCGCGCCGACGAGACGCGACACGCCGATGCCGTACGAGCCGCCGTGCAGCAGGCGCGCGCTGCCGTCCGGCATCGTCACCTGCGCACGCATCGGCTGCGAGTACTTCGTGCCAAAGTAGAAGATCTGGCCGACCTCGATGCCGCGCGTGTGCAGGCGCTGCCCTTCCGGCACTTCGGCTTCGTAGCGGACGGGGTCGTGCACGTCGGATGTCGCCGCATACCGCGAGGTCCATGCGCGGATCAGCGGTTCGAGATCGCCGTCATGGTCGACGTCCGCACCCGGCACGGTCAGGTCGAGCACGCGGCGGTCGCAGTACACGTCCGACTCGCCCGATTCGGCAAGCACGATGAACTCGTGCGAGAGGTCGCCGCCGATCGGCCCGGTCTCCGCGCGCATCGGGATCGCCTTCACGCCGAGCCGCGCGAACGCGCGCAGGTAGGCGACGAACATGCGCTGATACGAGCGGCGCGCACCGGCTTCGTCGAGGTCGAACGAATAGCCGTCCTTCATGAGGAACTCGCGTCCGCGCATGACGCCGAAGCGCGGGCGCTGTTCGTCGCGGAACTTCCACTGGATCTGGTAGAGGTTGCGCGGCAGCTCGCGCCACGAGTTGACGCCCGCGCGCACGATCTCCGTCACCATCTCCTCGTTGGTCGGTCCGTAGAGCAGCTCGCGCTCATGCCGGTCGCGGATGCGCAGCATCTCCGGGCCGTAGGCGTCGTAGCGTCCGCTCTCGCGCCAGAGGTCGGCGAGTTGGAGCGTTGGCATGAGCAGCTCGATCGCACCCGCGCGATCGAGTTCCTCGCGCACGATGCGTTCGATGCGCTGGAGCACGCGCAGGCCGAGCGGCAGCCAGGCATAGATGCCGGCCGCCTCCTGGCGAACCAGTCCTGCGCGCAGCATGAGCCGATGCGAGGCGATCTGCGCCTCGGCGGGATTGTCCTTCAGGGTCGGCAGGAAATAGCGGGAAAGGCGCATGGCGTATGCTTTCGTAGTGGAAGGATGATCATCGTTCTCGAAAACGCTTCATCGCCGTCGTCCCGGCGAACGCGGGGACCCAGCGCCTTCGGCCAGCGATCACGTGTCACTGGGCCCCGGCTTCCGCAGGCGACGGTTCCGGAATCGCGGTGAACTCGTCGAACCCGAGCGCGAGATTGAGATTCTGCATTGCCTGCGTCGCCGCGCCCTTGAGCAGGTTGTCGAGCGTCGCGACGACGACCACGCGCTTGCCGCCCGGCGCAAGCGAGAAGCCGCCGATCTCGGCATGGTGCCGTCCCGCGATCATGCTCACCCACGGCGCTTCGTCGACGATGCGCACGAGCGGCTCACCGGCGTAGAACGACGCGTAGCGCGCCTTGATCGCTTCGCGCGTCGACGCCTGCGTGAGCCAGAGGTTCACGGTCATCGTGATGCCGCGGAAGTGCGGCGCGACGTGCGGCATGAACTCGACCGGCACGCCGAGCCGGCGCGTGACCTCGCGCTCGTGCACGTGGTCGGTCAGCGCATACGGCATGAGGTTGTCCTGCAGCTTGGCCGGGTCGTTCTTGTCCGACGGCGTCGTGCCCGCGCCGGAATAGCCGGACACGCCGAAACACGCGGGCGGTGCCGCGAGTTCGTCCTTGAGCGGTGCGATCGCGAGCTGCATCGCGGTCGCGTAGCAACCCGGGTTGCTGATGCGGCGCTGGCCGTCGTACGACGCGCGCGTAAGTTCGGGCAGGCCGTAATACCAGGCGTCTTCGAAACGATGGTCGGCCGAAAGATCGACGATCACGCTGTCGGGCCTCGCCGCGTCGATCGCCGTGACGAGTTGCGCCGACTTGCCGTTCGGGAGCGCGAGCACGACCGCATCCGCGCCCTTCGCCGCGACGTCCTCGTGCGCGAGGTTTTCG
>NZ_JBQCFP010000051.1:0-36653 GCF_051958935.1 Dokdonella sp. | reverse complement strand
TACGTCGGCGCCGAGGGCCTGCAGCTGCCCGCGCTGACCTCGGTGGGCGGCTCCCTCGACGTCGGCGCCGAGGGCCTGCAGCTGCCCGCGCTGACCTCGGTGGGCGGCTCCCTCTACGTCCGCGCCGAGGGCCTGCAGCTGCCCGCGCTGACCTCGGTGGGCGGCTCCCTCGACGTCGGCGCCGAGGGCCTGCAGCTGCCCGCGCTGACCTCGGTGGGCGGCTACCCGTGCTCGATGGCTCCCATCAACCTCGAGCTCGCCCCCTACTGGGTCACGATCACCGACACGCACATGAACATCGGCTGCCAGTGGCATTCGCTGGCCGAGTGGGAAGCCTTCGACGACCGACGCATCGCGGAGATGGACGGCCGCAACGCCGTGCGCTGGTGGGCCGAGAACAAGGCCACGCTGATGACGATGGCGCGCGCGGCCGGCCGCGTGTTCGCCATGGTCCAGCGGACCACTGAAGAGGTGGCTCAATGAACTGCCAACCCGGCGACCTCGCCCGCGTCATCCCGCCCGGCGCCTTCGAGCCCTGCCCGCTCTGCGGCAAGCGCGCGCTCGCGATCCGCAGCGACCTGCTCGTCGTCTGCGAGGAGCTGCTGGTCGCGCCGAACGGCAATCCGATGTGGCGAATCGCCGAGCCGATCCGCACGGCCGGGATCTTCCCGTGCGGGACGCCCTTCACCGGCACGTGCTTCGCGATCGCCGACGACCTGCTGCGCCCGATCCGCGACCCCGGCGAGGACGCCGTCGACGAGATGCTGCAGCGCATCGGCGCGCCCACCTACGACGCTGACCCGGCGCTGCTCGGGCGCGAGGCCGCGGAGCCGACGGAGGTACGCCCGTGACCACCGTCAACGTCTTCGAGCGCGGCCTCTGCCGCCGCGCCATCGGCCTGGCGATGCTGGTCGACGAGCACACCGTCGTCGCTCGCCACGCGCCGCACTGCGCGCCCGGCCTGTGGTCGATCTCGCGCTACGACATCCACGCCACGCGGCGCCTGCCGCACCAGCATGCGGTCGTCGACGACTTCGGCGACCTGCAGGGGGTTGCCTGATGGCCGTCATCCGCTTTCCCGCCGAGCTCACGCGCATGCCGGAGCTCGAGCCGATCCACCGCACGACGCCGCGGCCCGGCATCTACGTCGCGCCGCCGCCGCATGCGCATCACGCGCGCCGGCGCCGCGGCCCGACGATCCCGGCCACCGGCCGCGTCGCGCGGATCCACCCCTACGTCGCCGACGAGAACCAGGCCGTGAACCGCGACGTCGCGCGCGCGCTGCTGACCTGCGCGATCGCGGTTGGCGGCGCCTGGCTGCTCGTGTCGGGCTTGCGCGCCGGCGTGCACATGGCGGTCGTGATGGGATGGGTGACGCCGTGAGCGCCGCCGTCGAATACGTGGCGGAAACGATCGCCCAAGCCCTGACGCGCCTCGAGCGCCTTTTCACGCCCGGCGCGAAGCTGACGTTCATCGCCCGCTTCGACGACAACGAAGAGGCGGACGTCTTCGTCAGCGCCGACACCACCGACAAGGTGCTCGAGCTCGTGCAGCGCACGCTCGCGCGCGAGCGCGGCGAGCGTCCGTCGCTGGCTGGCGCGGCCAACGGACAGGGGTTGACGCAGCAATGAGCACGATGCCCCTCGACCTCGAGGCGCCGGCCGACCCGAAGGTGGCCGAGCGCGTCGCCCGCGCGCACCAGGTGCACGAGCAGTCTTTCGGCTCGCACCGTGCCGCGCGCAGCGAGACCTACCGCGACGGCTGCCTGGCCGCGCTGCTGCAGCGCGCCGACGGCGGTGAGCGCGCCTGTCCGTACCGCGCCGGCTCGCTGCACGCGGACGCCTGGCACGCCGGCTTCGCCGAAGGGCATGCCCGCGCCCTCAGGGAGCTGTGATGGTCGCCGCCTACGCCAACACGGTCCCGCGCGCTCGCCCCGCGCGCCGCCCGCGTCACGACAGGCGCCGCGCCCTCGGCGGATCGGAGATCGCGGCCGTCATGGGCATCTCGCCCTGACAGACGCCAGTCGACCTCTGGCGCGAGAAGACCGGCCGCGCCGGCCCGCCGAAGGTCGACCCCATCGGCGACGCGATCAAGCGTCGCGGCCAGAAGCTGGAGCCCTACGTCCGCGCGATGGCGATCGACAAGGTGCAGCAGCTCGGCCTCGATGTCGAGCTCGTCGCCAAGAACGCGCGCTACTTCGACCCGGAGCTGCCCTGGCTGACGTCCGAGATCGACTTCGAGCTCCGCGTATCCGGCGTGGCCGAGATCTCGGGAATGGACGTGCGCTTCGAGGACGAGCTCATCACGGCCGACTGCAAGACCGCGACCGGCTTCGCGCGGCGCGCCTGGGGCGACGAGGGCACCGACGCGGTGCCGATCTACTACGCCGCGCAGTTCATGCAGGGCCTCGGCATCACCGGCCGCCGCTGGTGCCTCTGCGCTGCGCTGATTGGCCTCGACGACGTCGCGCTGTACTGGATCCCGCGCGACGAGGTCACCATCCCCGCGATGCGCGAGCGCGCGGTCGACTTCTGGGAGAACCACGTCCTCGCCGACGTGCCGCCGGACCCGATCAAGTACGCCGACATCCGCGAGCTCTACCCGCAGGACAACGGCCGCACCGTCGAGGCGACGTCCGAGGTGGCCGAGGCCGCGCGCGAGCTGCGCCGGCTCGGCCTCGAGATGGATCGCCTCGACGCGCGGCGGGAGCAGCTGAAGCTGCAGGTCGCGGAGTACCTCGGCGACTACCGGACCCTCGCGATCGAGGGACGTCCGGCCTACACGATGGCCAGCTTCGAGACGTCGAAGGTCAACGTCGCGGCGATGCGGCGCCAGCACCCCGGGCTCGTCGAGCTCTTCACGGAGCGCGGCACCGCGCGCGCGCTCCAGCCGAACCGCGGGTTCCGCGGTTGATTAACCCCGAAAGGACATTCCCGATGAGCTCTGCCGCCCTGCGCGAAGCCGCGACCGGCGAGAAGGCCGACCGCACGCCGAAGATCTACCGCCTGCTGAACGACCCGCGCATCGCCGCGAGCCTTGTGGCGGTCGCCGGCAAGTACATGACGAAGGAGCGCCTGCTGCGGCTCTGCATCAACGCGGTCAAGAAGACGCCCAAGCTGCTGGAGTGCGACCCCGAGACAGTGCTCGGCGCCATGATGACGGCATGCGCGTTGGGCCTCGAGCCGAACACGGTGCAGCAGCAGGCCTTCCTGATCCCCTACGAGCGCCGGGTGAAGGACGGCAACGGCCGCTGGACGACGGTCGTCGACTGCCAGTTCCAGGTCGGCGCGCGCGGCTACGTGACGCTCGCCTATCGCTCGGAGCACATCTCGTCGCTCGACGCGGCCGCCATCCACGACGGCGACGTCTTCGAGCACCTCCGCGGCTCCAACGCCTTCCTGAAGTACGCGACCGCGCTGCGCGATCGCGGCCCGCTGCTGGGCGCCTTCTCCTACGTCAAGCTCCGCGACGGCGGCGAGTCGTCGATCGTGCTTCCGCTGGACGAGCTGATGAAGATCCGCGGCCGCAGCGAGACCTACCGCGCCCTCGTGCGCAAGGTCGAAACGGCCCAAGATGACGAGGCCCGCGCGCGCGCCGAGCGCAACCTGGCTGAGACGCCGTGGGTCATGTGGGAAGACGACATGGCCACGAAGTCGGCGATCAAGAAGCACGCGAAGGCGCTGCCGATCGCCGCCGGCGACACGTTCGCTGTCGCGGCCAGCCTCGACGACCAGGCAGAAGTCGGCGCACTCGACCTGCAGGCCATGGCCAATCCCGACCGCGCCCGCGCGGCGCTGCAGGATGTCGACGACGTGCCCGTCATCGAGAACCGCCCGAGCGAGAGCCTCGAGGTCAGCGGCGAAGCATTCGCCGCCACCGCGCGCCAAGCCGAGCCGGTGCAGCAGCAGGTGTCGCAAGGGCCGGCGCCGGTCTCGCGCGCGCCCGCGCCGCGCGCCACCGCGAAGCGCACGAACGCGACCGCGAGCCCCGCGCCCGCGCCCCAGGCGGAGCAGGAGCAGCGCCCCACCGCATCGCCCCATGTCCTCGCCGAGTGGGTCGACCAGGTCAAGACCGCCCCTGACCGGGACGCCGCGGCCGAAATCGTCGACCTCGCGCGCTCGCAGCTCGCCGCCCCGGACGCCGCAAGCGTCGCCGAAGCCTTCACCCAGCACTGGCCGAGCTGACCCTCGCGCCGCCGGCCCGCGGCCGCCGTTCGGCCGCACCTTGATCCACCGCTTCGAAAGGGACCTCGATGTCCGTGTTCCAACTCCCCAACTTCCTGCCCGTCAAGGTGGCAGGCCTCTCGCTGCCCGCCCGCAAGAAGGGCGCGGAGATCGTGCACACGACGGACATCGTCGTGGAGCACGAAGGTGCGAACGACGTCCTCGACCTCTTCGACGCCGAGCTGCTCGACATGCTGTATCGCGAGATCGAGAGCGAGGCCGAGGAGAAGCAGCTGTCCCTGGACAGCATCCAGAAGGTCTCGAAGAAGCCCGTGCTGCGCACGGCGGCCCTGCAGGCGCCGATCGCGCTCTCGCTGAAGTGGGTCGGCTACGAGCTCACCATCGACCGCGGCCTCGGCGGCGACTCGAACATCGTCGTCGACGAGATCGAGATCAAGCGCATCCGGATCTGGCCGAAGGAAGGCGGCACCGTCAAGGTGATGATGCACCTGCAGTCGAAGCACGTCGGTTCCGTCCAGGTCGGCCAGCTGCGTGAGCTGCTGAAGCTGGAGACCAAGATCCGCCTGCTGGCACCGAAGGTGAAGCAGGACGCGATCGACGGCTCGACGGAGGCGTTCGAAGCCGACAAGGCGGCCAATGCGGCGGCCGCGCCGGCGCCGAAGACCGCCCCTCGGCCGCCGGCGCGCAAGCCGACGAAGGCGGAGCAGCAGGCGGCCGCGCGCGAGGCGGCGACGGCGGCCTTCGCGGGCGCCGCGCACTGATGGACGCCGCGATCGTCTCCGTCGCCCGGCTGCAGGCCGCGTTCGAGCGCGCCCGCGCGCTGGAGCCGCGTGCGCCGGTCAGCGACGCGGTCGCGGCGGTCGCCCAGGCCTTCGGGCTGACGCCCGAGACCGTTCGCGAGGCGATCGAGATCGACGAGCCGGCCGAGACCTGAACCGTCACCCACCACGGCCGCGCGCGTGATGCGCGCGCGCCGCACGAAGGAATCCCATGACCGAAGACACCCAGGCGCCGGAGCTGTCCGACGCCGAGCTCCGTGCGCTCTGGCAGACCAGCGGCGGCACGTTCTACAGCGCGAACCGCGAGGTCGGATCGATGCCCGTCGCGCGCCTGCTGCCCTTCCTCCGCGGCCGCGCCAGCACCCTGCCGCCGCCGGTCAACGTCGTCGACCGGCTCTCCGATCGCGCGATGGCCGACCTGCGCGACCAGATCCGCGCGGAACTGCTGGCCAGCGGCGTCAGCATCAGCGACGTCGTCGAGGTCGAGCCGCCGCCGCCCGACGCGGCGCAGGCCGACCAGCTCTACGGCCGCCTGCTGATGCGCCTGATCGGCGCAGTCTGCCCGGGCCTCGACACCGGCAACCTGGTCGCCGACGCCGAGCACGCGATCGCGGTGATGGCGAGCGCCGAGCCGGCGGCGTTCTTCGTCGTCGACGATGAGCCGGCGATCGACGGCGGCGCGAAGTACCAGCAGGTGCAGCGCGCGCACGCGAACGACCCCGACCTCGCCGCGGTGCCGCTGTACCTGCGCGCGGCCCGGCGGGCGGAGCTCACGCCCGAGGCCGTGCCGGCGGCGCGCCGCGGCGGCAAGCGCGGGGCGCAGGAAGGCGGTGCGGCATGAAGACCATCGCCCAGCACTTCGAGGGCTTCGCACGCGCGATGGGCCTGGAGCGCGCCGGCGAGGCGCAGCGCCGCGACATGGAGCTCGCCTTCTACGGCGGCGCGACCGTCATGTTCAAGGCGATGGACGACGTGGCGACCGAGTGCGGTGATGACGACGCGCTCGGCGCGCGCAACATTGCCGCCCTGGAGCAGGAGTGCGCCGAGTTCGTCGTGAAGCGCCTGCAGGAGCGGATGTCGTGAAGCGAGAAGTCACTGCCACGCTGACGTTCTCCGCAGAGGCCCTGGCAGTTGAATGCGACCGCAAGTGTCGAGGCGACCTGGGCGAAGCTGCGGCCCTTTTCCTGAAGCGTTCCCGGGTCGAGAACGCGGCCTGGTATGCCGAGCGCGAGCGGAGCGCCATGCTGGAGTGGGCTCGCCAGTTCCTGATGGCGGCGCGCACCTCGCAGCGCCAGGCGGCAGTTCGATCGGCCGCGCGTCCGCTCAACGCCACGACGATGGCCGAGGCTGCCTCCAGGTTCTGGTCGTGGCCGATCAACGGCGTGCCGCTGGCGGACTGCCGGCGCGCAGACCTCGAAGTCCAGTCGAAGCGCTACCTCGCCGACAGCCGCGCGTTCGCCGCGCGAGGAAGTTGGCTGCAGGCCATCGCGGCCCGCATGCCGAACGCCAGCAAGCGCGTTCGCGACATTTTCGACGAGCCCACCATCGTCCGCATGGCGGCCGAAGCCGGGGTCGTCACCAGTTTGGAGACGACGGAATGACCATGACTTCGATGTCGACCATGAGGGCTCTGTCTTCGTCATCTCCCCCTATTTCGTTGCTGGACGGCCATACCACGAGCCTTACCCAGAACCAGCGTGCCTCCGGCAACGAACCCAATTCGCAGTCCATGGCCATGGAAGGTTTGGTCTCCAATGACCGTCTGCCGGTCGACTGCGAACCCTCTTCGGCTGCGACGGGCCATCACCGCCGTGACACCCTCGATCGCTTTGCACGCGTAGCCGAACCTTCCCTCATCGCCACAATCCGCGAGCTGCACCGTGTGCGCGAGTTCAATCTGCGCGGCGCCGGCGACATGACGCGCCGCGTGAAGTCGGTCTGCCGTCGAGCGGCTGGTCTCACGCCCTTGGACACCGGCGCCGACAAAAAGGCGAAGGAGGCGATGGCCGATGCGGCGTTCAAGGCTCTGCAGGTCGGGGAACTCGCTGGTCTCGCGATGACGGTGCTGCCGATCGCGTCTGTTGCCCTGGATGCGCAGGCAAGCTTCGAGAAGGCCGCCAAGGGTACCGAGAGGATGCTGGCGAAGCTTGCCCTGCAGACGCCTGGCGCTGAGTTCGTCGCCTCGGTCAGTGGCTTCGGCGCACTGGGCCTGTCGCAGATCATCGGCGAAGCCGGTGACCTGTCGAACTACGCCGGCCCGGCGAAGTTGTGGAAGCGGATGGGGCTGGGCTTGATCTCGACCGGCGAGCGGCAGCGGTGCTTCACCGACGCCGCGAAAACGATCGAGGCCGGCTACAGCCCCCGCCGTCGCTCGATCATGTTCGTGATCGGCGACTCGCTGCTGAAGAAGCAGGGCCCGTACCGCGATCTCTACCTGCGGCGCAAGCTCTACGAGCAGCAGAAGAAGCCGGACGGCACGAAGATGCTCTGGCATCGACGGGCGCAGCGCTACATGGAGAAACGACTGCTGCGCGACCTGTGGCGGGCGTGGAGGTCGGAAGCATGACCGCCCGCGCCCTCCTCCGCCTGATCTGGCGTGGCGTGCTCGCGCTCTACGCGGCCTTCCGCGACGCCTTCATCCTGGCCCTGGTTTTCTCGTTCGCGTGGGCGATCTGCGCGGCGGTCACCTACCTCTTCTTCGGAGAGACCTACTGATGGCCGCCGTCGACACCTCTCCGCGCCTCGAGCCCAGCAGCGAGAGCCTGCTCGCGATGATGAGCCTCGCGCACGCGCCCGTCCTCGAGCAGATGACGCCGGACCAGCGCCGCACCTCGATGTGCTTCGCCCGCGAGATGTTCCGCCTCGGCACGGAGGTCGAGCGCCAGCGCGCGCAGCGCGTGGTGCGGCCGGCGGCGCGGCTGGGGGTCGTTTCGCGTCGTCGGCGCGTTTTCTGGCTGCTGCTGGAGCTCCTGGCCTCGTTCACGACGCTCGCCGGCATGGGGGAAGGCTCGACCACCGTCGCGGGCGCGGCCTGGTATCTGGTGGCCGGCATGGCCTGGATCGCGCTGGCGGCCGCGCGCGGCATGCACGGCTTGTGGCCCTTGAACCTGGCCGCCATCGCGATCGAGGGCTTCAACCTATGGAGCGCGCTGCGATGACGTTTCGCTACGACCTCATGTTCGGCATCCCGGTGCAGCGGCCGCAGTCGGTCGCGTCGATGGAGGCGGGGCTCAGCGACACGGTCGGCATCGACATCGTCGAGTCGCCTTACGCGATGGAGACCGTCGTGCACTTCGACGTCGTCCGCGTCGGGCCGTGGCACCGCCGCCGCAAGCGGTGGCAGGTGCGCCGTCGCGAGGAGCGGCGCCCTACCGCCTGGATGCTAGGAGGTCGGCTGGTCGCGCATCCGTCGATCGTCGCCGAGCTGCGCCGGAGGTGCGCATGATCGCCCTCAGCATCCGCCAGCCCTGGGCCTCGTTCATCGTGACCGGCGTGCCGGTCAACGGCGAGCCGCCCATCTTCAAAGATGTCGAGAACCGCGAGTGGACGACGCCCTTCCGCGGCCGCTGCCTGATCCACGCGTCCAAGGGCGGCACGAAGCGCGAGTTCGCCGCCGCGATCGCCGGCGTCGAGGAGGCTTTCGGCCTGGTCGTCCCGCTGGGCTTCGACGACTTCGCGCGCGGCGGGATCATCGGTTCGGTCGAGATCGTCGGCTGCGTACGCAATAGCTCTTCGCCGTGGTTCACGGGCCTCTTCGGCTTCCTGCTCGCCGACCCGCGCGTGCTGCCGTTCCGTGCCGAGCCCGGGAGGCTGGGCTTCTTCAACACCGAGGACCACCACGCATGACCGCCGCCACCACCGAGGAGCTCCGCCAGCTCCGCGCCGCCGTCGAGCCGACGCTCGCGCCTTGCCCGCACTGCGATGGCTGGGGCCTCGGCGCCGGCCACGAGATGGCGATCCACTTCGACCCGAAGCTCGTCGAGGCCCGGGGCCGCTGGCAGATCCAGTGCTACGCCTGCGGCGCGACGCAGCGCGCGCAGGACACGCCGCAGGAGGCCGCGCGCTGCTGGAACGAGCGCCGGCGCCCGCGGCCCAGCGTGGGAGACGCGTGATGCTGCTGCCGCTGATCCCCGACCCGACGCCGCGCCAGGCCGATCTCTGCGCCGAGTTCGAGTCCTGGTGCGCGCGCCACCGCCTGCCGACCACCGGCGGCGCCGAGGCGCTGCTGCAGCGGCTGCTGAGCCGCCAGGAGCGGCGCTGGCTCTTGAACTTCATCGTGCGATGGGACTGGGCCGGCGAGGACGCGGCGCGCGCGCCGGCCGCGCTGGTCGAGCCCCTCGAGCTCGCCGCCGTCTTCCTGCAGGTCGTCCGCGAGAACTGCAGCCGCGGCGAGTTCGACGACATCCGGGCAGGCCGGCGCGCGATCGGCGACGTCCTGCACGTCGGCTCGGCGATCGATCAGGCGTTCGCGCGCGCGCACCGCGTTCCGATCGATGGCCCGCGCACGCTGGATCAGCGCGTCGCGGAGGACAAGCTCAAGGCCGAGGCGCTCGTGATCGTCTCGGCCAGGTACGAACGACAGGAGGCCGTCCATGGCTGATACCCGAACCGATTCGCCCCGGCAGTTGCTGCTGCAGGCCCTGTTGGCGCTGAACAACGAAGCGCTGCCGAAGCGCGAGTGGGTCGCGCAGCGGATCGAGGCCTACCTCGCCGGCGCGCCGGCCGCAGTGGATGACGGGCAGGCGCGGGCTCGTGATCCCGCTCGCGAAGCTCTGGACGAACTCTGCGATGAGGCTCTCTGCAATGGAAACAGCAAGGATTGGATCGCAAGGATTCGCGCCCCAATCGACGCTGCTCTCGCCGCTCCGGCTCCCGATGCGGGGGTGCGGCCGGTGTACACCCACGCGATGGGTGAAGCTGCACAGCGCTATCACGAGAGCTTCAAGTTCGCCCATCCGCTGCCGGTGACCTGGCGGTGGGAAGAGCTTTGGAATGCGATGGTTGCGGCTGCTGGCTGCGCGTACCCCGAGTGCGATGGAGATGCCCCGACCGACGGCGGTTGCTGCAAGGCCGCCCCTCTCCAGCCTGCGCAGGAGGTCGAGGCGCGGGCGCTCCAGGTGACTTCGTACATCGAGACGGCGCGCGAGTCGATCAACGACGCGCTCAGCGAGAACAAGCGCCTGCGTGACGGCCTGCTCGCCGGTGCGTTGGCCTCGCTCGCCAAGGCGAAGGCCGCCCTCGCCGCCCCACAGGCCGCCCAGGCGGGGGAGCGGAGCGAGGACACGGAGCTGCTGGACTGGCTTCTCCGCCACCCGAACGAAGTCCTCGAAGGCGGCGGCAACGAGTGGTTCATCATCGATCGGAACGACGAGCCCGTCTACTTCAAAACGGGCCGTGACGCCCTCCGCGCCGCTCGCACGACACAAGGAGAGAACCGTGGGTGAAACCGATCGCGATCTGCTGGAGGTTGCCGCCAGGGTCAAGGTGCCGTCGTGGGCCACCCATGTAGCCGTGAGACGCGATGGTTCTGCAGCCTATCCGGCCTGCTGGCAGGAGCGTGAAGGAGACTACATCGACGAAGACCCGGCCGGCCTGAAGGAAGGTGATTGGGCTGGTGGATTCAAGACCATGTACTACCGCTTCTTCAAGGTCGAGGACGTTCTTGAAGACGCGATGCGCCGCGCTGCTGCCGCTCTCGCCACCACCCCGGCACAAGGAGAAGGCCAATGACCAAGAAGAAGCAGACCGGCTTCATGCGCCAGTTCGCGCTCGCGCGCCGTGACATCGCCTTGCTGGAGAAGCTGTTCCCTGGCAGCACGCGCATGACGACGCTCACGCGTCCGAAGAAAGGAGACGCCCAATGATCCCCGCCGGCTACAAGCTCGTGCCGATCGAGCCCGATGAAGCGATGGTCGACGCGCTGGAAAACCAGCTGGAATATGCCCATTTCATCGCGGGCGCGCGTGCTGCGCTGGCTGCCGCGATCGCCGCCGCTCCCGAAGCCCCCACCGCGCAGACCAGCGCGAGCGACGGCGGGGCGGTCGACCACGGCAAGACCATCAAGCACCTCCAGGACTGCCTCGCTGCGAAGAACGAAGAGATCCGCACGCTGCGCGCCATGATCTCAGCGGACTGCGGCGCCCCGGCCGCGCCTGTCGGTGATGCGGAGCTGCCGCCGTGCCGTGACCCGCGCATGGACAAGTTCAACCGCGCTGATCCTCTGCCTGGGATGATTTCGGCCTTCGAGACGCACTTCGGCCAATCATGGACGGACGGAGACTGGCGCTCAGAAGCATCGACGTGGGCCGCAGCATGGGCCGCTTGCCGCGCCGCCCAGGCGCTCGTCCGCAAGCCGGGCGGGGAGGTGGCGCGCAAGCCGCTGACGGAGGAGATGGCGCACGCCCTCGTCAATCTCGTGCAGACGCGAATGAACTCGTGGGAGAACTTCCAGAAACCACCCATGGCGCGGCCCGATCCGCTTATCGAGCTGGTGCGCGAAGTCGAGCGGTATCACGACATCGGCGGCACCAATATCTGCGCCGGCTGCGGCAAGCGCGAGGCGCTGGGAATCCGCCGCTTCTGCGTCGAGTGCCGGAACAAGCCGCCCGAGGGAAGTGCACCGTGAGCGCCGTCATCTCCTCCTGCGGCCGCTACCGCTACCGCCTCCAGCGCGTGCAAGACGCCGCACGCGCGCGCCTGCTCTTCGTCATGCTGAACCCGTCGACGGCCGACGCCGTGGTCGACGACCCGACGATCCGCCGGTGCATCGGGTTCGCGCGCGACGGCGGGTTCGGCGTCGTCGAGGTCGTCAACCTCTTCGCCTACCGTGCGACAGCCCCGGCCGACCTGCGCCGGGCCGGCTTCCCGGTGGGACCGGACAACGACGCGCACATCGAGCACGCGCTGCGCGACGCCGATGAGGTCTGCCTCGCCTGGGGCGCGGCAGGCGGAGATGCGGCCGACGCCCGAGCCCAGGTCGTGCTCCCGTTGATCAGGCGCTCCGGCCACCGGCCGATGTGCCTCAGCGTGACGCGCAAGGGCTGGCCCGCGCACCCGCTGTACCTGCCGGCCAGCCTGCGGCTTCGTCCATTCGACCAAGCCGTCGATGAGGCCCTGGGGAAATGACGACGCTCGACGACCCCATCTTCACCCCAGAGCAGCTGGTCCGGCTGACCGGCTACAAGCACCCCAGCCGGCAGCTGGCCGCGCTGCACGCACAGGGCTTCTACCGGGCCCGGCGCAACGCGCTGGGCGCCGTGGTGCTCGAGCGCGCGCACTATGATGCCGTCTGCGCCGGCGGCACGGGCGCGGGCGCCAAGCCGGAGCGCCCACCGCTGCTGCCGCTCAGAAGGGTCGCATGAGCCGCGACGAGCTGCCGCGCGGGGTGTTCGCGAAGGGGCGCCGCTACTACCTGGTCACCGCCGACGGCAAGAAGCGGATCTGGCACAAGCTGTCGCGCATCGACGCCGGGATCGTGGCCATGTTCGCCGCGCTGGCCGAGAAGAAGCGCGAGCTCGAGATCGCCGCCCTGATGAACGGCAAGATGCCGGCCCTGATCGCCGACTGGGAGCTCGAGGAGATGCCCCGGTACGGTGCCAGGACGCAGGTGATGCTCAAGCACTACAACAAGGGCATCGCGAACACCTTCGAGCTCTGGCTGCCCGAGCTGGTCGACACACCGGCCTGCGCCGAGTTCCTGAAGCAATTCCGCGCGACCCCGCGCACCTACAACGCGAACCGGTCGCAGCTGCGCGAGCTGATGCGCTTCGCGGAAATCAAGGGGCGCCGGCCCGCCGGATCAAACCCGGTCGAGGCAATCCGCACGATGCGCACGCCGCCGCGCACGCGCTGCCCGAGCTCGAGCGAGATCCGCCGAGTGAAGATCGGCTGCCTCTACGGACGCGACGGCAAGCGCACTCGCACCGGCATGGCGATGGCCTGCCTGATCGAGATGCTCTACCTGACCGGCCAGGACGTCGGCGTCACCATCCGGCTGCTCGACGCCTTCGACCCGATGCAGCCCGACGAGCCGCACTGCCGGGCCGACGGGATCTTCTTCCGGCGCGACAAGACCGGCCGCGCCGTCGTCATCGGCTGGACGCCGCGGCTCGAGGCGGTCGTTGCCCGGTTGCGCGCGCTGAAGGCCGAGCGGATGCTGAAGAAGGCGGCGCACCAGCGCATCGTCACCCCGCGCCTGTTCACGAACGCCAACGGGCTCCCGATGACCTACGAGGCGGCCTCGAACGCCTGGCAGGACGGGATCAAGCGCTCCGGCGTCCTGCACTTCATGCTGCGCGACATCCGCGCGGCCGCGCTGACCGACAAGGAATGCGCCACCGACATGCACGAGGCGAACGCGATGGGCGCGCACGCGACGCCCGGCCAGACCGCCGACTACGTGCGCCGGCGCAAGCCCCGGAAGACCTCGGCGACCCGCTGAAATCCTTCTAACGCTCGTCTGCCAGGCCGCATGGATACTCGGGTCGGATATAGTCCGGCCGTTAGAAGAATCCCGCTCAAACCCGCATTCTTACGTGCGCACAGGGTTTGTTTTGGGAGCAGAGGGTCGCACGTTCGAATCGTGTCGCCCCGACCATTCAAGTTATTGATTTGCAAACAGAATATGGCCTGCAACGAATATCTCGCGGCAGGCCATATTTCTAACGCCGGCGGATTCTTCTAACCACCATGTCCACGAATCGACTCGCCACCGACGAGGACATGCGCGCGATCACGAGCCGCGAGCTCGACGCGATCGACCGGCTGCCGCACCTCTACATTCCCACCGACAGCGGCGAGCTCATGCGCGGCTGGGGTGTTGCCCACGAGCGCACGCTGGCCGACGAGCTGAGGCTTCACCCCGGCGCGCTGGTCGCACCGGCGAACCTGGGGCAGTGGGTCGAGCGCGGCGATCTGGTCTACCACGGCGCCAAGCCGGCAGAGGCGTTCCTGCCGGACAAAGAAAAGCCCGGCACGCGGCCGGGCTGAAGGCTCCTGCGGGGATCCGTCGAACGGGCGCAGGCGCCACCCAGACCTAGAACCTCAAGCCGACCCGCACCTCGGCCTCGGCCCGGCCGTTCGGCTCGCGCGCGAGCTCTGCGCCGAGGCGGAGGTGCCCGATGTCGCGCTCGACCCAGAGGCCGACGGCACGGTCGGTGCGATAGCTGAGGCCGGCCGCCCACGGCAGCGGGGGCGGCGGCAGCATGGCGGGCTCAATGGGGATGTCGATGGCGCGCAGCACCTGGCCGTCGGGCGAGCTCGCGACGACGCGGCGCTCGTCGCCCTGGCGCACCAGCGAGAGGTCGACCTCGACCGTCGAGGCGGCTGGCGCGGGCGCGACGACGATCTGCTCGCGCCGCTCCTCGACGGCGCCGCGCGGCAGCTGATGACGCGGCGGCGCCGGGTGCGCGTCCGGCGCGCGCTGCGCGATCACGGAACCGTCGGCCTGCTGCACCTGCGGGGCCGGCGCGACATCCTCGCGCACGGGTGCGACCGGCCGGGTCGCCAGCAGCACGCCAGCCAGCAGCGCGATCGCGGCTGCCACGACGAGCGCAAGCTTGTGGCCCAGGGTCCACTCGACGGCGCGCTCCTCCATGAAGCGCAGGCCTGTGACGCCCGCGGCGGCGCGGTCGGAGGCCTCCTCGAGGCCTTCGCTGGTCATGGCGACCGCCACCACCAGGCGAAGAGCGCGACGCCGGCGACGATGGCCACGATGGAGAGCGCCCAGAGCTTCAGCATCAGGCGGGCACCGCGCCCGTCCGGATCGGCGCCCGCGAGCGCACCGACGGCGAAGAGAATCAGTCCGGCGAGGACGAGGAAGACGGCGACGAGCAGCATCTCAGACCCCCGGCACGTAGGTCATCTGCCCGCCGACCAGTCGCGCCGTCAGCGCCTGCCGGCGAAGCGTCGGCCCGAAGGCCACGTGCACCCACGACTCGCACTCCATGATGACCTGGTCGAAGGCGATGCCACTGCCGGCGATGGCCCGGGCGATCTGCAGCGGCGAGCCGTAGTCCGCGCACACGAAGTCCGCCGCGAAGCCGGAGAGGTGCGCGCTGTTCGCGACGCCGCCGACGGCCTGGTTCAGGGCCGGGCAGCGGTAGCCGCTGTCGATGTGCAGCGGCGCGCCGAGCAGCGCCCTGACCTGCTCGAGCCCGAGCGCGAGCGTCAGCAGGTTGGCGCGGACCGAGGCGGTCGGCGTGTTGTCGATGCCGAGGCGCTGCGCCGTCGACGAGAAGACGAGCTCGTCGAGCGAGAAGTGGGTCGTCAGCGGGGTCACCGGCCGCCCTCCTGATGCGTGGTCGTCCGCAGGCGGCCGTCGGGGCCTCGCACGATGCCGGACTGCGCGCCGGGCACCGGCTTGTCGCCAGGCGCCGCCGGCGCGGGCCGCTGCACCTTCTCGCCGAGCACGCGCTGCGGGGTCGGCTCCGGATCGGTGGTTCTCATGGCTTCGGGCCCTCCGGCGCCGCGGTGACGGCGCCCTGGTCGATGAGACGCGCGGCGATCGGTAGCGCGAACAGCACCACGGCGGCACCGACGGCGAGCCCGTGCGGGATCAGCGCCTTGATGCCGTCGTCGATCTGCGACCAGCCGTAGTGCACGGCGCCGTTCAGCGCCCAGAGCTGCATCGAGAGCATGCGGTGGGCACGCTGCCAGTTCGGGATGAGCTTGATCATTCGCGGTCCTTGCGCGGCGGCCGGTCGAAGTTGTCGAGGCGGTCTTGCAGGCGGATCACCGCGTCGGACAGCGTCTTGATCGCCGAGTCCTCCGCCTCGAGCAGCGCCTCGGCGCGCTTCATCCGCAGCTCCATGGTCGCCTTGTCGGCCTGGGCGGCGGCCATGAAGGCCTCCATCCGGTCCATGCGATCGAGTACCCGGGTGCCGACGCCGATGATGGTCGCCGCGAGGATCGCGTTGAACACCGGCCCGACGGCCTTGAAGAACGGCGAGTCTGTGATCCGGGCGACGTTGGGGCTGGCCATGCTGACGATCGTATGGACGCGCGCTTGTACGCGCCGTTACAGCGCCGCCGCGTTACGCGGGTGGCGTGTAGGTCGGCAAGGCGCCGAGCAGCGCGTTCTGCGTCGGCAGCGGATCGCCGGCGAGCGCGGCAAAGGCGGCCGCCCAGACGTTGGAGCGCCAGGCGGCCATCGCGGCGCCCTCGGCCTGGTAGGCGGGCACCGCGCTGATGCCGGCGTAGCTGGCCGCCGAAACGATGTCGTCGTAGCCGTGGGCCTGGGCGACGGAATCGAGCTGCGCCTGCACCGCGCGCTTCAGCGCAGCGACCTGCTGGTCGTGCGTCGGCGCGGGCGGATCCTCCGCCACGGGCACGCCGCCCGCGCCGGCGACGATGCGCTGGCCCTGCGCCTGCGCGGCAAGCAGCTGCAGCCGCAGCGCGTCGTCGATCTCGACGGCGTCCTGCGGCACGTTGTCGCCGTGGAGGTCGCTGGAGTAGAAGCCGCCCGTCGAGGGCGCGAAGAACGTCGTCATCGTGGTCACCATCCGATCGCGAGGAGGAATGCCCCGGGCGTGTCTGCGTTGTTCTGGCAGTCGATCACGCAGCCAGCCGCCGTCTGCGAGACGACGGTGACCGGCGTCGACGGCAGCGTCGAGCCGGTGGGCACCGCGAGCACGCCGATGATTCCGTTCGGGAACGCGAACGGGAACGTCACCGAGGTCGACGTCGAGCCGGCCACCGACGACTGCAGCCACTGGTGCAGCAGCGCTCCGGACAGGCCGGGGAACTTCTGGAAGCCGGGCAGCGCGAGGGACCGGTTCGATCCCGTGAACTCGGCGTTGACGTCGGAGACGGCGCCGGTCCGCGCGTTGTTCGACTTGGTCGTCGCATCGGCGGCGGCAGCCGAGATCGCGTTGGTCTGCGCGTTGTTCGCCTTCGTCGTCGAATCCGCCTCGACCGTCGCCACCGCGGCGTTGACGGCCGTCGAGATCAGGTTCTCGATCGCGGCCTCGACCTGGTTCAGCGTGTTCTTGTCCGGCGTCCCGCCGCCGGCAACGATGATGGCGCGGAGCTCCTCGGTGACGGCGTGGAACCAGCCGGCGCCCGGGGTCGTCGGCAGCTTGCCGCTCGAGGGATCTCCGTCCTGCGGGTACCCGATGGCAGCCCCCATCGCGGGCGGCGTCGCGGAGACGTTCGAGGCAAAGGCGCGGTCCATGGGTCAGTACTCCAGCAGGAGCCGGTCGCCCGACTCCGTCAACAGGTGGTTGGTCTCTTCGGAGAGCAGCAGCCCGATGGGCACCGCCCACACGATCGCGGTGTGCGCGGGCTTGTAGCGCTCGAACAGGACGCGCAGGATGCTGTAGTCGGCGTCGATGGTGGCGTTCACGCGCCAGGCGTGTGCCCACGCGATGCCGTAGATCGGCGCGTCGACGGGGCTGTCCACCGTGGCGGGGAGGTAGCCGGTGATCGTGATCGTGAGACCCAGGGAGGCCGCGAGGGCGATGAAGTAGGCCGCGGACTGGCCCCCGCTGTCGACCAGCGCCGCGACGACTTGCGCCTGCTCCGTGGGCACGTCGGAGCCGGTGTAGCCCAGCAGGCCCGGCAGACCCAGCGTCTGCTGCCACTCCGCCAGCATGCCGACGGCCGTGGCCGGGAAGAGATCGACCAGCAGGCCGATCGCGGCGGCGTCCGAGGCCGAGAAGGTCGGCGCGAGGCCCTGCATCGTGGCCGCCTGCGTCGTGTCGGGGTCGCGCGGCCAGGCGCGCCCGCGCGGGAGCAGCTGCTGCAGGATGCCCGCGTAGTCCGCTGCCTGGTGCAGGGGGGCGCTCATACGTAGGTGATCGGGCCGACGACGGGCAGCTGCGACCCGGTGCTGACGATGTTGCCGGTGGGCGACTCGATCACGAAGCCGGTCGTGTTCGGCACCGCGGCGATCGCCGACTCGATGTAGCTCAGGCTCAGCGTGGAGCCGCCGGCCTGGATCGCCGCGTACTGGAGGAAGACGGCGGCGATGGCCGCCGCAATCGCCGCGCGCGTGTCCGCGGAGGCTCCCGCGATGCCGCTGATCACGAACGGGATCGACTGCGGGGTCGGCGCCTTGGCGGACACCAGCGCAGTCACCGGCTGCAGCGCGAAGATCGCGTCCGCGACCGTGAGCTGGTCGCCCGTGGCCACCGCGGCCCTCGGCAGGCCGTCCGGACCGGCGTCATGCTGCGAGACGCCGTCGGTGCCCTGCGGGAAGCCGCTGTGCGCCGCCTCCGCGGCGTCGAACATCGTGTAGACGGCGACAGTGCCGAC
Source organism: Dokdonella sp. (assembly GCF_051958935.1). Lineage (GTDB taxonomy): Bacteria > Pseudomonadota > Gammaproteobacteria > Xanthomonadales > Rhodanobacteraceae > Dokdonella_A. Next base: position 18,436 of record NZ_JBQCFP010000051.1, on the reverse strand, counting down.
GCCCAGCGCGTTCGGCACGCACCAGGCCCGGGTCACGCCGGGCACGGCCAGGGCCCACTCGACGTAGTCGGTGGCGTCGCCGCCATGCGGCGGCTGCTGATAGGCCAGCAGCATGCGCGCGCGCAGCGAGTCGTCGGTCTCGAGGTCGGCGCCGCCGACGAATGCCGTGGCGGCGACGCCCGTCGAGTTCAGGCCCGCGATCGCACTGGCCAGCGTCATCTGGACGCCGGCGTCGCAGTTCCCGCCGGCGCCGACAAGCCCGGCGTGGTCGGCCACCGCCGCAGCCGGCACGGTCACGCTGCCGGAGGCGACGGTGCCGGTCGCGGTCGTCAGGTACTGCTGGCCGTCAGCGCGTTGCAACGGCGTGCCGCTCGGGAGCACGGTGCCGTTCGTGCCCGTGAAGGTGATCGTGCCCGACGCCACCGCCGCGGGCTTCCGAGTGACGTTCTTCAGTGCTGCCCAGGCCTCGAGGTACTCGTCGGTGGCGGTGAACGGCACGCCCTGGCTCGCGATCCAGTCGAGGTAGCCGTAGTGCATGTTCGCGAGCGCGGCGAGCACGTCGGCAAGGATCCCGAGGTTCGAGAACCGCAGCAGCGGGTCGGAGCCGGGCAGCGCGGACGCGATGTCCTGCTGCACCTGCTGGCGGAGCTGCTTGAGCGTGGGGCGTGCGAATGGCATCTCAGGTGGTTCCCCAGACCCAGGCATAGGCCAGGGTCTGCTGTGTGCCGTCGGACTTGATCACGGTGACCTGCATCGCGAGCGTGGACTGCCCCTGCCACTCGACGTAGACGTCGACGGCCGCGGCGACGCCGTCGTCGATGAGCCACTGCAGGGCCTCCTGGGCGAAATTCTGGGCGCGCGCGAGTGTGTCCTGCGTCTTCTTCGAGCGCTCCAGCTGCCAGAGCCGCGAGCCGATGGGCACATCGCCATCGCCCCACCATCCCCGCGGGTCGCCGGAGCCGTCCAGGATGACGTCGTCGGCGTCCGCGACGCGGTCCGTGAAGAGGCTGATGACGACGGCGGTCGCGAGGTCGTTACCGGCGGCCAGGCCGGGTCCGAGCTGCTGCCAGTCGCCGCGGTCGATCGCATAGATCGTCGCGATGTCGCTCATGTCAGGACCGTCCCGGTGTTGCCGTCGCCGCGGGTGCCGTCGGCGTGGAAGTGGTCGACGCCGAGGTCGTGGCCGCCCTGCCGCAGCGCGCCGCTGATGTCGAGGTCGCCGTTGAGCGCCGTCGGCCCGGTGAGGTTGATGGCGGCGGCGGAGAGCGCGAGCGTCTCCGTCGCCTGGATCGAGATTGACCGCGCCCGCAGCGTCAGGCTGCCCGCGGCGGTCACGCTGGCGTCGCCGCCGGCGCTGATGGTGACGTCGCCGCCGGCGTTCGCGCTGATCCCGGCGGTCGTCTCGACGGTCACCGGGTCGTCCGCGCCGTGCACGGTGATCCCGGCAGCCGAGAGCAGCACGTAGCGGCCCTTGTCGTCGTGGACGGCGACTTCGCCCGTGCCGAGCCCGCGCATGCGCACGGTCTGGTTGTTCGTCGCGATGACGACGCCTCCGCTGCGCTCGCCCCCGATGAACAGCATCACGACGTCCGTGCCATCGGGCGGGACGGACGTGAAGCCGTACTCGGCGAGCCGCGGCCGGTCGTCGCTGAGCTCGTCGGCGCCGAGCCGCACCTGCAGGCGCTGCGTGCCGCCGCTGTCGTCGACCAGCGTGATGCGGCCGCGGCCGATGGCCTGGAGGAGGCGGCGCCACAGGGCGGACACGGTCTGGAAGGTCAAGGCGCCCTCCCCGACCCGGGCGGGATCGTCATGAACTCGCCCGGGAGCTGCGAGATCAGCTGCGGCGACGGGTTGAAGGCCTGCGGCGGCATCACGACGATGTCGCACGTCGTGCCCTCGGCGCCCTTGCGGAAGGTGACCTCGGCAATCAGCCACTGGCGGTTCGTCACCTTCAGCGTCGGCAGGTCGACGGGCACCAGCACGTTGGGCTCGTAGAGCAGCTGCGCAGCATCACGCCAGGCATCGGTCGTGATCCGCAGCCCGAAGCTGCGGCCGAGCCGGCGCACGCCCTCCCATGTCGCGCGATCCTTGGCCACGTCTTGCGCGGCGAGGTTGCCGCCGGCGATCTCCGCGATGATCACGCGCCGGCGATGCCGCGGCACGAAGGGGTCGGCAACCGAGCCGACAAGGTCCCCGCCTCCGCCCGTCTCGAGCAGGGGCTCGACCGACTGGAAGAAGCACTGGTACTCGCTGAAGCGCTCGTGCATCGAGAACCACGCCCCGCCGCGCTGAACATTGATGCCCTCACGGAAGCCGGAAGCGCCCTTGCGATGAGCCGTGCGCGCCAGCAGCAGGTTGCCGTCGTAGTCGTCGTACGCCAGCAACTGGCGGAACCGGCAGAGCCGCTCGATGATCTCGAAGGGCGTCTCGCCGCGCATGAGCTGCTGGCGCGGGATCGCGGCGCCGTCGTCGTCCAGCGCGTTGACCTCGATTCCGTAGGGCGCGGCGAGCTTGCGGGCCACCTCGAGGACGGAGCTGCCGTCAATCTGGCCGCCGGGCCACTCCGCGCTGCAGTCGACGAGGTCCTGGCACTTCCCACGGCCGGTGACGAGGATCTCGTGCGAGCCCTTGTCGAAGCTCGGCGCGACGACGTCGACGTATCCCGTGATCACCGGATCCGGCCCGATCGACACGACGCAGGCCTTGCCGGGGAGGATCTGCAGCATGTCGGCGTCGACGTTGTGGATGTCGGTCATCCGCAGGTCGAAGTCCGACGGCAGCCGCTCGACGCCGCGCGTGATCCGGACGTCCTGCCAGCCGCCGTAGACCTGGCCGTCGATCGTGATGGTGACGTCGTCCGAGCGCGCAGCCGCGCCGCGGACGGTCACCTTCTGGATGACGGGATCGACGGGCTCGGTCATGCGTTCAGGGCCTCGAAGGTGACCGGCATGAAGGCGGGATGCCTCGGCATCGCGCGCGCGACGAGCTCGTCGGCCCGGCTGGCGTCCCGGTAGAGCCGCTGGGCGAGCACCAGCGACGGCAGCGGCGCCGCGACGGAGACGGTGCGCAGGGATGGCAGGCTGGCGCCGCGGGCGTTGAGGTCCTGCACGACGACAGCGCGCAGCGCACGCAGCGCCATGAAGACGTCGTCGTCGCCCTGATCGCCGGCGACGTCGATCTCCGCGTCGACCACCGCCAGCACCTGCGCGCGCGCGGCGAGCGCGTCGTTGCTCGAGCTCGGCTCGTAGTCGGCGCCGGCCCGCGCCATGGCGGTCAGCGCCGCACGCCGGAACGCGTCGGCCGCGGCGCCCTGCACCACGAGCTGCGCGCCGGCTGCCGCGCCGACGGGCGCGAACCCGGCGAGCGCGCCCAGGCTGCGCAGCGCGTCTCCGGGGGTCGACGCCGCGGCGCGGACGGCGCTGGCCAGCGTCTGTGCGGCGGTCGTGAACGTGCCCAGCGACCTCGGGCTCAGCGTGCGCGCGGCGGCTGTCAGCGCGCCGGCCGCGACCGCGACGGCCTCGCGCGCGGCCGCGGCGGCGCCGGTGAGGTCGGCGATCGTCGTGCCCTGGGCGGCCACGGTCACGCCGCCGGTCGCGATCCCGGAAGCGAGGCCGACCAGCCGCCCGAAGGAGCCCGGCAGCGTCACCGCGAGCTTGATCAGGCTCGTCGCGTCGTTCGCGTACTGGGTGGCCTGCGCGGAGAACGCGGCCGCCTGCTTCGCGACCTGGTCGATCTCCGCTGCGCCGCCGCTCAGCGCGCCCAGCGCGCGCCGCGCGAAGGCGGCCGCCGCGCTGGTGTCTGCCGCGCCGGCGGCGTCGCCGACGGCGTCGGTGCCGCTGGGCGTCGCCGCCGGGTACAGGCGCTGGCCCTGCCGGATGAAGCTGAAGGTGAAGGCGAAGACGCGACCGCGGATGTCCTCGTCGGTCGAGAAGTCGATCAGCGCGACCCGCATGCGCCCCAGCGTCGGGTGCACCAGCGCACCGTCGCCCGGGCTCTCCACCGCAGCGATCATGCGCGCGCGCTGCGCGATGACGTCGTCGCCGACGATGAAGCCCGAGATCTGGAACCGGCGCGCGGAGCGGCCGAGATCCTCGACCCACGGCTCGTCCCGGAAGGGGTACTCGTGGACGGCGTTGCGGCGCCCGAAGCGGTTCGTGATCGACGTCACCACAAAGGGCACGCCGCGGAACGACGCCGGCTGCAGCTGGGAGCGGAACGATCCCGTCGCCAGGCGGCCGAGGATGTCGGACAGGCCCTGCGTCGAGTTGCTGATGCCCTGGACGGAGGCGTTGATCGCGTTGACGCTGACGACGGTCACGGCATGCTCCCGGCGGGCATCGAGTAGCCGATGCGGGTCGGCGTGAACGCGTCGGCGGATGCGAGCCGCTGCTGCGCGGTCACGGTGGCGCCGGGCGGCAGGCCGTGCACGTGCACGTCGATCGCGACTTTCTGCGCGCCCGCGGCGGCGTCGGCGTACTGCTGGCCGGAGAACGGCTGGCGGCCCTGCTCGTGGTTCACCATGGCGGCCATCAGCGGGGACAGCACCGCGGGATCGCCCAGGTTGAGGTGCTGGCCGGGCGCGAAGCCGGTGCGCTTCACGACGTCGGCGATGTAGGCGGCCGTGTCGTTGTGGTCGGACGGCGGGGCCCACTGGCCCACGATCCCCGCCACGGTGTCGTTGCCGCGCGCGCCGTAGAGCCCGAGCTGCGCCGCCATCGCCTGCAGGCCGGCCTGCGGGCTCGGGAACTGCGCGAACCCACCGGCCGAGGGCATGCCTGGCCACGAGCGGAGGTTGCCGGGGTTGTTGCGGGGGACGACGGCGCCCGCGCCGGGCACGCTGGACGCGGCCTCGCCAGGCACGTAGGCCCCGGCATGGAGCCGGCCGCCGATGGCGCCGCCCACCGACTGAGCGGACGTGCGATTGGAACCCGAGAACCAGTCCGCCACGAGGTTGGGCCAGAGAAAGGCGAACGATCCAGCCCCCTTCAGCGCGGAGCCGAGGCGGTCCTTCTTCGAATCCTCTAGCACCTTGGCGAAGCGGTCGAAGGTCGATGTCGCCGCCGGTCCCAGCGAGGCGCCGATCTGGTTGCCGACCCCTTCGATGGCCGCCTTCATGCGGTTCAGCGAGTTCGTGAAGTCCACCGACCACTTCAGCGAGTCGGGCCCTTGCTCCAGGCCCAGCTTCTCGGCTCGGTCGCCCAGCGCCTTGACGGCGTCGGCGCCTTGGAGCAGCAGCGGAAGCGCTTCGCGCGGGATGTGCAGCGCGTCGGCGAGCGCGTCGCGCACGTGGGGGTCGGAGATCCGCGCCAGCGCGCGCTCGACGCCCTCCAGCGCCGCCTCCTGGTCGACCTGACCATTCTTCATCGGGATGCCGATGCCCAGCCGGTTCAGGACGGCATAGGCGGTCGGGTCGCGGCCGAATCGCGCGTTCTGCAGCGTGTCACCGAGCCCGCGGATGGTGTCGTCGACGGCACCGACCTCGACGCCCGCCAGCTTGGCGGCCCCGCGCATGCGCTGCAGGAACTTCGTCGAGACGCCGACGGCCTGCGAGGTACGCACGATCTCGAAGCCGGAGGCCGCGAAGTTGACACCGAGCTTCGCGACGCCCACCGCGGCCGCGCCGAGCGCGCCGACGATGCCGACGCCGCCCGCCAGGCCGAGCGCGGACTCCAGGGGGCCCAGCGACAGTCCGATCGTGCGCGTCATCGTCAGCGCTGCGGAGGACACCTTCCCCATGCCCTTGGCCATGGTGTCGAGGTGCATCTCCTTCGCGAGCATCGCGACCTGGCGATGCGTGTTCACGAGCGGCCGCGCGGCGCGGCTCGCCTGGTCGTTCAGGTTCCTGAACGTCTTCGTGAACTTGTCCAGGGCGACGACCTGGACTTCGAAACGCTGGCCCGCGCCCATCAGCTCGACCCCTTCAGCGACTTGGTGATTCGCGCGTACTGCGCAGACCACCATTCCAGCTCTGAACGCGTGAGGCCCCACGCCTCGCGCGGGCCCCAGTGGAAGCCGAAGGTCAGTTCGGCGACGAGGTCGCCGAGCCCGGCGACGTCTCGTTGAAATGGGCGAAAAAATCTGCCGCCCTCGCGAGGTCGCGCTGCTTCATCTGCGAGACCACCTTCATCGGCACCTTGGCGTTGAGGTGGATCAGCATCGCGAGCGCGGCCATCGCGCCGGCGACCTTCTCGTGCGCCATCAGCTGTTCCGCCGTCGGCTCCGACAGCTTGAGGACGCTGTACTCGAGCTCGGCGAGCTTGATCGGGGTGCTGAGCTCGAGATCGAGCGTGTCGTCGAACAGCATCGCGTCAGGCCTCCGAGACGGAGATGAACTCCCACTTCACGTCGAAGGTCGCCTCCGTCGTCTTCACCGCGGGCGGCGTCTCCACCGTCCAGCCGTTGCGGCCCACGATGGTCTTGCCGTTCGCGAGCTCGGCGACGACGGTGACGTTCGTCATCGCGTTGATGTCGGCGGTCGACAGCTGGCCGTTATCGCGGAAGCTGCCCGAGATGTAGCCCTGCACCGGCATCTCGCTGTAGCCGTGGACGCGGTCCTGGCCGACCAGCGTGTCGCGCTTGACGCCGGAGACCTGGTATTCCAGCTCGCCCGACAGCATGTAGCTGACGCCGTCGACCGTCACGGTCGCGATGCCGGCAAGGCGGTTGGTGGTGTCGCTCATGTCGTTCTCCGAGGGGATGGTGGGCGCGCGCAGGCGGCGTCAGACCTGCAGGCGGAACTGCGCCAGGGCCGCGAAGATGCGGAGCTGGTCAATCAGCACCGCCGGGTACAGCACGTCGACGCGGTTCGGGTTCAGGGCGTTCTGCTGCACGACGAGGTTCTTCGCGAAGATGTCGGCGCCCTGCACGAGGCCGTCGTCCTGCATCGCGAGGTACTCGGCGATCAGCTCGGCCCGGATCACGTTGGGCGTCACGACGCCGGCGCCCGGCGCCAGGCGCGTGCCGTTGGCGGCCAGCTTGACCCGCGCGAACTTCGACGTCACCGCCGTGCGCAGGCGCCGCAGCACCGCCATCAGCGTGAACATCGTCTCGACCTCGAGGTAGCTGTTGTCGGGCTCGCCGAAGCCGTTGGTCTGGTAGGTGGTGATCAGGTTCTCGATCGCGCAGGTTCCGTCGTCGGCGACCGTGATCGTGCTGATGCCGGTGTTCAGCAGCGTGTTGCGGTCGGTGAGCGCGAAGCGGCTGACCTGCGGAGGCGCCAGCAAGCCCGGCAGCTGCACGGTCTGCAGCGGCAGGGCCGGGTCGGCGCGGAGGCTGATCGCGGCGGCGGCGGTGACGATCGCCGCGGCGACATAGGCCGGCGTCGGCGAGCCGTTCAGCCCCGCGATGGACTCGTGCTGGTTGTTGCGCCCGGCGCCGAGCGTCGTCAGCGCGCTGAGGTTGCCGGCGTGGAAGCTGAAGACGTGCCCGTAGGTCTGCGTCGTCCACGACCAGCGACCCGAGGTGTCGTTCAGCACCGCCTTCAGGGCGTCGAGCGAGGTCGCGTCCCGGAACGGGCAGACGATGAAGTCGAACGTCTTGTCGCCCAGATTGGCCAGTGCCGCCGTCAGGCTCGGCGCCGTCGCGCCGCCCGACATCGCCGTGATGGTGACGCCCAGGCCGGCGGGCGTCGACTCGCCGCCGATCGCGCCCAGGTAGTTCAGGCGGATGTCGATGTCGTTGCCGAGCGGGCCCTTGTTCGCGGCCGTGAGCGTGACGTTGCCGGCCGACGGGTTCGAGGCGACCACCGGCGCGGTCAGATCGGCGGCGATCAGCGCGGCGAGCTGCGTCGCCATCGAGGTCGTCGTCGACGTCGTCGTCACCGGCAGGTCGTAGCGGACGCCGGCGATGTAGACGTGCAGCGTGCCCGAGGCCGTGGGTGCGGCGGTGAAGACGATCGTGCCCGTGGCGGCCGACGCAGCACCGTCATCGGCCAGCGGCAGGTACCAGACCTCGCCGAAGGTGTCGACGCCGCGGTAGGCCTTGACCATGGCCGCCAGCACCGAGCGCGTGCCGCCGGCGGCGGCCGCGTCGGCGACACCCTGCGAGATCACGGGGATGTTCGGGGTCGCGGTGCCGCTCGAGGTGTTCTGGCCCAGGATCAGCGTGCGCTGGTCGGCCTGGGCGGTGTTCGCCTGCGAGTTGTCGACCTCCGCGTAGAACAGCGGCGTGCGCAGGTTGCTCGGGATGTTCTTGAAGGGGATCGTCGACATGGTGCGGGCCCTTGCGAGACGGGTTTCGGGGAGCGCTGGCGGGCGTCAGGCGCCGGAGGCGGCGGCCGGCGGCGGCGCCGCGGGCTTCGGCGGCATGGCCGCGACGGTGACGACGCCGTCGCGGACGCGGCGGTGCCAGTAGTCGGAGGCCTCGACCTCGCGCCCGGCCGCGGGCAGGAAGTACAGCGGCGAGGAGCGCGGGTGCGCGGGATCGGGGACGAGCATGCCGCTGGCGGGGATCACGTACATGGCGGTGTCCTTCAGGTCGAGAGGTCGACCAGCAGCGCGCCCTCGTCGCGGCCATCCGGGCCGGCGGTGCGTGGCGCCGGCGCGACGGCGTCGGGGAACGGCGGGTCGAGGTAGACGCCGTTGGCGTCGAAGGGCCGCACGGTGTCGACGTGCACGCCCATCTGCAGGAGCTGCGGGTATGCGGCGGGGTCGATCACCGTCGGGTCGAAGGCTTCGAAGGTCTCGCACTCGATTGCCATGTGGAGCTCGCCTTCGAACGCCTCGCCGGCATCGGAGATCCTCATCTCCGACGTGATCGCGGCGACCTGCTGCAGCACCTGCACGAACGCAGGGGCCGCGAGCACGGCCTGCTCGACCTGCTGACCCCAGGCCTCGAGCTGGTCCTGCGCGTCGACGTCGGTCGAGCCGGCCACGAACAGCGAGAGCTCGAGCGTCGTCGTCGTCGTGAACGTCGGCATCGCCCGCGCGCCGGAGGCCTTGCGCTCGAGCCCGGTGCGCAGCGAGCAGTACGGCTTCTCGCGCGGCGCGATCGGCCGCACGCCCGGGCTCGCGACGGTCAGTCCGGTCAGGGTCTGGACGACCTGCTGGACTTGCGTGCGCAGCAGGCGGCGGACGAGGACGTCGGTCATTGCAGCGCCGCCTCGAGGATCGCCCAGCCGTGGCTGTCGGGCTTCCCGTCCTTGACGACGTAGGTCGCGCCGCGGACGACGAATGTGTCGTCCTTCGCGTTGCGCGGGTTCCAGCCGGCGGGGAACTGCGCCAGGCGGACGCCCAGCAGCGGCCGCACTTCGTTGACCTCCGGCTCGCCGATCAGCGAGACCGGGCGCGCGCCGGCGTCGAAGATGCCATCGACGACGAAGGTCTGCCCGCCCGCGATCGAGTAGGACACGCGCGAGGCCTCGCCAAAGACTTGCATCATCGGCGCATGCACGAGCGTGTCCCAGTCAATCGCCATGGCAGGTCAGGCGCCGGCGCGGCCGCTCAGCAGCATCTCCGGGCGGGTGCAGATGAACAGCGGGTAGGCGTAGACCTCCATGCCCCAGAACTGGCGGCGGATGAGGTCGGGGATCGGCAGCACGTATTGCGGCTTACCCGGCTGGTTGATCCACTCGATCGACTCGCCCGGGGCCATGGCCTCGCGGAAGACGCCCGGCGCGCCGACCGGGAAGAACTTCACCTTGTCGTCGGGCAGCTTGATCGTGGTGTTGTCGTCGCTGCCGCGGTAGTTCAGCCAGACGCAGCCGGCGAAGTCGAAGGCGTCGAACGCCGCGCCCTGGTTCGTGCCGCGCAGATCGCGCGCGTCCGACCAGTTCACGTAGGTGCGGATCACGTCGGGGTGGTTGACCAGCGAGTCGTAGAACTGGTCTCCGCACAGCGCGTACATGCGGGTGCGGTTCGGGATCCAGGCGCCCTGCGCCTTGCGCGCCATGGTCCGCATGATCGAGTTCACGATCGGGCGCAGCGAGTTCGCGGTGCCCGCGGCGAGGTTGAACGGCACCTCGGCGGCCTGGGTGATCTGGAACTCGTCGAACCAGTTGTACATCGGCGACCCGGTGCCCGGGTTCAGGCACAGGCCCTGGATCGCCGCGAGCCGCATGTATTCCTTCGTGTACTCCACGGAGGCCAGCAGGCCGGTCGGTCCCGAGAGGCGGCGGTCGACTTCCTCCATGAGCTGCATCAGCACGGTGGCGTCGCCGAACTTCACGATGTTCTGCAGCTCGTTCGCGTAGATCGTGTCCTCGTGCTTCAGGCGGGGGACATCGAAGTAGCGGCGCTTGCGCTGCTCGGTCGTGCGCTCGGTGCCCGCGGTGCCGCGCTCGCTGAACGGGATCAGAACCAGCTTGCCCTGGCGCTCCTCGATCGTCAGCGCCGTCGTGCGGATCGGGTTGTCCTCGAAGAGGCCCGGGATGGCGCCCAGCATGTGCGGCTGGTACGGCAGGCGCTCGACGGCCTCCGTGAGGGCGATCGCCGAGAAGGCGTCGTGCTGTTGGAAGATGTCGAGGATGTTGGCGTCCATGGCGGTGTCCTACGAGGTGGTGCGATCGGAGCGTGGGTCTGACGTGGGCGCGCCGCTCAGCGGCAGATGATCCCGATGGCCTTGAGCCCGGCCACGGCCGCGGCGATCACCGCCGCGTTCGCGCCGACCGGGAAGATCAGCTCGGACTGGTTGACCTCCGCGGCACGCGTCAGGACGGCGCAGGGCTTGTTGGCCAGCGTCACGTCCTTGGTTGCGCAGAGGATCCCGGCGACGACCTGCGAGCCGTCGACGTTCGCCGGATCCCAGGGCGTGTAGAGCCCGGTGCCCGCGCCCACCGTGATCGCGAAGGAATCGCCGGGCGAGAAGGCCGTGCCGCCGGCGGTGATCGTGAAGCTGAGGCCGCCGCCCTTGAAGGCGGAGCCCGTCGTGCCGTGGCCGATCTCCTGGCCGTTCGGCGCGGTGACGACGAAGTGCGTGGCGTCGTCGAACTCCACGGTGTAGACGCCGACGCTCGCGGCGTAGCCGGAGACCGAGGTGCTGCCGACGGTGCCATTGCCGGTGTTGCTCGCGCCGGCCGCGGACGTCATTGTGGGCATGCCGGGCGTGCCGACCACCGTGAAGGTGAAGGTGTCGCCGGCCACGAATGCGGTGCCGCCGGCGGACAGCGTGAAGCCGATGCCGAGCGCGCTGAACGCGGAGCCGGTCGCGCCCGTCGCGGACTGGCCGTCCGGTGCGGTCACCGTGAAGGTCGTCGCGCCGGTCATCGCGAGCGTGTAGGTGCCGACCTGGGTCGCGGGGTTCGCCTGCACGGAGACGGCGCCCATCGTGCCGTTGCCGGCGTTCGTGCCGAGCACGGCCGACGTCGCCACCAGCGCGGCCACGGCCGCGCCCAGGACGGTGCCGGCCAGCACCTTGGTGCCACCCGTCAGCGTGCCCTGGTCGTACGAGCGCGTGCGCGGGCCGTCCGTGGAGACGATGAAGCCGAAGTCGTGGCGCTGCTCCTGCAGCGGGGTGACGGTGGGGTTGCCCATGGTCGGTACCTTTCAGCGGTGCGATGCGATGCGAGGGATGTCCGGTGCGTGCGTCTGCGGGACGTCTCAGCGGCGGCTTTGGTCGCCGGTGGCCGTGAGCCGGCTGCGGTTGTTGCGCGCGTGCGCCGCCGCCCAAAGATCGGCGTTGCGCTGGACGGCCGACTTCTCCGGTGCCGCATTCGGCGTCACGTTCGGGTTCTGGGCCGCGCGGGCGGGATGCGCGGCGCGCGGCGCCGCGGCGGCCGGGAGCGCCTCCAGCGCGGCGACCGCGGCGGCGCGGCTCATCGTGGTCTGGAAGGCGAAGTGCGCCGCGGTCACCGGATGCCTGGCGGCGGCCGGCGACGCGAAGATCGCCGCGCAGCGGGCACGCTCACGGCTGCGCGCCTGCGCGGCCGCCGAGTTGCCGTGCATCTCCTCGTCGGAGTCGTCGTCGTCCTCGTCGCCGCCCTTGCCGCTCTTGTCCTTGCCGGCCTTGGCCTTCTTACCCTTCTTCGGCGGCTCGTTGCCGTTGTCCTCGGTGTTCTCGTCCTCGCCATCGGCGCTGGAGCCGGAGGCCTCGGTGTCGTCGTCGTCACCCTCGGCGATCGGCTCCCCCTCGTCGCCCTTGTCGGCACGGTTGCCCTTGGGCTTCTTGTCGTCCTCCGGCTCTTCGTCGGACGCGCCGCGCGCGCCGATGACGCCGAGGTGGGCGAAGGAGAGCTTCGAGGCCATGCGGTTGAAGAGGGACATTCGTTTCTCCGGTGGTCAGCTGATCTCGTCGTACAGCGCGCGCAGCGCTTGGTCCGGGGCCATCACGGCGTCAGCGAATCCGACTTCCAGGCCGGCGCGCCCCATGAACGTCCCGGCCTCCGTCTTCTTCACCGCCGCGGTCGTCAGCCCGCGGTTGCGCGCGACGGTCTCCACGAACAGTTCACCCATGGTGTCGACGTCCGCTTGAAACCTCGCGCGCGCTTCCTTCGACAGCGGGCGCACCTCGGATCCGTCCGCCTTGCGGGCGCCGTAGGTGATCAGCTCGATGCGGATCCCCGCTTTGTCGAGGGCCTGCGACATGTCGACGCAGGCCGCGATGACGCCGACGCTGCCGGTGCCGCCCGTGCGCGGAACCACGATCCGGTCTGTCGCCGTGGCCAGCGCGTAGCAGGCCGAATAGGCATGCTCGGAGAGGATCGACCACATGGGCTTCGCGCCGCGGGCACCGTAGATGGCGTCGACGAGGTCGAAGCAGCCGGCGACCTCGCCGCCGGGGCTCTCCATGTCGAACGCGATCGCGCGCACCTGGTCGTCTTGCAGCGCGGTCGTCAGCGCGGCGCGGATGCTGTCGTAGCCGGTCATCCCGCTGTAGGGGCGCATCGTGCCGAGCTTGGCCACCAGCGTGCCGGTCACCGGGATGATTCCGATCCCCTCGACGACGTCGTAGCCCGTGTCGCGTGCTGGCGCGGCATCCGGACTGATGTCCCAGCCGTCGTCGAACGCCAGGATCTCCCCGTTGGCGCGCACGACCTGCGCGATGCCGAAGCGGTCGGCCAGCGCCGCCATCACGACCTCGAGCTTCGACTCGGTGATCGCGAGCGGCACGTTGAAGAGGCGCTGTGCGAGATGCGGGAGGTTGGCGATCGTCATTGATTCACGTCCTGCGCCTTGGACTCCGAGTCGTCCTTGAGGAACTCGCCGGCGCCCTGGATCTGGGCCCACTTCGGAGGCGGCAGGCCGAGGCGCTCGTAGGTCTGCTGCTCGATGGCGCGCTGCTGCGCGACTTCCTCCCAGTCGAGGCCCTGCTCCGCGGCCTCGATCTCGAGCGACGACGTGCCGGCTTCCATGCGGAGCACCGCACCCGCTGGCTCTTTGGTCGGATCGACCCAGCCGCGGGCCGGGCCCAGCCACCGGCAGCGCGAATAGGCGGCGGCGGCCTCGATGAAGTCCGGCGCACCCGCAGGAAGCGGCAGCTCGCCGAGCTCCATTGCCTCCTGCAGCCAGACGCCGTAGATCGGCGACGCGGTGTTGTCGGCGAACTCGCTGCGCCGGCGCGAGAGGGTCTTCCACGTCTCCATCAGCGCAGCGCGCGCGCTGCTGTAGTTCGTGCGCGACCAGTCCTGGGTGACCTGCTCCACCGAGATGCCGGTCGCCGCGGCGAAGACGCAGAGCATCTCGTGCGCGAAGTCGCCGAAGTTCGAGTGCGGGTGCGCCGACGCGACGGTCTCGATCTTCTCGCCCGGGAACAGCTGCGGCATCACGACGCCGTCGAACATCGCCGGGCGCTTGCGGTGGTACTCCTCGCGCATCGCCTGGTAGAGGCCGAGCTCGGCGTCGTCCGGGCTGTTGGCGCCGAGGGCGTCCTGCACCAGCGCGGGATCGTTCTGGCTCGTGACGTAGGTGCCGAAGGTCGCGGCGAGCGTGGCCTGCTGCAACTCGACGCCGTAGTAGCGCGCCAGCATGCGCATGTGCGCCAGCACGGGCGTGAAGATGCCGATGCCGCGGTGCTGGCCGGCGCGGTCGGCGTCGAAGTCGTGGATCACGCGTCGCCAGCCGTCGTCGTCCTCGCGCGGGATGCGCTCCCAGCGGTTCGCCTGGATCGCCAGGTACCAGTCGTTCTGCTCCGCCTCGCGGATGTGATACGCGATCGCGACGCCGCGCGGGTCGAGTTCGACGCCGCCGCGCAACGTGGCGGTGTCCATCGCCTGGTAGGGGTTCGACAGCCGGTCCGGGTCGACCAGCATGAAGGACGTCGCGTAGTCGGCGCCGCCGTATCCTGTGCGCTCCGGGAGCCAGTAGCTGAGGACGAGGCTGTCGCCGTCGATGAGCTTGTGCCGCAGCGCGGTGCGGAACATCTGGCCCAGCGTCATCTGGCGCTGGACGTCACTCCAGCGCTGCGGGCTGTGCGCGAAGCCGCGCCAGAGCGCCTCGGCGGCCTGGCGGAATTCGTTGGCCCACTCGGCGTCGAACGCCTTGATGCCGAAACGCAGCGCGAGCGCACGGTAGTCCGGCGCGGCCAGCAGACGCAGGTGCGTGCCGACGGTGTTGTCGAGGATGCGGACGATGCCGCCCGCCGCCCACCCGCTGTTGCGGGCGAGATCGCGCGAGCGCGCGACCATGCGGTCGCGGAACTGGTTGATCTCGGAGTCCGGCGATCGGATCAGCGGGTTCCATTCGCCCATCTCCTGCGTCGCCAGCTTCGAGGCGTCGTAGGGGAAGGCGCTCGACCACCCGAGCCCGGGCGGCAGTAGCGTGCCATCGGGCCGAGGCACGCCCGTGCCGGCATCCGCGCGCGCGCCGCCGCGCGCCGGCAGGCGCTGCAGCGGCTGGCCGCGGGAGTCGACGATCACCGGCGCGTTCATCGGAAGAGCGGCCGCATCGGCGCGCGGCGCGCGCTGCGCAGGCCGTTCAGGAGGTCGATCTGCGTCTGCACCGTCGTGATCGCTGCGACGAGGTCACCGAGGTTCGCCTTCGTGTAGGTGATCGTGCGGCTGCCGTCGCTCTGCGAGTAGCTGGCGACTTCGACCTTCGCGCCGCTGGTGAGCTCGATCCAGGCCTGCTGCATCAGCGCGAGGCGCTGCTGCAACGTGGTGACGTCGATCCCGTCGAGGATGGATGGGCGGCAGGACATGCGACCCATCGTCGGGCCGCGTACTTGAGCCGCTACCGCGCGGTCGCGATCGCGCGCGCCAGCGCGCGCCCCATCTCGCGATTGAAGGCCTTCGCGGCCGCACGTCCGGCGACGCCGAACCAGTCCAGTTGCTGGCGCGCCGGGTGCGCGTCCTCGAACTTCACCAGCAGCACGAGGTGGCCGCGCGTGTTGAGGTTCTTCCTCGTGCGCCGCACCTTGCCGTTGCGTCCGACGACGGGCACTGCGGCGCCCTCCTCGACCGAGCGCTGCCAGACGCCGTTGACGGGCCCGCGCTTTGTCTGCACGACCCCGATGAAGATGTCCTGCCGCCCGCGCAGCGAACGCAGGAAGTTGCGCGGCAGGTTGCCGAACTGGTCGAGATCCCTGACCGCGTCGACCGGCTTCAGGAGGGCCTTCGAGTTCAGCACGTTGCGGCCCCCGAACTGGTAGGGCTCGAGGTAGTGGGCGGTGATGTCGCCCATGAAGACCTTCGCCTCGAGCGAGGTCTTCGTCGCGCGGCTGATCCGGATTGCGCCCGTGGTGAACGGCTTTGGGCGATCGAGCACGTTGCGCTCGTTATCCTGCTCCGCCTCGACGACGCGCTTCGCAACTGCGTTGAGCGCCTGGGCGGTTGCGAACGGCAGTTGCCGGTGCGCCATGGCGGAGATCTTGCGCTGGAAGTCGTCGATGTTCGACTTGAAGTTGATCGTGAAGGTCATGCGAGCCTCGACGCGAGTTTCTCGATGATGGCTTGGCGCCGCGCCTGCGGCGACAGGGCCTCGGCAGCCGCGGTTGGCGGCGGCGGCGCGACGGCGCCGGACGCGATCGCGGCGCTCTGCTCCTCCGCGCGCGTTGCGAGCTTGTTGACGTCGACGCCGAAGTGCTTCAGTCCGCAGAGGCCGGCGTAGGCGTAGACCCGGCAGTCGGACGCCTCGTTCGCGCGGCCCGGCGGGTTGATCCAGATCCGCGTCGTGCGGCCGCCTGCCGTCGTCTTGACCTCGACGCGCTCGGCCAGCAGCTGGTCGAAGTAGCCTTGCCCGCGGTCGGCCGGGAAGTGGCAGTAGCCGGCGAGCGCGCGGCCGGGCGCCGGCGTCTCCTCCATCGCGAGGCGGGCGCGAACGACGTCGCGCGCGGTGTTGCCGCCGATGACGACGGGCCGGAAGGCTGCCTTCGCGCGTTTCTGCGGCTTCTTCGTCGGCCAGACCGGGTTGCGCGCGCCGTCCTTCTCGCTGGCGCCCTTGATCGCCCACACGCGGCGGGCGAGGCGTGCCTTGCAGAAGTCGTACACGTGGTTCGTGTGGTGGCCGCCCGAGTCCATGCAGGCGGCCATCGCCGCGAGCGTGACGCCGTTGCCCTTGCGCCATCGCCGCTGCAGGAACGCGTCGAGGCGTTGCTGCACCAGCGGGTCGGAGAGTTCGCCGTCGATGACCTCGTAGGCGATCGACCAGCTCTCCTCGTCGCGGCCCCAGCCGACTACCTCGAGCTCGAGGCGATAGTCCTGGGTGTCGACGCCGATCGTGATCAGCGCGACGCCGTCGGGCACCTCGGCGTCGTAGACCTCGCAGCGCTCCAGGAGCGTCCGCGCTTCGATGCGGCGCCCCGCCGACGGCCTATGCGGCAGACCGAGCTGCGTGTTGTAGAAGACGAGCTCAGCCTCCGGATCGCCCTTGGCCTTGAGCCACTTCCGCGCGATGTCGCTCGGCTTGTCCTTCTGCCATGGGCTCAGGAGCTTGCCGGCCTGGAATCCGGCATGCAGGTTGTCCACGCCCCACCTACCGCACGTCGGGCATTTCGCGCGGTACACGGCGTATCGACCCTCGGCTCGGTCGTCCCACCAGTCCCAGACCGCGTCGACAGGGTCCTGTGTCGCCGCCGCGATGGCCGGCTTCGGATCCTCGCCGACGATCACCGCATCGGCGATCGCTTCGGCGCCGCGCCAGGCCCGCTCGTAGGCTGCGAGTGGCGTGTGGTGTGCCTCGCAGCAGTCGAACGCGCGCGTCTGGTGCCAGCGGACCGACCGCAAGGCGGACAGGCGCTCACCCTCTTCCCACGCGACGCCGCAGGCCTCGCAGTGCATGCGGGCGGTACGCCAGAGGTGCTCGACGACCTTGCCCTGGGCGTCGTGTCGCTTCTGCCACTCGACATGCTTGAAGAAGTCGGGGAACTGCCGGTGGCCGCAGTGCGGGCACGCGATCGACGCCTTGCGCTGGTCGGAATCGAGGTATTCGCGCTCGATGTTCGACTCGTCGGTGATGGTCGGCGAGCAGGTGCGCAACGACAGCCAGGTCAGGTCGTAGGACGCGGTGCGTTCGTCGGCCAGAAGCCAGGCGTAGCCATCCCGGAGGACCGGGTACTTGTCGATCTCGTCGGCCAGGACGACGCGGACCGGGCGGCGCGCGACGTTGCTGGAGCTGCCGGCGCCCTCCAGCGCGAGGAAGCCGCCGTCGAACATCTTCCGGCTGGTCTTGTCCTTCCGGTTGCGGGTCGTCGTCGCGCCGACGCGCTCGCGCAGCACGGGCGTCGCCGCGACCATGGGCGCCACGCGCTCGTCCGAGAAGTCCTTGGCTGCCTGTTCCTTGTCCTGCAGCAGCAGCATCGGGCAAGGGTCGAGGTGCGCGAAGTAGCCGAAGACGTTCAACAGCAGCTCGGTCTTGAGCAGCTGCGTGGAGACCATCACCGAGATCATGTGCACGCCGGGCTCGGTGACGGCCAGCATCGGCCCACGTGCGACTTCGACGTCGGACGTGCGCCACTGGCCGCCGCGGGCGCCGGCGGACTTCGAGAGCTGCCGGTAGGTATCGGCCCAGGCGACGACGCTCATGCGCGCGGGCGGCCGCCAGCCGTCGCGGCTGGCCGCTCTCAACGCGTCACGTTGCGCCGAGGGCGTGTCCATCGGGTTCGGCGAGCTGCTCGAGGTGGCGATGGACATGGGTGGTGAGCACGGTCGCCAGGCGGTCGGCCTCGACGCCGAGCTCGCCGGCCATCGTCGCGGCAACGCGCGCGGGCCAGTTCATCCAATGGTCGCGCCCGCGACGGGATTCGGCGAAGAGGATCTCGCGCGCCAGCTCGAACTCGACGAGCTCGCCGCGACGCTTTCGGAACTCGAGCTCCGCGCGTTCCGCCGCGAAGTGCTCCTTCTTCGTCATCGCCTGCTGGTACGTCGGGTCGCGCCTGCCGACCAACGCCCCCGCATCCGCCGCCGACGCGGGCGCCGATGCGTCGCTGCGGACAGGGTCCAGTGTCCGCACGTCGGCTTGCGTGTCCGCATCCGTGTCCGCACCGTCCGCGCGCGCTGCTGGGGCGATGAGGTTCGTCTTCCGCCACGGTGTGCCGACGAGTGCGGCGTCAATCAGACCGTCGTCGCTAC
>NZ_JBQCFP010000050.1:0-6325 GCF_051958935.1 Dokdonella sp. | reverse complement strand
ACGTCGTGCTCGAACGGCAGCGCCGCGAGCACCTCGATGCCGAGGTTCCCCGTCACCGAGTATTCGAGCGTCACGCTCGGGCTCCACGAAGAATCGACGTCCGCCGCGAGCGTGCCGCCCGCGAGGTGGCCGTTGCCGGATTTCGGATCGACCGCGTGAAGGCCAACCTTGACCTGCCAGTCGCCTTGTTCGGCGTGCGCGGCAGTAGCGCCGACGGCCAACATGATCGCCAGGGGCAGCTTGCGCAACATGGTGATGCTCCGTTCGAGTGGGAAAGTTCGTGAACGGAATCTTCGGAGCGCGCGGTATGGCGCACTTGATGCACATCAACTCGGGTCGGGGGTGCGACGTCGCGCCGCATCCCGCCCACGCGTGACCGCGGTACCGGCGGCGCCGGCTGTTCGGATGAGCAATGCCGGCGGAGACGGCTGCCCCTACGAGTGTGGAGAAGCGTCGCACGGGGCGTTGCTGGTGCGGGGCTGGCGTGCGTGCGATCGATTGCCGCGGGAGCACGCCAGCGGCGAACTCGATCGCGTGACCCTAGCTGGCAGGCAGCTCAGCAGGGGTGTGAGTTAAGCCCCTGAGTGAGTACCGCGCCGAGTGACGGGCGCCGCACTCACAACTCCTACTCACAGCTTCACCGGAAATCGCTGGACGGTGTCGGACCATGCCGGCCGATGAATCGTGTGCATTATTGGGGATTTTCCGCCGACGCCGGACAACCTTGGACATCGATGGACTGGTTAGGTGGTGGGCCCGCTCGGATTCGAACCGAGGACCAAGGGATTATGAGTCCCCTGCACTAACCGCTGTGCTACAGGCCCGAAATGGCCCGCGAGTGTAACTGCGGGCGGGCGTGGCGACGAGTCCGCGTGGCAGCGCGGGTGGTCACGCGGGCGCCCGCCTTGCAGCGCCGCCGTGGACGCGACCGCGGGAGCAGCGGTGCACCATCGAGAATGCAGATCTGCCCGCCCCAGCGGGCGGCTCGGTGATGCGCGCAATCCAGCCAGAGCACGCGCGAATGATCGCCGCGCAACGGATTCCTCATGCCCGACGAATGCCGACCGCGCCGGCGGAGCCCATGCTCGACGACGGCGCAGGGTCGTGGCCGTGCGTCGCATGCGTGGACACCACCAGAGCGAGGGGAACCCATGTCATTCCGCATACACCGCGAGGCTCCAGCGCCGCGGCCGACCGTTCATGCGCCGCTCCGCCGGCGCACCATCGTCGCGCTGTGCGCGGCCTTCGCCACGTCGGTCGCCTGCGCGGCGGTCGCGGCCCCACGCGGCACCGGCATCGACCTCTCGGTCACGCTCGGCACCGACCTCGCCGATGGCGCCTGCGGCGGCGCCACCGAGCTCGAAGTGACCCGGCTCGACCTGGTCAACTTCTGCTACGTCGTGACCAACCATTCGGCGACGACGCTCGCCTGGCATACGCTCGCCGACGACGTCTCCGGCGTGCTGCTCAGCGCCGTGCCGATGCAGCTCGCGCCGGGTGCGAGCCGGCAGTACAACCGCATCGTCACCGCGCGCGAGTCGCAGGCGCCGGAGTCGCACTGGACCGCGTACGACGTGCATCCCGGCTACGCCTTCAGGGCGAACGTGCTCGCCGGCGAGCGCATCTTCGGTGATGGCTTCGACCCGGCAGGCGATGGCGAGCCGGTTTACGATTTCGTCGACATCAGCGGCATCGGCACGCCGCTCGGGCTCGAGGACGACGACAGCACGGCCGAGGTCGATGTCGGCTTTTCGTTCTCCTACTACGGCCTCACTGCCGATCGCCTGCGCGTCGCGTACAACGGCGGCATCCTGTTCAACCTCGACGCGGGCTGGTTCACGCCACAGAACGAGCCGCTGCCTGCGGCCGACCTCGGCGCGGCGATCCTGCCGTACTGGACCGACATCTATTACCAGCAGCCCGAGGACGGCGACATCTACGTCGCGACGCTCGGCAGTGCACCGAACCGGCGCTTCGTGGTCGAGTGGTTCAACCTGCCGATCATGATCGGCGGCATCCAGCAGGACAGCGCGACCTTCGAGGTCGTGCTTCACGAAGGCAGCAACGCGATCCTGTTCCAGTACGCCGATAGCGACGTCGGCGATCCCGCGCGCAACGACGGCATCAGCACGACGATCGGCCTCAACGCGCCGGCCGGTGTCGACGCGGCGCTGCAGTACTCGTACAAGACCGCCTCGGTCGGCGCGGGCAAGGCGATCCTGTTCTCGCCGACGACGCCGGTCGCCTACACGGCGAGTGCCGGGGTCGTGCTCGACGTCGGCGTGCCGCAGATCGTCGTCACGCCGGCGCAGTTCGACGTCGGTGCGGCCGCGGGGACGTCGACGAGCGCGACGCTCGACATCGGCAACGTCGGCAACCGGGCGCTGACCTGGAACATCGCCTCGTTCGAAAGCGACTCGCACCTGCCCACGACGACGCGCTACACGGTGCCGCTCGGCGATCCCGCGGCGACCAGCGCGATGCCCGCGCCGCGGCAGAAGTCCCGTCCTGCGAAGACGCCGCGCGCGCACGTACCGCAGGCCGAAGGCGCCGCCGCGTTCGCGATCGATTTCGGCACGTCCTCACTGGTCAGCCTCGACGCGACGCATCCGGAGACGATCATGCCGGTCGCCGGCGTCGGCGACCTCATCCTGGGCGCGGGCGAGTTCGTGGACGAAGACTTCACGAAGTTGTACGCGATCGATCACTACAGCTGGCACCTGCTCACGCTCGACACGCGCGACGGTTCCGTCACCGTGATCGGCACCGCCGTCTTGCAGGCCGGTGCGGGCATCGACTGGGCGGGACTCGCGTGGGACGCCTCGACCGGCACGCTGTACGCATCCGCCTACGCGCAGGGGCGCTTCGGCATCGACGCGTACCTCTACACGATCGATCCCCTCACCGCGGCCGCGACCCTGGTCGGGCGCATCGATGGCATCGGCGACCCGACCAATGGCACGCTCGTCGTCGACATCGCGGTCGATGCCGAAGGCCACATGTACGGCGTCGACCTCGTCGCCGACGACTTCGTCGCGATCGACAAGGCAAACGCGCATACCGCCGTCGTCGCCTCGCTCGGCTTCGACGCGAACTACGCGCAAGGGCTCGATGTCGACGACTACAGCGGCACGCTCTACTACGCCGCGTTCAACAACAGCATCGGCGAAGCGCAGATGTACACGATCGAGCCGTCGACCGGCGCGCTGACCCTCGTCGATGCGATCGGCGCCGACCCGACGCAGACCCAGCTCGCCGCGTTCGCGCTCGCGCGCCTGGGCGGCGTGTGCGCGTACCCGAACGACGTGCCGTGGCTCAGCTACTCGACCACGCGCGGCTCGACCGAACCGGGCGCGACGACGCCCGTGACGGTGGGCTTCGATGCGTCGACGCTCGCGCCGGGCACGTACCACGCGAACGTCTGCATCGCGAACAATGACCTCGCCCACCGGCGCGTGGCGGTGCCGGTCACGTTCACGGTGAACTGAAACGACGGCGGCGCCGCATGCGCGGCGCCGCCGGAAATCGCACGATCAGGGGCCGTCGAAGCCGTCGACGAAGATCGTGTCGTTGGCGTCGGGTGCGAACGTCGCGTTGACCGCGCAATCGGCATGGATCGCGTCGGTAGCGTAGCCGTCGCCGCCGCTCGGCGTAACGGTACAGGTGTCGCCGACGACACTGGCGACGACGTAGCCCGTATCGGGCGTGACCGTGAGGACCGCGCTCGTGCCCGCATCGATCGTCTGCGAAGCGGGGGTGATCGAACCGTTCGGACCGGCGCTCGCGCTCACGGTCCAGGTGTCGATCGCGAAGCTCGCGACGACCGTGCAATCGGCAGTGATCGCGCCCGTCGTGTAGACGTTGCCCGCGAGCGAGCCGGCCGGGCAGGTGCCGCCGATCGGCGTCGCGACGTGGAAGTCCGCCGCCGGCGCGAGCGTGAACGCGATCGTGGCGCCGTCGGCGACCGTCTGCGCGGTCGACGGCGAGATCGTGCCGTTGCCGCCGGCGACGCTCGGCGTGACGGTATGGTTCGTGGTCATCGTCGCCTGCGCCGCGGCGAGCACGTCGATGCGGCCCCAGCCGACCTGGTAGTTCGGATGGTTCGCCATGGTGAGGCCGCCGCAGCCGGAGTTCGACGGATCGGTCACGCCTGCAGTGGCCGCGGTGCTGCGCAGCAGCTCGCCGATCTGGTCGGGATGGCCCTTGAGCGCCGGATTGACCGACATCAGCAGCGCGGCCGCACCGGCGACGTGCGGCGTGGCCATGCTGGTGCCGCTCTTGGTGCCGTAGCTGGTCGTGCTCGCATTCGTCGCCGAGCGCGTGCTCACGCCCGGCGCCGAGGCGTCCGGGCGGATCGTCGTGACGCCGCTGACCGGGCCACGGCTGGAGAACGAGGCGACGCGATCCTGGCTGTCGGTCGCACCGACGACGAACGCCGAGTCGTAGATCGCGGGCGGGTCGGTGATCGTGCTGCAGCTCGGGCCGTCGTTCGCCGCGGCGGCCGCGAAGAAGATGCCGCCGGCGACGAGGTTGTCGACCGCGGTCTTGATCTCGGTGCCGGTCGTGCAGCCTTCGCTCGGCGGGCAGGTCCACGAATTGCTGATCACGTCCGGCGCGAGGTCCGGGTCGGGGTTCTGCCCGGCGAGGTCGGTCGGCGCGAGCATCCACTGCATGCACTCGATGTAGCGCGCCGGCGTGCCGGTGCCTGCGTCCATGTTGCGGCAGCCGATCCACTTCGCGCCGGGCGCGACGCCGATCTGGTTGGTGCCGCCGTCGTCGCCGGCGAAGGTGCCCGCGGTGTGCGTGCCGTGGCTGTTGTCGTCGCACGGCGCTGGCGCATTGTTGCCGCAGACGTTGCCGACCGAATCGTGGATCGAGTCGTGCCAGGTGTAGTTGTGGTCGGCACTCGTGCCGTTCCAGCCGCGGTAGTGCGGTTTCAGCGCGGCGTGGTCCCAGCGGTAGCCGGTGTCCTCGCCCGCGATGACGACGCCCTGGCCGGTGTAGCCGAGGGCCCATACGGCCGGGGCGTTGATCTTGTTGACGCCGTATTCGATCGCCTCGATCGCGTCCGGCTGCGAGGTCGCCGTTTCGTCGGGCGGAAGCGCGTGCTGGAAGCGCGGATTCGGCTCCACCCGCACGACGTCGCGGCGCGTCGCGAGTTCGGCGAGGTCGGCGCTCGATACGCGCGCCCAGACGAGGTTGGAGATCCAGTACGCGCGATGCTCGATGCCGCGTTCGCGCAGCCACGCGATGAGGTCCGCCTGCTGCGAGTCCGCGCGCGCGCGCAGCGCGTCGACGAGGGCGCGGCGGCGCACGAGGTAGTCGGCATCGGGGCCGAGCGGCGCGAGCACGGGCGTGGCCTGGTCGGGCAGCACGATCAGCGCGTCGACGCGACCGGCCGCGTCGGCCTCGATCGCGAGCGACGGGCTGATCTCGGCGGCGAGCGCCTGGCTGCAGGCGAGCGTGAGCGCGCACAGCGCGAGGCCCCGCGTGGAACGACGGATCGACGGAACGGCAGGATGTTTCATGGACTCTCCCCAGGCACGACGGTGGCGACCGCAAGGTCGGAACACGGCGCAGGGGCGGACGCATCGACCGCAGCCCCCGCCGCGGTCGACCTGCTGGGCGTCACCACCCCGGCCGAGCGCCCGAGTCTACCGCGACGCAGGCGGCGCGGCGCAGGCGCCTCGACGGCTCGGCCGACCCGGGGAAGGCCCGAATGAAAACGCCCGCGACCGGCGCGGGCGTTTCGTGGCAGGGCAGCGCCGGATCAGTCGATGTCGAGGAACGAGCGCAGCTGCTCCGAACGGCTCGGGTGGCGCAGCTTGCGCAGTGCCTTCGCTTCGATCTGGCGGATGCGCTCGCGCGTGACGTCGAACTGCTTGCCGACCTCTTCCAGCGTGTGGTCGGTGTTCATGTCGATGCCGAAGCGCATGCGCAGCACCTTCGCCTCGCGCGGGGTGAGGCCGGCGAGCACGTCGCGCACGGTTTCCATGAGGCCGATATTGGTCGACGACTCGATCGGCGAGACGATCGTCGAGTCCTCGATGAAGTCGCCGAGGTGCGAATCCTCGTCGTCGCCGATCGGCGTCTCCATCGAGATCGGTTCCTTGGCGATCTTGAGCACCTTGCGGATCTTGTCCTCGGGCATCTCCATCTTGATCGCGAGCTCGTCCGGAGTCGGCTCGCGGCCCATCTCCTGCAGCATCTGGCGGCTGATGCGGTTGAGCTTGTTGATCGTCTCGATCATGTGCACCGGAATGCGGATCGTGCGCGCCTGGTCGGCGATCGAGCGCGTGATCGCCTGGCGGATCCACCAGGTCGC
>NZ_JBQCFP010000049.1:0-2654 GCF_051958935.1 Dokdonella sp. | reverse complement strand
ACGTCGGTCGCGGTGCCGATCGCCTCGCCGAGGATCTGCTCGGGCGCCGCGTATGCGGGCGACAGCACGCGCAGGCCGGTGCCGGTGCGGGTCTGCTCGCCGCTGTCCTCGAGCAGCTTGGCGATGCCGAAGTCGAGCACGTGCGGCGCGCCGTCTGCATCGACGAGCACGTTGGATGGCTTGAGGTCGCGATGGACGACGAGCTGCGCGTGCGCGTAGGCGACCGCGCCGGCGATGCGCGCGGCGAGCGCGACGCGCTCGCGCAACGGCAAACGGCACGCGCTCGCGAACGCGGTCAGCGGCTCGCCGTCGACGTACTCCATCACGTAGTACGGCCGGCCGTCGGCGGCGACGCCGCCGTCCAGCAGGCGCACGATGTCGGCGTGCGCGAGGCGCGCGAGGATGCGCCGTTCGCGCAGGAAGCGCGCCACCACCGCCGCACTGTCCATGCCGCGCCGGATCAGCTTGATCGCCACGCGCTGCTCATAACTGCCGTCGCCGCGCTCGGCGAGGAATACCACGCCCATGCCGCCCTCGCCGATCTGCCGCAGCACGCGATACGGCCCGATGCGCCCGTCGGCGGGCGCGGCATCGGGCGAGCCGCCGGGGAGATCGCGCACCGCGCCGGCGAGGCCTGCGTCGAGCACCCCGTGCTCGAGTGCGTCCGCGGCGAGCAGTGCGCGCAGCTCCCCGGCCGCGAGCGGGTCTTCGGTCGCGATCGCGGCGAGGCGTGCGTCGCGCATCGCCGGCACGAGCTCCACCAGTTCGTCGAACCAGGCGGCGACGCGGATCCAGCGCGCGGCATCATGAGACATCGTCTTCTCCCTTTGCACCGGCGATGCGGCGCGCGAGATCGCGCCGCGCGCGCTCGATGTCGGCGAGTTCCGGCGCCGCCGCCTTGCGCGCCGCCGGCAGCACGCGGTCGAGCAAGACGGTCGCTTCGGCGAGCGCAGAAGGCTCGCGGGTCGCGGCGAGGTCGAGTGCAAGTTCGTAATCCGATTGCCACGCATCGCGCGAATCGGCGCCGTACAGCGCGAGCGCGATCGCGTGCCAGCGCCGATGCGCCTTCATTGCGAGCGCGAGGTCGCCGCCCGCGCGCGCGATCGCACCCTGCGCGCGCAGCGGCCGCATGTACTCCGGCGCCGCGTCATCGCCCTTCTCCGCGGCGATCCCCGCGAGCGCGGCTTCCACGGCCTCGCGCGCAGCGCGCGCATCGCCCTGGAGAAACATCACGAATCCGGCATCGGCACGCGCACGCCAGCGCTGGATGTCGTGCGGCAGGTCGGCCACGCGGTAGAGGCGCTCGGCTTCGGCGAGTTCGGCGAGGGCTTCCGGATAGCGCTGCTGTTCCTCGAGCACGCGACCGAGGTAGCGGTGACCATGCGCGTGCGTGTAGTCGCTGTCGGCCGCGCGCAGCGCGGTGCGGAAATCCTGCTCGGCTTCGTCCAGGCGGTGCTGGCCGAGCAGCAGGATCCCGCGCGAGAAGATCACGCGCGAGTACGGCCGCGAGTCAGGGCCGTAGAGTTTTCCGTAGCAGGCGAGTGCGCTGCCGAAGTGCGGCACCGCATCGTCCGCACGACCGATGCGGTCGAGCAGGCCCGCATAGTTGCGCTCACCCTCGCATACGTGCGGGTCGAACACGCCGCGCGCACGCATGAGCACCGGCAGGGCGGCGTCGTACTCGCGCAGTCCTTCGTCGTAGTGGCCGGCCTCCTCGAGGAACAAGGCGAGCGCGAGGCGGTGATCGGCGACCAGCGCGTCGCCGTCGCCGAGCCGGCGCCGCGCGGCTTCGACCACGTCGCGTTGCAACGCGATGCTCGCCTCGGGCGACTGCGTCGCGTTGAGGACGTAGGCGAGTTTCTCGCGCACCGCCTCGATCCGCTCGGGCGCCGTGTCCGGGCTCGCCTGCAGGATCGCAAGCGCCGCGCGGAAGTCCCGTTCGGCCTCGGGGTTGCGGTCGGCGTCGTTGTAGATCGAGCCGCGCACGCTGTACGCGTACGCAAGCCGGGTGTCGGTCGGGCCGACGCTCGCGGCGAGCATCGCGTGCGCCTGTTCCGCGGTGGACGTCGCTTCGAGCGAGGCGCCGAGGTTGCCCTGGATTTCCGCGATCGTCATGAGCAGTTCGCCGCGGGTGGCGTCATCCGTCGATTTCGTGTCCTGCAGGGCAGCGCGTCCGCGCCGCAGGATCTGCGCGGCGCTCAGTTCCTCGCCTTTCGAGAGCGACGGATCGTTCTGCTGGAAGATCGATACGAGCAGGTCCTTGACGCGCTCGGCGCGTTCGGCCTGCGCGTGCGCGAGGGTCGCCTGCTCGCGGGCGAGGCGCGCCTGCCAGATCGCGATGCCGAGGCCGGCGACCAGCGAGGCGACCACGAGCGCAGCCGCGGCGACGCCGAGGCGGTGCCGGCGCACGAACTTGGCGACGCGATACGACGCCGAGTCCGCGCGCGCGGTGATCGGCCGGCCGTCGAGCCAGCGGCGCAGGTCGTCGGCGAATGCCGCGGCGGTCGGATAGCGGCGCGCCGGATCGCGCTGCAACGCGGTCGCGACGATGACGTCGAGATCGCCCGCGAGCGCCTGCGCGAGGCGCCTCGCATCGAGCGCGCCGCCGTAGAGCGCGTCGACCTCGCCCGCGGACAGGCGCGCCGCGAGCGCGC
>NZ_JBQCFP010000048.1:0-25718 GCF_051958935.1 Dokdonella sp. | reverse complement strand
CTCGATCAGGCGCGCGATGTTCGGGTGCTCGAGCTGGGCGAGGATCGACTGTTCGCGCCGGAACCGTCGCTGCGCGTCGCGCGAGAACAACCCCGTGCGCAGCACCTTGAGCGCAACCAGCTGGGTACCGTCGCCGACCGTACGCTGCGCGCGGAACACTGCGGAAGAGCCGCCCTCGGCGATGAGGTCGAGCAAGGTGAATTCGCCGAACGACGTGCCGACGAGGCGCGAGCCGATCGCGTCCACGCCTTCGCTCGCGACATCGACGAGACGGATCGCCTCGCCGGCAGCGTCGCGCAGCAGTTGCGGCACGGAGTCGTCCGACTCGAGCATGGCGTGCAGGCGCACGAGCACCGCCTCTTCGAGATCGAGCGACTGCAACACCGCAACGCGCCGATCCGCAGGCGCTGCCACGATCGTGTCGAACGCGAGCATCGCCTCCAGCGTGCGGCGCTCGTCGGGCGACAGCGCGCTGCGCGCGATCGCCGCGGCGCGTTCGGACGGACCGAGGTCGATCAGCTCGTCGAACAACGCGCGCAATGTCGTCGGCTGCATACGGACTCGAAGGCGTCATGCGGAGGGCGGTCGTCGCGCATTCGACCAGAATCGGCGATCCGGGTCGAGGCGAGCACGGCTCGTGGCGTGTGCCGGCGCGCGAATGAAGCGTCTCGCACGATCGGTTGTCGCGCGCGCTGGCGCGACGCATGGACGTGAAGCACGGCGACTCCCACCGCAACGGTTCACGCTAGAACGCAGTTTCACGGCGCGACACGCCACCCGTCGGCCGGTGCGGCGGGCGTCGGGGCGGCTCGCCGCCGCACGCCGATACTCGCTTCAGTCCACGATCTCGAATCCGTCGGCCATGATGGATGTCTCGCGGCGCCACTCGTACGCGCCGAGGTCGAACGGCGTGCTCGTGGTGACGGCGGCGAAGGGTCGCGTTCCTCCGTCTAGGTCGATCGGCAGGCCGCCCGCCGAGGCGTCCACGGCCGGCGAGTAAGGCAGCAGATGATAGTCGTGGCCGGGCGCGACGAAGCGAGGGTCGTCGGATCGCACGTTGCGGAACTCGGCGTAGCCTTGCGTCGATTGCAATTGGGCGATCGAGTCCGTGAGGCTCACGTTGGCGTAATCCGCGGGCGCGCCGCGCACCATGAGGATGGCGTCCCATGCGATGGAATGGCGTACCGCGAAAGGTCCGGGGCCGTTGAGCAGTGGCAGGTTGCCGATCGAGTTGCCCGCGATCGTGCACGAATCGATCGTGACGGGTTGCTGCGACGGATTGCGGATGACGTACTGCGACGCGCTGTTGCCGGTGATCTCGCAGTCGGAGAGCTGAAGCGGACCGAGGTCGTCGCGCATCGCGATGAGTTGGCGCGTCAGGTTGCCGCGTATCGCGACGCTGTCCGCACTTTCGACGCCGATGAGCACCTTCGTGTCGTCGTCGATGGAAATGTTCGCGTCGATCGTGTTGCAGGGCCGGCCGACCGGACAGGCGACCTCGTCGGGCAACGGACCGCAGCTCGATGCAATGCGCACGCCGCTCGGTGCGTAGGAACTGATCGCGACGCCCTTGTAGCTGTACACGTCCGTCGCCGAAAGTATGTTCGCATCGATACCGGCGTTACCCATGCAGAACGCGCCCGTCGCGCCGACGTAGACGCCGGCGCCATCGGCGGCGACGTTGCCGGCGATGCGTCCTTGCTGCTCCCCGGCCACGCTCGAGTAGAGGAAGGCGCGCGCATTCGTCGACAACGCCAGGCCGCCGCCGTACGTCGCATGATTGTTGAAGACGAGCGCATAGCCGTTGATGCCGGACGAGCCGATATAGGCAACCGCGCCGTCGGAGAGAGCGACGCCGCCGCCCGTTCCGAACCGGTTTTCCACCGTATTGCTGTGGATCATCGTCTGCGCGCGGAGCATGCGCACGCTGCCGTCGCCTTCCATGTGGATGCCGCCGCCGCTGTCCCCCGCCGTGTTGTTGCGCACGAGCGAGTAGCCCTCCAGTTCCAGCTCGTTGGTGGACGCGCCGGCATGGAAGTAGATGCCACCGCCGTTGTCGGCGACGTTGTAGGCGATGTCGACCGCGTGCGTCTCGAGGCGCGCATAGTCGCCGCTGCTCGAGAAGCGGATGCCGCCGCCGTCGTGGCCGCGATTGTGGCCGTTGGTGATGAGGAAGTTGCGCAGGTCGACGACCGAGCGTCCTTCAATCGAGAGCACGGGCTTCGTGCCCGTGTCGATGCCGCCGTCGAGCGTGGAGAGTTGCGCGGAATCCCCGCTGAAGGGCAGCGGCTCGGCCGCGTCGCACGAGGGATAGCCGCCGAGGACGTGCAAGGTCTTGCCTGATATCCGCACGGGCTTGCCGTGGTAGTCGGCGTGGACGTGCAAGACGTTGACGTCGCCGTGGGTGGCGTCGATCGCCGCCTGCAGGTCGGTGTACTGGCAGCCCTCGCCGACACTGAGGTAGTCGGCGGAGGCGGGTGCGGCGGCCGTGCCGAGCAGGACGGCGGCGATGAAGGCATTCGGGTTTCGCATGGGGGGGCATATTTCGTTGGCGTAGTCCTCAGAACGCAATCGGGTTCGCGCACACGCCATGCGACTAGTCGAAGCCGTTCGCGAATATCGGCGGTTCCTGCGGGATGCTCTGCACCTCGTAGGCGCCGATGTCGCACGGACCGATGCCCGCGACCTGCGGCATGTCGAGCGGGCGGGCGAGGCCGTCGAGGTCGACGGCTTCGGGGCAGCTCTCCGCGGGCGCGGCATCGATCGCGGGCGACGTCGGGCGCAGATGTAAATCCCACGCCAGCTGGGGGTCGACGAACTGCGGGTCCGACCCACTCACGCGCACGAACGCCGAGAAGTAGGTCGGATTGAGGATTTCGGGGCCGTTGACCACGACGTCGTAGAGGTTCGCCTTCGCGGCGGTACCGGCTCGTTCGAACGGTGATGTTCCGGGTTGCCACAGGATCGTGCCGGTGAAGTACGCCTGCACGCCGTTTTCCATGAAGATCGTCTGCTGCGAGAGCGCCGATGGCAAAGGCGGCTCCGGTGCATCGGCGAATCGCGCGCCGACGGAGTTCCCCGCGATCGTCGAGGAGCGGATGGTCGCGACATCCGAACCGCCGAGGTTCAGCACTCCGTAGGCGAGACGGTTGTGAACCATCGCCGATGTCGTCACGTTCACGCTCGCGCCGGCGGCCGTCGCCAGTTCCATGAGGTAACCGCCCGCATTGTTCGCGAAGCGCGCGTGGGAGATCACCGTGGGGGCGGCGCCTTGGGTCCGGAAGAGGCGGCCTTCGCTCCATGACGCCGCATTGCCGTCGAAGAGGTTGCAGGCGGCGCCGGGCTGGCACGCGACTTCCCCGGGGATGCCGCAATCGGTTCCGATCGCGATGGACGCGTTTCGGCCCAAGGACGACGTCGCGCGCAACATCGGCCCATCGGCAGCCAGGTTGTCATGGACGCGAACGCCGGCCATGCACAGGCGGACGTCATTGCCGTCGAGCCACAACGCGCCGCCTTCGTTCGCCGCATCGTTGTAGGCGATGCGCAGCGGCGCCCCGGCGACCGTCGAGTAGAGGTTCGCGCGCGCCGCGTCCTTCATCGCTACGCCCGCGCCATTGAAGGAATGGTTGCGATCGAGGAACGGCAGGCCGTTGATCCCGGGCGAGCCGATGTCCGCGACCACATCGTCCTCGAGCTGCAGGCCGCCACCGCTGTCGAAGTCAGCCACGTCGTTGCGCGCGGTGTTGTCGGCGATCGTGCCCTCGTCGTTGGCGACGAGGTGCACGTTGCCTTCCAATTGCAGGCCGCCGCCGGTGTGCATCGCACGGTTGCTCTGGATCAGAGTGTACCGCCCGAGGGTCAGGCGACTGCTCGTCGCTGCGCCGCGGAAGTAGATGCCGCCACCGTAGCCGGCGACGTTGCCGAGCAGGACGACCGACTCGGTGAACAGGCTCGACTCGTCGCCGCTGCTGACGAAACCGATCGCGCCGCCCTTGTTGCCGGCGTTGTGCGCGTTCATGACGAGGATGTTGCGCAGGTTCACGTTCGCGCGGCCATCGATCACGATCACCGGCTTGTCGCTGCCGTCGAGCGCGCCGTCGAGGAACGACAGGTCGTCGGGGTTGCCCGTGTACGGGATCGGCTGCGCATCGTTGCAGTTGGCGTAACCGCCCCAGATGTACAGGCGCTTGTTCGAGATGCGCACGGGCTTGCCGTGGTAGTTCGCGCGGATGTGGATCTCGTTCGTCGTGCCGTGCGTGGCGTCGATCGCCGCCTGCAGTTGCGAGTACTGGCAGCCGTCACCGACGGTCAGGGGAGCCGCGGATGCGGCAGACGCGAACGCGAGAGCGATCGCGGGGAGCAGCAGGTGGACGAGACGCATTCGAAAGCCTTGGTGGTGGGGATACGTCCTCGCAAACGCATTGCGGTGCGCGGACACGCCAGGCGGATGAGGCATGGATCGACACCGATCCGTCGCGCGAGGCGATCGCGCCGTCCCGGTGGCGTGTCCGCCGATCGCATTGCGTTCTGCCCTTGCGCATTCCGCACAAGGAGATTGCCCATGCACACCGTCACCCCGAACCGCCGACCGGATACGCATCGAACGGCGTGGAAGCCTCTCGCACTGGCTTGCGTGTTCACGCTGCCCTGCTCGCCCGCCTTCGCCGCGGGTCCGTATGCGTACATCCCGTCGACCACGGAGCACACCGTTTCGGTCGTCGACCTGTCCGACACCGCCGCGACACCGGGCACGATCACGGTGACGGGCACGGCGAACACCACGTTGTTCTACAGCGCGGCCGTGAGTCGCAGGGACGGCATGCTGTACGTCGCCGACCAAGGCAACGAAACCGTGTTCCAGATCAACGCATCGACCGGCGCGACGCTGCACGCGTACCTCGTCGGATCGAATCCGCGCGGCATCGCGGTGGACCCGAGTGGCAAGCACGTCTACGTCGCCAATCTCGCCAGCTCCGGCATGTCGATCATCGATACGGCGATGAATACCGTCACCGATGTGGACTTCTCCTCGCTCTCGGGCACCCGGTTGGCGAGCCCGAGCGGCCTCGCGCTCAACCTCACCGGCACGCGCGCCTACGTGACCGACACCTCCGTCAATCACCGCCTTTGCCGCATCAACCTCGTCTCGCCGCCGGCCAGGGTGGCCGACGGCGACTGCGTCGTGGTCGGCGAGGAGGACAACGACAGCGCCAATCCCGTCTCGGTCGCGGTGAGCCCGAACGGCACGCGCGCCTACGTGGCGAACCGCAGCGAAGGCAGCGTGACCGTCGTCAACACCGCGGCGATGACGGTCGTCCGCAATGCGGCGCTCGGCCAGTCCACGTTGAACGGCATCGCGATTGCACCGTCCGGCAAGCGTGCCTACGTCGGCAATGCGTTCGGCAGCATCGTCGTGCTCGACCTCACGCGTATCGAGGACGTCACGCAGAACCCCATCGTCGACGTGATCGAGGACGATGCGATCGACGCCGTGCAAGGCGTGGCGGTCTCCCCGGACGGCACGCGCCTGCTCGCCGTCGACAACAGCAACAACCAGTAGCACTTCATCGACATCGTCGCCGACGCGGACGACGTCGTCGCGAGCGTGGAGGTCAACGACACGCCGATCGCGATGAGCCAGTTCACCTTGGCCGACCCGATCTTCGTCGACGGCCTCGAGAAAGGCGGCTGACCGCCGCCGCGCCTGTCGCGGCGGGCGGGCGTGCGACCGGCGCCTTCGGTCTTGCCTTGTTCGACCCGTCCGCGACGCGCGTGCTTCACGCTTCCTGCCTCGCAACCCACCCTTCGCCAAGGAGTTCCCATGAAGATCCACGCGTTGTCGTTCGCCCTTCTCGTCTCCTGCACCGCCGCCATGGCCGCCGATCCCGCAGCACCCGCGGTCGACCATCGCTTCATCGTCGAGCGCAGCTTCCCGAAGGGCGCGCTCGAAGGCCTCGATGCCACCAGGAAGCAGCAGATCAACGCCACCAACGCGCGCTTCGGCGTAAAGTGGGAAATGTCGTACGCGAATGAAGACAGGACCGCGACCTACTGCGTGTACGACGCGCCCAACGAGAAGGCCATTCGCGATGCGGCCGCCGCCAATGGGATTGCGGTGGACAAGGTCACCGAAGTGCCGGTCACGTTGAACCCCGAAGGCGGCGATCGACGTACGGGTCGCTGATCCGACGCGGGCATCCGGCGCGTGCATCACGCACGCCCGGTGCTCGTGCACTCCTCATGTCGCATCGGTGCGCAGGGAACACTGCCGGCCCTGTGCACGGACCGACGCGCTAGACGTGCGCGTTCCGTCCGCTGATCGCGAGCAGGTCGCCGAGCAAGGCCTGCGCGGTGACCTCCGGTCCTGCGCCCGGTCCGCTGATCACGAGCGGCTGGGCGCGGTAGCGCGAGGTGGTCAGCGCGAACAGGTTGTCGGTGCCGGCGAGGCGTGCGGCGGGGTGTGTCGGCTCCACGGCCGCGAGCCCGACGCGGGCACTGCCGTCGTCGCAGATGCAGGCGAGGTAGCGCAGCACGCGACCGGCCGCGGCCGCCCGCGTGCGACATGCTTCGAGTACGCCGTCGAACTCGCCGAGGCGGATCAGGAACGTCGCGACGTCGACTTCGCGCAGCGCGTCCGGCACGAGGCTCTCGATCGCGACCTCGTCGGCATCGATCGCGTGCCCGGCGCTGCGCGCGAGGATGAGCAGCTTGCGCGCGACATCGGTGCCGGCGAGATCGATGCGCGGATCGGGTTCGGTGTAGCCGAGCGCGCGCGCTTCGCGCACGAGGTGCGAGAACGGTCGGCTGCCGTCGTAGTGGTTGAACAGCCACGACAGGGTTCCGGAAAACACGCCCTCGAGCGCGACGAGGCGATCGCCGCAGTCGCGCAGCCGGCGCAAGGTCGACAGCACCGGCAGCCCGGCGCCGACCGTCGCCGCATCGCCGTAGACCGCGTTGCCCGCCGCGCCGGCGCGACGGAGGTCGCGGAAGCCCGCATACGAGCCGCCGAGCACGGCCTTGTTCGCGCTGACGTCGTCGAGACCGCGTGCGAGCCAGCCGGCGTGGCGTGCGGCGACCGCATCCGACGCGGTCGCATCGACCACGATGCGCCGCGCCGCACCGCTCGCCGCGAGCGCCGCGAGCAGTTCACCATCGTCGCGTGCACGTGGCGCGCCTTCGAGCAGGCGCGCGGCCTGCAGCGGCACGAGGCCGCGCGCGTTCGCGTGCTGCACGCGCGAGTTCGCCACGCCGACGAGATGCAGGCCCGCGGCCGCCGGGGTCGCGAGCAGGCGCAGCAGCGCGCTACCGACGACGCCGGTGCCGAGCAGCACGAGGGCGGTGTCGCACCCTTCGCCCGCGCTGGACGCGGGGTGACGCGCGCGCGCAGCGGCCGTCGGCTGCACGGCGCCGTCCGGCACGACCGCGTGCTTGGGCAACGCGCTCATGCGCGCACCTGTTTTCGCGTCGCCAGGGCGGCGCGTGCGAGCGCGGCTTCGAGATCGGCGCACAGATCCCCGCCATCTTCGATGCCGACCGACACGCGCAGCAGCGCATCGCTGATGCCGGCCTTGTGTCGCGCCTCGGGCGCCATCGATGCGTGCGTCATCGTCGCCGGATGGGCGATCAGGCTTTCGACGCCGCCGAGCGACTCGGCCAGCGAGAAGCAGGCGAGGCCGTCGAGGAATGCGGCGATCGCTTCGTCACCGCCAGGCAGCTCGAAGCTCAGCATCGCGCCGAAGCCGGACTGCTGGCGCGCCGCGAGGGCATGCCCCGGGTGGTCGGGCAGGCCCGGCCAGTAGACGCGGCCGACCGCCGGATGCGCATCGAGCAGCGCGGCGATGCGCGCGGCGTTGTCCTCATGCGCGCGCAGGCGAGGCACGAGCGTGCGCAGGCCGCGCAGGGTGAGGAAGCTGTCGAACGGTGCACCGGTGAGGCCGATGCAGTTCGCCCACCAGGCGAGTCGTTGTGCGGTCTCGGCATCGCGCGCAACGACCGCGCCGCCGACCACGTCGCTGTGGCCGTTGATGTACTTGGTGGTCGAGTGCACGACGATGTCGGCGCCGAGCACGAGCGGTTGCTGCAGCGCCGGCGACAGGAACGTGTTGTCGACCACGCAGCGCGCGCCTGCCGCGTGCGCGGCCTGCGCGACGTGGCGCACGTCGGTGATGCGCAGTAGCGGATTGGACGGTGTCTCGACCCAGACGAGGTCGGGTGCGCCGGCGAGTTCCGCGGCGAGCGTCGCCGGATCGGTGAGATCGGCGAAACGCACGCGCAAGCGCCCCTTCTTCGCCCACGCGTCGAGCAGGCGCCAGGTGCCGCCATAACAGTCGTGCGCGGCGAGCACGAGCCCGCCTGCGGGTACGAGTTCGAGCACGAGCGCGACCGCGGCCATGCCGCTCGCGGTGACGACCGCGCCGGCGCCCTGTTCGAGCGCGGCGAGCGCGTTCGCGAGCTGGTCGCGCGTGGGATTGCCGCTGCGCGAGTAGTCGTACGCGCGCTTGCGGCCATAGCCGTCGAACGTGTAGTTGGTGCTGAGGTGCAGCGGTGGCACGACGGCGCCGTGCTGCGTGTCCGATTCGATGCCCGCGCGCACGGCGCGGGTACAGGTGGTGGGGCTCATCACGGGCTCCGGTGGGGTCGGGTGATCGGGAAAGGGCAGCCATGTCCTCCCCCGATCCACGGGCCGGGGGTCGGTCCGTTGGCAGCGAGCGACGCAGGGGCCACGTCGCTTGCGCGCGATCGATCCGTCGATCGCGCCGGTTTTCAGGGATCGAGCGCCTCGCGCAGGAGCGCGCCGATCTGGGCGGGTTCCTTGAGGAATGCATCGTGGCCGTAGCGCGAGTCGATCACGTGCAAGGTGGCCGCGGCACCGCAGCGCCGCTGCAGTTCGCACAGGTCGGCGAGCGGCACGACGCGGTCCGATGCGATGCCGACCAAGGTCGTGGGCACCTGCACTTGTTCGGGAGCGACGGAGTGCAGGTCGATCGATTCGGAGAGGGACACGAAGCGCTCCGCATCGAAGCGCTGCGCGAAGCGCGCGCCGGCGGCGCCGAGCCAGTCCTCCTCGGCGAAGCGGAAGCGGCCATCCACTTCGCGCGGCGCCCCGGCGCAACGCTCGGCGAATTCACGCTCGCCGCGATACGTCGTCATCGCCAGGCGGCGCGCGAGATCGAGTCCGGCGGCGACGTCGCCATGGCGCGCCGCGAAGCGCACGACTTCGCGCTGGATGTTGCGCACGGCGACGCTGAGGGGATGCGCGCGGTGCGCGCCGGCGATCGCGACGAGGCGATCGACGCGATGTGCATGTCTCGCGGCGAGTGCGAGGCCGACCATCGCGCCGTAGGACGCGCCGACGAACGCATGAGCGTGGCGGACACCGAGCTCGTCGAGCACGGCGGCGATCGCATCGGCCTGGTCGTCGCTCGCGACGGCGAGCGCATCGCCGAGGTCGGCGCGGGCGAGCCAGTCGATCGACAGCACGCGGCGAGATCCAAGGTCGATCGCGGCGTCGTCGCCGACGATGCCGTCCCACCAACCGACCGAGTCGCCGGACGACGCGACGTGGCGATCGGCCGATATGCCACCCTGCACGATCACGAGCGGCGCATCGACGGCGCCGTGCAGCGACCAGCGCACGCGCACGTCGCGCGCGCCCTGCGCATGCTTCGGCGCGAGGCGCACCACCGATTCGCCGAGACGCAGCGACACCGGCTCAGCCGGTGCGAACACGACGTCGAATGCCGCATCGCTATGCAGCGCGAGCGCTGCGGCAGCGGAAACGGCGGTGGATCGGATGTCGGCGTGCAGGTTCATCGCGGTTCTCCATTCGCGCCCATCGGCCGCAGGAGAACCGGAAACGGAGGCGGCCATGCGCCGGCCGCCCGGCCTGCGCATCGTCGCCACCCATCTCTCGGCGGACCGCGCGTCGCGCGTCCCCGCGGGAGTTGGCACCTGGCGGATCGGCGGGATCGATGCGATCCCCCGCCCCGCTGGTTGCCCCGGCGTCGTCGGGCCTGTCCCTCGACCGGTCTTGATGAGCAGTGGCGCGCACTGTAGCGACGTCGGCGTCCTCCGTCAATGGACTTTTAGACGTCTAAACCGCCATATGTTGAATCGGCATAACGGCCTTGGTTCGCCGTTCATCCGCCGCGGGCGGCGGACGTCCCCTGCGGGCCGACCTTCCGCCCGCCGCCGAACCGCGAGAGTATCCTTCGAGTGCGCACGCTCCGAAGGGCTTGCTTGCTCCGCTTGGCTTCTGTCCGCAGGAGCGCGCCGCTCTTCCGTGTCCCCGGCAGCGGCGGTGAACGGCGGGCGGGTCAGCCCGAAGGGGCACGCGCAGGGATGCGCGTGCGTTCGCCGTCGGCGCAGGACGCGCCGTCGGCGAACCCCGACCGACGTTCACGCACCCGGAAGGCAGGATGCCTGGAGGGCGCTGCTGTCGGGGTGCTCTTTCTTTGGGTCACCTTTCTTTGGGCAAGCAAAGAAAGGTGACTGGCCCGCAGGGATGCGGGACGAACACGCAGGGATGCGGGTCGGTGGTCGCGAATGAAGCTGTGCCTGTCCAAAGAACAAAGAACGACGCGCAAAAGCGCCCTCACCCTGCCCTCCCGCAAGCGGGAGAGGGGAAGAGCATGAGCCCGCGGACGGAAGACCGCGAGAACCCCGGAAAACCACCCCCCGGTGACCCTGATAAACTAGCGGGCTTGCCCGCACGACCCCTCCCAACGGCCATGTCCGACCATCTCGCCGAAACCCGCCGCCGTCGCACGTTCGCGATCATTTCGCATCCCGACGCCGGCAAGACCACGCTCACGGAGAAGCTGCTGCTGTTCGGCGGCGCGATCCAGATGGCCGGCTCGGTGAAGTCGCGCAAGGCGGCGCGCCATGCGACATCGGACTGGATGGCGCTGGAGAAGGAGCGCGGCATCTCGGTCACCTCGTCGGTGATGCAGTTCCCGTACGAGGGCAAGATCGTCAACCTGCTCGACACGCCGGGCCACGCCGATTTCTCCGAGGACACCTACCGCGTGCTCACCGCGGTCGACTCCGCGCTGATGGTGATCGACTGCGCCAAGGGCGTCGAGGAACGCACGATCAAGCTCATGGACGTGTGCCGCCTGCGCGACA
Source organism: Dokdonella sp. (assembly GCF_051958935.1). GTDB lineage: Bacteria > Pseudomonadota > Gammaproteobacteria > Xanthomonadales > Rhodanobacteraceae > Dokdonella_A. The sequence goes on along the minus strand of NZ_JBQCFP010000048.1, from coordinate 14,588 downwards.
CACCGATCATTACCTTCATCAACAAGCTCGACCGCGAGGGCCGCGCACCGATCGAGCTGCTCGACGAAGTGGAGTCGGTGCTGAAGATCCCGTGCGCGCCGATCACCTGGCCGATCGGCATGGGCTCGCGCCTCAAGGGCGTGTACCACCTGCTGCTCGACGAGGTGCACATCTTCGAGGCGGGACGCAACTTCACGCGCCAGGACTCGACGATCTTCAAGGGCCTCGACGATCCCGCGCTCGCCGAGCGCATCGGCGCCGAGGCGCTCGCGGAACTGCGCGACGAGCTCGAACTCGTGCGCGGTGCCTCGCACCCGTTCGAGCTCGAGGCGTACCGCGCCGGCCACCTGACGCCGGTGTTCTTCGGTTCGGCGGTCAACAATTTCGGCGTGCAGCTGCTGCTCGACTTCTTCGTCGAGCACGCACCCTCGCCGCGCGGGCGTTCGACCACCTCGCGCGAGGTCGCACCGGAGGAGGAAGCGTTGAGCGGCTTCGTGTTCAAGATCAAGGCGAACATGGACCCGATGCATCGCGACCGCGTCGCGTTCCTGCGCGTGTGCTCGGGCCGCTACGACGCCGGCATGAAGATGCTGCACGTGCGCACCGGCAAGGACGTGCGCATCGCCAATGCGCTCACGTTCATGGCGTCGGACCGGGAGATCGTAGCGACGGCGTACCCCGGCGACGTGATCGGCCTGCACAACCACGGCACGATCTCGATCGGCGACACCTTCACCGCGGGCGAGGCGCTCTCGTTCACCGGCATCCCGAACTTCGCGCCGGAACTGTTCCGCCGCGCGCGGCTCAAGGATCCGCTCAAGATGAAGGCGCTGCAGAAGGGGCTCGCGCAGCTGTCCGAGGAAGGCGCGACGCAGTTCTTCCGGCCGCTGATGTCCAACGACCTCATCCTCGGCGCGGTCGGCGTGCTGCAGTTCGACGTGGTCGCGTACCGGCTCAAGGACGAGTACGGCGTCGAGGCCGCGTTCGAGAACGTCGGCGTCGTGACCGCGCGCTGGGTGCGCTGCGCGGACGCGAAGAAGCTCGAGGAGTTCCGCGAGAAGAACGCGATGAACCTCGCGATCGACGCGGCCGGCGAGCTCGTCTATCTCGCGCCGTCGCGCGTCAACCTGCAGCTCGCGACCGAGCGCTGGCCCGGCGTCACGTTCGCGGCGACGCGCGAGCACGCGCACGCGGTCGACGCCGGCTGAGCGGGCCGGCCACGTCCCTGCGGCCGGCTCCGGGCGGCGCTGCGTCCTTGCAGCAGCCGGCGCAACGCAGCGGCGTCAGTGCAACGGGCGGCGCTTGCGCTGCGTGGCCATCGCGCGTTCCATCGCGGCCATGAGTTCGCGCAGTTCCTCGTCCTCGGGATTCTTCTGCACCGCGTCGCGCACGAGCGCGAGGTAGTTGTCGGCGTGGCTGAGCCACTGGATTTCGCGCAGGCGCTGGTGGGCTACGGAACGCATGGTGTGTCTCCCTTCGGCTGGATGCGGCGGGCGGAAGCCTTGCGGTTCCGCGGTGCCGTTGATCGACAGCCTACGCAGGCGCGGCGGCCTGCTCCGCCCCAAAGTGCGCAGTCGGCCTGTGACCGGGTTCGCACTCCCGGCGGTTCGATGCCCCCGGCAGCCGGAAACGAAAACGCCCGGCGGGCCGGGCGTTCGTTCGATCGTGCGCGGGGGCGTTCAGCCGCCGCTCGAGAAGTCCGAGCGGAACAGTTCGTCCGGATGGGCGGCCTCGCGCCGCATGTTCGACGCGAAGATGCGATCGGACACGGGCGTCGTGCGGGACGAGGACGCCACATCGTTCCAGCGCGTCTGCTGGCCGTGCAGCGCGAAGGCGCCGACCACGAGCGCGCAGCATGCGGCGAGACTGCCGACCCAGCGCAGCGCAGCCGGGCGGCGCGCCGTGGCGAAGCGGTGTCCGCGCAGGCGCGTCGGATGGGCCGGGCGCTGCAGCGCGCTGACCGCGGCCGCCAGGGCTTCGGACTCCGGCTGCAGTTCGCGCAGCATGCGACCGAGCTGCGCTTCCGGCAGCGCCGGGCGCTCGGCTGAAAGACGGCGGTAGAGATGGGAAAGTGACGTGTCGTTCATGGCGTCAGTCTTCGAAATCACCGTAACCCAAGTCGCGCAGGCGGGCTTTGAGTTCATCCAGCCCACGCGACACCAGTTTTCGCGCCGCCTCGACCGAGGCAATCCCGGCCAGGTCGGCGATTTCCTGCAGGGAAAACCCCTGCAGGTGGAGCGCGATCGGCAACCGCCGCCGCTCCGGAATCTCGCCCAGGCACCGCTCCAGGCCCTGCATCCGTTCGCTGTCCCCGGCGCTCCGCTCCGGGCCCACCGGGCCGTCGCCGAGGTCGAATACCTCCTCGTCGGCCTCCGGCAGGGGTTCGGCGGCCCTTACCTGGGCCCGCCGGAGGGCATCGATCACGGTGCTCGCTACCACCCTCTGCACATAAGACGCATGGAAGGCGCCGGACCGGTCACGCTCCATCGCATGCCAGAGGCGGATGCGGACTTCCTGCTCGATATCGGCCGGGTCGATGCCCTGCTTGTCGAGGCCATAGCCCTGCAGCAGGCGACGCACCTTGGCCCCGTAGGCGCTGAACAGCTCTTCGAGGCGGGCGTGCAGGGGGTCGCGCGACGGCGGCATCGGCAGGTCGGAACGGAGGGGGCGGCTATGCTCCCCGAGGCGGTCGTCCGGCGCAAGCCGGACGAGGTCCTTCGCTTTGGCGTGTTTTCGTGCAGCGATGGCCTCTTTCAAGGAAGCGGCTTCCTCGGAGCATGGATGCGCTCTTTCTCTGGGTGGCTTCTCTTTGGGCAAGCAAAGAGACGTCACCACTCGCCGCCGAGGCGAGCGGAACCCTGCGATATCGCCGCGTTGGGCGAAAGAAGCCTTACGCGTGCGCGCCGGAGCTCCGGCCGCAATGCCAGAGCGGCGGGCCGAGGCCGCCGAGGACCACCCTACGAAAGGCAACAATCGAATCCGCCGGCTCGGCATCAAAACAAAAAAGCCGCGCGGCGAACCGCGCGGCTCCAGGGCCTGACACTCTCCAGGGTCAGAACTTCACGGTGACGCGGCCGAAGTAGTAGCGACCCATGAGGTCGAAATCGCTCGGGTCCGTGTTCGCGTTGAGCGTGTTGTTCGCGTAGAGCAACGGCGGCTGCTTGTCGCCGACGTTGTTCACGCCGATGTCGAATCGCGTGTTGAGCGCTTCGAGGTTGTAGCCGAACTGCAGGTCGTGATAGATCGTCGAGCCGTAGTCGCGGAACTGGCCGTCGAGCGACGGGTTGCCCGTGCCCCACGGATGCGTGTCCTGCGACGGCGACTCCGAACCCATGCGGAAGCGATGGATGTAGCGCATCGACCACGATGCGTCGAACGGACCGAACTGCCAGCCCACCTGACTCTGCGCGCGCCAGCGCGGGAACAGGCATACGCCGCCGCCCGCACCGGGGCACGCCGCGGCCTGCGGCGAACCGAAGTTCATGAAGTGGCCGGCGTAGTGGTAGATCGTGTTGCTCTCGAGCCCCGGCGCGGTCTGCAGGTCGTAGTTCTTGAGGTACGTCGCGTTCAGGCCGATGTTGAAGCGGCCGAACGAGAATTCCGGCAGGCGGTAGTTGAGCGCGAAGTCGACGCCGCCGACATCCACGCGACCAAGGTTGCCGGTCGGTTGGGTCAGGCTCTGGATCTGACCCTGGCTCGCACCGCTCTGATAGCGCCGGATCAGCGGACAGTACTGCAGCTGGCCCGCGTAGCAGAGGTCGATCACGCTCTGCGCGCCGACGCCGGTGATGTTCTCGTTGAGGTAGAGGCGCCAGACGTCCGCGCTGACCGACAGGCCTTCGAGCCAATGCGGGTCGTACACGATTCCGAAGTCGAACGACTTGCCCTTCTCCGGACCGATCGGGAAATTCGCGAATGCCGCGCCCGACGCGATCGCGTTGAGCTGCGAACCGTTCGCGACCGCTTCGTTCTGGAACGGGCCCTTCGCCGGCACGCCGACGCAGGCAGGGTTGCCCGCGTTCGGGTTCGCGCCCGAGCCCGAGTAGTCGCACGGGTCGCGCGAGATGCGCGGCGCGCTGCTCGCGGCACCGCCGAAGATGTTGCCGATCGTCGGCGCGCGGAACACCTTCGACACCGTGCCGCGCAGCAGCAGGTCCTCGATCGGGCGCCATTCGAGTGCGAACTTCGTGTTGTTGGTGCTGCCGAACGTGTTGAACTTCGACCAGCGGTCGCCGACGGTCAGGTTCAACGCGTACAGGAACGGCAAATCCTTGAGGATCGGCACGAACAGTTCCGCGTACGCTTCCTTCACGTTGAAGCCGCCCTGCAGCGCCGAAGCGCACTGGCTGCCGAGCGTGCAGTTGCCGTTGAAGTCGATCAGCAGGCCGGTGTCCGCGTTCGAATGCGTGTACTCGGTGCGGTAGTTGTAGCCTAGCGCGAGCTGCATCGTGCCCGCCGGCAGGTCGATCACGCCGCCGTTGAGGTCGAGGCGCTTGACCGTTTCCTTCGAGAACAGCTGGCTCACGCCCGCCTTCGAGGTCGCGCGCAGCACGGCGGCGGTGTTCGGGTCCTGCAGGTTGAACGCATTGATCGGCGTGCAGCCCGGGATCACGTTGTCGGGAGTGCCGCAGTGGACGATGCCGTCGTCGCCGAGGAACGAGGGACCGGTCGCCTGGTTGAGTGCATCGAGGCCGGGCAGGCCGAGGGTCAGCGTGCTGAGGTGCACGTGGCCGTAATCGAGGCCCAGTTCCCAGTTCCACTGCTGTTCGTTCCAGATCGAGAACGAACCCTTGAAGCCGGCCGACACCTGGTCGTTGGCAGTACCGTTCTGCGCGGCGCGATTGCCGAGTGACTCCAGGCGTGCGCGGAACAGGTCGCCGGCCGAGGGCGAGAATTCGATGCCGAACGGGTTGTAGTAGCTGTCCGCCGAAATCACCGCACCGTAGACCGCGCCGTACACCGCCGGCGCGAGCTGGAACGACGCCGAAGTCTTGTTGTGCATCACCGACAGGTACGCTTCGACGTTGTCGGTCAGCTTGTAGTTGCCGTTGAGGAACAGGCCGGTGCGTTCCTGCGGCGTCATGATGAGGTTGACCGACGCGTAGTTGTACAGGTCGCTCGGATTGCCGGCCTCGTCGGGCGAGTTGAGGAAGCAGTGGTAGTCGGTGGCGACGTTCATGCCGCTCGCGCCGGGGTTGCGCGCGATGCGGCCCGATTCGCAGCCCGGGAACAGGTTGGCGAACGCGTCCGGGATCTTGATCCAGCCGTACGGTGCCGACGGCGAGCCGCCGGTGAAGGTGCTGATCGGGCTGTGCGCGGAGCCGAGGCGCGACGTCGCGTCCTTCGAGAACTTGCGATGCGACGACTCGATGCCGTCGATCTTCTTGTAGTTGATGCCGGCCATGATCGAGCCCTTCTCGGAGCTCTGGCCGAACGTGAAGGAGTAGCCCTTCGACGTGCCGTCGTCGTGATCGGAGATGCCGTAGTCGACGGTGAACTCCGCGCCCTGGTAGTCGCTGCGCAGGATGAAGTTGACGACGCCCGCGATCGCGTCGGAGCCGTACACCGACGATGCGCCGTCGGTCAGCACTTCGATGCGCTCGACCATGTTGGCCGGGATCGCGTTCGGGTCGCCGCTGAGGAAGCGATGGCCGTTGATCAGCACCAGCGTACGCGGCGAACCGAGGCCGCGCAGGCCGATGCTCGAGAAGCCGCTGCCGCCGGAGTTGTTGACCTGCGGATTGACGTTCGGGCCGGTCACCGCGGGCAGCGACTGCACGAGGTCGCCGAGGGTGAGCTTGCCGGTCTTCTCGATGGCGGCGCGGTCGATCGTGACGACCGGGTTGGATGTCTCGATGTCGACGCGACGGATGTTCGAACCCGTCACGGTGATCGTCTCGAGCTTCTGGCCTTCGCTGCCGTCCTGCGCGCTCGCCTGGATCGCGCCGGCGCCGAGCACGGCCGACGCACCTGCGATGCCGTACATGCGCAAACCGCGTCGGACGGCATTACGGAGCAGTGTGTTTCTCATGGTTATTCTCCCGTCGTGAAGCAGAAGAGGCACCGCAACGCGCGGCGCCTTCCGGGGCCAACCTTAAAAACCCGTGAAGGAGCGACGTTGCCGTGGGCGGCCGCGCCGCGTTGCTGGAAGTGCGTGTTGGATTGACGCGCGGAAATGGCCTTCGCGAAGGCGCACGCGCGCGGTCGATCCGCTGCGCGGGTGCAGCGGAGCGACCGCAATCTCTCTCGATCAGCGACGCGACGCGTCGCGATCAGCAGTGGCCGCCGGCCTGGCGACGCAACGCGCCTGCGGTCGTGCCGAAGCGCTGGCGGAACAGGCGCGAGAACGCGCTTCGATTCTCGAAGCCGCTTTCCAGCGCGATCTCGGCGATGGCGAGGGGACTGGCGCGCAGCAGGCGGCGCGCGCGCTCGAGGCGCTGGCGCACGAGGAACGCGTGTGGCGTCTCTTCGTACGCGGCGCGGAACGCGCGGATGAAGTGCCACGGCGAATAGTTCGCCATGCGCGCGAGGCTGTCGTTGTCGATGTCGAGATGGCAATTCGCCGCGAGGTAGTTGCGCACCCGCTGCAGGCGCATGAACACCTGGCGCCGCTGCGCATACGTGCGCCCGGGGCAGCGCGCGATCGCCTGCGCGAAGCCCGCCTGCAGCACGACGATGCGGTCGATCAGCGCTTCGCAGGCGGCAGCGGCATCGTCCTTCCGAGCCGCGCGTGCGAGGGCGAGCGCAGCGCGTCTGAGCTCACGATCGGCCGCGTGGCGTGCAGGCATGAGGATTGCGTCGGGCGCCGGTACACCGAGCTGGCCGTGCAATACCTGGCGCCACGCCGGCAAGGTGCCGAGCAGCGCGACCCAGACGGCATTGCCGCGACCCACCGCATGCAGGCGCGTGTCGGCTTCGGTGACGCGCGCCTCCCCCGGCATCAGCAACGCCTCGCTGCCGCTGCCGAGCTGCAGCCGGCCGCGCAATGGAATCCAGATACCGGCGACCGGCGCATCGGCCTTGAGCACGCAGCCGCGGCCGCCGCCGACGACGACGCTGAGCGCGAGCTCGCCGCTCCCGTTGGTCGCCTTCGCATTCAGGTCCAGGCTCGCGCCGTGACTGAGCAGTTGATTGACGATGTGCACGCGACCTCCACTCATGATGTGTCGGGTTCCTGTCTATGCGCCACGCTCCGGTTCGTCAGGAGATGCGCATGAAATCGCTGCGAAATCTTCGGGATGTATCGGTGAATTCTTTGGAGTTCAAAGGGTTGCGCCGGCAACGTAGGCGACTCGAGCTCGCTCCCCAGTCCTTTATACGAATATCGTCGTACGTCGATACTACTACTTTTGGTCGCTTTGTAAACGCAGGCGACCGTGAGGGCGCTTCGTGCTCCTCTGCTCGGCTGCGTGGACTGGAATACGCGCGTGCAAGGGCCTCATGCCGGCGAAAGCCGGGACCGTGTCGAAGCGGAAGACGCTGGGTCCCGGCTTTCGACGGCACGACGCGCAGGTTTCGCGAGCACAGAGACGGGAGACCGCATCGAGAAAGGAAGGCGGTCATTCCGGCGAAAGCCGGAATCCATCTCTCCGCGTCGAAGCCCGAGACGCGGGGTCCCGGCTTTCGCCGTGTCGACGAGCGGGTGTCGCGGGCACGGGCCCGGGGAGAACGCATCGGGCAAAAGAAGAACACCGTCATTCCGGCGGAAGCCGGAATCCAGCGCTACGTGTCGAGGACTGAGCAAGGCGTCCAAGCCCCGTTCGACAAACGCGGGCGTGCCGACCAGGACAAAAAAAGGGCGGGCACCAAGGTCCCGAACCCGGTGTCCCGCCGAGGGTTTCGCACATCGATGCTGTGACACATCTGCCCGTTGGCGGGCGGCGCCAGTATCCCGCGCGGCGCGCAGGGCGAGGTTGCGCGAAGAAACGACGCGGGTGACGGAAATTGCGTGTTCGCGTGCGCGCACCGCGCGCGTGTCAGCGCCTGTCCGTACGCACGAGGCGGAGCGCGCCGATGTCGGTGTCTTCGATGTCGACCGGCGCGAACAGGATCGCATCGCCGCCGGGCATCACGCTGAAACTCACGTCGCCGATGAGCAGGTCCAGGCGCGTGACGAGTCGATCCGCGCCGGTCGCCGGATCGAGTTCGTGCAGCGCTGCGCTGCGGATGCCGAGCTCGGCGAAGTACCAGATGTGGCCGTCGACGACGCGCCAGCCGCTGCCGAGATCGGGGCCGATCGCCCGCGTGACGAGTCGCTCGGCGCCGCCATCGAGTTCCCGCCGCATCAGCCCCGGCACGCCTGCGGCGGTGTAGTAGAGCGCGCGCGCCTGTGCATCGACCTGTGCCTGCTCGACGCCCTCGACGAGCACGCTGCGCGCCTCCTGCGGGGTGCCCGCATGCTCGATGCGCAGCAGTTTCGAACTGCGTCCCGCGCCGTGCACCGCGACGAGATAGCTCTCGGGTTCGACGTCGTAGTCGCCGAACATGACCACGTCGTCGGGCCGCGACAACACGCGCTGGCGGTGGCTGGCGAGATCGATCTCGACGAGGCGGCGGCGCGCGCCTTCGCGCTGCACGGCGACGACGCGGTCGCCGTCGATGCTCCAGCGCGCGAACAGCACCGGCTTGGCGACGTCGTCGGTGAGCTGCACGGTCGTCTTCGCGGCGAGGTCGTGCAACCACAGTTGCAACTGGCCGCTGCGGTCGGACGAAAACACGACCCGGCTCGCATCCGGGGACAATGCAGGCGCGTAGTCGCTGCCGGTCGAGGGCGACAGCACGCGCATGCCTGCGGCATCGCCGATCGGCAGGAGCTTCAGGCGATCCTGCGTGCGCGTGAGTTCGTAGACGACCATGTCGCCGCTGCGCGAAGCGTGCGGGAACTGCGCCTTGCCGACGCCGAGCGGCTGCAACTCGCCGCTGTCGACGTCGACCACGTACATCGCCGGCGAACCCGACCAGGTCGAGGAGAACACGATGCTGCGGCTGTCGGACGTCCACGCGTGGCCGCGGATGCTCGCCGACACCTGCGTGACGCGGTGCACGTCGCTGCCGTCGGCACGCATGACCCAGATGTCGCTGTACGGCGAAAGGCCGCGGCGGAATGCGATCAGGCGGCCATCCGGCGAGTAGTGCGCGTCGATGTCCTCGTCGTCGGCGGAGCGCGCATAGTCGAGGCGATGCGTCTCGCCGCTGTCGAGGTTCCACAGCGCGAGCGCGAGCGCCCGCTGCGCGGGATCGGGCCGCACGGCGAAGATCAGGCTGCGGCTGTCGGGCGTCCAGTCGAAGAGGTTGAAGTTGTAGTCCTGGCACGGGCCGATGCGGCGTTCGTTGCCGCCGAGACTCGGTACGACGAACATCTCGCAGTAACCGACGCCGAGGCGCTCGAACGCGATGCGCGTGCCGTCGGGCGACCACATCGGCAGGCCTTCGATCGCTGTGCCCGTGCTCGTGAGGCGGATCGTGCGCGACGGTTCGACCGACCGCACGACGAGACGTTCGAACCTGCTCTCGGGATCGAACACCGAGAACGCGACGCGCGTGCCATCCGGCGAGAGATGCGGGCGGTACTCCGAGCCAGGGTCGGACGTGAGCGCATGCACGTCCTCGACGCGCCAGGTCGGCCGCGCCGACGGTGCGAGCCACCAGGCGAGCGCGCCGGCGAGAGCGGCGAGTGCCGCGATCGCGGCGGCGAGCAGGAGCGCACTGCGCGGCGCCTGCGGTTGCAGGAGCGGCAGGGCTGCCGGAATCGGTGCGCCGCCGACGACGTCGCTGCCCGCAGCGTCGTCCGGCGCCTCGACGAACACGCCGCCCGCAGGACCATCGAGCACGAGCACGGTGGCGACGAGCCGGTAGCCGACCTTGGGGATCGTCTCGATGTACTGCGGCGGCTTGCGGTCATCGCCGAAGGCGCGGCGCAGTTCCTTGATCGCCTGGTTCAGCACGTCGGGCGTCGTGAGGCGGCCAGTCCACACGCGATCGAGCAATTCGTCGCGCGTGACCGTGGCGCCCGCGTGGCGCACGAGTTCGATGAGCACCGCGACCGCCTTGCCGGTGAGGCGCGGCAACTCCGGGCGCGTGACGACGCGCAGCGCGCCGACGTCGACGACGTGATCGCCCACGCGCAGGCGCAGATTCGGCTGCGTCAGCAGCTGGTCCGTCGCTCGTTGCGGCGATACGTGCAGGTTCATGGCGCGAGTTCTACCAGAACATTCGTGTCGAAACCGGAAGTCGCGACGCCGCGCAGCAATTGCTGCAACATCGCGATCCGCGCGGAACGCCACGTTACGCCGCTTCGTACGAAAAGTCAGGCGGCAGAGGTCACTCCTGCAGCAGCGGCGGCAACGGGCAATGCAGCGCGGCGCAGATCGTGCGCAGCAATTCCGCTTCGGCGACGCACACCGCACCGTCGGCACTGATCGCGCGCGCGAGCGCGGCGACGACGAGTTCCTTGCCCGCCGCGCCTAGCCGGTCGAGCTTCGGCAGCGCGCGGTCGAGTGCTTCCATCCATGCCGACGGCGGCGCGTAGGCGATCGTCGCGGACGGCAGTACGTCGGCGAGGCCGAGCGCATAGGCGCGCTGCGCGGCCGCCTCGTCGTCATGGCCGTACCGAGCGACGATCGCGAGCACGTCCTTCAATTCCGCCGCGACGTCGGTGAGCTTGAGGCGGCCGAGGATGCGCGTCGCCGCCGGATCGAGCGCATCGGCGACCTGCAGGCGGACCAGTCGCGCGAGGCAATACTCGGCGAGCGTGACCTCGCCATCGGCGGCGACGAGTTCGCCGAGCGCGGCGACGAAGGCCTCGAGCCGGGCGCGAGGGCGCCGCCGCAGCGCCGGGACTGCGAGCGCGGCGAGCGGCAGGCGCTGCATCGGATGCAGCCCGGCGATCGCGCGGCCGAGTTCCTCCGCGAGCGCGGCATTGCCCGCATCGACGCGGCGCGCGACGAGCTCGAGCTGGCGGGCGCGCACGCCGGCATCGTCGTTGAGGACGAGCGCGTACAGCAGCGGCATCGCCTGCGAGGCGTCCGCCGCAGCGATGCGCAGGCGCTCGGGGATCTCCTTGCGCAGCGTGCGCGCCGCGCCGCGATCGTCGTTGCCGGGATTGCCGACCTGGCGCACGACACTGGCGGGTGCGATGCGCAGTTCCGCCTGCGCCGCCGGCAGCGACGCGCCGTCTCGCGCGCGCGATGGTTTCGCCGCGAGGCCGCCGGCGGGTGCGAAACCGCCGATCGACACGCCCGGCGCATCGACATCGCCGACCCGCGTCGGTCGCGCCCACGCGGTTGCGATCGCCCGCAGCTCGTCCTTGCGGAACGACGGATCGAGCCGGCGGATGCGCTGTTCGAGCGGCGGATGCGTGGCGAACAGCGCGGAGTAGCCGACGCCGTCGCCGAACAGCATGTGCGTGACCTCTTCCTTGCCCGCGTTGTCGAGCATGGAGCCTTCGGCGAGCGCGCCGATCTTCTTGAGAGCACCGGCGATGCCTTCGGTCTGGCGCGTGAACTGTACCGCCGACGCATCGGCGAGGAACTCGCGCTGGCGCGAGATCGATGCCTTGAGGATGCGTCCGAACACCACGCCGACATAGCCCGCCACGGCGAGGGCGAGGCCGAACATGACCGCACCGCTCGAATCGCGCCCGCCACGACCGGCGCCCTCGGCGATCTTGCGGCCGATCACCGACACGACGAGGATGCCGAACACGACGCCGACGAGACGGATGTTGAGGCGCATGTCGCCGTTCAGCACGTGGCTGAACTCGTGACCGATCACGCCCTGCAGCTCCTCGCGCGTGAGCTTGTCTAGCGCGCCGCGCGTGACGGTGATCGCCGCATCGGCCGGCGCGTAACCGGCCGCGAACGCGTTGATGCCCGCCTCGTCCTCGAGCACGAACACCTGTGGTACAGGCACGCCGGCGGCGATCGCGATCTCCTCGACGACGTTGCGCAGGCGCCGGTAGGCGAACTCGCCGGTGTCGTGGGGCACCTCGCGCGCGCCGAGCTGCGCGGCGACGGCGGCACCGCCACCGCGCAACGTCGCGATGCGGTACATCGAGCCCGACGCGATCACGGCGAGCACGAGCAGGCTGATGAACGCGATGCCGCCCGGCGATGCCCGCCCGTGCCCGAGCCCGATCACGACGACGAGGTCGATCACCACGACGATCGCGACGACGGCGAGCGCGAACATCGCGACCATGCGGCGCGTCTGCCGGCGCGCCTGGTCCTGGTGGGCGAAGAAATTCATCGCGCGAACGCCGCGACTGCGCGCGAGGCATGCGCGCGCGGGGCCCGCCCGCATCAGGTGAAGGAAACCTTCGGCACTTCGCGCTTCTGCTCCGATTCGATTTCGAGCAGTTGCGCGTGCTGGAACGCGAACATGTTGGCGACGATCGAGCCCGGGAACATCTCGACGCGGTTGTTGTAGTCCATCACCGCATCGTTGTACGCCTGCCGCGCGAACGCGACCTTGTTCTCGGTGGAGGTCAGCTCTTCGCTGAGCTGCATCATGTTCTGGTTCGCCTTCAGGTCCGGGTACGCCTCGGACAGCGCGAACAGGCGCCCGAGCGACTGCGTCAACGCGTTGTCCGCGCCGGCGAGCTGCTGCATCGCGGCCGTATCGCCGGGATTCGCCTTCGCGGCTCCGAGTCCGCTCATCGCGACGTTGCGCGCCTGGATCACCGCTTCGAGCGTCTCGCGCTCGTGCTTCATGTAACCCTTCGCGGTCTCGACGAGGTTCGGGATGAGGTCGTAGCGGCGCGTCAACTGCACGTCGATCTGGGCGAACGCGTTCTTGTAGGCGTTGCGGCCGCCGACGAGGCCGTTGTAGAGCCCGACGACGTACAGGGCGAGGCCGACGAGGACGACCAACACGATGATCATGCCCATGCTCCGTTACTCCCTCCGATGGCTGCGAACGATCTTCACCCGTGCATGCGCCAGACCCGTTGCGGCCCCCGCGCCCCATTCAGCAATGGCGGCACCGGGGCCGCCCGCGCAAGGCGCAAGGGATGCAACGGGGTACTCGGTTCCGCCGGCACATATCCTGCTAGAATCAAGGCGTTTCGAGCATAACACGAGGGCCGTTCGAGGCCCCGGAGTCTGAATTGAGCAGTACCCCGCGCGTTCTGGTCACCCTCGTAGCGGCCATCGCAGTCGCCCTCTCCGCTTCGGCGCACGCCGCCGGCAAGACGAAGAAGGCGCACGCTCCTCGTCCCGCGAGTGCGGCCACCGCCAAGCGCGTCACCGCGAAGGCCGGCCATCGCAAGGCGCTGCCCGGCACTCGCACGCGCTATGCGCCGCCCGCGATCGCGATCCCCGTGGTCGATCCGCACGCGGTCTCGCACGACGCGCCGGCGATCGCGCGCGAGTTCGACGGCTGGCTCGACGAGGTCGAGCGCTCCGGCGGCGTCGCGGGACTCGCCGCGGCCGTGGTCAAGGACGACAAGGTGCTGCTCGAACGCGGCATCGGCGCAGCCGACTGGAGCACGGGCGAGCCGGTCACGACTGACACGGTGTTCCGCCTTGCCTCGCTGTCGAAAGCATTCGCGGCGGCACTCACCGGCATCCTCGTCGAGGACGGCCGCCTGCACTGGGACACCAAGGTCGCCGACGCGCTGCCGTCGTTCACGCTGGCCGACGTCGAGGGCGCGCAGCGCCTCACCGTGGAAGACATCCTCAGCCATCGCGTCGGCCTGCCGCACAACACGTACGACCGCCTGCTCGAGCAGGACGAACCGTACGAGTTGCTGGTCGACCGCCTCAAGGAAGTACCCCTCGCCTGTCCGGTCGGCACCTGCTACGGCTACCAGAACATCGCCTTCAGCATGATCGGCGACGTCGTGTTCGCCTCGACCGGCGATTTCTATTACCACCAGGTCGAGAAGCGCATCTTCCATCCGCTCGGCATGAGTACGGCGACCTACGGCCGCGATGCGCTCGAGGCCTCCAAGAGCTGGGCGCGCCCGCATCATCACGCCGGCACCGGCTGGTCGCCGTTCGTGCCGAACGAGGCGTACTACCGCGTCGCGCCCGCGGCCGGCGTCAATGCGAGCGTGCGCGACATCGAGCAGTGGCTGATCGCGCAGATGGGCGGGCGGCCGAACGTGCTGTCGCCGGAGCTGCTCGACACCCTGCACAAACCCCTCGTCGAGACCGATCGCGAGCTGCGCGCGACGCCGTGGAAGCGCGGACGCCTGAAGGAAGCTCAGTACGCGCTCGGCTGGCGCATCTACGACTACGCCGGCGAGACGCTGATCTTCCACGCCGGCGCCGTGCAGGGCTACCGCGCGATGATCGCGTTCCTGCCGAAGTACCGCTTCGGCGCGGTCATGCTGTGGAACTGCGAGTCGGGCCTGCCCGCGGGCCTCATGCCGATGCTGTTCGATCGCTACCTCGGCCTGCCCGAAATGAACTGGGCGGGCATCGACCGAGACGACGACGCCGATCTCAGCGGGGGCGGCAGCGGCAACGATTGAGCCGCCCGCAGTCCGTGGGGCTCATGTCTTCACGAAGCGCATCGCGGCTGAAGCCGATCCCACCAGAGCCGGCCGGCTGTGGGCCGCGCGCTTGTCGGAGGGGCGGCTTCAG
>NZ_JBQCFP010000047.1:0-9571 GCF_051958935.1 Dokdonella sp. | reverse complement strand
CGGGCCGGGCGCGCGCGGCGCGCGGCCCCCGCGCGCAGCGACGCGGTGCGCCGGGCGGACGCCACCGCCACCCTCGGCGGCGAACGCGGCCGCAGCGGCGGGCGCACGCCCCTCGGCAATTCCGTGCTCAACGACAGCCGCGATCCGCACGCCTACATCCAGACGCTGCACCAGGACGGGCTCGGCATGCCGGGGCGCGAGTACTACCTCGGCGACGAGGCGGCGATGCGCGAGATCCGCGCGGCCTATCTCGGCCATGTCGAGCGGATGCTGCGCCTGGCCGGCACGCGCGACGCCGCCGACGGCGCGCGGCGCGTGCTGGAGCTCGAGACGCGACTTGCGCGCGCGCAGTGGACCTACGCCGACAGCAGCGACCCGGCCAAGTCGGACCATCGCTACACGCTCGCGGAGCTCCAGGCGCATGCGCCGGGCATGCCGTGGCGGCGCTTCCTCGTCGCGAACGAAACCGCCGCACGCGCGCCGACCTTCGTCGTCGCCGAGCCGGACTATTTCCGCACCGTCGCAGGGCTCGTCGCGCACGCACCGCGTGCGACATGGAAGGCGTATTTCCGCTACCAGTTGTCGCGCGCCTACGCGCCGTACCTCGACGCCGCGTTCGTCGGCGAGGCGTTCGCGTTCGAAGGCCGCCAGCTGCGCGGCATCCCGGCGAATGCTCCGCGCTGGAAGCGCGGCCTCGACCTCGTCGATGAGACCCTCGGCGAAGCACTCGGCCGCCTCTACGTCGCCCGCCACGTGTCGCCGCAGGCGAAGGCGCGCGTGACGGCGATGGTGCCGCACTTCGTCGACGCGTTCGCCGCCGGCATCGACACGCTCGACTGG
Source organism: Dokdonella sp. (assembly GCF_051958935.1). Classification (GTDB taxonomy): domain Bacteria; phylum Pseudomonadota; class Gammaproteobacteria; order Xanthomonadales; family Rhodanobacteraceae; genus Dokdonella_A. The sequence continues at coordinate 8,731 of NZ_JBQCFP010000047.1, read as the reverse complement.
ATGGGCGAGGCGACGCGGCGCAAGGCGCAGGCGAAGCTGCGCGCGCTCCACGCGAAGATCGCCTGGCCCGACCGCTGGCGCGACTACACGGGCCTGCGCATCGATGCCGGCGACCTCGCCGGCAACGTGCGGCGCGCGCGCCTGTGGGAGTACCGGCGCAACGTCGCCAAGCTCGGCAAGCCGGTCGATCGTGACGAGTGGTACATGACGCCGCAGACGCCCGATGCGTACGCGTGGGCGCCGCAGAACGAGATCGTCGTCGGCGCGGCGCTGCTGCAGCCGCCGTTCTTCGACGCCGGTGCCGACGATGCCGTCAACTACGGCGCGATCGGCGGCACGCTCGGTCACGAAATCAGCCACGACTTCGACACGATCGGCAGCCAGTACGACGCCGACGGCCGCCTGCTCGGCAAGCCCGGCTGGTTCACCACCGAAGACCAGCAGCGCTTCGATGCGCGCACGCGTGCGCTCGTCGCGCAATACGGCGCATTCGAACCGGTGCCCGGCTATCGGGTCGACGGGCGGCAGACGCTCACCGAGAACATCGCCGACGTCGCCGGCGCGGCGATCGCCTATCGCGCATATCGCCTGTCGCTCGGCGGGCGCGAGGCCGCGGTCATCGACGGCCTGACCGGCGACCAGCGCTTCTTCATCGGTTGGGCGCAACGGCGCCGCGGCAACTATCGCGAGCGCGAACTCATCCGCATCCTCAAGAGCGACGAGCATGCGCCGCCGGCGATCCGCGCGGTCGCGCCGCTGATGAACCTCGACGCGTTCCACGGCGCGTTCGGCATCCGCGCGGGCGATCGCATGTACCTTCCGCCGGCCGAGCGCGTGGCGATCTGGTAGGCATGCGGTGGGATTCGCGGGGTGCGCCTCGCATCCATCTGCGGCTTCGCGCGCTGCGGCGAGTCCCACCGCGCGCACGCCGTCAATCGCTGTTCGCGCGCTTGGCGAGGAACGCGACGAGCACCGGCACGGCTTCGTCGGGTTGCTCCTCCATGATCCAGTGGCCGGAATTCGCGATCACCGCACCCTCGACATGATCGGCGACCGACTCCAGCTCGGTCTTCATCGCCGCGCCGTAGGAATGGTCGCCGCCCACCGCGAGGATCGGCATGTGCAATTTGCCGCCCTTGGCGAACAGCGCCTTGTTGTCGACCGCATCGGTCGCGAACGCGGCGAACTGGCCGCCGAGCGCATTGTGGATCGCGCCGGGGCGGGCGTAGAGCGCGGCGTAGTGCACCCGCGTCGCCTCGTCGATGCCGGCCGGATCGGCCGACAGCTCGTTGTAGAAGCGGTCGAGCAGGATGCGTTCGCGCCCCGCGACGAGGCGTTCGACATCCGGGCCGCGGAAGTTGAAATGCCACACCTTCGGGTTGACGAGCTGCTGCTCCCACGTGCCGAGGCCGGGGAGCGGCGCGTCCATGACCGCCCAGCGGCTCACGCGCTGCGGATACTGCGCGGCGAACGCGTAGCCGACCATGTTGCCGATGTCGTGCGTGACGAGCTGCACCTGGCCGACGTGCAGCGCGTCGAGGATCGCGGCGAGGTCGCGCGCCTGCGCGGTCTTCTCGTAGCCGCCTTCGGGGTGCGACGACAGGCCCATGCCGCGCAGGTCGGGCACGATCACGCGGTGGTCCTTGACCAGCACGTCCGCGAGCGGCTGCCACATGTCGCCGGTGTCGCCGAAGCCGTGCAGCAACAGCACGACGGGACCCTCGCCGCCGCTGCGTACGTACTGCGTACCGCCGGTGACTGGCATGTCCCGCGCGGTGAAGGCCGCCGGATAGGGTTTCACCGCGGCAACGGCGGCCAGCGCAAACAGCAGCATCGTGCACAGCGAGGCTGCGACGGCCGAGCGCCGTCCGCAAGCACGAAGGTCCATGAGGCTCTCCTGGCAGGAAGCACGGGGTGCACGGTCGACGCGTGCGGCGCTCCTGCGCCGGCCCGGTCGCAGCGCCACCCCTCGCGGCTGCCGCCGCTGGAAAAGCCGGGACCGAGCATACTCGTGCCGCTGCGCGGCGCACGTACGACCATGGTCGCGTGCCGGGACGGACTGCCCGCGTTCCGGGCCCATCCTTAAACCCTCTGCCCCGCCGGGGCATCCAAGCTGGCAAGATGAACGCCTGCCTTGCCATGCCCTTGCCGATGAGCGATGTGCCACGAGCCGAAGCGATCAGCGAGTCGGCCGACAGCGAGCTGGTGCGCCGTGCCGCCACCGGGGACATGCGCGCGTTCGAGGCGCTGTATCGCCGCCACGCGGGTCGCGTGCACGGCGCCGTGTGGCGGCTCAGCGGCATGAACGAGGCACGCGCGGAGGAGCTCACCCAGGAAGCGTTCGTGCGCGCCTGGCAGAAGCTCGACAGCTTCCGCCATGAAAGCGCGTTTTCCACCTGGCTGCACCGGCTCGCGGTCAACGTCGCGCTGATGGACCTGCGCGGTCGCGACCCCGAGGATACGGTCGAGAGCGACGTGCTCGAGGCCGCGAGCGAGCCGGTCACGCCGTTCTGTGCGGGCGAGCGCTCCGACCTCGAGCAGGCGGTGGCGAAACTGCCGCCGCGCGCGCGGGCGGTACTGGTACTGCATGATGTGGAAGGCTGGAAACACGAGGAGATCGGCCGCGAACTCGGCATGGCGGTCGGCTCGTCCAAAGCACAGTTGCATCGCGCGCGCGGCTTGCTGCGCGGGATGCTCGGAGCGGTTTCGTGAGGCGTGCGGCCGGGATGGCCGTTCTGAATCGCGGTCATGGAGATCGCCGGAGGTCGTATGACGGACTTTGAGATCCAGCGCGGATTGCGCCAGATGAATACGCCGCGGATGCCGCAGGCGGACCTGTGGCCGGGCATCGCGGCGCGCATCGCCGCCGCCGACGCGGCACCGGTATCCGCGCCGGCACGCAGGCGGCGCTGGCTGCCGTTCGCCGCGGCGGCGGGCGTGCTGCTCGCGATCGCCGGCGCCTTCACCGCCTACACGCTCGAGCAGCAGCGCGCCGCCGACGCTTTCATCGCCGGCACCGCGAGCCCGCTGCCGGTACGGGTGTCGCCGCGCGATGCGCACGATCTCTCGCGCGCACCCGGCGGCGATCCGCGCCTGCTCGGCGCCGCGGTCGTGCTGGACGCCGCGCACGCCGAACTCGAACAGGCCCTCGACCAGCGCCCGGATGCGGTGTTCCTGGTCAGCCTGCTCAACCGCACCAATGCACGCCGCATGAAACTCGAACACTTCGGCGCACGCGCCGGCTGACGCAAGGGAGTTCCATCATGAAAGCCGCCGCCACCCCCCTGCTCGCATTCGCCATCGCGTTCGCCCTCGGCGACGCGCGCGCCGACGCGCCGATCAGCGAACACCGCGACGTGAGCCCGAACGCGCAGATCGACGTCTCCAACGTGAAGGGCTCGGTGACCGTCAGCGGCTGGGACAAACCGGAGGTTTCGATCACCGGCACGCTCGGTGACGGCGCGAAGAAGCTTTCGGTCGAAGGCAACGCCGATCACCTGCGCATCAAGGTCGAGCCGCCGGACAAGCAGGGCTGGTTCAGCTGGGGCGCGGACACGCGCATGGGCGACAGCGTGCTGGACGTGCGCGTGCCGAAGAACGCGCAGATGAAGATCGAAGTGGTGAGCGCCGACGTGACCCTCAGCGGCGTCGCGGGCCGCAGCCTCAACGTCGACGGCGTCAGCGGCAAGCTGCGCCTCGACAGCGGCGCGAAGGAGGTCGAGATCGACAGCGTCAGCGGCGACATCGACATCACCGGCAGCGCGGATCGTGCCCACGTCGAAACGGTGTCCGGCAACATCCGCGCGCGCGGCCTCGGTGGCCAGGTCAAGTTCGACACCGTCTCCGGCGACGTCGATGCCGAGAACGCCGGTTATCGCGAGATCACCGCGGGCACCGTCTCCGGCGACGTCAGCCTGCGCGGCAAACCCGATGCGGGCGCACGCGTGGAGGTGGAAACGATGAGCGGCGACGTGCACCTGTTCCTGCCCGCCGACCTCTCCGCGCGCCTGAACGCCTCCAGTTTCAGCGGCCGCATCCGCAGCGATTTCGGCACCGTCAGCGAGCCCGAACACGGCCCCGGCAGCAGCCTCGAAGTCACCACGGGCAGCGGTGGCGGCCAGGTGAAGCTCGAGACCTTCAGCGGCGACATCGACATCCGCAAGCAGTGATGCGCAGCGCGCACCTTCGCGCACGCCCGAACGCCGGCGGCGCCGCGCGGCGTGCGCGATCGATGCCGGTGCGTCCGTGCCCCTTGCCTGCGTGTCAGTCCCACCCGTCGGCGAAGATCCCGTCGCCGCGCTGCAGGATCGCCGCGTAGCGATTGGCGTAGCCGACGACCGTCACGGTGTGGGCATCGTGCGCGAACACGCCGTAGAGATTGCCGCCGATCTGCGCGTCCTGCATCCACGTCACCCCGGCATCCGCCGTTGCGTAGATCGTGCCGTCGATCGCGGTCGCGTAGCCATGGTCGGTGTCGACGAAATCGACCGCCTGCAACTCCGAGGGCAGGTCCTCGTGCAGCAACGACCAGCTCGCACCGCCGTCGACGGTGGCGAGCACGACCGCGCGGCCTGCTTCCTGGCCACCGACGATGAAGCAGTGTTGCGCGTCGACACAGCTCACTGCCGACAGCGCCTGGTCCGTCGGCGCCTTCGCCGCCGCCCAGGTCAGCCCGCCATCGACGGTTCGCCAGATCTCGTATTGGCCGGCCACGAAGCCGATGTCGTCGTCGACGAGCGCGACGGCCTGCAGAGTCACCTGCTCGCCACAGAGCGGTGGGCGTGCGACGGACCAATGCCCGCCCGCGTCGTCGCTGCGCAGGATGACGCCGCAATAGCCGACCGCGACGCAGCGACGCGCCGGCGTGCAGGAGACACCTCTGAGTCCCGTTACGTCGCCGTCCACGACGAGCCGGTCCGTCCATGATGCTCCACCGTCGTCCGTACCGATGATGATCGGCGCGCTGTTCTGCGTATCGAAGCCGACCGCGACGGCCGCGGTGCGCGACATCATCGATACGCTCTGGAGCACCTGTTCCGTGCCGCTCGCGAGCGCCGACCAGGTCGAGCCGCCGTTCGCCGTGCGCAACGCGGCGCCGTTGGTACCCACCGCGATGCCCACCTGTCGATCGGCGAACGAAACGGATTGCAGGGCCTCGCCACTGGTGGAACGCGGCGCATGCGACTCCCACGACAGGCCCTCGTCATGCGACGTGAAGACGTTGCCCCCGCTGCCGGCGACGGTGATCTCGCCCGCGGCTGGAAATGCGATGCCGTGCAGGCTCGCCGCGAACTTCGACGTGGACCAGGCGGCGCCTTGGCCCGACAGCGACGCGACGATGCCTTCGCCGGCGAAATCGCCGCCGACCACGAACAACGCGCCATTCGCGTTCCAGCCTCCATCCAGCAGGGCGAGGGCCGTCGGTGTCGCCTGGACTGCCCAGTTCGTGCCGCCGTCGTCGGTCACCAGCAGCGAACCGGCTTCGCCGACCGCAACACCACGATCTGCGTCGCGGAAGCGCACGCCGTTGAGGCTCGCCACGCCACCGGCATCACGCGCATCCCACGTCTTGCCTGCGTCGTCACTCGTGAGCAACAGGCCGGTTGCCGCCACGAAGTCGGTGCCGACGACGACCCACCGCCCGCCCACGCTCTGGGTGATGCCGGTGAGCAGGCCGAATCGCGACTCGTCGACATGCGCAGTCCAGGTCGTTCCATCGTCCTGGCTGCGAAGCACGACGGGATGTCCCGCGTTCATGTCGATGCCGACCGCCATTGCGCCCGCGGCGCCGTCGAGCCAAACATCGTAAATGAGGGTGTTCGGCATCGTCGCCCGCGTCTCCCACGTGGCACCGCCGTCACGGGTGGCAAGCACGAAGCCCAAGAAGGCCGGCACCGCGTAGGCGGGGTTCCCGCCGACGGCAAGCCCATGCGCGCCATCGCGGAATCGCACTTTCTCGATGAAATGCCCAGCCTCGCTCTCGGACGGACTCGGCATCCATGACTGTCCGCCGTCGACCGTCGCCAACAACGCGCCATGTTCTCCCACCGCGGCGCCGCGCGACGCGTCGGCATAGGCAACCGAGAACAGTGAGTACGGCAGGCCCGCCGGGTTGCGCCAGGTCCAGTCGGTCTGGTGGGCCGCGGCCGCAGGAGCGAGGACGAAGCAGAAAACCGCGGCGAGGAAACGCGAAACCGAGGCGAGGCGGCGAGGCATGAGGCCGGTCAGTTCCATGGAATCTCCGTGGGCATGTGCGAACGCCTGCGTCAGCAGGCCGTGTCGGGCCACCTTTGCGGGACGGCGGCGGCTGCCGCGCGACCCACGCGGAGCCCGCATGAAGTCAGCTGGATGAGCCTGCGCGCGACAAGCCGCGTGCCTGGCGATGCCCCTCACGAGGCGCCTCGAACCCGAGCGCCAAGATGCGACCGAGGCATTCGCGCCACCACGGCGAGGCGCCGATGCCGGAATCCCGCCAGGCATCGTCGATGCGTTGGAAGTCGTTGGGGCACAGCACCGATCCGCCATGCTCGAGCGCCCCGGATCCGGCGAACAGACGGCCCTCGAACTGGTTGCCGCCGACGAGCAGGCGGGCGAGGTGCGCGAGCGTCGACAGGTCCGGCAGGTCGCCCGTCAACGCGTTGTCGCCGACATCGAGGTCGTGGAGCGCGGTCAGCGCCGTCAGGGTGACGGGCAAGCGTCCGCTCATGCCGGGCACTCCCGCGATTCCTCCGACATGGCTTTGCATCGCGTCGCATCGGATGACGGCCCGGGCACCCTCAGCGCCGGGGGAGGCGAAATCCGTGTCGCACGCGTTGCGCCAACCCGCGTGGTCGAGCCAGTGCGCGCCGTCCGAGGAGACATAGAGGTCGATCAGCGCGGCACGCTCGGCGGGCGGGATCGCCGCGCCGGCGAGCGATGCGGCAGCGAACGCGAACGCCAAGCCCAGCGCGACGCGAACGTGCCGTCCCAGTGCCGCGGCCATCCCCGGCGCCCGCGCAGCGGTCGCCGCGATCATCGCGACCGGCTGGGACGGCGTCGTCCGGCGCTTCGTCGGCTGGCGGGACATCGCGGGACTCTCCTTTCGAAACGTGAGGGCGCGTCGACGCACCATGGAGTGATGTGGCCGCCTGCATGGATATCGCGCTGGGGAAAGCGATAGGGGAAGCCATGCAGGCGGCGCACGGCAGGCGACGACATCGATCGCCTGCAGGGGGTTGAACGCATACCGGGGCACGCACACGCCACGCGCCGGCCCTCGGCGACGCGCGCGGTCCGCCAGGGATCACTTCATCGGTACGCTCGCCTGCATGCCCTTGATCGGCGGACGCGACGCCTGCAGCGACCACCGGCGGCCGACATCGCGCGGCGAAGTGCGCGATTTGCGCCACGTCGTCCGGCGTCATCCGCCACCCGGCGCGGATCGCGCCACCCTTTCGAACTCGTCGTCGAAGATCGCATCGTCGAACTCGAACGCCCCGATGTCCGTGCGCAGCCCCTGTTCTCGCGGATGGCCGAAGCCACGCGCGTCGTACGGCAGGTGGCGCGGGTTGTCACCGGCATCGATGGCCGCGCTGCCCATCGGCAGTGCGTGCGTCCACGCCGGTCCGCCGTTGTCCGCGAGCGGACCGAGCTGCGGATCGATGCCGATCAGCGTGTCCGCCGGCAATTGCAACGACGGTTGCGGCACGACGACGAGGTTCGCCGCGCCGCTGACGCTGCCGGCGACGACGACGAGATCGAATGCCGACGACGCATTGCCGTCGGGTGCGGGCTCGCAGTCGCCGTTGCCGGCGACGATCGAACTCTGCATCGTGAAGCCGTACACGGCCTGCACGCCGGCGCCGACCGGCGTGGGGCTCGTCGCCGCATCGCGCGCGCAGTTGAACGCGATGGTGCTGTTCTCGAGCGACAAACTCGCGTCCGCGGATATGCCGGCCGTGGTGTCCGCGCGGTTACCCGAGATCGTGCTGCTGGAGATGACGGCGTCCTTCACGGCGATGCCCGCTGCTGCCGCTGCATCGTTGCCGCTGATCGTCGACGAGACGATCGCGGCGAAGTCCGTGGCGACGATGCCGCCACCGGTCGAAAAGCCGTACTTGGACGTCGTGTCGCGGATCGTCGTGTTGCCGCTGATCGTCGAGTCGACGATCAGCACCTGCGCTTCGGCGAAGATGCCGCCGCCCTGTGCCGACGATCCCGTGCTGTGCGCAACGTTCTCCACGACGCGCAGCCGCGTCGCCAGCAGATTGCCTGTCGCATGGATACCGCCGCCGCGCACGGCATTCGCTCCCGACACGGTGCATTCGCGCACCTCCACATCGGTGAGTGCGAGCGATCCCTGCGACTCGATGCATCCTCCGGACACTTCCGATTGTCCGCCGGTGACGGAGATCCCGGAGATCTCGAGGTAGCTCGCGGCATCGGGCTGCTCGATGACGCGCTGGCCCCGTGCAGCCGAGATCGTGAGCGCACCCGCCCCCGGGCCGATCAGGCTGATGCGACCGCCGGGGACGCGCAGCGCCGCACCGGCCAGCGAGATCGTCGAGCAGGCCAGGCCGCTCGCATCGACGATGGCGACGTCGGCGCCGTGGGCGAGCACTTCGATCGCGTCGCGCAGGCTACCGGGTCCATCGGCGAGGCAGTTGGCGACGATGATCGGCGGCCCGGCCGCGCCCGTGACGTCCGCGTTCGCGCCGATCGCAGGCGCGATGCCGAGCGCAGTCGTCAGTGC
>NZ_JBQCFP010000046.1:0-4663 GCF_051958935.1 Dokdonella sp. | reverse complement strand
TGCGCTCTCCGCCGACGACGGCTTCGCGCTCGATGCGGATCGCCTGCTCGCCCTCGCCGACGACGACACCAAGCTCGTGATCGTCTGCTCGCCGAACAACCCGACCGGCACGCTGCATCACGGCGCCGGACTCGAACGCCTCGCGCGCGCGCTCGACGGCCGCGCGCTGCTGCTCGTCGACGAGGCCTACATCGAATTCGCCGGCACCGCGAGCGCGGGTGCGCTCCTCGCGCGCCATCCGAACGTCGCGGTGCTGCGCACGTTGTCGAAAGCGCACGCGCTCGCCGGCGCGCGCGTCGGCGCGCTGCTCGCGCGGCCGGACATCGTCGACCTCGTCGCGCGCATCGCGGCGCCGTATCCGCTGCCGTGCGGCAGCGTCGCCGCTGCGCTCACCGCACTCGAACCCCCCGCGCTGGCGCGCACGCGCGCGCGCATCGCCACGATCGTCGCCGAACGCGAGCGCGTGGCCGGCGCGCTCGGCTCGCTCGACGGCGTGCGCACGGTCTGGCCGTCCGCGGGCAACTTCCTGCTCGTGCGTTTCGCCGACGGACGCGGCGCATTCGCGCGCCTGCTCGACGCCGGCATCCTCGTGCGCGACGTCTCGTCGCAACCCGGCCTCGCCGATTGCCTGCGCATCACGATCGGCCGTCCCGACCAGAACGATGCGCTGCTCGATGCGCTCGCGCGGGAACGCCCATGAGCACGCCTGCGAAGATCCTGTTCGTCGATCGCGACGGCACGCTCATCGAAGAGCCGGCCGACGAGCAGGTCGACGGCTACGAGAAGTTACGCCTGCTGCCCGGCGTGATCGGCGCACTGCGGCGCCTCGTCGACGCCGGCTACGAGCTCGTCATGGTCAGCAACCAGGACGGCCTCGGTACATCGGGCTTCCCCGAGGAGACGTTCGTCGGGCCACAGTGCTTGCTGCTCGAGATCCTCGCGGGCGAAGGCATTGCGTTCCGCGAAGTGCTGATTGATCGCAGCTTCGCGCACGAGCATGCGCCGACGCGCAAGCCCGGGCTCGGCCTCGTGCAGCACTACCTCGGCCATGGCGTCATCGATCGCGCGCGCAGCGCGGTCGTCGGCGACCGCGACACCGACCTCCAGTTCGCGCGCAACATCGGGGTGCGCGGCCTGCGCATCGGCGCGGGCCGCGGCTGGGACGCGATCGCGGCGGCGCTGCTGGATGCCCCACGGGTTGCTCGCGTCGCGCGTAGCCCGCGCGCGACGCGCATCGTGGTCGCGCCCGACCTCGATGCCGCGAGACGGCCGGCCGTGCGCAGCGGCATCGGCTTCCTCGACCACATGATCGAGCAGCTCGGCGTGCACGGTGGCTTCGCACTGCGCCTGTGCTGCGCAGGAGATCTCGGAGTCGACGAACACCACACGGTCGAGGACTGCGCGCTCGCACTCGGCCAGGCGCTGCGCGAGGCGCTCGGCGAGCGCCGCGGCATCGGCCGCTACGGCCACGCGCCCGAAGTGCTTGCGCTGCAGCGCGCGCACGGCTTCGTCGTGCCGATGGACGACGCGCTCGCGCAGGCCGCGCTCGACCTCTCGGGCCGGCCGTACTTCGTGTTCGACGGCGTGTTCCCGCTCGAACGCGTCGGCGCGCTGCCGAGCGCGCTCGTGCCGCATTTCTTCCGCAGCTTCGCCGACGCGCTCGGCGCGAACCTGCACCTCGCCGTCCGCGGCGACGACGCGCACCACATGATCGAAGCCTGCTTCAAGGTCGTCGGGCGCGCGCTGCGCCAGGCGATCCGCCGCGACGGCAGCGACGCCGTGCCAAGCAGCAAGGGCATGCTCGCGGGCGCCGCCGCATGAGCGTGCGCGCGCTCGTCATCGCCGCGGGCGGCGCGAACTACGGTTCGCTGCGCGAGGCTTGCCGCCGCCTCGGCGTCGAAACCGAGCTGTCGGACGATCCCGCGCGCGTCGCCGCGGCCACGCACGTGATCCTCCCCGGCGTCGGTGCCGCCGCGCCGGCGATGGACGCACTGCGCGCGCGCGGCCTCGATCGCGCACTGCGCGAGCTCGGCCGCCCACTGCTCGGCATCTGCCTCGGCATGCAGCTCCTGTACGAGCGTTCGGCCGAAGGCGATGTCGCCGGCCTCGGCCTGCTGCGCGGTTGCGTTCGTCGCCTCCCCGCCGCACCGCGCTGGCCGCACATGGGCTGGACCACGCTCGCGCCGCGCAGCGCCGATCACCCGCTGCTGCGCGGCATCGGGCGTGACGACTGGTTCTACTTCGTGCACGGTTATGCCGCGGACGACGGCGACGCGACGCTCGCGGCCGCCGAGCACGGCGCGCGCTTCGCCGCCGTGGTGGCGCGCGGCAACGTGCACGGCGCGCAGTTCCATCCCGAGAAATCCGCCGCGGCCGGCCGCCGCCTGCTCGCCAACTTCTTCGGGCTATGAAGATCATTCCCGCGATCGACCTCCAGGGCAGCCGCGTCGTGCGCCTGCGCCAGGGCGACTTCACGCAGGCGCGCACGTTCGAGCACGACCCGCTCGCGCTCGCCGGGCGTTACGCGCGCGCGGGAGCCGCCTGGCTGCACGTGGTCGACCTCGACGGCGCACGCGCGGCGCAGCCGTTGCAGCTCGCGTCGATCGCGCGCATCGCCGGCAGCGGCCCGCGCGTGCAGGCAGGCGGCGGCGTGCGCACGCGTGACGACGTGCAGCGCCTGTTCGATGCGGGTGCCCGGCGCGTCGTCGTCGGCAGCGTCGCCGTACGCGCGCCGGAAGATTTCGCGCGCTGGTTGCGCGAGTTCGGCAGCGAGCGCCTTTGCCTCGCACTGGACCTGCGCCTCGGCGACGACGGCCGCTGGCGTCCCGCGATCGATGCCTGGCAGGAGACCGGCGACGCCGATGTCGGCGAGCTGCTGCGGCGCTTCATCGATGCAGGGCTGCGTCACGTGCTCAGCACCGATGTCGCCCACGACGGCATGGCGGCGGGCCCGAACCTCGCCTTGTACCACCGGCTCGTCGCCCAATGGCCCTCGTTCGACTGGATCGCCTCGGGCGGCGTGCGCGACCGCGCGGATGTCGACGCGCTGCGCGAAACCGGTGTCGCGGCCTGCGTCGCCGGTACCGCGTTGCTCGACGGCAGCCTGTCGCTGGAGGCACTCGCATGCTCGCACGCCGCCTGATTCCCTGCCTCGACGTCGCCGACGGTGCCGTCGTCAAGGGCGTGCGCTTCCGCGACCACCGCGTGGTCGGCGACATCGTCGAACTCGCGCGTCGCTACGCCAGCGAGGGCGCGGACGAACTCGTGTTCTACGACATCACCGCGAGCCCGGAACGCCGCCGCGTCGACGTCGCCTGGGTCGAGCGCGTCGCGCGCGAACTCGACATCCCCTTCTGCGTCGCCGGCGGCATCCGCTCGGTCGCCGACGCCGAAGCCGTGCTCGCCGCGGGCGCGGACAAGGTGTCGGTGAACAGCCCCGCGCTCGCGCGTCCCGCGCTCGTCGACGAACTCGCGGCGCGTTTCGGCAGTCAGTGCGTCGTCGTCGGCATCGACGTCGACGCACGGGCCGACGACCACGGCGCGTGGCGCGTCGTCGCCGACAGCGGCAAGCCCGAGCAGGCGAGCGACAGCGGTCGCGACCTGCTCGCATGGGTGCGCGAGGCCGGCGCGCGCGGCGCGGGCGAGATCGTCATCAATGCGATCCGCAACGACGGCGTGCGTGAAGGCTACGCGCACGCGCTGCTCGAGGCGGTGCGCGCGTCGACGGACCTGCCGCTGGTCGCCTCGGGCGGCGCCGGGTCGCCCGCGCATTTCGGCGACGTGTTCGAGCGCTGCGGCGTCGACGCCGCGCTCGCCGCGAGCGTGTTCCACGCGGGCGAGATCCGCATCCCCGACCTCAAGCGCTACCTCGTCGCACGCGGCATCGTGGTGCGGCCGTGAGCCTCGCCTTCGATGTCGACGCGCTCGACTGGTCCAAGGGCGACGGCCTGTTGCCGCTCGTCGTGCAGCATGCGCACGATGGCCGCGTGCTCATGCTCGGTTACACCGATCGCGGCGCGCTCGCGCGCACCCTCGCGACCGGTGAGGTGCATTTCTGGTCGCGCTCGAGGCAGCGCCTGTGGCGCAAGGGCGAGAGTTCGGGCCACGTGCTCGCGCTCGTCTCGCTCGCGGCCGATTGCGACGGCGATGCGCTGCTTGCGCAGGCCGTGTCGCGCGGGCCGACCTGCCACCGCGGCAGCGCGGGTTGCTTCGACGGCCCGGCGCCTGCGCATCCGTGGCTGGTCGAGCTCGAAGCGCTGATCGCCGCGCGCGCCGGCGCCGACCCGGCCTCGAGCTACGTCGCGAAGCTGCTGGCGGCGCCACCCGCGCGACGCGCACAGAAGGTCGGCGAGGAAGGCGTCGAAGTCGCCCTCGCCGCGGCGCCCGGCCGGCGCGACGAACTGGTCGGCGAAGCCGCCGACCTCGTGTTCCATCTGCTCGTGCTGCTGCGCGGTGCCGATCTCGCGTTCGCCGACGTCGTCGCCGAACTCGCGCGGCGGCACGCGGCGCGCTGACGCTCGCGCAGCCGCCGACATCCGCCCGCTACGGGCACGCCTCGAAGCCGTCGTCGAACAGGCGATCGACGATCGCGTGCGCGCCGACGGCGGCGAGACTCAGCCGGCAGCGCCCGCCGACTCGATCGAACGAGCCGCCGAGCCAGAGC
>NZ_JBQCFP010000045.1:0-11422 GCF_051958935.1 Dokdonella sp. | reverse complement strand
TCTGGCGAACAGGCCGTCGATGTCGTGGTTGCAGTCGTCGACGAGGACGAAGCCGCCCGCGCGCACGTAGCGTTCGAAATGGCGGCGCTCGTCGGGATTGAACTCGACGAGCTTGTGTCCGGCGAGATAGCAGAACGGCTGCGTCAGCATGCGCGCATCGGCGAGCGGCAACACGCGCTCGTGCGGATCGACGCGCAACGTCGTGTACTGGATCAGCGCATCGAGCAGGTTCGAGGGCATGCGCGCATCGACATCCCAGTCGCCCGACTCGTACATGAGGCGGGTGAACCAGAAGTCGTAGGAGCCGGGATTGGTGATTGGTGATGGGTGATTGGTCGATCCGTCTTGCGCGCGCCCGAGCGGCGTCAGCGCGAAGCCCGCGACCGTGGCCACCATCGAGCGGAGGAATTCGGAGCGGTTCATGGGCGAACCGGGATTGGTGGTCCATGACTCGGAGCGGGATGCGGCCGACGACCATGCCCCGCCACGAATCACGAATCACCAATCCCCAATCACGGCCCTACACCGCATCCGACAGCGACGTGAACGTGAAGTCGCGGATCTTCAGCGGCGGGATCATCATCACGAACGGCGATTCGTCGTCGGCGACGCGCACCGGCTTGCCGATTTCCTCGATGTTGTTGAGCATGATCGCGGGCGACTCGTTGAAGCGGAAGTTCTTGATCGGGTACTTGATCTCGCCGTCCTCGATGTAGAACGTGCCGTCGCGGGTGAGGCCGGTGAGCAGCACGGTCTGCGGGTCGACCAGGCGGATGTACCAGGTGCGCGTGACGAGCACGCCCTTCTTGGTGCCCTTGACCAGGTCCATCGTCGACTTGTCGCCGCCGACCATGATGAGGTTGCCGGGCTGGCCGATCGCCTTCTTGCCCTGCTTCTGCGCCCAGTAGCGCGAATACTGCAGGTATTCGACCTTGCCGTTGGTGACGATCGGCGTCCGCTCGCGCGCGAGACCGTCGTTGTCCCACGGCAGCACCGCGGCATGCTCGTCCCACGGGTCGGCGTACATCGTCACGCGCTCGTCGAACAATTTCTCGCCGAGCTTGTTGCCGCCGCCCTTCTTGGAGAGGAAGCTGCGGCCTTCGTCGGACTGGCGCGCGTCGAAGCCGAACATCATGAAGGAAATCAGGCCCGCGCTCGCGGCCGGCTCCATGATCACGGTGTACTTTCCCGGCTCGAGCGCCTTCGCATCGACCGAACCCTTCGCCTTGCGGATGGCGGTCTGGATTTCGCTCTTCGCGTCGAACTTCGAGACGTCGCCGAGGTTGCGCGCGACCCAGCCCGAGCCATGGCCGTCGTCGGTGCGCACCGTGCAGGTGAAGTCGATGCCGCTCGTCTTCTGGTAGCCGAAGTTGCCCTTGCTGTTCGCGATCGCCGAGAAGGTCTGGCTGTCGGTGAAGAAGCCGGCCGCGACGAGTTTGTCCTTGCGGCACGGCTCGATGCACGCGGCGGCGACGCTGGCCCGGTATTCCGGGGTGATCGCCGCGGTCTTCTCGGAGAAGGTGCCGCTCGCCTTGTAGGCCTGCTTGTCGATGATCGGCACGAACTCGGGATTCTCCGGGGCGAGCCGCGCGAGCTCCTCGGCGCGGCGCACGACCGCCTCGATCGAGGCGTCGTCGAAGCTGTTGATGGTCGCGGTGCCGACGCGCTTGCCGAATGCGACTTCGACCGCGAGATCGCAATCACTGACGCGGCCGCTGGTCGAGACGCTGTTGAGCGCGTAGCGGATGTTGCCGTTGAAGCCGCCGTTGAGCGTGGCGCTGCACTGGTCCGCCTTCGACGCCTTGATCGCCTTGTCGAGGATCGCCTTGGCTTGTTCTTCGGTATAGATGCTCATCGCTGTATTCTCCGCTCCGCTCAGCCAAGGCTGCGCGCGGTATTGATGACGTTGGCGCCATTGAAGCGCGCGGTGCTGGAGCCGTGCGAGACGGCCGAAACCTGGCCCGGCTGGCCCTTGCCGTCGAAGAACGAGCCGCCGAAGCGGTAGTCCTTCTCGTCGCATACGGCCGCGCACGAATTCCAGAATTCCGGGGTGCGCATCTGGTAGGCCACGTCCTCGAGCGGCTGGGTCACCTTGCCGTTCTTGATTTCGTAGAACAGCTGGCCGCCGAACTGCGCGTTGTAGCGCTGCTGGTCGATCGAGAACGAGCCGTCGCCGATGATGTAGATGCCGTTCTCGATGTCCTTGATCATGTCGTGCGGCGACATCGCCTGCTTGCCCGGCGCGAGCGAGACATTGGCCATGCGCTGGAACTGCACGCTCGACCAAGAGTCGGCGTAGCAGCAGCCCTGCGATTCCTTGAGGCCGAGGATGTGCGCCTGGTCGCGAATGACCTGGTAGTTGACGAGAGTGCCGTCCTTGATGAGATCCCAGCGCTGCGTCTTGACGCCTTCGTCGTCGTAGCCGACCGCGCCGAGCGTGCCCTTCTGCACCTTGTCGGCGAAGATCGTGACCTTGTCGCTGCCGTACTTGAACTTGTCGCGCCACTTGTCGAGCGTCGCGAAGCTGGTGCCGGCGTAGTTCGCCTCGTAGCCGAGCACGCGATCGAGCTCGAGCGGATGGCCGACCGACTCGTGGATCGTCAGCCACAGGTGCGAGGGGTCGAGCATGAGGTCGTACTTGCCCGGCTTCACCGTCTGCGCGGTGAGCTTCTCCTTCGCCTGCTTGGCCGCGGCGATCGCGTCTTCCTTCATGTCGTAGGAATCGCCGTAGACGATCGCGCCGCCGGGAAGTTCGACCTTGTCGGCCTTGTTTCCGTCGAGGTACTCGAAGCCCATGCCGCGCGGCGCGGAGAGGCCCGCGCGGATACGGAACTTGCCGGTCTTCTGGTCGACCGCGGTGACCTGCATCGGCGCCCAGATGCGGTGCACGTCCTGGTCGATGTAGGAGCCGTCGGTCGAGGCGAAGTATTTCTGTTCGTTGACGAGGAACAGGATCGAGTTGATGAAGCTCGCGCCGGCCTGCATCGCCGCGGCATTGACGCCGAGCAGCAGGTCGACCTTGTCCTTGATCGGTACTTCCATCGAGTTCTTGACGATCGGCGTGGTCCAGCTGACCTCGCCCACGCCCTTGACCGGGGCGAGCTCGACCGGCTTGGTCTGGATCTTCGAATTCGCCTTGGCGATCGCGACGGCTTCCTTCGCCGCCTTGGCGATCGCATCCGGGCTCATGTCGCTGGTGGCGGCGAAGCCCCAGGTGCCATTGGCGATGACGCGGATGCCGATGCCGCTCGACTCGGTGTTGACGACGTTCTGCACCTTGTCTTCGCGCGTGATGACGAACTGGCGCAGGTAGCGGCCGATGCGCACGTCGCAGTAGCTCGCGCCGCCCGACTTGGCCGCATTGAGCGCGATGTCGGCGAACTTCTTCTTGGTCGCGACGTCGAGCTTGCTGAGCAGGGCTTCGGCCGCGATGACGCGGCCATGCATCGCCGGCAGCAGCAGGCTGCCCAGGCCGATGCCGGTCATCTTGAGGAAGTCACGCCTTTCCATCTGTCCCTCCGGGGGTTCGTTCGCCGCGTACGCGCGTCGGTCGATCTTGTCGGAAGCCCTTCGCGTTGAGACGTGCCAAACGGCATGGCCGGGCGCGCGTGGACATGCGCCCGCGGCACGAGCCGCTCTCCGGCCGACGGACGGCGCGAGGGCCCGCGGCGCGGCTTGCTAGACTTGCGCGCATGGAAATCTCCAAGACCTTCCGGATCGAAGCCGCGCACCGCCTGCCGAACGTCCCCGACGGCCACAAGTGCAGCCGCCTGCACGGGCATTCGTTCGCGATCGCGATCCACGTGAGCGGACCGCTCGACCCGGCGCTCGGCTGGGTCATGGATTACGCCGACCTCAAGGCCGCATTCGCGCCGCTGTACGACCAGCTCGACCATCGCTATCTGAACGAGGTGCCCGGCCTCGAAAACCCGACCAGCGAGCAGCTCGCGCGCTGGATCTGGAACCGGCTCGCGCCGCGCCTGCCGCTGCTCTCGAAGGTCGTCGTCAACGAGACCTGCACCACGGCGTGCGAATACCGTGGGCACGACTGATTTGGCGCAGCGCCGCACGCCTCGCCGGTAATTCGTAATCAACTGAATTGAAACAAAATGGCCGGACAATGATCCGGCCAACCGATGCTCTCGTGCCTCCGCTGTGTTGCGTTGCAACAAAAACCCTGCTAGGATGCCATCCAACACTCCACCCATACCGCAGAGGTATCGAACATGTTCGAGCAGATCAACACGCAGTCCCTTGCGCTCGGCAAGAGCTATGCCGATGCCTTCGTGAAGGCGCAGGGCCTCGCCCTGGCCGGTTTCGAGCGCATCACCGAGCTGAACCTCAAGACCTTCGAGGACCGCGTCAAGGCGTCGGTCGAGTTCTGGACCGAAGCCGCCGAAGTGCGTGACTTCGAAGCCGCCAAGGCGATTTCGGCCAAGGGCGTCCAGCTCGCGAAGGAAAGCGCCGAGAAGCTCTATGCGAACAGCCAGGAAGTCCTCGGCGTTTCGCTCAAGACCTCCGAGGCGATCGGTTCGCTCGCGAAGTCCTCGTTCGAGTCGGTCAACGAGACCGTCACGGACACGCTGAACAAGACTGTCAAGGCCGCCAAGAAGGCCGCCTGATCGGGCAAGTCCCCAGAAAGACGCCGCCGCTACTCCCCTTGGCGTGCGGCGTCGACCTCGAAAGGCCGGGCTCTCTCCCGGCCTTTTTTTTCGCCTGCGACGCAGTTCCCACACAGGCAGGAAACGCAGCGCCGACGGTGGCGTTGCACTGCGGCAAGATGTCGCGCCAGACCGCATTCGGGCCCCGGCTGTCCGCCGTGGCGGACGAGTGGCCGGCTATTCCCGAACGACGCGTCGCCGGCCGGCCCCGATTGGAACCCTGACGCGGGTGAAGCGCATCGGCGCTTTTCAGTAAAAACAAATGCTTGCGCGCGCCCGACGGCCGCAGCGCACGTCCGCATCGGCGAATTCCCCGGACAGCCGCCGTCGTTGGCGCCAGGGAAACACCGCAGCGTCGCGTGCATTCATACTCCTTTTGTTGATTGCGGCGTATACGCGCCCCTTGATAAACTGCGCGGCCTTTTGGAGAGGTGGAGCGCGCCGGGACGCGCGCCGCGACGAACCTCCACCGGCGGGAGCTCCCAGTGCGCAATTCCATCGCCCACGGCTGGCACGTGGCGGCTCGCACGGCAGTCCTGCAGTTCGGCGCAACCCTCGCGGTATCGCTGGTGGTGGTGGCGGGTTTCGGCTGGCGCGTGGGGCTCGCAGCCCTGGCGGGCGGCACCATCGTCTCCGCGGGCAACGTTTTGTTCGCACTGCGCCTGTTCGGCCGCGGCATCGCGCCGCCGCGCAGTGTATTGCGCTCCGCCTGGGCGGCGGAGGCACTGAAGTGGTTCTGGCTGTGCGCGACGCTGTATCTCGCGATAGCCGTGTGGAAGCTGCCGTTCGTCGGACTCATTGCCGGCGTGCTGGCGGCGCAGTTCGCGTTTTGGATCGCCCTCATCGCAACCAGGTAGAACGATGGCCACCGAAGAAGCCGCCGGCTCGGTCAACATGACCGAATACATCCAGCACCACCTGCATCACCTGCAGCTGCGCGTGGGCGACGGCGCTTTCATGACGATCAACCTCGACACGCTGTTCTTCACCGTGCTCGCCGCGCTGACGTTCCTCGTGTTGTTCGTGCGCGTCGCCCGCCGCTCCACCGCGGGCGTGCCGGGCAAGCTGCAATGCGCGATCGAAATGGTCGTGTTGTTCGTCGACGGCCTCGTCAAGGAGACCTTCCACGGCAAGAGCCGCATGATCGCGCCACTGCTGATCACGATCTTCTGCCTCGTATTCCTCATGAACTTCCTCGACCTGCTGCCGATCGACCTGCTGCCGTGGGCGTGGGCGAGCGGTCATGCGCTGTCCGGCCACGATCCCGCGCATGCGTACCTGCGCATCGTGCCGACCGCCGATCTCAACACCACGCTCGGCATGGCCCTCGCGGTCTTCCTGCTGATCCAGTACGTGGGCATCAAGAACAAGGGCGTCGGCAAGTTCTTCGGCGAGTTCCTGACCGCGCCGTTCCACGCCGAGGGCCCCGTCGGCAAGGTCCTGCTGGTCCTCCCGAACCTCCTGCTGCGCCTGATCGAGGAGTGCGTGCGCCCGGTTTCGCTGAGCCTGCGACTGTTCGGCAACATGTATGCGGGCGAGCTGATCTTCATCCTGATCGCGGTGATGACGCTCGGCAGCAGCCTGGGCACGTTCTCGACGTGGCCGCTCGGCATCGGCCAGTTCCTCGCGGATTTCGGCTGGACCGCGTTCCACATCCTGATCATCACGCTGCAGGCATTCATCTTCATGGTGCTGAGCCTCGTGTACCTCAGCATGGCGGCGGAAAGCCACTAGCTCGTGCGTTCATCCTTGAACCGAAGATCAAGAAGCGCTCAGCCGTCGCCTCGCTTTTCAATCGATAGCTTTTCCTTTTTCAACCTTCACCAGAGAAACCGGAGACAACCATGGAAACCATCGCCAACGTCGCACAGGTCGCCGATGTCCTGAGCATGACCGTCATCGCTGCGGCGATCCTGATCGGCCTCGGCGCCCTCGGCACCGCGATCGGCTTCGCGATCCTCGGCGGCAAGTTCCTCGAAGGTTCCTCGCGCCAGCCGGAACTGACCCCGATGCTGCAGACCAAGATGTTCATCGTCGCCGGCCTGCTCGACGCGGTGCCGATGATCGGTGTCGCGATCGCGCTGCTGCTGCTGTTCGCGAACCCGCTGCTCGGCCATATCGGCGCCAAGTAAGAAACCGCAGGCATGCGACGGCCGCGCGATGCGCGGCCCGTCGCGACGCAGGAGCAGACGATGATTCCCAATCTCACCTTGGTCATCCAGGGCCTGGCGTTCTTCGCCGTGGTCCTCATGGTCATGAAACTCGGTTGGCCGCATATCATCGCGGCGATCGAAGATCGCCAGAACAAGATCGCCGAAGGCCTGTCGCAGGCGGAGAAGGCGCGCAAGGAGCTCGCCGATGCCGACGCGCGCGTCGCGGACGAGATCCGCAAGGCGCGCGCGGAAGCGATGCAGATCATCGACAAGGCGCACCAGCAGGCCGCGCAGATCGTCGACAAGGCACGCCAGGACGCGATCGTCGAGGCGACCAAGCAGAAGGCGATCGCCGCGGCCGACATCGAGGCGCAGGCGCACAAGGCACGCGAGGAACTGCGTGGCAAGGTCGCCGCGCTCGCGGTCGCCGGCGCCGAGAAGATCCTCAAGCGCGAGATCGACGCGAATGCGCACAAGTCGCTGATCGACCAGCTCGTCACCGAGATCTGACCGATGTCGACCGCCCTCACCTTCGCCCGTCCGTACGCACGCGCCGCCTTCGAGCTCGCGCGCGCGAACAATGCCCTCGGCGCTTGGGCCGGCAAGCTCGCGTTCGCCGCGCAGGTGGCCGCCGATCCGCGCGTCACCGCGCTGTTCGGCGACCCGCGCGTCGCGCAGGCCGACCTCGCCGCGCTGGTCACGCCGGAAGGCGAAGCGGCGGATTCGCCGTTCGCCGGCTTCGTGCGCCTGCTCGCCGAGAACCGCCGCCTGCCGGTGCTGCCGGAGATCGGCGCGCTGTTCGAGGAGCTCAAGCAGGAAGCCGAGCGCGTGCTCAAGGTGAACGTGCGCTCGGCCACGCCGATCGATGCGAACGAAGCCGCCAAGCTGAAGGACGCGCTCAAGCGCCGCTTCGGCCGCGACATCGAGATCGAGCAGTCGATCGACGCCGACGTGCTCGGCGGCGCGGTGATCGACGCGGGCGAAGTCGTCATCGACGGTTCAGTGCGCGGCCGTCTCGCGCGCCTGGGGCAAGCGCTCACGCAGTAGGAAATCCGGCCTGCCGGCCGATGCCGGCAGGCCGTCGTTTGCACAACGACGTCGGAAGTCAAACGTCGACGATCGAATCGAAGCGGCACTCGACACGATCCGCGACGTTTGACTTTTGACCCCTTGGAACCGTCGCTCGTCGACGAGAGCAGGAACCACACACCATGGCTACGACGATCAATCCGTCCGAAATCAGCGAGCTCATCAAGAGTCGCATCGAGAAATTCAAGCTGTCCGCGGAAGCGCGCAACGAAGGCACGCTGACCGGCGTGTCCGACGGCATCGTGCGCATCCACGGCCTCAACGACGTGATGTCGGGCGAGATGGTCGAGCTGCCGGGCAACACCTACGCGCTCGCGCTCAACCTCGAGCGCGACTCGGTCGGCGCGGTCGTGCTCGGTGACTACGAGCACCTGCGCGAAGGCGACGTCGCCAAGACCACGGGCCGCATCCTCGAGGTGCCGGTCGGCCGCGAACTGCTCGGCCGCGTGGTCAACGCGCTCGGCGAGCCGATCGACGGCAAGGGCCCGATCGGCGCCAAGCAGACCTCGCCGATCGAGAAGGTCGCTCCGGGCGTGATCTGGCGCAAGTCGGTCGACCAGCCGGTGCAGACGGGTTACAAGTCGGTCGACTCGATGATCCCGATCGGTCGCGGCCAGCGCGAGCTGATCATCGGCGACCGCCAGACCGGCAAGACCGCTCTCGCCGTCGACGCGATCATCAACCAGAAGAATTCCGGCATCAAATGCATCTACGTCGCGATCGGCCAGAAGCAGTCGTCGATCGCCAACGTCGTGCGCAAGCTCGAGGAGCATGACGCGCTCAAGCACACGATCATCGTCGTCGCCTCGGCGTCCGAGTCGGCCGCGATGCAGTACATCGCGCCGTACTCCGGTTGCGCGATGGGCGAGTTCTTCCGCGACAACGGCGAAGACGCGCTGATCATCTACGACGACCTCACCAAGCAGGCGTGGGCGTATCGCCAGATCTCGCTGCTGCTCAAGCGTCCGCCGGGCCGTGAGGCGTACCCGGGCGACGTGTTCTACCTGCACAGCCGCCTGCTCGAACGCGCCGCGCGCGTCAACGAGGAATACGTCGAGAAGCACACCAACGGCGCGGTCAAGGGCAAGACCGGCTCGCTCACCGCGCTGCCGATCATCGAGACGCAGGCGGGCGACGTGTCCGCGTTCGTGCCGACCAACGTGATCTCGATCACCGACGGCCAGATCTTCCTCGAGACCGACCTGTTCAACGCGGGCATCCGCCCGGCCGTGAACGCGGGCATCTCGGTGTCGCGCGTGGGCGGTGCGGCGCAGACCAAGATCGTCAAGAAGCTGTCGGGTGGCGTGAAGCTCGCGCTGGCGCAGTTCCGCGAACTCGCCGCGTTCGCGCAGTTCGCCTCCGACCTCGACGCGGCGACGCGTGCGCAGCTCGAGCGCGGCCAGCGCGTGACCGAGCTCATGAAGCAGAAGCAGTACGCGCCGCTGTCGATCGCCGAGCTTTCGCTGTCGGTGTACGCGGCGGAGAAGGGCTTCCTCGACGACCTGCCGCTGAACAAGGTGCTGCCGTTCGAAGCCGCGCTGCACGCGCACTTCCACGCCAACTACGGCGACCTCATGAAGAAGATCGTCGAGACCGGCGACTGGAACAACGACATCGAGGCCGCATTCAAGAAGGGCCTCGAAGAGTTCAAGAAGACGGGGTCCTGGTAAAGCCGTGATTCGTCATTCGTGATTCGTGATTCGCAACAGCGGATCACGGACACGAATCACCAATCCCGAATCACCAATCACGAACGGGCGTAGCGAGCAGATGGCAGGCGCAAGAGAAATCCGCACCAAGATCAAGAGCGTCGCGAACACGCGCAAGGTCACGCGCGCGCTCGAGATGGTCTCGGCCTCGAAGATCCGCAAGGCGCAGGACCTCATGAAGGCCTCGCGCCCGTACGCGCGCCTGATGCGACAGGTCATCGGCCACATCGCGCACGCGAACGTCGAGTTCCAGCACCCGTTCCTGGTCGCGCGCAAGGACGTCAAGCGCGTCGGTTACGTGATCGTGTCGACCGACCGCGGCCTGTGCGGCGGCCTCAACTCGAACATGTTCCGCAAGCTGCTCGGCGAGATCCGCGGCTGGCAGGACAAGGGCGTCGAGGTGGACGTCGTCTGCATCGGCCAGAAGGCGACTCAGTTCTTCCGCCGCCTCAAGGTCAACATGCTCGGCTCGGTCACGCACCTCGGCGAGAAGCCGCAGATCGCCCAGCTGATCGGCGTGATCAAGGTCGTGCTCGACGCCTACACCGAAGGCCGGATCGATCGCCTGCACCTCGCCTACAACGACTTCGTCAACACGATGACGCAGAAGGCGACCGTCGACACGCTGCTGCCGCTGCCGCCGTCGCCGGAACTGCCGACGACGCATTCGTGGGACTACATCTACGAACCGGACGCTGCGGTCGTGCTCGAGCACGTGCTGACGCGCTACATCGAGTCGCTGGTTTACCAGTCGGTGCTCGAGAACCTCGCCAGCGAGCATGCGGCGCGCATGGTGGCGATGAAGAGCGCCTCGGACAATGCGACCAAGGCGATCGGTTCGCTCACGCTCGTCTACAACAAGGCGCGCCAGGCGGCGATCACGCAGGAAATTTCCGAAATCGTCGGTGGTGCAGCAGCCGTCTGACGACGGTTGCGTCACTCGTGATTGGTGATTGGTGATTGCACGGTCACCCCGCATTTTCCAATCACGAATGACGAATCACCAATCACGAAGTCCATCCAGATGGCAGTTGCCATCCGAACAGAACAAAGTTAACCGGAGCAATCCACAATGAGCCAGGGCAAAGTCGTACAGATCATCGGCGCCGTCGTCGACGTCGAATTCCCGCGCGAATCCGTGCCGAAGGTGTACGACGCGCTCAAGGTCGAAGGCACCGCCTCGCCGATCACGCTCGAGGTGCAGCAGCAGCTCGGTGACGGTGTCGTGCGCACGATCGCGCTCGGCTCCACCGACGGCCTCAAGCGTGGCCTGGTGGCGCGCAACACGGGCAAGGCGATCAGCGTGCCGGTCGGCACCGCGACGCTCGGCCGCATCATGGACGTGCTCGGCAACCCGATCGACGAAGTCGGTCCGATCGACGCCAAGGACAGCTGGGAAATCCATCGCGCGGCGCCGTCGTACGACGAGCAGGCCGCGGCGAGCGAGCTGCTCGAAACCGGCATCAAGGTCATCGACCTCGTCTGCCCGTTCGCCAAGGGCGGCAAGGTCGGCCTGTTCGGCGGTGCCGGCGTCGGCAAGACCGTCAACATGCTCGAGCTCATCAACAACATCGCGACCCAGCACTCGGGCCTCTCGGTGTTCGCGGGCGTCGGCGAGCGCACGCGCGAAGGCAACGACTTCTACCACGAGATGATCGACGCGGGCGTGGTCAAGCTCGACGACAAGACGCAGTCGAAGGTCGCGATGGTGTACGGCCAGATGAACGAGCCGCCCGGCAACCGCCTGCGCGTCGCGCTGACGGGCCTCACCATGGCCGAGTACTTCCGCGACGAGAAGGACGCGAACGGC
>NZ_JBQCFP010000044.1:0-11552 GCF_051958935.1 Dokdonella sp. | reverse complement strand
GCGGGCAGCTGGGGCACGCGGGCCGACTACCTTGGGCTGACGTCGCCGTCGCCCGGCACGTGCCAGTAGGGACGGCCCCCGAGGTCGATGCGTTCGAGAACGCCGCGCGCGGATTCGTGACCCGCGCCCGCCTCGACCGCGGCGAGTCCCGACCACCAGGCGAAATCCTGCACGCTCGCGGGACCGCGCGCCGTGAAGTATCGGCGCGCGAGTTCGGCGAGCGCATCCTCGCGCGGACGCGGCGGCGTCGGCGGCAGCCAGTCGTCGAGCAGCACGAAGGAATGCTGCTTGCCGATGCGCGTGCCGAAGCAGAGCACGCCCGCATGCGCGAGCCACCAGACGAGGTGCAGGCCACGCGAACCCGCGGTCGCGATGCGCGCGGCATCGAATGCGGCATAGAGCGCATCACGCGGGAGCGCACGGCCGCCGGCGAGCACGCGCGTGCACACGGCGCGAGCGCGTTCGACCACGCGGTCGTCGAGATCGAACTCGTCCTTGAGGCGGCGCCGGCTGCGCTCGAGCACGCGCGCGCCGAGCAGGCCGAGCAGCCAGCGATAGTCGGCGGCCGCGACGACGTGCAGGGTGCCGCGCAACGGCCAGCCGCGCACGATGCTGCGCGCGGCGAATGCCTGTTCGACCGCGGCCTCGCTCGCGCCCTGCACGCGCTGGCCGATTCCCCACAGCATGCCGAGGTAATCCTGCGCCTGCACCGCGAGTTGCGCGTCGACGGCCTGCGCGACCGACGCGAAGCCATTGCCGACGAGGCGCTGGCGGCGCAATCGTGCGCCGGGCAGGTCGAAACCGCGCCGCGTCACGCGCGCGCAGACCTTCGTGCCGGCGCGCGCACCATCGTGTCGAGCAGGCGCTCGAGCATCGTCGCGTGGTCGTGGCAGCGGCCGCCGTGCACGGGCGAGGTCTGGATCATCGTGCTGCGCGGCGCGGTGAGCCAGCGGAAGCGCTCGCGCGCGGGCAGCCGGCCGATCGGCCCGGCGTCCTCGCCCCCGGCGCAGATCGCCGCGAACGCGGCGAGATGCGCGCGCACCGTGTCGAGATCGACATCGGGGTCGAGCGTGCGCAGGCGCGCCTCGTCGAGCTCGATGCGCGCCTCGAGGAACCGCCCGGCCCGGCACGACAGCACGACGCCCGCATTGACGAACTCGCCGCGCTCGACGCGCGGCACGACGCGGATCACCGCATAGTCATACACGTGCACGGAGCGCCTCCTCGACGAATGCGCGCGGCGCCTCGAGGCGCCGGCACAGGTACTCCGCGTAGGCCGCGCGATGCGCAGCCGCATCGGCGAACGGTGCGTCGCGGCCGAGCCAGCTGTCGGGGACCAGCGCCACGATGCACTCGACGACTTCACGGGTCAGCAGCGCGACGAGGCGCTCGTCGGCCTCGCGCAACTGCGTCGCGAACGGCAGCAACACGTGGTCCCTGATGCGCGTGAACGGGTCGGCCGCACGCGCGAGATAGCCATCCCACGCATGATGGAAGTACAGCGCGGCGCCGTGGTCGATGAGCCAGGGCTTGCGATGCCAGACGAGCAGGTTGGTGTTGCGCGGCGTGCGGTCGACATTGGTCACGAACGCATCGAACCAGACGATCGCCGATGCGAGCTCCGCGTCGGGCCGGTCGACGACGGGATCGAACGTGATCGATCCGGGCAGGTAGTCGAGCGCGAGATTGAGGCCGCCGCTCGCGCGGATCAGATGCTGGATCTCCGGATCGGGCTCGGTGCGCGCGATCTCCGGATCGAGCTCGACGAACACGATCTCCGGCACCGGCAACCCGATCGCGCGCGCGAGCTCGCCGGCGACGAGCTCGGCGATCAACGCCTTCGGCCCCTGCCCCGCTCCACGGAACTTCAGCACGTAAAGGCCGTCATCGTCGCCCTCGACAATGGCCGGCAGCGAACCGCCTTCGCGCAGCGGCGTCACGTAGCGGGTGGCGGTGATGGTTCTCATGCGGGAAGGATACGGCATGAGGGCTGATGGCATGAGGCTGAGGGCCGCAGAGCATCGCAGCTGCCGTCGCTCCCGCACAAAAAAGAAAAAGGGAGGGACCGCAGTCCCTCCCTCGCATCGTCGAAGAACGCGATCGCTTACTTCGCAGCCGGTGTTTCTTCCTTGAGGCCACGCTGCTCGAGCAGCGGCTCGACGCTCGGATCGCGGCCGCGGAAATCACGGTACATCTTGGCCATGTCCTCGGTGCTGCCGCGCGAGAGCACCATGTCGCGGAAGCGCTGGCCGTTCTCGCGCGTCATGCCGCCGTGCTCGCGGAACCAGTAGAACGCGTCGTGGTCGAGCACCTCGCTCCACAGGTATGCGTAGTAGCCGGCCGCGTAGCCGCCGCCCCAGATGTGCGCGAAGTACGAGGTGCGGTAGCGCGGCGGCACTTCGTACATGTCGATCTTGAGGTCGTGCAGCGTCTTCTTCTCGAACGCATCGACGTCCTGCTTGCCGGCGTCGGCGCCCAGCGAGTGCCAGCTCATGTCGAGCAGCGCGGCGGCGAGGTATTCGGTCGTCGCGAAGCCCTGGTCGAAGGTCTTGGACTTCTTGATCTTCTCGACCAGCTCGGCGGGCATCGGCGTACCGGTCTGGTAGTGCTTGGCGAAGTTCGCGAACACCTTCGGATCGCTGGCCCAGTGCTCGTTGAACTGCGACGGGAACTCGACGAAGTCGCGCGGCACGCCGGTGCCGGACAGGGTCGGGTACTTCACGTTCGAGAACATGCCATGCAGCGCGTGGCCGAACTCGTGGAACATCGTCGTCGCATCGTCCCAGCTGATCAGCGCGGGCTGGCCGGCGGCCGGCTTGGTGAAATTGCAGACGTTGAACACGACCGGCTTGGTGCCGAGCAGGCCGGACTGGCCGACGAAGTTGTCCATCCAGGCGCCGCCGCGCTTGCTGTCGCGCTTCCAGTAGTCGGCGTAGAACAGCGCGAGCGACGTGCCGTCCTTGTCGAACACTTCGAACACGCGCACGTCCGGGTGGTATACCGGGATGTCCTTGCGCTCCTTGAACGTGAGGCCGTACATCTGGTTGGCGGCGTAGAACACGCCGTCCTGCAGCACGCGGTTGATCTCGAGGTACGGCTTGATCTGCGCCTCGTCGAGGTCGTACTGCGCCTTGCGCACCTTCTCCGCATAGTGCTGCCAGTCCCACGGCGCGAGCTTGAAGCCACCGTTTTCCTTGTCGATGAGCGCCTGCATCGCCGCCGCCTCGCCGCGCGCCTTGGCGGTCGCCGCCGGCACCATGTCGGTCATGAGCTTCTTGGCCGCCTCGGGCGTCTTCGCCATCTGGTCGTCGAGCGTGTAGGCGGCGTAATTCGGGTAGCCGAGCAACTTGGCGCGCTCGGCGCGCAGCACCGCCAGGCGCTGGATGATCGCGCGCGTGTCATTGGCGTCGCCGTGCTCGGCGCGCTCGGTCGAGGCCTTGAACAGCTTCTCTCGCGTCGCGCGGTTCTCGAGCGAGACCTGCGCCGGCTGCTGCGTGGTGTTCTGCAGCGTGATCGCGTACTTGCCGTCCTGCTTGCGCGCCTTCGCCGCATCCGCCGCGGCGGCGATGTCGGCCTCGGATAGACCGGCGAGTTCGGCCTTGTCGGAGACGATCACCGCGCCTGCGTTGTTCGCCGCGAGCAGCTTGGTGCCGAACTCGGTCGTGAGGGTCGACTCTTCCTTGTTGAGTTCACGCAGCTTCGCCTTGTCGGCGTCGCCGAGCTGCGCACCCGCGCGCACGAAGTTGCGGTAGTAGCGCTCGACCAGCTCGGTCTGCTCGGCGTCGAGGCCGAGCGTCACGCGCGCGTCGTAGAGCTTCTTGACGCGCTGGAACAGCTTGTCGTTGAGGTAGATCGAATCCTGGTGCTCGGCGATTTTCGGCGCGATCGCCGCCTGCACCTTCTGCAGCGTGTCGTTGGTGTTGGCGCTGGTGATCGCGCCGAACACGGCGCCGACGCGGTTGAGCGTCTGGCCGCTGCGCTCCATCGGTTCGATCGTGTTGGCGAACGTCGGTTCGTCCTTCGAGGCGGCGATCTTGTCCATCTCGGCGATCTGCTCGCGCATGCCCGCCTCGATCGCCGGCTGGTAGTCGGCGTCCTTGATCTTGTCGAACGGCGGCGCGTGGAACGGCAGCGTGCTTTCATGCGCGAACGGATTGCTCGCCGGCAGCGCCGCGGTGGCGCCCGTGGCGAACACCTCGGCCGGTTGCAGCACGGCCGCGGTGGCGCCAAACAGGATCAGGTTCATCGTCGTCGTGAGGATCTTCGTTCGCAGCATTGGGGTTCCCCGTAGCGGAAAAAGGCGCCGGAGCGGACGCAGTCCGACGCATGGCCGGCCAGCCTAGTCGCCGCCGGCGGCTGCCGCCATGTGCCATTCGGCCCATGTGGGGGGATAGGGCTGAGGGCCGGGGGCCTGTGGCTGAACAGTGGCCTCTTCCGCCTTGCCGCGGCGTCGGTTGCTCTTGTGGAAGCCCCTGTGTTCGTCGCAGGCTCGCCGCAAGGTTCCGTTCGCGCTGAGCGCAGCCCGCGAAGCGGGGGGTGTCGAAGCACCGGTACTGCGGCGTCTGGCCCCTTCGAATCCCGCCCGCGGCCTCCGCGCTGGGTGAACGCAATAGCGGAGTTCGCATCCGCGAGCCCGCGGCCACCCGGGCGCTCTCTACGGCCGTCGGCCCTCAGCCCTCGACTGGGCCAACGCCGGTTCGAGGACCTTCCAGACATTCTCGAGCACGCGGGGCTCGGCCGCGGCACGCGGGTGGAGGCCGTCGTCCTGCATCAGGGCGGGGTCGAGCGCGACGCCCTCGAGCAGGAACGGGACCAACGGCACGTTGAATTCGATGGCGAGGCCCCGATACAACTCACGCAGGCCGTCGCGGTATTGCGGCCCGTAGTTGACCGGCAGCTCGATGCCGACCAGCACGGCGCGCGCACCCGCGTCGCGCACGGCTTCGAGGATCGCCTTCAGGTTCGCGCGCACTTGCGCCAGCGGCAGCCCGCGCAAGCCGTCGTTGGCGCCGAGTTCGACCACGACGATCCCGGGCGCATGTTCCTTCAGCAGCGCAGGCAGGCGCGCGAGGCCGCCGGCACTCGTCTCGCCGCTGATGCTGGCGTTGACGACTTGACGCATGGGCTTGGCGGACGCGAGGCGCGCGTCGAGCAAGCTGACCCAGCCTTCCTTCGGCGAGATGCCGTAGGCGGCCGACAGCGAATCGCCAAGCACGAGCACCGGCCCTGCCGCGGCGACGGCAGGCGCAGCGGACAACGACAACAGCACCACGAAAAGGAAACGCAGCATGAGTGACGGCACCGGATCGGCCTTGTATGCGAGGGAGGTTAGCAAAATCGTCGACGGCCCCGACGGCCGCCTGACGATCCTCGACCGCGTCAGCCTCGCGGTCGAGCGCGGTGACAGCCTCGCGATCGTCGGTGCGTCGGGTTCGGGCAAGACCACCCTGCTCGGCCTGCTCGCCGGCCTCGACCGGCCGACCTCGGGCACCATCGCGCTCGCCGGCGAACACCTCGATGCGCTCGATGAAGAAGCGCGCGCGCGCCTTCGCCGCAGCCGCGTCGGCTTCGTATTCCAGAGCTTCCACCTGTTACCCGCGCTGAACGCCGAAGAGAACGTGATGCTGCCGCTCG
Source organism: Dokdonella sp. (assembly GCF_051958935.1). Classification (GTDB taxonomy): domain Bacteria; phylum Pseudomonadota; class Gammaproteobacteria; order Xanthomonadales; family Rhodanobacteraceae; genus Dokdonella_A. The sequence continues at coordinate 5,918 of NZ_JBQCFP010000044.1, read as the reverse complement.
AACTCGACGGCCGCGACGACGCACGCGAACGCGCCGCCGACGCCCTCGCGCGGGTCGGCCTCGGCGCGCGCCGCCATCACTATCCCGCGCAGCTCTCGGGCGGCGAGCAGCAGCGTGTCGCGCTCGCGCGCGCGTTCGTGCACGGCCCCGACATCCTGTTCGCCGACGAACCGACCGGCAACCTGGACCAGCGCACCGGCGCAGGCATAGGCGATCTGCTGTTCGCGCTCAACCACGAACATGCGACCACGCTCGTGCTCGTCACGCACGACGCGACGCTCGCGGCACGTTGCGCGCACAGCCTCCGCCTGAGAGAAGGACGCATAGAAAACCGCGCCGCTAAAAGTGGCGACCCCTCGTCCCTCTCCCGCACCGCCGGAGAGGGGGGGACCATCGGCGCAGCCGATGGTGGGGTGAGGGAAAACGCGCCCGAACCCCCAGCGTCCCTCTCCCGCACCGCGGGAGAGGGGGTGAGGGACACGTCGCGAGTACCCCGCGCATGAGGCTCCTCGCCTTCGCCGCCCGCAGCCTGCGTCGCGAATTCCGCCACGCCGAACTCGCGACGCTCGCGATGGCGCTCGTGCTCGCGGTCGCCGCGATGGCCGCAGTCGCCACGCTCGCCGCACGCGTCGAACGCGCGCTCGTCGCATCGGCAGCCGAACTCATCGGCGGCGACCTCGCGCTCGGTGCCCCCCGCGCGCTGCCGGCCGAGCTTGCAAACGAAGCGCAGCGACGCGGCCTCGCGATCAATCGCCTCGCCCAGTTCCCGAGCGTCCTGTTCGCCAACGAACGCAGCCAGCTGTGCGAGGTGCGCGCGAGCGACGCCGCGTTCCCGCTACGCGGCACGCTCAGCGTGCGTGGCGCCGATGGCCTCGAACGCGACGCGCATGCGCCGCCGCCGGGTTCGATCTACGCCGACCATGCCGCGCTCGTCGCGCTCGGCGTCACGGTCGGCGCGAACGTGCAGCTCGGTGGGCGCGATCTCGTCGTCGCCGGCGAGATCGCGAAGGCGCCCGACAGCGGCAACCCGTTCCGCATCGCACCGCGCGTGCTCATGAACCTCGGCGACGCCGAAGCGGGCGGCCTGCTCGGCGCGGGCAGCCGCGCCGGCCATCGTTTGCTGCTCGCCGGCGACAGCGATGCGATCGCCGCGTACGCGGCCTGGGCCAAGCCGAACCTGCCCCCGGGCGCGCGCATCACGACGGTGCAGGACGCGCAGCAGAACCTGCGCAACGCGTTCGAACGCGGCGAGAGCTTCCTGCGCCTCGCCGCGCTGCTCGCCGCGCTGCTCTCGGGCGTCGCGATCGCGCTCGGCGCGCAGCGCTTCGCGCGACGCAAGACCGAGGAAGTCGCGCTGCTGCGCTGCCTCGGCGCGCGCCGCGGCGAGATCCTCGCCGCGCTGTTGCTCGAACTCGCATTGCTCGCGGTGCCGGCGTGCCTCGCCGGGCTCGCGCTCGGCCTCGGCCTGCAGCAACTCGTGTTCGAGCTCGCGAGCGGCCTGCTGCCCGCCGCACCACCGAAACTGCCGTGGGGGCCGCCGCTCGCCGCGCTGCTCGTCGGCGTGGCCGTGCTGTTCGGCTTCGCCCTGCCGCCGCTGCTGCGCCTGCGCGACGTCGAGCCGCTGCGCGTGTTCCGCCGCGACCTCGCGCCGCGCATGCGCCGCTTCGACGTGCTCTACCTGCTGCCGGTCGCGGTCGGTGCGCTGCTCGTGCTGGTCGGCGCAGGCAGCACGCGCCTCGCCGGCACGCTCGGCATCGGCTTCGCCGCGGTCGCGCTCGCGACCGTCATGCTCGGCCTCGCCCTGCTCTGGTGCGTGCGCCGCGTCTCCGCCCGCCTGCGCGGCGCGCTGCGCTTCGGCCTCGCCAACCTCGTGCGCCGGCGCGCGCTCACCCTGCTGCAGACCGGCGCACTCGCGCTCAGCCTCACCGCGCTCGCCGTGCTCGGGGTGATCGGTCCGTCTTTACTCGAGCGCTGGCGTGCGGACCTGCCACCCGACACGCCGAACTGGTTCGCGATCAACCTGCAACCCGAGCAGGAAGCGCCCTTGCGCGAGCGCCTGCAGGCGCTCCACGCATCGAACGTGAACCTGCTGCCGCTCGCCTCCGGCAAGCTCGTCGCGATCAACGGCCATGCACCGGAGCCCGCCGAGAAGGACGACCGCCGCGCGGGCGACTTCATCGAAGGCGAGGTGCGCGCGAGCTGGAGCGATGCGCTGCCCGAAGCGAACCGGCTGCTGCAGGGACGCTGGTTCGACGCCGCGACGAAGCGTCCTGCGATCTCGGTCGAACAGGTCTGGGTCGACCTGTTCGGGCTGAAGCTCGGCGACACCCTGACCCTGCGTTTCGGCGACCACGAGATCACCGCCGAAGTCACGAGCACGCGCAAGGTCGAGTGGGACTCCTTCCGCGCCAACTTCTTCCTCATGCTCGATCCCGCGACCGGCACGGGGTTGCCGCACAGCATGGTCGCGAGCTTCCATCTCGCCGGCGATGGCGCCGCTCCGCTCGCGGAGCTCTCGCGCGACTTCCCGAACCTGTCGCTGATCGACCTCAATGCGGTGCTCGACCGCATCCGCGACATCATCGGCCGCGTCACCGGCGCGGCGAGCTGGGTGCTCGGCTTCAGCCTCGTCGCGGGCGTGCTCGTGCTGCTCGCCGCACTCGCGGCGACCGCGGACGAACGCCGCTTCGAGGCCGCGTTGCTGCGCACGCTGGGCGCGCATGGCCGGCAGCTCGGGACCGCCGTGCTCGCCGAGTTCGGCGTGCTCGGGCTGCTTTCCGGCGGCATCGCGGTCGCGGCCGCCGCGGCGCTCGGCAGCGCGCTCGCCGCCGGCGTGTTCAAACTGGAAGGGTATGCGCCGCCGCTCGGGCCGCTCGCGCTGCTCGTCGCGGCCGCGGCGGCGCTGGTCGCGCTCGCCGGCTGGGCCGGCACGCGGCGCATCGCGCGCACGGCGCCGATGGCGGTGCTGCGTCGCGCCTGAACGGCCGGCGACGCGCCACCCGGCGGCGGGTGGCACCGGAGCCGTGGAAGTAGTAGCTTTTTGCGCAAGCCCCGCTGGATCCCGGAGCGAGCGGAAACGCCATGACGCGACCCGCGCCCTTGCCGCCCGACGAAGCACGACGCCTCGCGCGCCTGCGCGCGCTCGAGGCGCTCGACACCGAGGCGGAGCCGCTGTTCGATGCGCTCGCGCAGGCGGCCGCTTTGGTCGTCGGCGCCCCGATCGCGCTCGTTTCGCTCGTCGACGAAGGCCGCCAGTGGTTCAAGGCGAACGTCGGCCTCGAAGGCACCGGCGAAACGCCGCGCGACATCGCCTTCTGCGCGCACGCGATCCTCGGCGACGAAGTGTTCGTCGTGCCCGACGCGCGCGCCGACTCGCGCTTCGCCGACAATCCGCTCGTCACCGGCGACCCCGACATCCGCTTCTACGCCGGTGCACCGATCCGCATGAGCGATGGACTGCGCATGGGCACGCTGTGCGTGATGGACCGCCAGCCGCGCGAGCTCGATGCGAGGCAGACGGCGATCCTGCAGCAGCTCGCACGCGCGGTCGCCGAGGCGCTCGAGCAGCGCGCCGCCGAGCTCGAGCTCAACGATGCGATCCAGCGCGAGGCGCTCGCCGAGCGCCGACGCGACGAGGAGCGCCTGCGCCTCGCGAGCGTGCTCGAGGCGACCCGCGCGGGCGCGTGGGAGTGGAACCTGCAGACCGGCGACGTGCGCTTCAATGCGCAGTACGCCGAGATTCTCGGTTACTCCCTCGACGAACTCGAAGCATCGCGCTCGCTCACGCTGCGCGACCTCGGCCCGGACGGCCGCTGTCTCCCGCCGGCACTCATGAATGCGGACGACTGGCCCGGGGTCGTGCAGAACCTGCGCCAGTACCTCCGGCGCGAGCGCGACGCGTTCGACTGCGACGCGCGCATGCGGCACAAGGATGGCCATTGGGTGTGGGTACATACGAGCGGTCGCACGACGCATTGGACGGCAGAGGGCGAACCGCTGCTCATGTACGGCACGCTCGTCGACATTTCCGGCCGCAAGGCGGTCGAACAGAAGCTGCACGAGAGCGAAGCCTTCCTCGATCGCGCCGGCCGCATCGCCGGCGTCGGCGGCTGGCAGCTCGACCTGCAGACGCGCGAACTGCGCTGGTCTGACCAGGCCTGCATCATCCATGACCTGCCGCCGGGCTACCTGCCGACGCTCGAGGAGGCACTCGGCTTCTTCGACGAGCAGGACCGCGCCACATTGGAAGACGCCGTGCGCCGGGCCGCGGCCGACGGCAAGGGTTGGGATCTGGAGCTGCCGATGACCACGGCGCGCAAGCGCCGGATCTCGGTGCGCCTCGTCGGAACCGTCGAGATCGAGGACGGAAAGCCCGCACGCCTGATCGGCGCGCTGCAGGACATCACGGTGCGCAAGCGCGCGATCCAGGCCCTGCAGCTCAGCGAGCGGCGCTTCCGCCGCCTGTTCGAGGAAAGCCTCGGCCTCATCTGCACGCACGACCTCGACGGCGTGCTGCTGTCGGCGAACCCCGCCGCGGCGCATGCGATCGGCTACGAGATCTCCGAACTGCTCGGCCGGCGCCTGTCCGAGTTCATGCCGCCGGAGCTGCAGGCGTTCTTCGACGGCTACCTCGCGCAGGTCGCGCGCGACGGCACCGCGACCGGATTGCTGCGCCTCGTCGCCAAGGACGGCAGCCTTCGCACCTGGCAGTTCCACAACACGCTCGACGACGAAGGCGACGAACCGTACGTGCTCGGCCACGCGCAGGACATCACCGAGCGTGAACAGCAGGAACGCCAACTGCGCGACTGGAGCATCCGCGATGCACTCACCGGCTGCTTCAACCGCCGCCACCTCGCCGACGTCGGCCGCAGCATCCCCGACGACGACCCCTGGGGCTGCGTCGCGATCGACCTCGACCGCTTCAAGCACGTCAACGACACGTACGGCCACCAGCGCGGCGACGAAGTGCTGGTCGCGATGGCCGAATTCCTCAGGCGCCACGTGCGACGCCAGGACATGGTCGTGCGCGCGGGCGGCGACGAATTCCTGTTGCTGCTGCCGCACGCCGACGAAGCGCAGACGCAGGACATCATCCGCCGCATCGAAGCCGATCGCGCCGACGCGCCGATCGGCTTCACCCTCGGCCACGCGGTACGCCGCGGCAAGACGACGCTCGACGCCGCGCTCGCGCAGGCCGACAACGAACTCTACGCGCTCCGCGCCAAGCGCCCCGCGGTCGCGCGATGACGCTTCGCCGCGTCCAATGTCGTCGTCCCGTGATCCAGAAGCATCTCTTCAAAAACCGATAGCGCGGGTCGAGCCGCATCGCGGCGAGCCCCGCCGCGTTCGGCACGCAGCGACGCGGCACGACCCGATGCCGCGGTCGCACAGGGTGCGCTCCTATAGCGCATCGAACCCGCGCTCCACCGCCTGCGCCCATATCACGACGCCACGCCCGAGTGGCGCATCCGCCACGAAGCGGTGCACGCCCGCATCCAGTTCGCGCGCACCGTCATAGCGCACGCCGTCGAGTACGCCACCGGCGCCGTTGCGCGTCACGAGCGCGTAGCGCCCCGGCACGCCGATCGTGAACTCGACCGCCGTGCCCGCCGGCGCGGCCGGCAGGCGCGCCCCAGCGACGCGCCAATGCGATGAGATCGGCAGGTAATTCCGCTCGACGAAGGCGAGGGTGTCGCCCGCGAGCTTGTTGGTCTGCGCGACCATCGTGCGCGTCGCAACCAGCCGCTCGACGATCGTGTCGGGAATGAGCCCGAGCCGCATGCGCGCGAGCGTGACCGATTCGAGCGCGTAGTAGAACGGCCGCCGCCGATAGATGCTCTCGCCCTTCGCATCCATGACGTCGTCATTGGTATTGGTGAGGCGCAGCACCTCGGCCAACGCCGCGCGCGCGTTCG
>NZ_JBQCFP010000043.1:0-15992 GCF_051958935.1 Dokdonella sp. | reverse complement strand
CGAGGGCGGATTGGACGGGTGAGGCGCGATAGCTGGTCTGGTTCAGCGCGCCGAGCAGCGCACGCTCGGTCGCGGGCGCCTCGCTCCACATCGGAAGGACGAGGTTGCCTTCCGGATGCGCCATGTAGACCTTGCGCCATTCGGCGATCTCATCGCCGAGATGATCGTCGGCGCGCGTCGCCGAGGCCATGCGGGCGAGCGCCTCGTCGAGCGCGGCATCGTCCTGCTTCGCTTGCGCGAGCGCGACCGCGTACTGCAGCGCGCCCGCATTGTCCGGTTCCAGGCGCACGAGGCTGGCGACCTCGGCGACCGGCCACCGCGTCGGGCCGCACTGGCTGCTGTAGTAGCTGCCGGCGTCGGCGGCCATCCACTGCACGAAGGCGTCCTGCGGCGCCGCGCGAGCGGCCTGCGCGACGACCTCCTCGCGTTTGGGCCGCAACGCGCTCGGTGTTTCGTCTTCATCGAGGTAGAGCCGGCCCGCGAGTACCTGCTGGCGCGGCGAGGCGGCGCCGCGCAGCGCGTCGTAGAGATCGCGCTCCACCTGCCGGTAGTCGGTCGGCGTCATGTCGCCGCTCGGCGCATCGTCGAACGGGAGCGATTCGTCCGAGGCGGCCGCGAGACCCTGGCCGAGGGCGAAGACGATGCCTGCCACAAGGATTCGTGCCACCATGACCGCCTCCCGCCGCGTGTGCGTTGTGGAATTCTAGCAATGCCGCAGCGGCGATTCCGGGGTCGAGGTGGCGATTGCGGGATTTCGCACGCTCGGCCGGTCCTTCCGCTTGCGCCGAGTGCGCCCCGTCCCCATGTCGCCGCGATGTCCCGACCCGTCCTCGTCCGCCGCCTCGGCCGGCAACCCTACGAACCCGTCTGGCGCGCGATGCAGGCGTTCACCGATGCGCGCGGCCCGGATACTCCGGATGAACTGTGGGTGCTCGAGCACGACCCGGTCTTCACGCTCGGCCAGGCCGGCAAATGGGAGCACGTGCTGCTGCCGGGCGAGATCCCGGTGGTGCCGGTCGACCGCGGCGGGCAGGTGACCTACCACGGGCCCGGACAGATCGTCGCCTATCCCCTATTCGACCTGCGCCGGCTCAAGGTCGGCGTGCGCGACCTGGTCGAGCGCATCGAGCAGGCGATCATCGACACGCTCGCGACCTGGAACATCATCGCCGTACGGCGCGAGGGCGCCCCGGGCGTGTACGTCGGCGACGCCAAGGTCGCCGCGCTCGGCCTGCGCGTGCGCCGCGGCTGCTCGTTCCACGGCCTCGCCTTCAACATCGCGATGGATCTCGAACCGTTCCACCGCATCAATCCCTGCGGCTATCAGGGCCTCGCCGTCACCCAGGTGCTAGACTTGGGTGGACCAGGCTCGCTCGCCGCGGTGGAAGCGGTCCTGATCGGCGAACTGGCGCGCCAGTTCGGGCTCGATCCCGTGCCCGCCGCCGCCGAAATCCCCCGCGTTCCGACCGGCGATGCCCCGCGCGTCGCGCAGCCCGCATGAGCGACTCCCTGAAGACCATTCCGCTGACCGTCGTCGACGCGCCCGAAAAACAGCTCGGCGAGGACAAGATCGCGCGCAACCGCGCCGGCTTCGCCGACGCGCCGATGCTGCGCAAGCCCTCGTGGATCCGCGTGCGCATCCCGCCCGGCAACGCGGTCGCCAAGCTCAAGGCGAAGCTGCGCGAGAACCGCCTCGTCACGGTCTGCGAGGAAGCCTCCTGCCCGAACATCCACGAGTGCTTCGGCAAGGGCACCGCGACGTTCATGATCCTCGGCGAGGTCTGCACGCGCCGCTGCTCGTTCTGCGACGTCGCCCACGGCCGACCCAAGCCGCCCGATCCGCTCGAACCCGCCCATCTCGCCGGCACGATCCGCGACATGGGCCTCAAGTACGTCGTGATCACCTCGGTCGACCGCGACGACCTGCGCGATGGCGGCGCGGCGCATTTCGCCGCGTGCATCAAGGCCGTGCGCTTCGAGAACCCCGGCATCCGCATCGAGATCCTGACCCCGGACTTCCGCGGCAAGGGACGCATGGAGCGCGCGCTCGAGGTGTTCGCCGCCGAGCCGCCGGACGTGTTCAACCACAACCTCGAGACGCCGCGAGCGCTCTACCGCGAGGTGCGCCCGGGCGCCGACTACGACTGGTCACTGGAACTCCTCAAGCGCTTCAAGGCGCAGCACCCGGACGTCCCGACCAAGTCCGGCATCATGCTCGGACTCGGCGAGACGTTGGAACAGATCGAGGAAACGTTGAACGATCTGCGCGCGCACGATGTCGATATGGTTACGATCGGCCAGTACCTGCAGCCGACCGCGCACCATCATCCCGTGCTGCGTTACTGGACCCCGGACGAGTTCAAGGCGATCGAGGAGATCGGCTACCGCATCGGCTTCCAGCACGTCGCCGCGGGGCCGCTGGTGCGTTCGTCGTACCACGCCGACGAGATGGCCCACGCGGCCGGTTACGTTCAGGTTGCCTGAGTTAATAGAGAAGTCCGGGTGAAATCACCCTCGCCAAAATTCCGTACAGGACGTACGGTGCATCCGTGTCACGTCGCGAAGCCCATTCGCGCCCAGGAGATCGGTTTCATGCGGAAGTCGCTGCTCTGCCTCGCCCTGGCCGCCCTCGTCGGCCCGGTCGCGTTCGCCAAACCCACGCGTGAAGAAGGCGCGCCGCTGCTCAAGGCGACGCCGTCGCAAAGCGAGGCCGCGGTCTGGGCGACGCGCTTCCTCACCCATTTCCACTACAAGCCGATGCCGCTCGACGATGCGATGAGCGAGCAGATCTTCAAGCGCTACCTCGACGCGCTCGACGGCGACCGGCTGTTCTTCACCCAGGCCGACATCGACAAGTTCGCGGCCTACCGCACCGCGCTCGACGACGCGATCGACGACCAGGACCTCGCCGCGCCGTACGCGATGTTCAACATCTACGAGCAGCGCGTGGCCGAACGCGTCGCCTATGCGCGCTCGCTCCTGCCCAAGGGCTTCGATTTCTCCAAGGACGAGAGCTACGTCTACGAGCGCGACAAGGCGCCGTGGCCGAAGGACGATGCCGAGGTCAACGACGTCTGGCGCAAGCGCATCAAGAACGACTGGCTGCGCCTCAAGCTCGCCGGCAAGCCGGAGAAGGACATCCGCGAGACGCTCGACAAGCGCTACGCGAACTACCTCGACCGCGTGCGCCAGCTCAACAGCGAAGACGTGTTCCAGACCTTCATGAACGCGTACGCCTCGTCGATCGAGCCGCACACGAATTACCTCGGCCCGCGCGCGTCGGAGAACTTCGACATCGCGATGAAGCTCTCGCTCGAGGGCATCGGCGCGGTGCTGCAGCGTGACGACGACTACACGGCGATCCGCGAGATCGTGCCGGGCGGGCCGGCCGCGCTGTCCAAGCAGCTCCAGGTCGGCGACCGCGTGGTCGGCGTGGGCCAGGGCGAGAACGGGCCGATCACCGACGTGGTCGGCTGGCGCCTCGACGACGTCGTCGACAAGATCCGCGGCAACAAGGACACGGTCGTGCGCCTCGAGGTGCTGCCCGCCGACGCGGGCCCCGACGGCAAGCATTTCACGCTCTCGCTCGTGCGCAAGAAGGTCAGCATCGAGGAGCAGGCGGCGAAGAAGTCGATCATCGAGATCAAGGACGCGCAGCACACGCGCCGCATCGGCGTGATCTCGCTGCCGACGTTCTACCAGGACTTCGACGCGCGCCGCCGCGGCGACCGCGACTACAAGAGCGCGACGCGCGACGTCGAGAAGCTGCTCGGCGAACTCAAGGCCGACAAGGTCGACGGCGTCATCGTCGACCTGCGCAACAACGGCGGCGGCTCGCTCGCCGAGGCGACCGACCTCACGGGCCTGTTCATCGACAAGGGCCCGGTCGTGCAGGTGCGCAATGCGAGCGGCCAGGTCGAAGCCGACGCCGACACGCGCGCGGGCATGGCCTGGGACGGTCCGCTCGCGGTGCTCGTCAACCGCGCCTCCGCGTCCGCGTCGGAGATCTTCGCCGCGGCGATCCAGGACTACGGCCGCGGTGTCATCATCGGCGAGCCGACGTTCGGCATGGGCACCGTGCAGAACCTCGTCGACCTCGACGACGTCGCGCACAACGAGAAGCCCGCCTATGGCGAGGTCAAGATGACCATCGCCCAGTTCTTCCGCATCAACGGCGGCTCGACCCAGCTGCGCGGCGTCACGCCCGACATCAGCTTCCCGCTCACCGTCGACGCGCAGGACTTCGGCGAGTCGAGCTACGACAACGCGCTGCCGTGGACGTCTATCGCGCCGGCGAAATACCAGCCGGTCGCGGACCTCAAGCCCATCGTGCCGCTCCTCGCCGAACGCCACGCCGGCCGCATCGCCGCCAACGGCGAGTGGAAGAACTTCGAAGCCGACCTCGCGGACCTGCGCACCTTGCGCGAGCAGAAGACGGTGTCGCTCAACGAGCAAGTGCGGCGCAAGGAGCGCGACGAGCAGGAAGCCAAGCGCAAGGCGCGCGACGCGGCCGTCGGCCACGCGGTGCCCGAAGCCGACCCCGCCGCGAAGACGCAGCAGAAGCTCACCGACGAGGCGAAGGACAAGGGTGGCCGCAAGCCGGCCACGGACGATACGTCGCGTGTCGCCGGCGCCACCGTCGACGATGCCGGCGACAAGCCCGCCAACCTGCAGGACGACGGCCTGCAGCCGGACGAGCGCGGCATCTCGACCGACGTCGCACGTGAGAAGGAAGCGAAGGACAAGCGCGACATCATCCTCGACGAAGCCGCGCACATCCTCGCCGACGAAATCGGCCTCGTGCGCGCCGACACCAAGCTCGCCCAGCAGGTGCTGCCGCGCGGCGCGGTAGTGCCGCTCGAGGTGAACTGATGGTCCCCTGCACGATGCATTGAAAAAGGCCCGGGATTCCGGGCCTTTTTCGTTTGACGGTTTCCGCCGCGGCGATGCGCGCAGCGGCACGCGCATGCATGCGCACCGCCGCACAACGCGAGCGAGCCGGCACCGGTAGGGCGGGTCGAGCGCGCAGCGCGAGTCCCGCCGCTTTCGCCGCGCGAGGTCGTAGGGTGGGACGCAGCGGCGCGAACCGTGAATGGATGCGATGCATCCGACCGCGAGTCCCACCGTGCGCCGATGGAGCGTCATCGTCAACGAATGGTGGGACTCGCCGCTGCGCGGCTGCGTCCCACCCTACGAATGCGGGGCGAACCGATGCATTCGCGCGAGGCCAGACGAAACGAGGTGATCCTCAGGAATACCGACGCCGCAAGAACTCGAAATACGCCCTCAACCCCTGCGCCTCGCCGCCGCGCGGGCGGCCCGGCGTGTCGGCGTCGTTCCACGAATAGACGTCCAGATGCACCCACGGCAGCGCGTCGGGGACGAAGCGTTCGAGGTAGAGCGCGGCGGTGATCGCGCCGGCATGGCGCGAGGCGCCCGCGTTGGCGAGATCGGCGACGTGCGAGTCGAGCATCGTGAGATAAGGCCGCCACAGCGGCAGGCGCCAGAGCGGATCACGCGTCGCCTGCGCCGCTTCGAGCAGCGCGCCGGCGATCTCGTCGCGATTGGCGAAGAGGGCCGGCAGGTCCGGGCCGAGCGCGACGCGCGCGGCGCCGGTGAGGGTGGCGAAGTCGAGGATGAGGTCGGGCTTCTGCTCCGCCGCGTACGCGAGCGCGTCGCACAGCACGAGGCGGCCTTCGGCGTCGGTGTTGTCGACCTCGACGCTGAGGCCCGCCCGCGTCGTGATCACCTCGCCGGGCCGGTAGGCGTTGCCGGCGATCGCGTTCTCGACCGCGGGCACGAGCAGGGTCAGGCGCACCGGCAGCTTGGCCGCGAGCACGAGCGAGGCGAGCGCGATCGCGTGCGCGGCGCCGCCCATGTCCTTCTTCATCCAGCGCATGCCGTCGGACGGCTTGATGTCGAGGCCGCCGGTGTCGAAGCACACGCCCTTGCCGACCAGCACGACATGCGGTGCGTCGGCGACGCCGTAGCTGAGCTCGGCCAGGCGCGGCGCGCGATGGCTCGCGCGGCCGACCGCGTGGATGGTCGGGAAATTCGCGGCGAGCAATTCGTCGCCGACCCACTCGCGATAGAACGCGCCGTGCCGTTCGGCGAGCGCGCGCACGGCGCCGGCGAGTTCGGCCGGGCCCATGTGCTCGGTCGGCGTGTTGACGAGGTCGCGCACCTGGTACGCCGCGGCGGCGAGCGCCTCGACATGCACGGCGACCGCGTCGTCGACGACGAGCTGCGCAGGCTTGCGCGCAGGTTTCTTGTAACGCGTGAACTGGTACGCGCCGAGCGCCCAGCCGAGCGCGACGTCGGCCGCATCGAGCGTGAGACCGCGCGCGTCGAGCGCGTAGCGGCCCGTGGGCAGGCGCGCCGGCAACGAGGCGAGGGCGAACAGGCCCTCGCGGGGATCGCAGCCTGCGAGTACGACGCCGGCACCGCCGTCGTCGCCGGGCACGAGCACGAAGCGGCCCGCCTCGCCGCCGAAATCGTTCGCGGCGCACCAGCGCCGCACCGTCGCGCCGAGCGCGTCGGCGACCGCGGCGAAATTCGTGCGGTCGACTGCGATCAGGGGTGTCGCGCCGTCGGCGTCCTTGGTCATGCTCCAGGCATCCATCGCTGTCCTCGTCTGTCGATCGCCGGCTCCTCGCTGCGGCGGGCGCCGGCCCATCCGCACGCTCGGGATTCGAACGCGGCGGCAGACACGGATTGTGCCTCGTCGGCGGCGCCGCGTGCTCGCCGTTCAGCCGCCTTCGTGTGCACGTGCCTCGATCCAGCGCGCGAGTTCGCCGAGGTCGCGCAGCTCGAGATCGGGCCGCACGCCGGCGAGCGCCGCGTGCTCGGGCCAGGGTCCACCGCCGCGGTTGAGCCACGCGGTGCGCAGGCCCGCCGCCTGCGCGCCTGCGACGTCGAGCCACGGATCGTCGCCGACGTGCAGCACGTCGCCGGGCGCGAGGCCGAGCGCGTCGCAGGCGGCATGGAAGATCGCCGCGGCCGGCTTGGCGGTGCCGCACTCGCGCGCCGAGATGCAGGCGCGGAAGTGCGCGCGCAGGCCGATGCGCGCGAGATCGGCATTGCCGTGGGAGATGCTCGCGAGCGGCAGGCGCGCGCCGATCGACTGCAAGGCGGGCAGGGCGTCGGCGTAGCAGTCGACGCGGTTGCGCGCGGCGAAATACACCTCGTAGGCGTCGGCGACGTGCTCGTCGCCGATGCCGCACGCGGCGAACGCGCGTTCGAGCGTGATCAGGCGCTGCGCGGTGTAGTCGTGGGCGAGATGCGGGTGTTCGTCCGAGACGCGCTCGCGCAGCTCACGCAGCGCGGCGATCGGCCACGCCGCGGCGACGGGCGCATGATGGGTGCGCAGCCAGTCGTCGAGCGCCTGCTCGGCCGCGACGATCGCGGGCTCGATCGGCCACAGCGTGTCGTCGAGGTCGAGCGAGACCGCGCGGATGCGCATGCTGCCGCGCGAAACTCAGTGGCCGGTGCTGCCCGCGCTGACGTTGCCGAACGAGGGCGCCTTCGGGGCCTCGGCCTTCGGGGCTTCGGCCTTCGCGGTGGCCTTCGGCTTCGGCGCCGCCTTCGCGACCTTCGGCTTGGCCGGTGCGGCGGCTTTCTTCGGCGCCGGGTCGGCCTTCGCGACCGGTGTCGCCTTTGCCGCGGCAGCCTTCTTCGCATTCGCCTCGGCGATCTTCTGCGCCTCGGCTTCGGCCTGCTTCTTCGCCTCGGCACGCGCGAGGTTCTCGCGCGCGGCCTGCGCGGTGTCGGAGGTCGGCGCGATGCCCTGCTTGGCGGCGAGCGTCGCGCGCGGTGCGGCGACCGGCGGCGGCGGGGTCGTGCCCGCCACGAGCGCCGCGGCGGCGACCGCGTCGCGGCCGACGCGCGCGTCGATGAACTTCATGCGTTCGTCGTTCTTCGCGACGAGGTCGTTCGCGTCCGCATACGGAATCAGCTGGTGCTTCCGGAGGATCTCCTTCGCCGCGGGCGTGGCGAGGAAATTGCGGAACTTGTCGATCGCGGCGAGCTTGGGCGAGTCGGCGCGGTTGACCGAGTAGAGCGTGATGTAGAGCGGGTAGGTGCCGTCGGTGACGTTGCGCACGGACGGATCCACGCCTTCGATCTGCATCGCGCGCACGCCCTTGTTCGCGTAGACGCTCGCGAACGTCGACAGGCCGAGGCCCGCCGGATCGAGCGTGATCGCTTCCTCGAGCTTGATCGTGTTGAGGTACAGGCGCGGCACCGCGACCGGCTGGTCGCCCTTGCGGTAGACGAGTTCGCGCAAGCTGTACTCGACGCCGTCGAGCGGCGCGGCGATGCCGTAGAGGTTGATCTCCTTGTCTTCGCCGCCGAGGTCCTTCCAGTTCTTGATGCGGCCGAAGTAGATGTCGTAGACCTGCTTGAGCGTGAGGCTGCGCACCGGATTCTTCGGGTGCGTCACGAGCACCGCCGCATCGAGCGCGACCGGCGAGAACTCGAGCGGCGCTTCCTCGGCGCGGCGCACGTACTTACCGCGCGCGCTGCCGGCGATGTCGGCGCTGCCGTTGGCGACCGCATCGAGGCCGGACACGGTGCTGAACGGCTGCAGCGAGATCTTGCCGAGCTTCTGCTTGGCGTATTCCTTGGCGAGGTCGTCCATGATCGCGCGGCCGGTGGCGTGATCACCGCGCCAGACGAGATCGTCCTGCGGGGCGGCGACGGCGAAGCCCGTGCCGAGGAGGGCAGCCGCGGCAAGCAGCAGCGGGCGGAGGAAGCGGCGTGGCGACATGACGTGTGTTTCGCGCGGTGAACGGAGAGGGGCGCACCTTAGCACGCAGGTCCGCCGCCTGCCGCGACCGCGCGCACAGCGGCGGGCCGGTTCCCTGAACGCCCCGCGGCCCCCGACCTCGTAGATGGGACGCGGCGGTGCGAACCGTGAATGGCTGCAGCGCCACGACCGCTATACCCACCGCCGCCACCCCGCGTGGCACGCGGCGGCGCCCACCTCGTGAACGGATGCGACCGCACGAGCGCGTGTCCTGCCCATGGGCGTTGCGACGCGACGGTGGGACTCGCCGCTGGCGCGGCTGCGTACCACCCTGCGACTGACGCCGCTCCCACGGGGTTCTCGGTCGTCGCGGCGGCACGCGCATGCGCGCGTACCGCGCTACATGATCTGCGGCGCGATGGGATCGGGGCAGGCGGGTCGAGCGCGCAGCGCGAGTCCCGCCGCCACGACGGGTGGCCCATGGGGCGCCGCGACGCACGCGGCGGCACGCGCATGCGCGCGTACCGCCCTACACGAGGACCCTCACTGCAGGAGCAGGTAATACGCCTCGTCCCCGCGCAACAACGTGAGCATGAGCTGGCGCGGACGGCTCGCGAGCAGGCGCGAGAAATCGCTCGCGCCGGCAAGGTCGCGGCGGTTGAGCGCGACGATCACGTCGCCGTTGCGCAACCCCGCGGCGTACGCGCGGCTGGGCTCGGCGACGCGGCTCACGCTGACGCCGCCGACGCCCTGGCGGCGCACGTTGTCGGCGAGTTCGGTGAACGTGACGCCGGCGAGGCGCGGATCGAGCGCGTCGCCCTTGAGCACCTGCAACTCGGTGGGCTTGAGCGTCGTGCTGATCGTGATGAGCTTGCCCTCGCGCTGCACGCCGACCGCGACGGCCGAGCCCGGCGCGGTGAGCCCTTCGATGTTGTGCAGGTCCTGCTCGCCCGCGACGCTCTTGCCGTTGAGCGAGACGATCACGTCGCCCGCGCGCAGCCCCGCGGTCTCGGCCGGCGAATTCGCGCGCACGCGCGTGACGACCGCGCCGTGCGTGCCGTCGAGCGCGAGCACGCGCGCGAGTTCGGGCGTGAGGTCCTGCGCCTCGACGCCGAGCACGCCGCGCTTGACCTGGCCGGTCGTGACGAGCTGGCGCATGACGTCGCTGGCGAGATTGGACGGGATCGCGAAGCCGATGCCGACGCTGCCACCCGAGGGCGTGTAGATCATCGAGTTGATGCCGACGAGTTCGCCGCGCAGGTTCACCAGCGGGCCGCCGGAATTGCCCGGGTTGATCGACGCGTCGGTCTGGATGAAGTTCTGGTAGCCCGCACCGCGCAGGCCGCTGCGGCCGAGGCCGGAGACGATGCCCGTGCTCGCGCTCTGGCCGATGCCGAACGGGTCGCCGACCGCGACCACGAAGTCGCCCATGCGCAGCGCGGACGAGTCGGCGATCGGCAGCGCGGTGAGCTTCTCGGCCGGGATCTGCAGCACCGCGAGGTCGGTGTCGGGGTCGGTGCCGAGCACCTTCGCCTTCTGCGTGCGGCCATCGGAGAGGGTCACCGAAATGTCGTCGGCGCCGTCGACGACATGGTTGTTGGTGAGGATGTAACCCTTCGCCGCGTCGACGACGACGCCCGAGCCGAGCGACTGCTGCACGCGCTCGCGCGGCGTGTTCGGCACGCCGAAGAAGCGGCGGAAGATCGGGTCGTCGAAGTACGGGTTGCGCACGGCGATGTGCGTTTTCGACGCGATGTTGACCACGGCGGGCGTCACCCGCTCGAGCATCGGCGCGAGCGACGGCAGCGCCTGGCCGTCGATCGCCGGCGGCAGCGCGGCGGTCGCCGGGTGCCCGCCGCCCGTAGACAGCGCGCCGAGGGCGAGGCCGAGCAGCAGCGGCAGCGAGGCGTAGGCGAAACGACGGGTGGTCGCGGTCATGGGCAACGTCCTTGGGTGTCGATGGGTGAAATGCGCGGGAACCGGTTCGGCGGCAGGGTGGCGCGCCGCGGATGAACCGCAGGCGCCGACGACGTACCGCACGGGCTGCTCTCTGACCGCACGGATAGGCGCCGGTTTCCCGCCATTCAAGCACTCCGGCTGCGCCGTGCGGGCAGCCGTTCAGGTTGACGGCCTTTTCGACGCCGGCCCTGAGCGCCTGCGATCAGGGCGAACGCGTGTGGGGCCGGTGTCGCCGGCGCGGCGGGGATCATGGCGCGCAAGCGCCGGATCCGCCGCTCGCGCTTGATCCAGCCGGCCGGCTGCGCGTTCTCGCGACGCCCCAGCCCACACCCCGTTCGCGTCGAGCGCAGCTCGTGCAGCGAGCGGAGTCGAAGGCCTGCATGTCACGAATCGCATCAGACCGCGATTCGCTGTGAGTCAAGCTTTACTTCATCGGGCGAGCGGCGTAGTTTTGGCCGTCGGCGTCACAACATCTTGTGTTCGCCTTGCGCGGCGCAACCTATAGATTGTGCCGCGCAGCAGGTGGGGTACAGGCAGGAAGCAGGAGGCTGCGTCGCCTCGGGAGGGTGGCGCAGGCATCGGTTGGCAACGTCGGCGTGAGCCGATGGGTACGGGAGCAAGAAAACAACATGAGCACGGTGCGCCTTGAGCAGCTCGCGCGCGGCGCGGCGGACATTCCGCTGCAGCCGGCGTCCTACGACATCTGGGACAAGAAATACCGCCTCAAATCCAAGCAGGGCGAGCCAGTCGACAGGGACATCGACCACAGCTACCAGCGCATCGCGCGGGCGCTCGCCGAGGTCGAGGAAACCCAGGAAAAGAAAACCTACTGGTACGAACGCTTCCTGTGGGCGCTGCGCCGCGGGGCGATCCCGGCCGGGCGCATCACGTCCAACGCGGGCGCGCAGGAACACAAGCCGAAGACCTCGACGATCAACTGCACCGTCTCGGCGACCATCGAGGACTCGATGGACGACATCCTCGAGAAGGTGCACGAGGCCGGCCTCACGTTGAAGGCGGGGTGCGGCATCGGCTATGAATTCTCGACGTTGCGCCCGCGCGGCGCGTACGTGTCGGGCGCCGGCGCGTACACGTCGGGGCCGCTGTCGTTCATGGATATCTACGACAAGATGTGCTTCACGGTGTCGTCCGCAGGCGGTCGCCGCGGCGCGCAGATGGGCACGTTCGACGTCTCGCACCCGGACGTGCGCGAGTTCATCAAGGCCAAGCGCGAGGACGGGCGCCTGCGCCAGTTCAACCTCTCGCTGCTGATCACCGACGGCTTCATGGAAGCGGTGGAGCAGGACGCGGACTGGCCGCTGGTGTTCCCGATCCACGTCAAGGAGCAGGGCGAGATCGACCTCGCCGACGCGGCCACGGTCGTCTGGCGCGACTGGCCGACGCACAAGAACTACGTCACGCGCGACGACGGCCTGGTCGCCTGCAAGATCTACGGCCACCTGCGCGCGCGCCACCTGTGGGACATGATCATGGTCTCGACGTACGACTACGCCGAGCCGGGCTTCATCCTCATCGACCGCGTCAACGAGATGAACAACAACTGGTGGTGCGAGAACATCCGCGCGACCAACCCCTGCGGCGAGCAGCCGCTGCCGCCGTACGGCTCGTGCCTGCTCGGCTCGGTCAACCTCACCACCTTCGTGCGCGACCCGTTCGGCCCGAACGCGCGCTTCGACATGGAGGAGTACAAGGAGGTCGTGCGCGTCTTCACGCGCATGCTCGACAACGTGGTCGAGATCAACGGCCTGCCGCTCGCGCAGCAGCGCAACGAGATCCTGAGCAAGCGCCGCCACGGCATGGGCTTCCTCGGCCTCGGCAGCACGCTGACGATGCTCAAGAAGCGCTACGGCACGCCCGAGGCCTGCGCGTTCACCGAGGACGTCAGCCGCGAAATGGCGCTCGCCGGCTGGGAAGTCGCGCTCTCGCTCGCGAAGGAGAAGGGCCCGGCGCCGATCCTTAGCGAAGACTTCACCGTCACCGGCGAGATGCTGCGCAAGCGCCCGGAGATGGCCACCGACGGCTGGAAGGTCGGCGACACGATCCCCGGCCGCGTGCTGCACGCGAAATACAGCCGCTACATGCAGCGCGTGGCCGAAGTCGCCCCCGCGCTCGTCGCCGAGCTCGCCGACATCGGCGCGCGCTTCACCCACCACAGCTCGATCGCGCCGACCGGCACGATCAGCCTGTCGCTCGCCAACAACGCGAGCAACGGCATCGAGCCCTCGTTCGCCCACCACTACAGCCGCAACGTGATCCGCGAAGGCAAGAAGTCCAAGGAGAAGGTCGAGGTGTACAGCTTCGAACTCCTCGCCTACCGCGAACTCATCAACGGCAAGGCGATGCCGTTCTCGCAGGACCCGGCCGAGAAGCTGCCGGACTACTTCGTCGCGGCCGACGACATCACCCCGACCGAGCACGTCGACATCCAGGCCGCCGCGCAGAAATGGGTCGACTCGTCGATCTCCAAGACCGCCAACGTCCCCACCGCCTACCCGTACGAAGACTTCAAGGACATCTACCGCTACGCGCACAAGCAGGGGCTCAAGGGTTGCACCACGTTCCGCTTCAACCCGGCGGCCTTCCAAGGAGTGCTCGTGAAGGAGCATGATCTGGCCAACACCACCTACCGCTTCGAACTCGAAGACGGCGAAGTGGTGGAGGTCAAGGGCAACGAAGAGATCGAGTACGATGGCGAAACGCACACCGCGGCCAACCTGTTCGACGCGTTGAAGGAAGGCTACTACGGCAAGTTCTGAGCGCTCGCGAACGCTTGCCCGTGTCCCGTCCCGATCGCGCGAACACGCCCATGGATGCATGGGCCACCGGCCACCGGCGTTGCGTCATCCGTGTCTCGAGATTCACGTCATCCGTCAAGCTCACAACACCGAGAAACAGGAGAGGGGATCCCCATGCACAGTGAAGGCGGTTCGTTCGATGGTCTGAAGGAAGGCGCGTCGCAGATCGGCAGCTCGATCGCCGACGCCGCCAGCGCGGTCGCCAGTTCGGTCAGCAACGCGGCCTCGGACGCCAAGCAGGCGGTCGAGAACACGGCCAAGAAGGTCGCGACCAAGGCCGCCAAGGCGCGCAAGCAGGCCGCGCGCAAGGTGAAGGCGGTCGTCGCCAAGGCCAAGTCGGTCGTCGGTGCCAAGCCCGCCGCGCCGGCCAAGAAGGCGGCGAAGAAGGCAGGCAAGAAGGTCGCTGCCGCGAAGAAGGCGACGAAGAAGGCCGTCAAGAAGGTCGCGCGCAAGGCCGCACCGGCGAAGAAGGCCGCGAAGAAGGCGAGGAAGAAGGTCGCGCGCAAGGCCACCGGCGCGCGCACGGCCGTGAAGAAGGCGACGAAGAAGGTCGCCAAGAAGGCGATGCGCAAGATGCCGGCCCGCAAGGCCGCCAAGCGCGCACCTGCCCGCAAGGCCGCGAAGAAGGCGGGCCGTCGCCGCTGATTCGCACGCACCTTCGGCCGGTCCGCGGCGGCCGGCCGAAGGTGACGACGTCACGCCGCGAAGGAGCGAAGCATGGCCACCCAGCGCACCACGATGTACAGCCGAGGCGGCAAGAAGCTCTACGCCGTCCGCAACGCCGACGGTTCGTTCAAGGACATCCAGAGCTACGCCCGCGCGCACCGCATGGACATCGCGCGCAAGAGCAAGGACGAACTCGCGGCCGCCGCCGGCACTGCGAAGAAGGCCGTGAAGAAGGCGGCCAAGAAAGTCGCCCGCAAAGCCTCCGCCGCGAAGAAGGCGGTACGCAAGGCGGTCAAGAAGGTCATGCGCAAGGCCGCACCGCGCAAGGCCGTGAAGAAGGCCACCCGCAAGGCTGCGCCCCGCAAGGCCGTGCGCAAGGCCGCGCCGCGCAAGGGCGCGCGCAAAGCTGCCGTCCGCAAGACGGTGCGCAAGTCCGCACCCCGCAAGGCCGCCCGCAAGGCCACGCGCGGCAGGCGCTGACCCGACCCAAGCCTGCGCCGCCGCGTACCGCGCGGCGCAGGTCACCGTTTTCCGCTCCACCCGAACACAGACGCGACGCACCCGCAATACCCGCATCACCCCGACACAGACGCGACGACGCAACACCCGGACACAGACGCGACGAACGCAGCACCGTACACGGACGCAACGACAGGCCGCAGGGAAATACCGCAACACCCGTTCCACCCCGAGACGTGATGCCCGCCAAAGCGGGCCTCCAATGAAGCCCGGGCCTTACGCTTCACGCCGACGCCCGGACTCGCCTCACCGCGCCGAATCACGAATCACCCATCACGAATCACTGCTCTGGACCACGCAATGAAGATCACCAAGAAGATCAAGGGCTACGCCGTCGTCAAGCCCGAAGAGACCACCAAGGTCGTCCCCGCCGCCGAAGCGCCGGAGAGCGCGCCGAGCATGCCGATGGCCGAAGTCATCCAGATGCACGAGAAGGTCGAGCGCCCGGAAACCCTGATCGGCGCCACCTACAAGATCAAGTCGCCGCTGTTCGAGCACTCGCTGTACGTGACCATCAACGACATCGTGCTCAACCAGGGCACCGAGTACGAACTGCGCCGCCCCTTCGAGATCTTCATCAACTCGAAGAACATGGAGCACTTCCAGTGGATCGTCGCGCTCACGCGCATCATGTCCGCCGTATTCCGCAAGGGCGGCGACGTGACCTTCCTCGTGGAGGAGCTCAAGGCGGTGTTCGACCCGCGCGGCGGCTACTTCAAGGCCGGCGGCGTCTACATGCCGAGCATCGTCGCCGAACTCGGCGCGGTCATCGAGCAACACCTCAAGATGATCGGCCTCCTGCACGACCCTGAACTCGACGAGCACCAGAAGAAGCTCATCGCCGAGAAGCGCGCCGCCTACGACGCCCGCTCAAAAAAAAACTCTGAGCCTGCCGGCCTGACCGTCGAAGGCGCCGGCAACGGCGGGTTCAACGTCTCCTTCGCGGGAGCGGGTGCTGAAACCGCGGCCAAGCCCGCGAGTGAAGCGAGTGCGTTCCCGCCGGGGGCGACGATGTGCCACAAGTGCAATACGTCGGCCGTGATCATCATGGATGGGTGTGCTACGTGTTTGAATTGTGGGTATTCGAAGTGCGGGTGAGGCGTTGAATATCTCTTAGTAACTAGGTTTGACAATATGTCGATCGAATCGATAAGTCGAATCGAAAAAGAAAAATTCCTGCTCTCCTTGGATGAAGACCGCTTTCGAGAAGCGGTAGTCCGAAGGCTTTTTTACAGGCTGGGTCTGAAGGATGGTCGCGATCTATGCGGTCCTGAAGAGCATGGAAA
>NZ_JBQCFP010000042.1:0-17514 GCF_051958935.1 Dokdonella sp. | reverse complement strand
GGCGATGCCGGCGGCGAGCACGACGCCCGCGGCGGAGCCGACGCCGACCAGCCAGCGCTGGCGGCGCGGCGTATGGCCGCGCACCGCGCGCGCGGCTTCGCCGAGCACGCTGCGATCGAGGCGACGCGGCGGCTCGGCCTTGGGCAGGCGCCGGTACAGCGCCGTCAGGTCGCCACCGTCGTCGGCGAGCAGGCGCTCGAGATCGTGGTCGGGGTCGCGCGGCAGGCTCATGCCTGGAACCTCGCGCGGATGCGCGCGAGCGCATAGCGCAGGCGCGACTTCACCGTCTCGCGGCCGGCGCCGGTGATCTCGCCGATCTCCTCGAGGCCGAGCCCGCCTTCCACGCGCAACAGGAATGCGACGCGCTGCTCCTCGGGCAATTCCTCCAGCGCGAGCTGCAGGCGCCGGCGCTGCTCGAATTCGCTGAGCGCGCGTTCGGGTTGCTCGCTTTCGGGCGCGTCGAGGTTGCGCAGCACGGTTTCGGTTTCTTCCGGCGAGGCCTGCGGGCGCTGGCGGCGGAAGCGGTCGATGACGAGGTTGTGCGCGATCTGCAGCAGCCAGGTCGTGAACTTCGCATCCGGCCGGTAACGCTCGCGCGCGGCGACGAGCCGGCTCCAGCTTTCCTGGAACAACTCGTCGGCGTCGGCGCGATGGCGAAGGCTGCGCAGCAGGAAGCGGTACAGCGTGCCGCGATGGCGCCGATAGAGCGTCTCGAAGGCGAGCAGGTCGCCTCCGGCGTATGCGAGCATCAATTCCTCGTCGGTTCTTTCGTCCCCCATTCGCCGAGGGTACGGCATAGGGACCGGAAACGTCACGATCCGGGTCGGACCGCCGTATGCAACGCGGGGGGCCGGCCCGCGGGGTTGACCGTCGCCGCCCGGCCTGCAGCCGCCTTGCTAACCACGGGCGCCGATCGCGCATCCTATGCGCCATGACCGACGACGAAGCGCGCTGGATCGCCCGCGCAGGGGCAGGGGATGCCGTCGCGTTTCGACGCCTCGTCGATGCGCACGCCGGCGCGTTGTATCGCGTCTGCGCGCGCATCACCGGCGACAAGGCCGTCGCCGAAGATGCGGTGCAGGAGGCGTTCTTCAATGCCTGGCGGCACCTGCGCGACTTCGACGGTCGCGCGGCGTTTTCGACCTGGCTGCACCGCATCGCGGTCAATGCCGCGCTCGAGCAGTTGCGCCGGCGCGGCCGGCTCGAGGCCACCTTGCCCGAAGGCGAGGAGGGCGAGGACCTGCTCGCGCGCGCGCTCGATGCGCAGCCGGGTCCCGAGCGGCTCGCGCGCAGCGCCGAGCTCGGCCGCAGCATCGAGGACGAGCTCGCGCGCATGAGCGTGCTCGAGCGCAGCGCGTTCGTGCTGCGCCATCACGAGGGACAGTCGCTCGAGGACATCTCGGCGGCGCTCTCGCTCAACGTCGGTGCCTGCAAGCAGGCGATCTTCCGCGCGGTGCGCAAGCTGCGCGCCGTGCTCGAACCCAGCGGGTGAAGCCATGAACACGATCGGCGACGAAGACCTGGTGCTGCATCACTACCGCGACGGCCTCGACGCCGCCGAGCTCGCGCGCATCGATGCCGCGCTCGCCGCGTCGCCCGAGCTGCGCGCGCGGCGGGCCGCGCTGCTGCGCGTGCTCGGCGAAGTCGATGCGCTGCCCGCGCCGGTCGCGGACGCGGATTTCGAACGGCGCCTGTGGCGCAGGCTCGAGCCGCGCATCGCCTCGCGCACGCCGCGTACTGGCTGGCGCGATCGCCTGCGCGACTGGCTGGACCCGCCGCGCCTCGCCTGGGCCGGGGCGTTCGCGCTCGCGCTCGTCGGGGGCGCCGCCTTCTACGCGGGGCGCCAGAGCGCACCCGGTCCCGACGAGGTCGCGCAGGCGCGCGCCGATGCGAGCGCGATGCGCGTGCTCGACGCCTACGTCGCCGCGCACCTGCGTGCGACCGAAGGCGTGCTGCTGACCGCGAGCAACAGCGACAGCCGCGAACTGCTCGACGGCAATCGCGAACTCGCCGCCTCGCTGGTCGAGTCCAATCGCCTCTACGCGCGTGCCGCAACGCGGGCCGGCAACGGCCAGCTCGCCGACTTCCTGCGCCAGCTCGAACCCGTGCTGATCTCGCTCGCTAACCAGAACGCCGCCGCGCCCGTCGAAGGCAATGAAGGCCTGCGCGATTACCTTCGTTCGACCGACCTGCTCTTCCAGGTTCGCGCGACGCAGGCCCGCCTCGACCGCAATGGCGAACGCCGCACGTAATGACCACGGAGCAAGTCCCGCATGAAAACGATCACCGCAACCCTCCTCGCCGCCGCCGTCGCGCTCGCCGCGAACGCCGCGTTCGGCGCGAGCGAGGGCGACATGGCGCCGAACGACAAGGCCTCGAACGAGCTCTACTGGCAGGGCCAGGCGGCGCTGAAGAAATCGGATTGGAGCACCGCGCTCAAGCGTTTCCGCGAACTCGAGCAGCAACTGCGCGAGAAGGAGCCGAAGAGCGCCGACGCCGCGCTGTATTGGGAGGCGTACGCGCTCGTGCAGGCCAAGCGCACGAGCGAGGCGAAGAACGTGCTCGACAGGCTGCGCCGCGAGTTCCCGCACAGTCGCTGGAGCAAGGACGCCGATGCGCTCGTGCAACAGGCCGCGCCGGCGGCCGCGAAAGCCGCGCCGGCCGACATCGGCAACGAGGAACTCGCCGAGGTCGCGCTCGAAGGCCTCATGAGCGCGCCGGCCGAACGAGCGATGCCGCTGCTCAGGAAAGTGCTGAAGGGACCGTATTCGGTCAAGCTGAAGAAGCGCGCGCTGTTCGTGATGAGCCAGCTCGACGACAGCCATGGGCTCGACGACGTGGTCGAGGCGGCAAAGGACGCGAGTGATCCGGAACTGCGCGAGGAAGCCGTGCGTATCCTCGGCGTGAGCGGCGCGGACGCTGCGGTCGAGCGCCTGCGCGAGCTCTACGCGACCAGCAAGGACGCGCGCGAGAAGCGCCAGATCCTCGACGCCTATCTCGTCGCGGACCGCAAGGACCTCGTGCTCGCCGCCGCGCGCGGCGAAGCGGACCCGGCCGTGCGCGCGCACGCGATCCATACGCTCGGCGCGCTCGACGCCTCGGCCGAGCTCGAGCAGCTCTACCATGTCACCGAGGATGCACCGAACCGGCGCGCGATCATCGACGCGCTCGGCGTGGCTGGAAACAGCGAGGCGCTCGCCGCCATCGCGGCCGATGCGAAGCAGCCCGAGGACATCCGCATCGCCGCGCTGCACGCACTCGGCGTCGCCGGCGACCGCGGTGGGGACTCCGTGCTGCGCAGGCTCTACGCGAGCGCCGACACGCCCGCGCTGCGCGACGCGGTGCTCCAGGGCCTGCTCGTCGCCGACGACAGTGACGGCGTGCTCGAGTTGTACCGCAATGCGAAGACGGTCGACGAAAAGAAGGCCCTGCTGCGCACGCTCACGGCGATGGGCGACGACACCGCGATCGATGCGATCGAATCAGAACTCGACAAGGCGGGCAAGCCATGATCAGGACATCGCTCCTTTGCGTGCTGGCCGCGTTCGGCGCGCTGGCGACCTCCGCGGGTGCCGCGGATTTTGCCGCCGACGTCGTGCGCAGCGACGGCTGGGTCGGCTGGCGCGTGCCGCTCGTGGACGGCGCCAAGGCGCCGTGCTGCTACGGCGTGAAGCGCGGTGCGCCGCTCGAGGTCGGCTGCGATTTCGACCGGCGCATCGGCGTCTTCGGTACCAGCGATGGTGACGTGCGCCGCGACACGGAGCTCGCCGTGTACGCCCGCGTCGAGCACGGTCGCATCGAGGACGTGCGTGCCGTCGGCGCCTCGTGTCCCGTGCGTACGGCCAAGCCGGTGCGCGAGCTCGACCCGGTCGAGCCGCTGCGTAGCATCGACCTGCTCGCGGCATGGGCCGTCGAACCGCGCGCGGGCAAGGCGGACGTGGACTCCGCACTCTCGGCGATCGCCTATCATGCGGACCCGCGCGCGACGCGCGCGCTGGCGACGCTCGCCGAGCCGAAGCACGAGCAGGAGATGCGCAAGCAGGCATTGTTCTGGCTCGGCCAGGCGCGCGGCGCCGAGGGTGCGCGGATCATCGAGCACCATGCGACGACCGACGCCGACCCGGACATGCGCGAACACGCGATCTTCGCGCTCTCGCAGGCATCGGGATCGGGGGTCGATGCCTATGCGCCCATCCTCGCCATCTCACGCAGCGACCGCAGCGACCACGTGCGCAGCCAGGCGCTGTTCTGGATGGCGCAGATGGACGATCCGCGTGCCGCCGCGGACATCAGCGCGGCCGCGTCCAACGATGCGTCGGCGGACGTGCGCGAGCAGGCGGTGTTCGCGCTGTCGCAGCTCGACGACGGTGCGGGCGAGGACGCACTCATCGCGATCCTGCGCGGCGCCTATCCGCGTGAGGCGAAGAAGCAGGCGCTGTTCTGGCTCGGACAATCCGGCTCGCCGCGTGCGCTGCAGGCGCTCGACGAGGTACTCGCCAGGGCGGGATCCGCGTCGCGCTGAGGTTCAAGCCCGTGCGATGCGACTGCAGCTTGGCGTGCGCGCCAGCCGCGGTCGCGATCGCCGGCGGCGGCGATCCGCGGGGGACAGACTCGACGGTTCACTCACACCCGGGGGGGCATTTCCTTCGATCGCGCAAAGCGTGATCGATTTCAAGCGTGCAGCAACGCTGCCCTCACACGGACTTAACGAATGACGGACTATGTTCGGCTCTCCGAAGCTCTGGAGACTCGCCCATGAGCATCGTCATGAACCGGACGCTTGGCTGGCAGCAGGTGCTCGTCTTCGAAACCGACGGCGACGCTGCCGAAACCGTGGACGCGTTCGTCGCCGGCTTCCAGTCCGAACACCCCCACGGTGCCTTGCGTATCGCGCGATCGTCGCGTTCGCCGGATGGCCATCAGTGGTACGGCGCCTGCATCGATTTTGGCATCGGCGAACGTCGCGCGATCCACCTCGCCTCCGATCTCGTCGATGCCCTCGAACGCGCCGAGCTGCCTTGCTACCGACGCGCCGCGGGCCGCGAATGGCTCGATCTCGCGGCGTCGCAGGGGTTGCTCGACGCCTGAAGCGCCTGGCCAGACTCGAAGAGCCAACCAGGGCACACGAAGGAAAAGCGTGTTTTCATGCTCTTCTTCGTGTGGCCTGTGTGCTTCGTGATCCAGGCTTTGCTTCTTCGACCGGTAGCCTGGTTTGCCGGTGCGGGCGATCGACCTTGGACGCGTCGTCGAACCGGGAAGCGCGCGGCACGTCCTCGGTGCGTGGCATCACCCGTTCGCGAGGGGGGATGGTCGCGGAGGATGGCCATGGCTGCGCTATCAAGGAAACGGATGTGGCGCTCACAGGTGAGATGCAGCCGCTGAAGGCCTGAATACGTTGGTACGTCGAAGATCAAGCGGTTGAAACACGCAGCAGATGGAGAACTCGGAGGAAGAGCGTATCCATGTCCTCCTTCCTGTGCTGTGTGTTTCATGTTTCAGGCTTTGCTTCCTCGGCCGGCATCCCGGCTGACGGTACCGGCCACCATCGAAGGCTGCGCGGCGGCGTCTCAGGCGGGAGCCGCGCCGGCGGCTCCCGCCGTTCGGTCACTTCCTGTCGGCTTCGCCATGGCCCCATGCCTTCCATTCGGCCGGGGAGATCTTCATGTCGTGGTCGGTGTCGATCTTGTCGAAATGGGTGATGAGGGCCGGGTCACCCTTGAGTTCTTCCTTGGTGATGTAGCCGTCCTTGTTGGAATCCTTGTCGTCCCACGACGCATCCGACGTGATCGCGCGACCCTGGGTGGGCTGATCCTGGGGATCGGTCGCGGCCGGATTGCTCGGCGAGACCTGCGCGGCGCACGTGCCGGCCGCGAGCAGCAGTGACAGGGCCAACGTACTCGTGCTCGAAGTCTTCATCGGGTTCGTCTCCTCGTTCGCGTCGCGGAATGCGGCGTTCGCCCGCAGAGTGCCTCGGCGCACCGAAGCGGCAGGTGAACCGTCGAGGATCCGATTCAGCCGTGGTCCGGGTGCGTTCATCGAATCCGTGCGGCAATGCGCGACCATGAAATCGATGCCACGCACGCCGTTCACCTGGCCCAGCGGCCGCCTCGTTTATGTCGACGACGCGCAGCCGGGCCTCAGGCGCCGGCGCAGCGGCAGCGGCTTCTGCTACGTCGATGCACGCGGGCGACGCGTCACGGACGCGCGCGTGCTCGCACGCATCCGCGCCCTGGCGATACCGCCGGCCTACCGCGACGTCTGGATCTGCCGCGATCCACGCGGGCACCTGCAGGCCACCGCGCGCGACGACCGCGGCAGGAAGCAATACCGCTATCACCCGGGCTGGCGCGAACGTCGCGACGAGGTGAAGTTCCGCCGCACGATCGAGTTCGCGGCGCGACTGCCCGCGCTGCGTCGCCGCGTCGCGCGCGACCTGCGCGCCGAGGGGCTCGTGCGCGAGCGCGTGCTCGCCGCCGTCGTGCGCCTGCTCGATCGCACGCGCATGCGCATCGGCAACGAGGAGTACGCGAAGGCGAATGGATCGTTCGGCCTGAGCACGTTGCGCAATCGCCACGTGCGCGTGCGCGGCGATCGCGTGCACATCGCGTTCCGCGGCAAGTCGGGGCAGCGTCACGAGCGCCTGCTCGAGGATCCGCGACTCGCGCGCACGGTGCGGCGCTGCCAGGACTTGCCGGGCCAATGCCTGTTCCAGTACGTCGAGGGCGGCCGGCGCCGGCGCGTCACGTCCGGCGACGTGAATGCGTACCTGCGCTCGATCATGGGTGACGATTACACCGCGAAGGATTTCCGCACCTGGGCCGCCAGCGTGGTGGTCGCCGACGCGCTGTTCGGCAGCAAGGACGAGCCGCCGTCCATCCCGACGGCGATCGCCGCGGCGGCCGCGGAACTCGGCAACACGCCGGCCGTCTGCCGCAGCACCTACGTCCATCCCGCGGTGCTCGCCGCGGCCGATGACGAAGCGCGCGGCCAGCGTGCGCGCGCCGCATTCGCGCGGGTGCAGCGTGCCGATCGTGGCCTCGGCCGCGCCGAGCGCGCGCTGCTGCGCTACCTGCGCGGCGAGCGGCGCTCGACGCGCGCGAAGGGCAAGTCCGACCAATCCTAGCAGGCTGTTGAAAAACAGCCTGCGGACGCGATCCAGGGATGGATCGCTCGAGAGTCGACGACGCACGTCGTTGAATCGCGGAGGCGAGTCCGGACATGCGCCGGACTCGCTGAGTTGAAAAAGCGCTGGATAGCGCCTTTTTCAACATCCTGCTAGTCCTGCGCGGGCTCGCGCGTGACCTCGATGGCCCATGCGTTCCACTCGAATGCCTGCACCTCGGGCGCATCGGCGGCGAGCGAAGCAGATGGCGGATCTGCCTCGATGGGGGCAGTGTCGCGCCGGCTCACGGCAATCGCGTAGCGGCGCCCCTCGAACGCATACCATGCGCGGAACCCGGGCCATGCGGCGGGCACGCGTGGACGCACGAGGAGGCGCGTTCCCATGCGTTGCAGGCCGAGCATCGACTCGATCAGGAGCCGGTACATCCAGCCGGCCGAGCCGGTGTACCAGCTCCAGCCGCCGCGTCCGGTGTGCGGCGCGATCGACAGCACGTCGGCGGCGGCGACGTACGGCTCGGTCTTCCAGCGCGCGACCGCTTCGGCGTCCGCACCGTGGCGCACGGGATTGACGAGGTCGAACAGTTCCCACGCGCGTTCGATCCTGCCCGCCTCGAGGAATGCCATGATCGTCCATACCGCCGCATGGGTGTACTGGCCGCCGTTCTCGCGTACGCCGGGCAGGTAGCCGCGGATGTAGCCGGGGTCGGGTTCGCTGACGTCGAACGGCGGATCGAGC
The DNA here is from genome assembly GCF_051958935.1 of Dokdonella sp. GTDB lineage: Bacteria > Pseudomonadota > Gammaproteobacteria > Xanthomonadales > Rhodanobacteraceae > Dokdonella_A. The sequence continues at coordinate 9,656 of NZ_JBQCFP010000042.1, read as the reverse complement.
AGGCGGATCAGCCCGGCCGTTTCGTCGACGAGTTCGGCATCGACGGCATCGAGCGCCTGTGCGGTGCGCTCGGGCGAGCCGAGTCCCGACAGCACGGCCCAGCTCTGCGACAGGGCGTCGATGCGGCACTCGCGGCTCCGCGCGGAGCCGAGCGGCGTACCGTCGTCGAAGAATGCGCGCAGGTACCACGCGCCGTCCCAGGCGTGTCGTTCGACCGCGTCGGCGAGATGCGCCATCGCATCGGTGCAGCGCCGTGCGAAGGCCTCGTCGCCACGCGAGCACGCGATCGGCAGGAACCGCCGCAGCACGTCGTGCAGGAAGAACGCGAGCCACACGCTCTCGCCGCGACCGTCACGCCCGACGTTGTTCATGCCGTCGTTCCAGTCGCCGCTGCCGATCAGCGGCAGCCCATGCACGCCGTAGCGCATGCCCCGCTCGAGTGCGCGGCGGCAGTGTTCGTAGACGTCGGCGGACTGCGACGAGCGCAGCGGCATGTCGTAGTACGACTCCTCGCCTTCGCCGAGGCCGCGGCCTTCGAGGAAGCTCGCCTGCTGGACGAGGATCGACTCGTCGGCGGTCACCTCGACGTAACGCGCGACGGCGAGCGGCAGCCACAGGTAGTCGTCGGAGCAACGCGTGCGCACGCCGCGACCGGCCGGCGGATGCCACCAGTGCTGCACGTCGCCCTCGACGAACTGGCGCTGCGCGCAGTGCAGGATCTGCTCGCGCAGCAGCGCCGGCTCGGCGTGTACGGTCGCCATGGCGTCCTGCAACTGGTCACGGAAGCCGAACGCGCCGCCGGATTGATAAAAACCGCTGCGCGCCCACAGGCGGCACGCGACGACCTGGTAGAGCAGCCAGCCGTTGGCGAGGCGGTCGAGCGCGGCGTCGGGCGTTTCCACCTGCACGGCGCCGAGCAGCGAACGCCACTGCGCGTGCACCGCCTCGATCGACGCGCGCGCGCTGCCGTTGCGGCGGAAGCGCTGCACGAGGGCGACCGCTTCCGCGCGATCGCGGTCGACGCCGAGGCGGAAGATGAGGTCGCGCGACTCGCCGGGGGCGAGCTCGACCGGCGCCTGGATCGCGCCGCACGGGTCCATGCCTGCGCCGAGCCGGCCGCCCAGGGTCTGCCGCTGCATCGCCGCCGGAGCGGCGAGCGAACCGTTGCGGCCGATGAACTCGGCGCGATCGCCGCTCAGCGTGCGTTGCGGATGTTCGACATCGAAGAACGCGACGAGCGCGGGAAACTCCAGGCTGTAGGCGTTGCGTGCGAGCAGCGCGCCACTGTCGTCGAGTTCGGTGACGACGTGCATCGCGGTCTTCTGGCGCAGGTCGCCGAGCACCCATTCGACATAGCCGGTGGCGGAGATGCGACGCGGACGCTCGCTGTCGTTGCGCAGGCGTAGCATGTAGAACTTCACCGGCGCGTCGGGGTCGACGTGCACGCGCAGCGCACTCGTGATGCCGTGCGCCTCGTGTTCGAAGATCGTGTAGCCGAAACCGTGCCGCACGACGTAGTCGCCCTCGCCGGGCGCGGGCAGGGGCGTCGGCGACCAGTACGCGCCGCTTTCCTCGTCGCGCAGGTAGATCGCCTCGCCATTCGCATCGGAGACCGGATCGTTGCTCCAGGTCGACAGGCGGTACTCGTGCGCGTTCTCCGCCCAGCTGTAGCCGGCGCCCGCGGCGGACACGATGCAGCCGAAGCGGGGATTGGCGATCACGTTGATCCATGGCAGCGGCGTCGTGCGACCGGCACCGACGCGGACCACGTACTCGCGCCCGTCCGCGGCGAAGCCGCCGATGCCGTTGTCGAAGGCGAGGGCCGACGGAGTGCGCGGCGCGACGGGGCGCGGCGCCACCGGCACCGGTTCGGCGCCCGCCTGCGTGAAGCGCGGCACGACGCTGTCGACGCCGACATTGCGGTCGCGCGCGAGCTGCTCGGCGAGCGAGCCATCGGCATCGCTGAACACCGCGCGGGCCACCGCGAGCATGAGCACGCGGTCCTCATGGTCGAGCTGGTCGACATTGCGCACGTAGATGCCGCCGGGGCGCTCGAGCATCGACGCATCGGCGCTGGTCGCGATGACGGCGAGGATCTCGTCCCCGAGCGCGGTGCGGTAGCCGACGCGTTCCTCGTTCCAGATCACCAGATCGAACATGACGCCCTTCATGCGGCAATACGCATGCGCGGCGACGAGCTGGCGCACGAGGTCGAGGTGGCGCCCGCTGGCGATCTGCAGCAGCACGATGGCATGGTCGCCGGAAATCGCGAACGGCCAGAGGCCGCGTTGCGCGAGCCGGTTGGCGGCGATCGTCGATGGCGCGGCGCGGCGCGCGGGGTCGGCGAACAGGATCGCGCCGGCGAGCCGGTTGCAGGTCTGGCCCTCGACTTCGCTGATCGCGAGCTGGCCGAGCGCGAGGCGGCTGTGCGTGCGTGCGATGTCGATCGCGCGGTCGGCGAGGTGGCGATCGCGATACTTGTCGACCAGCAGCAATGCCCCCTCGCGACTCTCCGCGACGCCGAGGATGAGGTCGATCGTAACGCCGCGCTCCGGCAGCAGGCGCACGCGCTGGCGTGCCGCGACGATCGGGTCGAGCACGGCGCCCGCGCGGCCGCCGAGTGCGCCGCCCGACTCCACCGCCGAGGGCGCGGTCGTGGATCGCTCGCGGCCGAGGAAGGCCATGCGATCGGTCTCGAACGACCAGGCGAGCGACTCGCCATCGTGCACGACGAGTGCGTGCAGCAGCCAGTGCTGCGCCTGTTCGTCGGACGAGCGCCGCCGCGTCGCGAGCAGCGCTTCGCGATCGGCGACCGCTTCGGTCTGCACGAACAGGTTGCTGAAGGCCGGATGCAGCGCGTCGGCGACCGCCGAGGCGAGCACGACTTCGGCGTAGCTCGTGATGTCGAGCGTGCGCATCGTGCGCGAACGATTGGAGACACGCAGTCGGCGCAGCTCGATGTCGTCCTCGGGCGAGACGACGACCTGCAGGTGCGTCTCGATGCCGTCGAAGCTGCGCCTGAATTCCGCGGCGGCCTCGGTGAACACGACCTCGGACTGGTCGACCGGCATCGCGCACGGCTGCGGCGTCGCCGACCAGGCGCGGCCACTGTCGGCATCGCGCAGGTACAGGTACACGCCCTTGTCGTCGCGCGTGGCGTCCTCGTGCCAGCGCGTCAATGCGAGCTCCTGCCAGCGGCTGTAGCCGCCGCCGCCAGTCGTCAGCATGAGGTGATAGCGGCCGTTGCCGAGCAGCTGCACCGCGGGCCGCGGCGGGATGGCATCACCGAAAACGCGCATCGCCGATTGCGGGGCATCGCTTGCGATGCGCACGTCGACCATCGCCGGGTCGCGTGCCCAGTCGATCGCGCCATGCGGGACGCGTTCCTGCAACAGCAGCAGCGTCGCCTGCAGCTCGACATCGGACTCGAAGCGCCGCTGCATCGGCTGCCCGCCGAGAACGGATGCGAGGGCGAGCAGGCTCATGCCTTGATGGTGCGCCATGTAGGAGCGCACGACTGCGTGCGTCTCGCCGTGCGGCAGGCGCGCCGAGGTATAGTCGATCGCTTCGTAGAAGCCGTAGTCGGTGAGCCAGCCGAGCGCTTCCATCGCCTTGAGGTTGCCCAGCGCTTCGCGCGGCACCACGGGTACGGCGAGCATGCTCGCGTACGGCGCGATCACGAGCTCTTGCGACAGGCCGCGCTCGAGGCCGAGGCCGGGCACGCCGAACGCTCGGTACTGGTAGTTCTGCGCCGCGTCGGTGAGGTTGTAGCCGGATTCCGAGATGCCCCAGGGCACGCCGCGCGTGCGCGCGTAGGCGATCTGCTGCCGCACGGCGGCATGGTTCGATTCCTCGAGCAGCGTGCCGCGGTAGCCCGGCATGACGAGCTGCGGCATGAGGTACTCGAACATCGAGCCGCTCCACGACAGCAGCACGCGGCGTCCCGATGCCGACGTCAGCAGGCGTCCGAGCGCGAACCATGCGTCCTGCGGCACCGCGCCCTGCGCGATCGCGACGAACACGGCAAGGCGCGCCTCCGACGCGAGCAGGTCGTAGTAGCCGGCGTCCATGCGCCGCTCGCTCACGTTATAGCCGATCGAGAACAGCGAGCGCGTCGCATCGTAGAGGAACGCGAAATCCGGTCGCGCGAACTCGGCGCAACGCGCGGCCAGTGCGTGCAGGCGTTCGATCGCCGTGCGCGCCGCGACGGCGGCGGGTCCGCTGCCCTCGGCAGCATCGCGCAGGGTCGGCACGTCGCCGGTTTCACCGTCGACGAGCGTGGCGATGTCCGTGACGTGAAGATCGACCTGGCGTCGCGCCGCGGCGATCCAGGCGTTGCCGGGTTCGATCGCGCTGGCCGCCGCGACGACGGACGCGGCGTCGGCGAACATCGTGCGCAGCGGCAGGCTGGCCGCGGTCGCCGCCGGGTCGAGGCGCCCGGCGAGCGCCTGCAGAGATGCCTTTGACTCCGCGCGAACCGCCGCAGCGATCGCGAGTGCCAGCGTGTCGCGCAGGCCCTCGATCGCGGCGGCGCCGACGACCGGCGCGTCGACCGCCTCGAGCAGCGCCACGCGCAGGGTGAGCAGGTGTGCCGACAGGTTGCCGCTGTCGACGGTCGACACGTACGCGGGCGCGAGCGGCCTCAACGTCGTCGTGTCGTACCAGTTGTACAGATGGCCGCGATACCGTTGCAGCCGCTCGAGCGCCTGCACGGTGCGCTCGGTGCGGTCGATCCAATCGCCGAGCGGCACGTAGCCGAGGTCGCGTGCGGCAAGGCAGCTGAGCAGGTACAGGCCGATGTTGGTCGGCGAGGTCCGGTGTGCGGTGCGCTCGATCGGTTGTTCCTGGTGGTTGTCCGGCGGCAACCAGTGATCGTCCGCCGTGACGTAGCGTTCGAAGAAATGCCAAGTCCGGCGGGTGATGCCGCGCAGGTACGCCTTCTCGGTCGCATCGAGGCGATGCGCTTCGGGCCGCGACGGCTGGTTCAGGCGCCAGGCGAACACCGGTGCGAGTGCCCACAACACCTGCCACGGCAAGCTCGCGACACCGAAGGCGCAGGCGAGCGAGAGCGCGGTTGCGGCGAGACACGGCCACATCGCGCGCAGCGTCGCCGCGAGCGAACCGCGGGTTGCGCGCTCGACCGCGCTCGAGGTCGTCCATTCGAGCAGTCGGCGCCCCGACACGTGCAGGCGCCAGAGCGTGCGCATGATTGCATCCGCCGCGAGCCAGGCTTCGAACGGCAGGCTGGCGACGCCGAACACGACGCGAACCGCGCGCTGTGCCGCATGCGTGCCGCTGCGACGCAGGTGCTGGGCGCCGGCGTCCCCTGCGGTCGGCGACAGGAAATCGTGCAGCACATCGAGCGCGACCGGCAACGCGAACACGGCAAGCGCGAGCGTGACCAGCGCGGCGTGCCACGGTGGCACGCACCAGGCGAGGAAGACCAGCGCAAGCAGCGCGATCGGCAACAGGCTGCGGCGCAGGTTGTCGAAGATCTTCCATCTCGCGAGCGCATCAAGCGGATTGCGCACCCGCGTGCCGCGCTCGTCGCGCGTGTGCGGGAGCAGCCAGGCTGCCAGCTGCCAGTCGCCGCGGATCCAGCGGTGGCGCCGCCGTGCGTCGACGAGGTAGCTCTGCGGATGATGTTCGAACAACTCGATGTCGGTGGCGAGCGCTGCGCGTGCATAGCAGCCCTCGAGCAGATCGTGGCTGAGGATGCGGTTGTCGGGCAGGCGGCCGGCGAGCGCGCGCTCGAACGCGGCGACGTCGTAGATGCCCTTGCCGATGAACGAGCCTTCTCCGAACAGATCCTGGTAGGTGTCGGAGACCAGCCGCGTGTACGGGTCGATGCCCGTTTCGCCACCGAACAGCTCCGCGTACGCCGACGCCCCGTTCGCCGGCATGGAGTGACCGACGCGCGGCTGAAGGATCGCGTAACCCATGCGCGAGTGTCCCGCTTCGGAGGGGCGGTTGAGCGGATGCGCGATCGTCGCGACCAGGGCCCGCGCCGCATCGCGCGGCAGCTGGGTATCGACGTCGAGCGTGATCACGTAACGCACGCCGTCGAGCCAGCCGACATCGCCCTCGATCGTCGCGAACGGCGCCGCGTCGCCATCGAGCACGAGGCGGTTCAACGCGGCGAGCTTGCCGCGCTTGCGCTCGTAGCCGATCCACGCGTGTTGCGTCGCGTTCCACCGTCGCGGGCGATGCAGCAGCAGGAACGGTGTCGTCGGGTGCCGCGCATTGAGTTCCTGGATCGCGCTGCGCATGGCGGCAAGGATCGTCGCATCGTGAACTTCGTGCGCCGCGTGGGCGTCGGGGAAATCGGTGAGCAGGGCGAAGTGCAGCTCGGGATCGCGATTGCCCATGTAGCGCACCTCGAGGTCGGCCGCGAGCTGCGCCGCGGCTTCGACCGAGGACAGTAGCGCCGGCACGGCGACGAGCGTGCGCGAGGCGGCCGGAATGCCGGTCGAGAAATCGAGCTTGGGCAATTGCGACGGTTGCGCGAGGTGCGCCGCCGCATGGTTGACGAGGGTCACCGCGAGTTCGCTCGCCGCCACGGTCGCGGCGCCGAAAGCGATCACGCGCAGCCACAGCGGGAATCCGCCGATGGCGACGGCGGGCGCGACGGTGGCGAGAAAGGCGATCGTGATGAGCGCGAGTGCAGCGAGATAGGCCGTCGTGCGCGAGCGGGGCGAGCGCGACGACAGCCACCACGGCCGCAAGCCGAGGTGCGTTTCGAGCTCGGCGCGGCCGCGATCCACGAGGTAGTAGCCGACGTGCGCCAGGCGCTCGTCGCCGGCGCGCGCCCGGCGCTCGTCGCCGGCGCGCGCCCGGGCCAGGGTGATCGCCGCGGCCGCGAGTTCGTCCTCGCTGCGACCGCTGCGGCGCGCGAGGTGTTCGACCACGCGCCGATAGTGGTTGCGCGTGGGGAAATCCATGCGGCCGTACACCGCGGCGGGGTCTTCGCGCAGGCGTTGCTCGACGCGGCTGACGGCTTCCACGAACGCCTTCCAGTCGAGTGCACCGAGCAGGCGCAGGCTGCCGATGCAGTTGCTCGCGGATACCTGGTCGATGATCTGTTCGTGCTGCGCACCCTGTACGAGCTGGGCGCTCGTCAACCCCGATTCGGCGAGCCGCTGCTCGATCCAGGTCATCGGCAGCGACATCGCGTCGCCGAGCGGTTTGAGGCGCTGGGTCAGTTCCGACACGAACGCCTGCGACATCGGCGGCTCTTCGCGCGCCATGTCGGCGGCGACGAGGATGAGCCGCGTCGGATCGGCGCGTGTCGCGTCGACCATCGCGTCGGCCCAGCGCACCGCGAGGTTGCGGTCGATGCGACCCTGGCGAACGCGTCCGGCGACGCGGCGCAGGTTCTCGACGAGCGCGAGGCGCAGCATGATCGGCACGGCCCAGAGGTCACCCAGGGTGAGCGGCGCGCGCTCCTGGTAGGCCATGAGGAACCGGCGCAGCGACGCTTCGTCGAAACGGCCGTCGCCGTGCGAAATCGCCTTGAGCATGAGGTCGTAGATGCGCGGCAACCCGGCGCTCGGGCCTTGTGCGAGTGCCGGCAACTGCTCGCTGTAGCGCCGCGGGAGGTGCTTGCGTGCGAGACGGATCTGCTCGTCGATGAGGTAGAGGTTGTCGAGCAGCCATTCGCCCGCCGGAGTGACGCGATGCCCGGCCTTGACCGCGCCGGCGAGCACGAGGCAGGCATCGCGGATGACCCTCTCGTTCGCGCCGAGGCGATCGAGCAGGTGGCTCGTGCGAAGATGCGCGACGCCGGCATGCGCGTGTTCGCCGCTCAATTCGCGCCCGCGCTCTTCGAGCTGTTCGGCGTTGAGCAGTTCGGCCGAGAGCGGTGCCTCGCCGAACACGGGGGGAAGGATCGATCTGCGCGTCCGGGGGAAGGGAAACATCATTCCGCTGCGCCGTCGGCGCCGGCGTGCGCCGACCGCACGAGTGTGCGAGCAGGCGCTGAATGCGCGCTGACATGGGCTATGCTCATGCGGCGCGCGCCGCCGCAGTCACGACACATGGCGCCGTGTATCGACGCGCGCGATGTCGCGCTTGTGGCTCTCCACCTTGCGCGCGGCCGCGCTGGCGCGTGCACCCGCGATCATTTCGGTGAGCCACTTGATCAGCAGGGCCGTGTACCCGGCCTGCATCGTCTTGCTCGAGAACGCATGGTTGGCGTCGGCGATTACGCGGGCGGTGAGCGAGCGCGCGTGGGTGAATGCGCCGACGTAGTTCTCGATGACCGCGTGCGGGATCACCTCGTCGTGCTCGGCCTCGACCAGCAGCACGTCGCCGCGATACTGCTCGCAGGCGCGCAACGCACGGTTGTCGCTCGCGGCGATCCTCCGACGCCGCCAGGCGGGCAGGTCCGGATCGGCGTGCAGGGACAGCTTCGGCTGGTCCCAGTCGGCGTCCTTGTAGAGCGCCGGTGACCGCAGCGCGAGCCAGCGCACCGGGCGCTCCGCGGAGAGCAGGGCGGCGAGGTAGCCGCCGTAGCTGATGCCGACGACCGCGATCGAATCCGCGTCGACGGTCGGCTGCCCGACCATCCAGTCGTAGGCGGCGAGGAGATCGGCGAAGTTCTGCGCGCGGCTGACCGTCGTCGAGATCACGCGCGTGCCGTGGCCGCGCAGATCGAAGGTGACGCAAACGCAGCCCAACCCGGCGGCTTCGCGCGCGCGGGCAAGATCCTGGATCTGGCTGCCGCCCCAGCCGTGCACGAACAGCACGCCGGGCAGCTCGCGCGCGGGCATCAGCATCGCGCCCGGCATCGATTCTCCGGCGACACCGATGTGCACGCGCTCAAGCCGTATATCCATCGGTCGATGCCCTTGCATATTTGACGAGACCGCCGAAGCGCCCCGCATGGTCTTCGAAGTACACGGTCGCATCGGCAGGTGGCCGCTTGCCGCCGTATTCCTCGTGCGTCGCCACGCGGATGCAGGCGAGGCGGGGATCGGCCGCGAATGCGCGCAGTGCGAGCAACTCGGCCGCGCTCGCGCCACCGATGCGCCACGATTGCTCGAGCACGCCGATCTGCGGCAGGCCGTCGACGTTGCGGCCGTGCAGGACGTCATAGTTGCGTCGCGATGCGTAGAATCCCGGATAGGCCGCTGTGACGGCCGCGTCGTAGTGCATCGCCTTGGCGAGTGCAGCCGCGGCGACGACCGGCATGCCGATCGTCGACAGCGCGTCGAACTCGCCGCGTCCCGCACCGAGATCGCTACCGCCGTACACCTCACGGCCGTGCGGGTCGACGACGGCGCGCTGCCGGCCGAAATAGCTGATCCGCGACGCGCCGACGCGGATGGTGCCGATGCTGTAGGTGCGCGCGTCGGCGAGATCGCGTTCGACGACGAGGCCGTGCCGCCGCACGTCGTCATCGGCGATCGTCGCGAGCGCGGCGTCGAAGCCGCCGAGCGTCGTGCACACGGCCTGGCCTTGCCCGCCGCAGGCCGAAGCAGCCTTGAGGCGCACCGGCCCGCGAGCGAGCAGCTGCTGCGCGGCGGTGCGCGCGTCCGCGCGCGAGAATGCGGCGTAGCCTTCGAGTACCGCATCGCCGAGGTCGCGCGCGAGATCGAACGCCCATCCCTCGGGCGATTCCGCTTGCGTCGACACGAGGCCGTGCGTGATCGTCT
>NZ_JBQCFP010000041.1:0-5354 GCF_051958935.1 Dokdonella sp. | reverse complement strand
GCTGAGTTGAAAAAGCGCTGGATAGCGCCTTTTTCAACATCCTGCTAGCGCGTGCCGGCTCCCGCCGTCGGCGGTCCGCCGAAAACCGCACCGAGCAGGCGTGGCCCGCGCGCGCCGGTCACGCTCGGCAGGTTGCCGGGTACGCCGAGCAGGCGGGCGCGCGCGAGCCAGGCGAACCCGGCCGCTTCGACGAAGTCCGGGTCCACGCCGAGCGCGGCGGTCGTATCGACGGTCGTGCCCGGCAATTCCGAGCGCAGTGCCGACATCAGCGCGGCATTGTGTACGCCGCCGCCGCAGGCGAACACCTCGCGTATGCCGCTCGCGCGCAACGCGTCGGCGATGCTGCGGGCGCTGAGCGCGAGCAGGGTCGCCTGCACGTCGACCGGCGCGGCGCCCGCGGGGACGCGCGCATCGAGCCAGTCGAGATTGAAGTGCTCGCGCCCGGTGCTCTTCGGCGGCGATGCAGAGAAATAGGGCTCGCGCAGCCATTCGGCGAGCAGGTCGGCCCGGACCGTGCCGCTCGATGCCCAAGCGCCGCCGTCGTCGCGCGCGACGCCGCGGTGGCGCGCAGCCCAGGCATCGAGCAGGCAGTTCGCCGGGCCGGTGTCGAAACCGATCACCACCGCGCCCGGCCGCAGCAGGGTCACGTTGGCGATGCCGCCGAGGTTTAGGATCGCGCGTGCAGCCACGAGGTCGGCAAACACGGCGGCGTGCAGTGCCGGCAGCAGCGGCGCGCCCTGGCCGCCGGCCGCGACGTCGGCGCGCCGGAAGTCGGCGATGGTCGTCAGCCCCGTGCGTTCGGCGATGACATTCGGGTCACCAGCCTGCAGGGTGAACGGCAGCGGGCCCGATGGCCGGTGGCAGACGGTCTGGCCGTGCGACCCGATCGCGGCGATGTCGCCGGCGTCCACGCCGCTGGTGCGGATCAGTGCGAGCGCGGCGTCGGCGAATGCGCCGCCGATCTGGACGTCGAGCCTGCCGAAGTCGTCGAGCGCGACCTCGACCGCGCTGCGCGCGAACGCGAGCACGCGCTCGCGCAATGCGGGTTCGTAAGCGAAGGTACGGGCAGCGACCAGTTCGGCCCGCGGCTCGAAACGCACGAGTGCGGCGTCGATGCCGTCGGCGCTGGTGCCGGAAATGAGCCCGAGGTAGAGCGGCGCGCGCGACGCGGACGCCACGTCAGTCTTTGGCGTTCGCGAGCTGCATCGCATCGACCATCTTGAGTCGTGCGAGCTGCGGTGCCGCCTGCTGGCGGAATTGCGCGAGCTGGCTCGCCGGCAGCGGTTCGGGCGGCGGCAGCGTCACGGTCAGCGGATTGCGATGGCCGCCGTCGACGCGGAATTCGTAGTGCAGGTGCGGGCCGGTGGCGAGGCCGGTCATGCCGACGTAGCCGATGACCTGGCCCTGCTTGACGTGGTCGCCGAGGCGTTCGCTGGCGAAGCGCGACATGTGGCCGTACGCGGTGCTGATGTGCGCGTTGTGCTGCACGATCACGAAGTTGCCGTAGCCGGACATCCAGCCGCGGTACGTGATCTTGCCGTCGCCGGCGGCGCGGATCGGCGTGCCGGTCGGTGCGGCGTAGTCGACGCCCTTGTGCGCGCGCATGTAGCCGAGCACCGGGTGCATGCGGCCGGTGGAGAACGTCGAGGAGATGCGCGTGAACTCGACCGGCGTGCGCAGGAACGACTTGCGCAGCGGGCGGCCATCCTCGGTGTAGTACGTCGTCTCGCCGTCCGCATTGGTGTAGCGGATCGCGGTGTAGCGCTTGCCCTGGTTGACGAACGTCGCGGCGATGATGTCGCCGTCGCGCAGCCGCTCGCCATCGCGGTAGACGTCGTCGTAGATGACGCTGAAGCTGTCGCCTTCGCGCAGATCCTGGGCGAAGTCGATGTCGTAACCGAATGCGTCGGCGAGCTTGAGCACCATGCCGTCGCTGAGGCCGGCGCGTTCGCCTGCATAGAACAGCGAGCGGGTGACGACGCCGTGGGCGACGTGCGTGCGGCGCTCGACGGCGCGCTCGACCGCCGCTTCGGTGACGCCGCCGGTGCCGAAATGGAGTACCACGCGCGTCGCATCGCCGCGTTCGAAGCGCATCGCGGCGAGCGAACCGTCCGGCGCGTGGGCGAACGCGAATTCCTGGCCGGGACGGATGCGGCGCAGCGCGGACGCATCGTCCTGCGAGTCGAGCACGCGCTGCAGGTCGGTGGGGGCGAAGCCCTGTTCGCGGAAAATGTCCGACAACGACTGGCCGGCGCGCACGGTCACGACCTGCCATTCCGGCTCGATCCGCGCCGCGTAAGCGCCAATGGCGGGATCGGCTTCCTCGCCGGCGAGCCGGGGCAGCTCGAGGGCCAGCGTCGTGTAAGGTACGGGGGACGGCTCATGCCGCGTGGCGTTGGCGAAGGTCGGGATCACGATGCCGACCAAGGCGGTCAGCAAGACGCACACGCCGCCGAGGATCCAGTGCTCGGCGCGCCAACTGATCGGGGAGGCCGAGACGTTCTGGAGGAACGTCCAGTTCGACACGCGCGAATAGAAATGGAAATGCCGGCGTTGCGCATGGCGCCGGAGGGTGAGACGACGAGCCTTGTGGCGAGCGTTGTTGTTGTCGTTGCGGAGGTCGTTCACAGGTCGCAGCCCAATCGATCGCGGGGTACCATAATTGCGTTGCTGCGCCGGCGTCAATGCCAATGGCGACAAGGACTTGCGAACTATCGTTGACTAACGAATTATTAACCGCGGCGCCCCATTCGGCGTCGATTTTCCAGCCACCAGCGACACGCGCCGCGGCCGACCTAGCGCCGCGCGCACGGGGACATTCATGACGGACATCCAGGCTGCGCTCGACCTCATCGGTCGTGGCGCCGACGAAATCATCAAAATGGAAGACCTCGAGGCGCGCCTCAGGCTCGGCCGCCCGCTGCGCATCAAGGCGGGTTTCGACCCGACCGCGCCGGACCTGCACCTCGGCCACACGGTGCTGTTGACCAAGATGCGCCAGTTCCAGGACCTCGGCCACCGGGTGATCTTCCTGATCGGCGACTTCACCGGGATGATCGGCGACCCGACCGGCAAGAACGTGACGCGCAAGCCGCTCTCGCGCGAGGACATCGAGGCGAACGCCAGGACCTATGCCGAGCAGGTGTTCAGGATCCTCGATTGCGAGCGCACCGAGGTGCGTTTCAACTCCGAATGGTTCGGCCGCATGGCGGCGGCGGACATGATCAAGCTGGCGGCCCAGCACACCGTCGCGCGCATGCTCGAGCGCGACGATTTCGCCAAGCGCTACGCGGCGCAGCAGTCGATCGCGATCCACGAATTCCTCTATCCGCTGGTGCAGGGCTACGACTCGGTCGCGCTGGAGGCCGACGTCGAGCTCGGCGGCACCGACCAGAAGTTCAACCTGCTCATGGGGCGCGGCCTGCAGGAGCATTACGGCCAGCCGCCGCAGATCGTGCTGACGATGCCGCTGCTCGAGGGGCTCGACGGCGTCGCCAAGATGTCCAAGTCGCTCGGCAACTACGTCGGCATCGCCGAGCCCGCGATCGACATCGTGAACAAGACGATGAAGATCGGCGACGAGCTCATGTGGCGCTGGTACGAGTTGTTGAGCCTTGAGCGCAGCAATGCGGACATTGCGCGCCTGAAAGCCGACGTCGCGGCGGGGCAACTGCATCCGCGCGATGCCAAGCTCGGCCTCGCGCGCGAGCTGGCGGCCCGCTTCCATGACGCGGCGGCCGCGGAAAACGCGGTCGCGCAGTGGACCGCGCTCGTGCGAGAGCAACGCGTCGACGTCGACCTGCCGCTGCAGGACATCGCCGTGCCGGCCGGCGGAATCCGCGTCGCGCCGCTGTTCGTCGCGGCGAAACTCGCCGCGAGCAACTCGGAAGCCGGCCGCAAGATGGCCGAGCGCGCGCTGCGCATCGACGGTGCGGTGATCGAGGACCGCGAACTCGTGCTCGCGCCCGGAAGCGAGCTGCTTCTGCAGGTCGGCAAGCGCGCATTCGCACGGGTGCGCCTGGTCGCCGGTTGATCTTCGCCGGACGGGTCGAATCGGCTTCGTCGACGGGCTTGACGGATTCGCGTTTGGTTGTAGGATCCGCGGCCCTTTCGACGGCTCCCCTTGCGGGCGAAAGCCAATGCTCCGCGGAGCGTCGCGGCACGCAGGAAAGACAGCTCGCCGCGACGGCTTGACGAAGCGGGAATCGGATGTAAGATGCGCGCCCCTTCGACGGCCGGCCTGACGGCGAAGCCTGAGAAGGGAGACCCCGAACGCAGTGCCCGCCACGAAGCAAGATGGTTCGCGGCGAGGGGTTGACGAAACGGGAATCGGATGTAGGATGCGCGCCCCTTCGACGACTTCGCTCTCGCGGCAAAATCGACGAAGGCGAGAGCCGGAACGCAGCGCCTGCCGCGAAGAAAAATATTTCGCGGCGAGGGGTTGACGAAACGGGAATCGGATGTAGGATGCGCGCCCCTTCGACGACTCGCCTTCGCGGTGAAATCGGCGGAGGCGAAACCCGGAAACGCAGTGCCCGCCACGAGCAAAAATAGTTCGCGGCGAGGGGTTGACGAATCGGGAATCGGATGTAAGATGCGCGCCCCTTCGACGGCTGGTTCGAAACGAACCGAACGACGGAGGCGACGACGGAGCGGAAACGCCGAGTCGGCAAGCAGAAAAAAGTTCGCATCGAGGTGTTGACGGATGCGAAAAACGATGTAAGATATGCGGCTCCCTCGGACGAAATGTCCTGAGGCGCGAGAAAAGAAGAATCTCGCAAGCCTTTGATCTTTGAAAGTGTGCGCAGGTAACTTGTGTGGGCGCCTTGTGGTGGATGCAAGTCCATCGATACAAAGTGCGTCCAAGCAAACGTCAAAGCATAAGCTTTACAGTGCTTGGTTCTCACTCAGAAGTTTGGTCGTAGGGCCTCGGCCCGAAAGCCTGAAGTTTTAACTGAAGAGTTTGATCCTGGCTCAGAGTGAACGCTGGCGGCAGGCCTAACACATGCAAGTCGAGCGGCAGCACGGGGGCAACCCTGGTGGCGAGCGGCGGACGGGTGAGGAATACATCGGAATCTGCCTTGTTGTGGGGGATAACGTAGGGAAACTTACGCTAATACCGCATACGACCGAAAGGTGAAAGTGGGGGACCGCAAGGCCTCACGCGATAAGATGAGCCGATGTCGGATTAGCTAGTTGGTGAGGTAATGGCTCACCAAGGCGACGATCCGTAGCTGGTCTGAGAGGATGATCAGCCACACTGGAACTGAGACACGGTCCAGACTCCTACGGGAGGCAGCAGTGGGGAATATTGGACAATGGGCGCAAGCCTGATCCAGCCATGCCGCGTGGGT
>NZ_JBQCFP010000040.1:0-18674 GCF_051958935.1 Dokdonella sp. | reverse complement strand
GACCCTCCGAGATCGCGCGACGGACGAGCTTTTCGTTGCAGCCGTCGCGGCGCGCGAACTCGCGCTTCGAGATGCGTTCCTGCGGACATGCGGACATGCGGACACCCCGCGAATCAGGTAGCTGGAGAGACATCACGGCGCGCAACTGCCCGCCCCGCTCGAGGCCCGGGAAGGACCCATCGGAAATTCCTACCGATGAGCGCCGGACGCCCCGGATCGTGGCGCGCGCGCAACGTTTTCGCGGCCGCGCGGCGCCACCCCGGCCCCACGTCAGTTCCCGACGTAGACCGCGAGGTTGTTCGTCACCGACCCGCCCCACGCGATGGAGTTCGGCACGTTCAGGTAGACGGCGAACTGCTGACCGGGCGACGGGTTCGGGATCGTCGCCGACACGGCGGCCAGCCCACCGGAGATCACGCCGAACGACACGATGCGACCGTTCGTGATGTCGTAGACGTAGATGTTGCCCGTGCTGTTGGACGAGCCGACCTGCACGCTCGCCTCGATCCGCAGCATCCGCGGCGGGTTGCCGGTGGGCGCCGTGATGATGCCGGTCGAGGTGTTCAGCAGCCCGCGGTAGCGCGCATACACGCCCGACGTCGACACCGAGTTCCAGACGATGGGGTTGATCCCCGTCGGCTGCGTGCCGGAGTTGACGTAGGCGTAGAAGCCGAGCTCCACGGCGTGGATCAGTTGCCCACCGGCGACGCCGTTCATCCAGTCCAGGAAGCCGCTCGCCGTGTGGAACGCGGTCTTGCCCACCGCGATGCGCGCCGCGGGCGCGAGCGTCGCGTTGATCTGAGAGACCGTGCGCACCCCGGCGTTGTAGTAGAAGAGGTTGCCGTCGGGGATCGCGATCGTCCCGGCGAAGCTGGCGTCCTCGATGTCGACGACCGCGATGCTGCCCGTGGGCAGGTTGCCGAAATACCCCTTGCAGTTCGTCGCGGTGAAGCCGCCCAGCGTCGAGCCCGGCGAGCTCAGGGCGCGCGGGTTCGAGATCAGGGCGAGCGTCGTCGTCGACTCGAGGTTCGCGTTGTCGACCTGCACCGACCCGTACTGGTTGCCGAACGTGCTGCTGCTGCAAGGCTGAATCTGGATCGCCGCCGCGCCGGCCGGCGTCCCGCTGTGGAAACCGATCTCGCCCCCGAGGATGTTGACCTCCGAGCCCTCGACGAGCAGCGCGCAGTAGGTCGGCGACGTCAGCGGTGGCGAGAAGTTCGAGACGGTGTTGGAGTCGATCTGCGAGCCGACGAACGCGACGACTGCCTGACTGCCTCCGACGTAGACGCCGGACGGGCAGAATGGCGTCATGAGGCCGTGGAAGGTCACCTCGGCGATCTGGCTGTCGTTCGTGTACTCGCCGACCTTCACGCCCAGCGCGCAGTGGTGAGCCGTCAGTCCGTAGATGTCGACGTAGGCGGCGATCGGGCTGAAGGCGCCGCCAGGCGCCGTCGTGAGGTAGAAGCCGCACCCGTAGAGGTTGGGGTCGGCAGTCGCGCCCGTGAAGTGGCTGTCGGCCGTGACCGACCAGGCGCCGTGGATCTTGAAGTTCTCGGCGTTGACGACCTTGACGACGCTGTCGTAGGGCGTGCTCGCGGAGCCGCCAACGAACGCGGCGCCCTGCATGTGGAAGCTGCCGAAGTAGCAGTCCGTGAAGACGAACTGGCTCGTCGTGAGGTAGCGACCTGGGGGAAAGACGAGGTTGTAGTAGAGGCTGCGGCCCTTGACGAACGCGTAGGCCGCCGCGATCGCCGCGGTGTCGTCGGTGACCCCGTCGCCCTTCGCACCGAACTGCTTCACGCTCACGGTGTCGCGCAGTTCGTCGAGGACCGTGCGCTGTACCGACCCGGTGCCGATCTGATGCGTGCGCAGGTCTGCGGCGCTGACGTAGGTCGCCAGGGCCTTGAACAGCTGCGACGGCGTGACGCGCGCCGTGGCGCCGCCCTGAACGACAACGATCATCTCGGTGCCATCGGCGTCCATGCCGGCCGGCAGATCGGAAATCTTGATGTCGGTCATCGAGGGCTCTCGGCTGCAGGGGCGCGCGAGCGCGGGTGTTTGGGTCGGGTCAGGGATTACGCGGCACGTTTACCCCGAGCGCGCGGGGCGCGGGGAACGTGCGGCGTCGGCAGAACAGGAGGCGCAGGGCCTGCGCCAGCCTGCGCATGTCAGCCCAGGACGGTGACCGTCAGCGACGCCGGGGCGGCGTAGCTGGAGGGTGCCGGGGCGGGACTCGGAGCGGGCGCCGGTGCGGCAGCCTGCACCGTGAACGACGCCGTCATTGCGTCGCCCATCGGCGCGTTGTTGCTGTCCAGGGCTTGGGCCGAAGCGACGTGGTTGCCCTCGGCGATGCCGTCGAAGGTGGCGGTGACGTCGGCGACGATCTGCGCCTGGTCGTCGACCTTGAAGAGGTAGGAGCCGCTGAACGAGACACCGGCGGGCAGCGGCGTGTCGACGGTCGCGAGGACGAGTTGGACTTTGGCCATGGGACTTCCTGGTGGACGAATGAAGGGGACGTCAGGAAGTCTCGGAGCGTCGACTTGAGCGCGGCGTCACGCCTCCCAGATCAGCTCGACGCAGCCGCCGGTGCCTGCGGCGCCGCCCGTGCCCCCATAACCACCTCCGCCGCCCGCGCCGTAGGTCGTGGCCGCCGCCGAGGCCGCCGCAGTCGACGTCGACGCGTTGCCGCCCGCCCCGCCGGAGCCGGCACCGAAGCCGGAGCTGCCACCGCTGCCGCCTCCGCCATTCGTCGCGGAGCTCGCGCCGCCGGAGACGGTGCCCACCGTGTTGCCGCCGCAATACGGCGAGCCGCCGCCTGCGAAGTTCACCGCGCCGCCAGCGCCGCCTGTGCACGCGAAGCCTGCGTTGTTCCTACCCGCCAGCGGAGTTGTGCCGGCCTGCGTGCCGATCGATCCGGCGCCCGCTCCGCCTGCTGGGCCGCTGGTGAGGCCGCCGTTCGATCCACCGCCATTGCCACCGTTCGTCGACGCTCCAGCGCCGCCGCCGGATCCCGCAGCATAGTTGCGCGTACCAAGGGTGGCGCTGGCGATGGAGGTCGCGGTCCCGCCGGTGCCGATCGCGCCCGCGGCGCCGCCGGCGCCACCCGTGCCGATCGTGATCGTGAGCGTCTCACCTTGCGTCACCGTGATCTTCTCGCCGAAGCGCTGCAGCCCGGCACCGCCCCCGCCACCACCGCCGCCAGCGCTGGCGAACCCGCCACCGCCGCCGCCGCCACCACCGGCCGCGTTGACCTCGAGCTGCATCGCGGGCGCGGCGAAGCTGAATGGTCCCGAGCCGGACGCTTGCAGGACGCCATCGAGGTACCAGCCGGTGGGCGTGAACTGGGCCCAGTGCTTTTGGCGGACGTTGCTGGAAGTGGTGCTCATGGCGTTCAGACGTATTGCGCGTCGTAGAAGCTGTCGGCCCCGCCGTGCGTGAGCGTCGGCGCGGTGCTGGAATTGGTCACCACGATCCCGGCCGCGAAGGCGCGGCCGCGCGTGCCGTAGTCGAAGCTGCCGGTGCCGCCAGGCGCGACGCGAATCACCGCCTTCGGCACCGCGGCGTCCGCCGGCAGCGACGTGGCGTCGTGCAGCTGGTAGTACTGGGCGACGCCCGAGTTGTTCAGGATCGTCAGCGTGAACAGCGTGCCCGGCGTGGCCTTGATGACGTGGCTGCCCTCGAGCTGCGTGCTGCTCGCGTTCGACCCCGGCGTCGTCAGCGTCGCGACGTCGCGCGAGATGGCGCGCAGCTTCGCGGATACGGTGCCCGCAGCGCCGGCCGCGACGGCGGCGTCCGCGACGGCGCCCTGCGTGACGTCGGCGCCGTCCGCCACCGTCGCCGCGCCACCGCCGCCGCCACCGCCGCCCCCACTGAGGTAGACGACTCGGGCGAACGTGCCGTCGCCCATGTCCTTGAAGCGCTCCGCCGGGCTGAAGGCGTCGGCGGATTTGATGATGTCGGCCATGGTTGTCCTCGCGGTTCAGCGGCTCAGGCGTCGTAGAACTTGATCTGCAGCAGCCCCGGCGCAGTGCCGGTGTGGTTGTTGATGCGCAGGCGCCAGTTGGTCGCCCCGGCCGGGATGTCGACGACGAACGTGTCCAGGCATGGGCCGCAGGTCGCACCCCCACCGGCGCCTGTGGTGCCGTTCGCCGGCACGTGCTGGGTGCCGATGAGGACGCCGTCCATCAGCACGTCGACCGGCGTCGCCTGCGAGTCGGTGCCCCACACCTCGATGCGCTTGCGCCGACGCCGCTTCTGCGTGCGCACCCAGTCGACGTTGCGGTCCAGCGCGCTGGCACCGCTCCAGTAGATCGCGTTGTTGGTGCCGTTGATCGCGAGGTTCTGGCCGCTGCCGACGAGGTCGCTCGCGTTCTGGAAGTAGGTCAGCGTCAGCACGTCCTCGCCGTTGACGTTGGCGTAGTTGCGCGCGCCGGTGTACTTCTTCACGGCGGCGAGGCGTGCCGAGTAGTTCGAGTCGCCAGCATTGATGCTGTCGCTGTAGTACTGCAGCGCCATCCACTGACCGCTGTTGTTGCCATTGACCACGATGCGCGGCGAGACGTGGTACCAGCAGGCCTTCTGGATCCCGTTCTTAAACACGAGGTCGATCAGCGCCGTGCAGAAGGTCTCGGTGCGCTGGTCGGTCGAGGCGGCGACGTTGTAGTTGTAGGACGGAGACGTCTGATCGGCGATCGCGAACTCGTAGGCGTAGGGCTTGATGCCGTAGCGCTTGCACCAGTACACGTGCCCGCGCACCGAGTTCTCGACCGAGTTGATGTTGGCGGGGTCGTTGAGCGCGTAGTACAGGCTGCTGGTGTTCGCGGGGTCGTAGAGATCCGCGACCGATGTGAGGGAGGCGCCTGGCGCCACGTAGGGCGCGATCGACGCAGCGTTCATCCACGTGATCGGGTCGCCGCCCGAACCGCCATTGCTGCCCAGCCAGGACGCGTACGTCAGCTCGAAGGGTGCCGACTTGTTCAGCGTCAGCGCGTTGAACGACTTCGCGTACGTCTGCATGTTGAGGTGCCACTCGTCGCCGTAGGTGGCGTGCGGGCGCACAGCGAACCACCCCGCGGCCGATCGGTAGCTCGCGCGCGTCGTCCACTTCAGCCGCAGGCTGTTGATGCTCCACGCGAGGTTGTCGCGCAGGATGTCGGCCGTTGGACGGAAGAACATCTGCGTCGCCTGCGTCGACGTCGTGATGCTGTCCGTCGTGTTCGTGGTCGCCGACTGGTAGGTGAACGTGCGCGTCGTGCCCGCAGCAGCGGTGCCGTTGCCATCGTCGACCAACGTGATCGGCGTCGAGACGGAGGTGTTCAGCGTGCCCACGTTGAACGAGGTCTTGCTGGCGTTGACGATGACCTGCGCGCCGTTGACGATGAATGGGTTGCCTTGCGAATCCAGCAGCGTGTTGACCGCCTGCGTGAGCACCACGGTGACGGTGCCACCGTTGACGATGTTCATCGTCGAGATGACGGGGCCGGGGCCGGTGACTTGGCCGCCCGTGTTGGTCGTGAGCTCGTAGTTCGCGATGCCGCAGGCTTCCAGCATCGCGAGGTTCTCGTAGCTATGGAAGCGCGTCGACGACGCAGAGTTCCAGGTCTCGTTGCTCCACTCCACGATGAGCGGGATCGAAACGTTGCAGGCCGTCGCGAGCGCGGCGAGGTTGCCGGCGTAGTTGTCGTCGGCGAACGGCGGCAGGTTGATGAACGCCCATTTCAGGCGCGAGCCGGGATAGGCCGCGATGGCGTTCAGGATTGCGAAGATGCGCTCCCAGCTGTTCGTGTCCTGGCCGGGCCCGCTTCCGTGGCCGGCGAGCTGCGGCCCGTTGTTGTAGTCCAGCGGCCGCTGCGCCCATGTGGTATCGGTGCGCGCGTTGGCGTTCGTGAGGTCGAGCGTGCGCACGCCGGAGAAGCTGGCCCAGTGCGCGAGGAACTCGGTCCAGAACATCGGCTTGCCCACCGACGTCGCGGAGCCGTCGCGCGGGATGTCCCAGAAGGTGATCGGCCCGTCGAAAGCGAAGGATGCGACGCCGCCGGCCGCTAGCGTGAACGTGAACGATCGGGTGACCCCGTCGCCCTGCACTGCGCCGACGACGAGTCCCGTCGCGGTCGACTGCGTGACGCCGTCGGCGGTGACGGCGTTGCGCATGTTCGTCGCGCCGCCGGGGGACCTGTAGTACCCCGTCCACGTGGCGGCCGGCAGCGAGCCGTCGAGCCCGCTGGTGCCCTGGCTGATGCAGCATGCGAACGCAGTCGTCGGCCAGCCGTTGGCGTCGACGGTGACGCTCTGGTTCGACGTGTTCGCGAACCGCGCGCCGTCGAACACCGCGTTCAGGTACATCCGCACCGGCAGCGTGCTGTTCGTGCCGGTCATGTTCCCGCCGAGCTGATCCATTCCCTTGAAGGTCGGGACGGCTTGGATCGTGACCGGCAGGCTCGCGGAGCTGCGCTTCAGTGCCCCTACGGCAGCGTCCTGGGTGAGGTAGACGACCTTGCCGGCGTCGCCGACAATGGTCTGGTAGGACGTGCCCTGGGCGACGTTGTTCAGCATCACCGCGGGCGAGCCAAGTGCGGCCGCCGGCGACGCCGCGGTGGTGGCGGCCGAGAAGCCGCCTCCCGTCCCAGTGGTCACCGTGATGAGGTCGCCCTCGAAGATCTCGGGCGGCAGGTACGGCGCGCCCGTGAAGAGCGGGCCGCCCGCGGCACCGGCGGCCGCGGCCGCGATGGCGGCGAGGGCACGGCGCGACATGTCAGCTCTTCCCGCCGATGACGACGTAGGTGTTGTCGGCGACCCACTTCAGCAGGTTGACGAAGTAGGTATTGCCGGCCTGTCGCTGGTCCTGGATCTGCACGCCCGGGCCCTGCACCCAGGCCACGAGCCCGGGCCCGGCGGTGTCGAAGTTGAAGCCAGCCGGCATCCCGGCGTTGACGGTGAGGCTGATCGCGTTGGGCGTGATGCCGCTGTTGCCGTTGTCGCCGGCGACGAGCGCGCGCGAGGTCGGCTCCTGGGTCGTGACACCGCCCGACCCGCCGCCACCTCCGCCCCCACCGCCTCCGCTGGACTGCGTCGGTGCCGTGCCGAGCTCGTGCAGCGGGAACCGCACGATCCATGCTGCGAAGGCGCCGTAGACGGAGCCCGGCGCGAGGCTGACGACCTTGCAGGCACCGGTGGTGCCGCCGAAGCTGCTCGAGCTCAGCGCGGCCGCGGAGCCGCCATTGGCGGCGCCGGATGCCGCCGGCGCGAACCCGCAGAAGGCGCCGATGTTGGCGGCGACGAGCGCACTGGGCGTCGTGCCGTCGTCGACTGCGATGAAGTCGATCTCGGGGTCGTCGCAGACCCAGAGGTAATAGTCCTTGGTCTTCACGGCGGGCACGCTCATGCGCGTGCCGCCGATGAAGCCGCCCGTCGCCGGCAGGCCCGGGTCGACCGCGACGACGACCCCGCGCACGGCGACGCCGCTGGCGCCGCTGTGCAGGGTCACCGTGGGCACGCCGACTGCATCGCTGCCGGACGACGACTTCACGACGTCGCCGACGCGGTAGGCGTTGGTGTCCGCCTGCGGGACGTAGTACCGGTTCCAGCGGGTCAGCGAGCGGGGCGTGAAGCCCGAAGGGGTGTTGGCATTCGACATGGCAGCCCGACGCGGCGCCGCCGTGGCGCCTTCCTGCGGGTCATGCTCGGGCCGCGCGTTTGAGGCGCGTCAGGCGTCGAAAAGGCCGAGCTGCAGCCACACGATCGCCAGCGTCGCCGCGGCGCGCCGGCGCACCTTGGAGGCGGAGCGGCCGCCGCGCCGCGACGTCCAGAGGTCGTCGAGGTCGTAGTCCAGCAGCGGCAGCTGCACGGGCTCGACGTCGTCGGCGATCACGCGCGGCGCGGGCGCGCGAGGCGCGGTGACGCCGTCCCAGTGCACGAACAGCGCGGGCGGTGGCGGCGCCGGCGGCAGCTCTCCGCGCGGGCGCCGGCGGCGCGGCGGCGCGCCGGGGGCCGGCGCGCGACGGCGCTCGATCGTCGCCGAGATGTTGCCCGGGCCCAGCTTCCAGCCGACGCAGACGACGCCGCGCTGGCGCACCTTCTTCACCAGGCGCAGCTTCAAGGCATTGGCCAGCAGCTGGTGCAGCGCTCGCGCCTCGACGCCGAGCTGGCGCGCGAAGTCTGGCGTCAGGATCACGGCGCCCTGCGGAAGCGCCTTCAGGATCGCGAGCGCGCGCGATCCCGTCGAGCCCTCCCACATGAAGCCCATCGTGTTCGCCCTCGCCTTCAGGTCACCAGCTTGCGCCGGGCGTAGTGGCCGATGAGCAGCGACTCGGCCTTGTTGTGCGCCTTGACGTGCGCGAGCTCGCCGGCGAGCGCGGGGAACAGCTCGCGCGCGCGCTTCACAGCCGCCGGCAGCTCGCCGCGCGCGCGGAGCTCGTTGGCCTTGCCGACCAGCCCGTAGAACTTCTGCCACTCCTGCGGCGGCACCAGCGTGGCCGGCATCGCCAGGATGTCGCATGCGGCCTCGATCGCGCCCAGGCTGCGCATCAGGCTGCCTTCGGACTGGATCGTGGCCGTGCGCGTCGAGCCGATGGGCAGCGCCTGCACGCGCTCGCAGAAGGCCAGCATCTCCTCGCCGGCGATCGCCTGGCTCGCGATCAGGCGCACCAGTTCGGCGCCGTCGATGCGGCGCGGCACGTAGGCGCGGCTGGCACGCTCTGAGACCGGGAGCGCCAGGGTCGGCAGGTCGTGCACGCTGGCACCCGCCGGGCCGATGAAGGCGACGGCGCCCGTCAGCCCGGGGTCGAACGCGACGATCAGCATGGCACGGCCTCCAGCGCGGTACCGCGGCGATCGACGAAGAGCGGGCACCACCGCATCCTCTTCAGCGAGACGCTGCCGTCGATGATGCGCACGCCGGTGGGCTCCGAAGCGCGCGCGCAGCGGTCGACCTGCGCGCAGCGCCGCGCCGCGGGCTCGCACCGCGCCCGGGCGCCGAAGTCGACGCAGTTCGCGCAGTCGCCCTGGGGGCAGTCAGAACGGCAAGGGTTCGTCATGGTCTTGCTCCTCGTGGCGCTCCTGCCAGTGCGGCGCCGCCGGTAGTCCAGGCAGCGGCGCCTGCCGCTTCTCGCGCGGCGGGCTGCCGCGGGCGGCCTCGTCGTGCTCCGAGCAGAGCCGGCGGCCGAAGTTGACCGTCCAGCGGCGCCCGCAGCCGGGCCAGCTGCAGTGCAGGTCGGAAGTCATTCACGCCGAACCTCGATCGCGGCGGCGCGCTGCTGCTCGAGTCGCGTCGCCGGGGTGCCGGGCCCGGCGAGGCCGGCTGGCACGTTCGCGGCCTCGTGCGCTCCGACCAGCCGCAGCGGCGCGTCCGGCGCGCCGCGCGCGGACAGTGTGCGGTGGAGGTCGCAGAACCGCTTCTGCAGGAACGGCAGCTCGTCGACGGGCGTTCGGCACACCGTCGTCCAGCCGCCGAGGTCGACGATCGCTTGGTGCAGCACCGGGTCGCGGAAGTCCGGCGACGCGTAGGCGCCGACCGAACGCATCGCGTTCTGCACGCGCTGCCAGGCCAGCAGCTCCCGGTCGGTCGTCGTGCCGGCGAGCTGGCGCACGAGGTCGGCCGGCTTCGGCGCGAACTGCCCGCGGTCGGGGTCGAGCGCGTGGGCCGTCAGCGCCTTGCGCACCTGCTCGATGTCGAACGGCAGGCAGGCCTGCCACCAGACGTCGACGGTGAACTCGGTGCAGTCCTGGCGGTAGAAGCCCAGGGCCTGGGTCAGCAGCGCGACGAACTCGCGGCGGTCAGCGGGTCTCACGGTCTTTCGCCTCCTGTGCGGCCAGCCATCGCTCCGCGACGGCGCGGTTCGAGTCCTCGAGGGCCTGCTGGCGGTTGACGTGGCCGCGTCCTGCGGGTGCCGCGGTGCCGGCGGGACGCGGCGCTGCGGCCTCGGCTCGGCGGTTCAGCAGCGCCTGCAGCGCCCACGGCGCGCTCTTGCCCTGCTCCGTCGCCTCGATGGCGACGGCCTCGAACTCCTCGAGGCTCGCCCCGGCGTCGACGAGGTTGCGCAGCCGGTGGTCGCCCGGGCTTGCGGCGCAGCCCCTCGCCCGCATCGCCCTGGCGGCGAGGCCGTAGCGGGTGCCGCTGCCCTCGAGCGGCTCCGCCCCCCGGTCGTCGCTGTGGCCGCCGTCCCCGGCGCCTCCGAGGCCTTCGTCCGGCGGCGGCATCGCGAGCGCGCGCGAGGTGGTGGCGCCGGGTTGCGCGCCCTGATTCCCCGAAGGGGGAATTGCAGATGCAGATGGAAATGCAGTTGAAGGGGGGGGATTTAAGGGGGGTTTTTCACCGCCCCTTTCTTCATCATCCGAAGGGGGGTTTTCAAACCCCGCATTCGACTTGCGCGGCCGGCCTCCCTTCGCTCCGTGAGATGCTCCCTTTGCACCATGCTCTGCGCCAGCCGAGCCGCCTGCGGCGCGCTTGTCGCGCAGCACCTGATCGCGAACCATTCGCCGGCTGAAGATTGCCCCCTCGGCGCTGACGGAGGTCACGCCGGCGGCCTCGAGCTCGTCAAGCAGCTTCTTGCACTCGCGTGGCGCCACCCCGATAGCGTTGGCGAGCTGTTGCACGGTCATCGGCCGCCCGTTGATGACCAGATGGCCGTACGGCTTGGCTTGGTGGGCGATGCACAGGGCGTTGATCCACAACCCCTGCGCGGCAAGCGAGCACGACTGCAGCTCGAGGTCTTCACGCCAGTCCTTTGTGTAGAACTGGAATGCGGGCAGCTTGCCCTTATCGGAATCGCTCATGCGCCCCCCCTTTCGGCAGGGGGCGCGGACTTCAGTTCCCGTTCTTGGCGACCCGGAGTAACGCTTCGCCGATTTCGCGCGCGCACTCCGCCGGGAACACAACCTCGTTCCGCACGACCTTGCTGCAGTCTTCCGAGACACCCAGCACCACGATGATCACGTCGTGCTCGTCCTCGCTGAGATCCACCGAGATCTGGGGCCTGGGCATGATGAAGTGGAGTTCCTTGTCCATGGAAGGATCCTTTCAGTTGCGGGGGAACGATGATCGCAGAGCTCGCCACCCCAGATCCGAGTCGTGCCTCATTCGGCGCGCGTTCTCGCCTCTGAACGCAGCGCCCAACGTAGCGCAGGTCGATGTCGGCCGGCACGAGCGGGTCGGGAAGATCGGTCGCGGTCAAGCCGCACCCCCTGGCAGTTCGAAGTGGAAGGGCTGCAGCACGAGGTCGATCAGCGCGACCCCGATGTGCCTCAGCTGGTGGTACTGCTCCAGCGTGATGACGCGCGCGTAGGGCGTCGCCTGGAACGCGAGGTACATCCGCAGCCACTCGGTGCTGCGATCCTGCTTGCGGTGGTTGCAGTTCGCGCACGCGGCGCGCAGGTTCTCGCCCCAACTGGAGCCGCCGACCGAGATCGGCACGATGTGGTCGACGGTCTGGTCGGCCAAGCGCTTCGACAGGTCGAGGCCGCAGTACTGGCAGCGGTAGCCGTCGCGCGCCAGCACGTGGCGGCGGACGTCGGGGCGGACCAGGCTGCGGGTCATTCGCATAGCCCGTACGCGCTCTCGCACGCCCGCGGCTCCTCGGTGATCCGGATCCAGTCCAGGTTCTGACCGCCACGCTTCGTCTGCGACCACGCGACCACGTTCCGGATGCCGCGGCGGTTCAGGTGCGCGTCCCCGTGCGGGTCCGGGAAGAACGAGGCCTCCATACGCCGGCTCGCGCCCGCGACCAACGTCTCCCAGTAGGCGATCCGGTCGATGTGGCCCGGGAAGCGCTTCGAGATCTCGAGCACCTCGTCCTTGGCGGCGTTGATGCAGGGCATGCAGCCGACGCGCGTCATGCCCTGCCGGTACAGCGGATTCGGCGCGAGCCCGTAGCACGCCGCGGCCTCGAAGGTGTCGGCCGCCGACCAACGCAGGATCGGCCGGTGGTTGAACAGGCCTCCGCCGACCGCCTCGAACGAGCGCACGCACGCCCCGGTGCCCTGCAGCCTGGAACGCCGCGACTCGCTCTCGTCGAGCCGGACACCCTGCCAGGACCAAACGGCCTCGGCCTCGCCCCTGTCGATGAGGCCGAGCTGGTACTCGGTGAGGGGCAGCGTCTTCAGCTGCTCGGTGCAGAACTGCGCGCGGCGCGAGGGGAATCGGCCCTTCCACAGACACAGGTCAAGGAAGGGATTGCCCGTTGGCACGAGCGCAGCGATGGCGCGCGCGCAGTCGGCCGCGCTGACGCCCTTGGCGGGCCAGTGCTCGCGTACGTACTCGCGCTTCGCGACGATCTCGCGCTCGAACGACGCCCGGAGCGTGACGATCTCGACGCCGAGGTGCCGGGCCATGTAGGCGACGTGCGCGATGGTGGTCTCGTGCTCGTTGCCCGTGTCGGCGAAGGCGAAGCGGCAGGCCTCGCGACCGTGCTGCTCGATGGCGAGGACGGCCGTCGCAGCGCTGTCCTTGCCGCCGCTGACGGAGACGACGTGGAGGATGCTCAACGCTGCCTCCTGTTGTCGGACCTGATCTTCCATAGCACGAACAACAGGCTCGGTGCGCCCGCGGCGAGGCCCGCGCAGCACCCCTCGATCGCCCCTGACAGCGACGGGTGCAGATCGCGCCAGCTGAGGTACCACTCGAGCGCGGTCAGCATCGTGCCTCCGCGAACAGCTCGCGCTGCACCAGCGGGCCCGCGTCGGCGGGTTGCCTTGCGCCCACGGAGCCGACGCTCGGGCGGTCATCGCCCACGACGGGCTTCGGTGGTGTCAGGTGGTCGCGCAGGGCCTGCGCGATGTGCTTGTCCGTGCAGAGCACACTCGCGTACGGCGTGCCCTGGGCGGCCTCGCGGCAGGCGTTGGAGTGCATCCAGTACCAGTCCTGGCGGGCGGGCAGCATGTGCGGCCACGGGTCGCCCGGGAAGCGCTCCTTCTCGCGCACGATGTACGTGAAGATCCCAGGCAGCATGCGGCCGCGGATCCAGGGCGCGTCGAAGGCCAGCTTCACGCCGCCTCCGCCCGCAGCACGCGATCGAGGTAGTCGAGCAGCGTCGTCGTCTCGTCCCGGGTCAGGCGCACGAGATCCGCGTCGCCGCGCGCGAGGTGCAGCGTCCCGTCCGACCAGACCGCGCACCGGAACGGCCGGGGCACGCCGGTTGCTGCGCCCGGCCCGACCAGGTCGGCCGGGGCGGAGCCTTGCCGCTCGGCGCCCGAGGCGCTCGCAGGAACGGGCTCGGAGGCCGTTTGCGATGGTGGCGGCGAGGCCGCCGGTTCTTCCGGTCGATCCGACTGGACGGCGTCGTCGTCGGCGGCCGGCGCCCCGCGGGATGCCGCGACGCGCGCGCCCTTCCCTTCCCGCCAGGCGAGCCGCGGCGCCATGGGCACGGCGTCCGCGCCGTCGCCCTCGCCCGTCGTCGTCGTCGGCGGCCGGGGCTCCGCGGGGTGCTTGATGGCGATGCCCTCGAGCGGCGGGATCCAGCTCGCGGGCACACGGATCTCGGGCGGCACGGGCGCGGCCGCGGCGTCGAGCGTGCGCCGGACCTCGCGGAAGTCGGGATCGTCGTCTACCGGATCCTCGACGGCCGGGCGCGGCGCCGCACTCATGCGCCAGCGCCAGAGGCCGTCGACGCGCTCGCGAACCAGCACCCCTCCGACGACGGCGCGCTCGAGGCACGGTGTCAGTCCGCGGGTGTCGACTTCGAGGGCGTCGGCCAGCACTGCGGTCGGCACCGACGTGCCTGTCGGTTGGGCCGCGAACCACGCGAGCGCACGCGCGGCGACCGTTCCGGGCTGCGGGACGTATCCGCGGGCGACGGTCACGGCCGCAGCTCCTGGTAGCCGCCGTCGACGCGCGCCGGGCGCACCTCGACGACGTCGGTGTGCCGACCCATGGCCAGCGGCGGCTCCGCGCGCTGGCTGACGGTGAGCACCATGCCGTGGCGGCGCGCCGCGCGCGCGAGCTGCGCGGCCGCCGTCTGCAGTTCGTCCGGCGTGACCTTGCCGGCGATGACGAGATCGATCATTGGTCGCATCCCCTTCCGATGGCGCCCCGGTCGCGCGGCGCCGTGAAGTCCTTCCAGTGGACGCGGCCCTGCGGGCAGTAGAAGAACCACGGGCGATAGCGCGGCCCGGTGATGAAGAGCGTCCAGCACGCGCGCTCTGCGCCCGCGCCGTCTCGCACGAGCTCGATCCGGTGCCGCATCGAGCCCAGCAGGCGCACGACGACGTCGCCGGCGTGCCGCGGGCGCGCGCCTTCCGGCAGGTGCTCGACGTACTCGCCGCGCAGCAGCACCGACACGTTCGCCCACGGGTGGTCGTGCAGCGCGCGGTCGTCGTCGCTGCGCAGGAACTCGTGCAGGTAGACGTTGAACAGCGGGTTGCGCGGGAGCACCCACCACCGGCGCAGATACGGGCGTTCCTCTCCGCCGATCACGAAGTCCGGCGGCCGGCGCGTCATGCGCGCGATGAGGCGGTCGGCGAAGGACGTCATGGCGCTCAGCCCGGGAGGCTGCGCAGCAGCTCGCGCGTCACCATGAAGACGAAGCGCCTGCCAGTCTCGTCCCGCAGCACGAAGTCGACGGACGCCTTACCCGACTCCATGCCGCCGCGCACGACGACGACCTGCTCGACCTCGATGGGGCGCACGTCGGGCTGCGCGGCCCAGTTGAAGCCGCGCGCGACGGCGTCGTCCACGCCGTCGCAGATCGCGATCGACAGGCGGTTGTGGATGGGGTTCGTCAAGCGAGCTCCTGGTGAGAAAGGAGGCCGCCGAGCCGGAGCCCGGCGGCCGAACCCGCGCCCGAAGACGCGAGAGGGAGGAGATGGTTGTGGTGCACGGCGGTCACGCGAGTTGCCGCGCCTCGCGAAGCTGGGCCTCGAGCTCGCGGATCCGCGCCTCGCGCGTCGATCGCACGACGACGTCGCAACCGACCTGGTAGGCGAGCCACTGCAGCGGCGCGCAGCTGTTCGTCGCCCGCATGAAGGCGACCAGGCGCTTCGCCCACTGCTGCCAGACGCCGCGCATCGCGCGGCTCATGTAGCCCTGCGAGATGTGGATCTCGGCGGCGATCGCCTGATCGTCCTTTCCGCTCCACTTGGCCGCCTCGTTCAGTGCCCCGTTGAACGACACGCGCGCTAGCAGCAGCGGGTCAAGCATTGCCGGCGCCGGCGGCAGGCCGAGATCCTCGTGGCCGGTCGGCCGCGTCGGGCCGGCGACCAGCGCCGGGCAATTCCACCGTAGTCGACCGGATGCTTCCGATTTCCTGTGTCGTGGCAAGAGACTGCGATCCATGAAAACGACTCCCATCGTTGCGGTTGAAGAACGGTCAGGCTTGGCGCTGCGCCCGACGCTCCGCCCCACCCTGCACGGGGGAGTCGGCCGGCCGAATGGCGCGGGGTGCAACGGGCGCAGCGGCAAGACCACCACGGAGAAAGCAGATGACGAACGAGGACAAGGCCTGGGCGCGGCGCGCCGTGGCGAAGCTGCTGGCGCGCGCGGCGCTGGGACTGCGCGAGGAGGCGCGCGAGCGCCAGCTGGAGGTGCGCGCGGCGCGCGCGGCGGCGCGCCGGCTGCTGCGCGGGCCGGCGGCCTGATGGGGTGGGCGCCCGCAGTCGTGGCAGCATGGCGGCGCCAACCAACCACCAGCCACGAAAGGGGCACCCATGGAACACGAAGACGACAACCTCGAACTCTCGGCCGACGAGCTCGCCGCGGAACTGGCGATGCATCGGCAACTGATCGCGATTGCAATTGCGCACTCTCCTGCGGCCATGTCCGAAGCGCGATCGATCAACCTGCAGTTCTCGCAGGACGCGCTCGAGGCCAACGAAAACGCGTACTCGGACGCGTACATCGAGCATGCGATCGCGGTGGTCGAAGACGTCATACGTCACGCCGAGGCGTCGGCGAAGCGGTCGCAGAGCTAGCAGTCGAAAGCGCCTCGCCTGTGAGGCGGGGCACCATGAAGTACCTCGCGCGCCATCGGGCCCGACGTGCCCTCGCCTCAGCGCGCCGGCGACGCGCCGCTCCCGGAATAGGCTTCAGCGGCTTCACGTCAGGCACTCCCCGAGGGCGGCCGACCCTCCCGGGTTACGCTGGCGGCTTCCACACACACCAGCCCCGGGAGGGCGACCATGGAACTTGTGACCGCGCTGGCCTCGATGAAGGCCGGGATCGAACTCGCGACCATCGCCATGGAGGCGCGCGATGACCGCAAGATGCGCGAAGCCATCGGCGAGGTTTCGAGGAAGCTGGCCGATGCGAACATGGGTGCGCTCGGCATGTCAGAGCTCCTGCGCAAGCTCGAAGCGGAGCTGCGCGACACGACGGCAAAGCTCGCTGCAGCGGAGAAGCGACTCGGCCAGCGCGAGGAATACGCCCTCTGCGAGATCCGCCCGGGCGCCTTCGTCTACGCCTCGAAATCGGTCGGCGACGGCGCGCCCCCGGCTCACTACCAGTGCCAGGTCTGCTTCGATGCTGGCGAGAGCTCGGTCCTGCAGGGGACGCTCAGCGGTGGCATCCTCGAATGCAGGCGCTACCGCGCCCATCGCATCGTCCTGCGCCCCGCGAATCCTGTCGCCAGGGCTCGCGGTCTCGCTGGCTACGGCGGGTGACCTCGTACCCTGCGCTGCTGCGGCCGCGCCTCGCCGCTCATCCCGCTGCTTGAGCTCCGCGCGAGCGCGGGCAACTGCCTCCCAGACCTCTGCCAGCGAGACGCCGCTGCATGGCGGCCGCGATCCGTCATGCATGGGCCTGGCCCTCCGTGGCGACGTCGATCCCCTCGCCTGCCTGGGCGGCCTCGGCCGGTTCGACGGCGTCGCCATCGACAGCGACTTCCTCGAGTGGCGGGTTGTTCCGCACGACGCTCCAGTCGATGTCGGGCCGCAGCTGCTCGCAGGTGACGATCGGCCGCGCCGAGTCGTCAGCGTTCCGCGCACGCGTCGCGCGCTCGATCGCGGGACAGTACTCGGCCGGCACCTTGCCGCCGCCGCGCACCTTCCACATGCCCACGGTGCTGACGGAGACACCGATCGCGGCCGCCAGCGGCGTGTTGCCGCCCAGGGCGTCGATCGCGATGTCGAGGTAGGTCATGGCCAGCCACAAAAGTTATCACTTTCGTGATTGTGCGCCGATCACCGAAGTGATGCAAGCACCGCCGACAATCACAATTGTGAAAACACAAGCCGAACGACTCCGCTTTGCGGTAGACCAGTCGAAGAAGTCGCAGGAGGAAGTAGCGAAGGCCGCGGGCTACGCCGGCCAGAGCAGCCTCGGCATGGCGCTTTCGCGTGGGACCGAGCCGAAGAAGGTGCGCGAGCTCCTCGAGTTCATGGGCGTCCGCTTCGAGTGGTACCGCACGGGCCTCGGCCCGATGTACGAAGCCGACGTGGCTCGTCCAGTGCGCCCGGACTCGGTAACATCTCCTCTCCAACGAGCCGTCGAGCTCGTGCCATGGAGGGGACGAAATATGGAAGAGCTGCCGCAGCAGTTCGCGGTCGAGGCGCCTGACGATGTCATGGCGCCGGTGATCCGGTCGGGGTGCCGTGTCGAGATCGACCGCGAGATGACGCCTGGGGAAGGCGGACACGAGGACATCGTGCTCTTGAAGGACCGGGAGGGAACCTGGTTCCTGCGCCACTACATGCCGGGGCCGAACAAGCGCTGGGAAGCGCGCGCGGAGCGGCCTCATCCGACGATGGATTCGGAGCGCGACGGCCTCGAGGTCATCGGCGTCGTGACACTCGTGCATCGTCGGGCATCAAGCTGACGTCGGACGCGAATGGGTCTTCGTGTCTGCGCGGAGTGCAGCGGCCAAGTCAGTTCGCTGGCGACGAGCTGCCCGCACTGCGGCGCGCCCCAGCGGCCAGCCGTTCCCGTCTTGACCGACATCGCCCAGCCGGAGCAGCGGCGCGACACCTCAATGCCACTCTGGCTGCGAGTCGTCATGGTGGCGTTCGCGACGCTGATCATCTGGATCTTCGTTCTCGCCTTGTTGCCCCGCGACCCGCAGCAGGCAGGGGCACCCGAAACGACGCCGTGCCGCGAGTCGTCAGCGGTCTGCGCCTTCAAGTCTGACCGACAAGCCCTGACGTCAGCCTGCAAGACGGCCGTCGAGCACGAGGCGTTGACCGAGCTTCAGTGGACACGCGACGGGGACGATCTGCCCTTCGACCGCGTCATGTGGTGGGACGAGCAGCGCCGGGTGCTGCTGCTGGCGGGCGACGACCTTCGAGTGCGCAACCAGTACGGCACGTTCGAGAACTCCATCGCCACCTGTCGCATCGCCGTGGACACGCACGCGGTGTCGCTTGCCACGATCCAGCCTGGAAGGTGGTGAACCCCGGCCCCTAGTTCGTCAATCACATAATCACATTTGTGTTGACGCACTCGATCACATCCGTGATACTTCATTCCACGCGCTGCCCATCGGCGGCGACGGGGGATGGAGATGACGAGCAAGCCGAGGATCCACCAGGGCGACGTCCGGATCTACACGAAGGCCGACGCTGCGCGCTTCGAGCACATCGAGGAGATCACCGGCTCCCTCGACGTCGGCGCCGAGGGCCTGCAGCTGCCCGCGCTGTCCTCGGTGGGCGGCTCCCTCTACGTCGGCGCCGAGGGCCTGCAGCTGCCCGCGCTGACCTCGGTGGGCGGCTCCCTCTACGTCCGCGCCGAGGGCCTGCAGCTGCCCGCGCTGACCTCG
>NZ_JBQCFP010000039.1:0-4778 GCF_051958935.1 Dokdonella sp. | reverse complement strand
ATCGCGAGGACCAGGTTTCCATGACGATCGGGACAGGCTCAGTAGCCATGGACGCGCCGCAGGCCGGCGGGAGCGACGCGTGGGTCGACCGCGTCGATCGGCTCGAGCCGCGCGAATTCCGCGCGCGCTACCTCGAACCGCGCCGGCCGGTCGTCCTGCAGCGCGCGCTCGACCCGTGGAGCGCGCCGGATCGCTTCACGCCGGAGTTCTTCCTCGAACGCTATGCCGATCGCCCCGTGCGCATCCGCGGCCGCCATTACCGCCTCGGCGAAGTCATCGCGCTGCAGCAGGCCTCGAGCGAGGCGCGGCCCGCGCCGTACCCCTGCACGTTCGCCGAGTGCGGCGACCTCATGGCCGACGTCACGCCGCGCTTCGGCTGCAGCCTGCCGAACCGGCACACGAGCCCGTTCATGCCGAAGTCGGTGTTCGACCTCGTCAACCATCTCGAGATCTTCTTCGGCGGTCCGGGCGGCGAGTTCCCGTACCTGCACTACGACATGCTGCGCATGCACGCATGGATCGCACAGGTGCATGGCGACAAGGAATTCACCCTGTACGAACGCGGCCAGGAACACCTGCTCTACGTGCACCCGGAAATGCCGTGGATGTCACGCGTGGACGACCTGCACGACGCCGAGCGCTGGCCGCTGCTGCACCAGGCGCGGCGGCATCGGGTCGTCGTGCGCGCGGGCGAGGCGCTGTTCATCCCGTGCGGCACCTGGCATACCGCGCGTTGCCTCACGATGAACATCACGGTCGCG
Organism: Dokdonella sp.; assembly: GCF_051958935.1. Taxonomy (GTDB): domain Bacteria; phylum Pseudomonadota; class Gammaproteobacteria; order Xanthomonadales; family Rhodanobacteraceae; genus Dokdonella_A. Next base: position 4,017 of record NZ_JBQCFP010000039.1, on the reverse strand, counting down.
TTCGACCAGCTCGAATCGAGCAACTGGCGCGAGTTCGTGCGCGACGTCGTGGTCGAGGAGCGTCGCAAGGGCCATCGCGCGCGTGCGCTCTGGCTGGGCTTGTATCTGGGTCTGCTCGGGCCGATGCTGACGCTCGCCGAACGTTGCGGCGCGAATCGCCGCGCGGACTGGGGTACGGCGCGCCTGCATTGATCCAATGGCCGGCGCAGCGCCGGTCGCAGCAAGGGAGGGGGTCGAGCATGAACACGACGCAAGCCGGCGTTGCCGGTGCCGTCACCGTCAGCGCCGGCAGCAGCTGGGTCGACCGGCGCAGCGGCCTCGGCGTGGACGAGTTCATCGCCGAGTACCGCAATCCGCGCCGGCCGGTCGTGCTCGGCGATGCCGCGCGTGCATGGCCGCTGTATGGTCGCGCCGACCCCGACTACTTCCGCCGCACCTACGGCGAGCACGTCGTGCGCGTGCGCGGTCACGACTACCGCCTCGCCGAACTCATCGACCTGCTGGAGGCCTCGACGATCGACAAGCCAGGGCCGTATCCGTGCAAGTTCGAGATCGCCAAGACGTTCCGCGAACTCCTGCCCGAGGTGACGCCCCGCTTCGGTTACAGCCTGCCGGACCGCCAGGCGAACCCGCTCGTGCCGCAGCGGCTGTTCTCCGGTGTCAACAACCTCGAGATCTTCTTCGGCGGCCCCGGCGGCGAATTTCCTTATCTCCACTACGACGTGCTGCGCCTGCACGCGTGGATCACCCAGCTGCACGGCGACAAGGAATTCACGCTCTATGCGCCGGGGCAGGAGCACCTGCTCTACATCAATCCCGACATGCCGTGGCAGTCGACCATCCGCGACCACCATCACCCCGACTACGAGCGCTATCCGCTGTTCCGTGAGGCGAAGTGCCAGAAGGTCGTCGTGCACGCGGGCGAGACGCTGTTCCTGCCGTGCGGCTGGTGGCACACCGCGCGCAGCCTCAACATGACGATTTCGGTCGCATTCGATTCGCTCGGGCCGGACAACTGGAGCGCGTTCATCGGCGATGCGGTCGGCGAACGTCGGCGCAACGGCAAGCCGCTCAAGGCGTTCACGCTCGGCCTCTGGCTGCGCGCGATAGGGCCGCTGCTCGCGCTGCAGGAGCGCGCGGGCGCGAACCGCGACACCACTTGGGGCGCACGATGAGCGTGAGCGTGCCGTTGCATGCGGAACGGCGCGCAGCCTCGCTGCTCGCGCCGCTGCTCGTCCACGCGCGATACGCAACCCCGGCGCTGCGCGCCGCCGAAGGCGAACTCGACTATCCGGCGCTGTTCGCACGCGCGGCCGCGCATGCGCAGGCATTGCGTGCCGCAGGCGTCGTCGACGGCGACGTCGTCGCGCTGCCCGCGCAGCGCAGCGCGGAAGCGGTCGCGACGATCCTCGCCTGCATCGCGCGCGGTGCAGCCTACCTGCCGCTCGACCTCGACTTCCCGGCGACGCGCATCACCGCGATGCTCGAGGATGCGCGCCCGCGCTGCTTCCATGGTGCGGCCGATGCGCGCGTGCCGGCCGCGCTCGCGCGGGTACCGCCGCCGGGCGACGCGTCGGCGCCGCCGTTGCGCGACGACGTCGCCGGCGAGCTCGCCTACGTGCTGTTCACCTCCGGTTCGACCGGCCGGCCGAAAGGCGTCGCGATGCGCAGCGCCGCGGTCGCGGCGCTCATCGGCTGGCATTGCGCGCATCCGCGACTCGGCTTGCCCGCGCGCACGCTGCAGTTCGCGCCGCTGGGCTTCGACGTGTCCTTCCAGGAAATCTTCTCGACGCTCGCGAGCGGCGGCTGCCTGGTGTTGCCGACCGAAGCCGAGCGACGCGACCCGTATGCACTGCTCGCCCTGCTCGAGCGCGAGCGCGTCGAAAGGCTGTTCCTGCCCTACGTCGGCCTGCAGGCACTCGCCGAGGCGTTTGCGGCCGGCGGCAGCCTGCCGCGCGCGCTGCGCGACGTCGTCACCGCGGGCGAGCAGCTGCGCATCACGCCGGCGATCCGCGCCCTGTTCGCGGCGTTGCCCGGCACGGTGCTGCACAACCATTACGGCCCGACCGAGACGCACGTGGTGACCGCGCACGAACTCGCCGGCGATCCCGCGGCCTGGCCGGAGCTGCCGCCGATCGGCGCGCCCCTGCCGCACGTGCGCGTGCGCATCGTCGATGCCGCGCTCGCGCCGCTCGCCGATGGCACCGAAGGCGAACTCCTGCTCGGTGGCGAATGCCTCGCTGCCGGCTACATCCATCGCGCCGAGCTCACCGCCGAGCGCTTCGTCGAACTCGACGGCGAACGCTGGTATCGCACCGGCGACCGCGCCCGCATCGACGCGGACGGCGTGCTCGAATGCTTCGGGCGGGTCGACGAGCAGCTCAAGATCGACGGTTTCCGCGTCGAGCCGGCGGAAATCGAGACGGTGCTCTGCCGCCATCCCGCGCTCGCCGAGGCGGTCGTTGTCGCCGCCGATACCGCCGGCGGCCGCCGGCTCGTCGCGCACGTGGTCGCGCGCGACGCGCGCATCGACGCCACCGCGCTCGCCGACGAACTGCGTGCGCATTGCGCCGCATCGCTCGCCGACTACCTCGTGCCGCACGCGATCGTGAGCCATGCGGTGCTGCCGCTCACCGCGAGCGGCAAGATCGACCGCCGTGCACTCGCCGCCGCGCCGGCGGGCGGGGCGCTGCGCTGGCGAGACGGTGCGCCCCTGCAGAATCAACTTCTCGACTTGTGGAAGCAACTGCTCGGGGTGGATGATCTGGACGTGGAAGCGAACCTGTTCGATCACGGCGCGCGCTCGCTGCTGGTCGTGCGTGCGCTGACCGAGCTGCGCCGGCACGGCCACGTGCTGAGCGTGGCGCAGGCGTACGAGCACCCGACCGTCGCCGCGCAGGCGCGTGCACTCACCGTAGCGATCGCGCCGGTCGCCGCGATCGCGGGCGAACGCGCGCGCGGCGACGCGCAACGCGCCGCCTTCGCGCGCTTCGGCACGCGCCCAGGAGGCGCCCGATGAGCGAGCCCACGCTCGACGGCGTGGCGATCGTCGGCATGGCCGGGCGTTTCCCGGGCGCTGCATCGGTCGACGAGCTCTGGTCGAACCTGCTCGCCGGGCGCGAATCGATCACGCGCTTCACGCCGGGCGAACTCTCGCCGATGGTGCCGCGCGAGCTGCGCGACCACCCGCGCTACGTGCCGGCACGCGGCGTCATCGCCGGCGCCGAGCACTTCGACGCAGCGTTCTTCGGCATCCCCGCGCGCGAGGCGCAGCTGATCGACCCGCAGCAGCGCGTGTTCCTCGAGCTCTGCTGGAACGCGCTCGAGCATGCCGGCACCGATCCGTCGCGCGCCGCCGGCAGCATCGGCATCTGGGCCGGCACGTCGAACAACAGCTACCGCAAGCTCGTCGACGCGCGCCCCGACATCCTCGCCGCGAGCGGCGAGTTCGCCGCGATGCTCGCCAACGAGAAGGACTACGTCGCGACGCGCGTCGCGCACCGGCTGGGCCTCACGGGTCCGGCGATCAGCCTCCACACTGCGTGCTCGACCTCGCTCGTCGCGGTCGCGCAGGCCTGGTACGCGCTCATGAGCTGGCAGTGCGACGTCGCGCTCGCGGGCGGCGTCAACGTGGTGGTGCCGCAGGAGTCGGGCTACCTGCCCGCCGAGGGCGCGATCGAATCGGCCGACGGCCATTGCCGGCCATTCGATGCCGAGGCGAGCGGCACCGTGTTTTCGTCCGGCGCCGGCGTGGTGGTGCTCAAGCGCCTCGCGGACGCGATCGAGCAGGGCGACACGGTGTACGCGGTGATCCGCGGCGTCGGCGTCAACAACGACGGCGCCGACAAGGCGAGCTTCGGCGCGCCGAGCGTGCGCGGCCAGGCCGGCGCGATCCGCCTCGCGCTCGCGAGCGCGCACGTCGATGCAGGTTCGATCGGGTACGTCGAAGCGCCTGGCCCGGGGCCGCCGCTCGGCGATCCGAGCGAGGGGGCGGCGCGCACCCGCGCGGTCCGCGCC
>NZ_JBQCFP010000038.1:0-7835 GCF_051958935.1 Dokdonella sp. | reverse complement strand
CTTCATGCGCTCGCTCGCGCGGTGAGCGCCTGCGCGACCCATTCGCCGGTTTCGACGCCGCCTTCCATGAAACCCTGGTTGTCGAACGCGCAGTGCTCGCCGGCGAAATGCAGGTCGCCTACGCGTTCGCCGACCGCACCGCGCAGCGTCGTCCACTGCCCGGGCGCGAAGCAGGCATAGCTGCCCTTCGTCCACGCGTGCGTCGGCCAGTGGAAGCGCGCCTCGCGCGCGCCGGCGCGCGCGGCGGCGATGCCGGGCCAGATGGCCTCGAGCTGCGCCGCGGCGGCATCGGCCTGCTGCTTCGGCGTGCCGCTGCCGATCTCGAGACCGCGCCGGCCGCCGACGAAGTTGGTGAGGATGCCCGCCGCGCCCGCCTGCATACGGCTCGTTTCCCACGTCGTCTGCAGCGGCAAGTCGCTGTAGGTCGCGCCGGCGCTCGCGTGGCGGGTGCGCCAGATGCGCTCGCCGAAGCCGATCATGAGCTTGGCATTGGTGCCGTAGCGCAGTTCGGCGATCGCCTTGCGCTTGGCCGGCGGCAGGTCGAGGTCGAGGCGCACGTCGCGCAGGGTCGTGAACGGCACCGCGAGCACGACGCGGTGCGCGCGCCGTTCGAACGCGGCCGCGCCGTGCCGGAACGAGAGCACGTAGCGACCACTGTCGTCGCGGCGCATCGCTTCGAGCACGGCGCCGGTGGTGATCGCGTCGGCGAGGCGCTGCGCGAGCGCATGCGGCACGAGGTCGTTGCCGCCACGCACGTGGTAGCGCTCGTCGCTCTCGCCGAAGATGCGGAACGCGTCGGTGCCGGGATCGATGAATGTGAGGAAGTTGAGCGCCGACTGCTCCGCGCATTCGAGGCCCATCTCGGTCGTGTATGCGACCTCGATCAGCGCGCGCAGCCAGCCGTCGGCGCCGTTGCGGTCGAGCCACGCGCTCATCGATTCGCGATCGAGCGCCTCGGCGCCGCCGGGCGCCGCATAGGTGATCTGTTCGTCCGGCAGGGTCGACGCGTCGCGCGCGATCGCCTGCGCGAGCGGCGCGAACGCGGCCAGGATCTCCGCTTCGGAATAGCGCCGCCCGCCATGGAACCAGATGTCGCCGTGCGCCGCGGTCGGATCCTCGGCCAGGTCGTCGAGCACGAGGCCGAGTTCTGCCGCGAGCGCGCGCATGCGCGCATGCCCGCTGTCGACGAGTTCGCCGCCGAGTTCGCAGACCTGACCGTCGGCGAAATGCCCGCGCAGGCTCAGCATGCGGCCACCGACGCGTTCCTGTGCTTCGTACAGTGCGACCGGCACGCCCGCCTGGCGTAGGCGCCAGGCGCAGGTGAGGCCGGCGATGCCGGCGCCGACGACGATGACCGCGTCGGTATCGTCGCGGCGCGGGCGCAGCGCCGCCGGGGTGCACGCGGCGAGCGCGAGCGCGGCGGATGCGCCGAGCGAATCGCGCAGGAAGCGTCGCCGCGCGTGGTCGATGCGCGCCTCGCGTTCGCGCGCGATCGCTTCGTCGAGCGGCTCGCCGCTGTGCGCGCAATGTGCCGCGAGCGCGGCGCTGCGCCGCAGCAGGTCCACCAAGGCCGTACGTGCCATGCCGCCCTCCCCAGGTTGCCGGTCGGCGCGAGTATGCACCGCGAGCCGCACGCGCGCCGCTGGCCCGCAGGTGCGCGCGTCTGCGTGGATGATGGCAAGAGGAATTCCATGACGGTCCGACACCCCGCCGCGGGCGTCGCGTGCGCGCGCGGCAGCCACATTCGCGAGCCGTGCGGGCGGGCGCGCTACCATGCGCCGACGCGGTGCCGGCATCGGCGTGGCTGCCCTTGCCCGGGCGGACGCGATTCGCCGTGGCGTCGATGTCCGCCGGCGGCGTCGCAAGACCGGACGGTCGTCAATGCACATGCGTCGCGCGGTGCCGGGGAGTCGCCGATGGAAGAGTCGATGGGCACGGCGATGATGGCGGCGAACCGAGCGTCGTCGAAGTCGCGGCGGTTGCTGGCGTGGTTCGCCCTCGTCCTGCTCGCCACGCTCGCCGTGCTGCGCTCGTGGTATGGCACGCGCCTGGACAGTTTCACGATCGACGAGCCGTGGCACATCGTCGCCGGCACGTCCTACGTGCAACGCGGCGACATGCACCTCAATCCCGAGCACCCACCGCTCGCCAAGCGCTGGGTCGGCGCATGGATGCCCGCGGATTTCCGCCTGCCGCCCGAGCCCGCGCTGCGCGAGAAGAGCCAGGAGCGCGAGTGGGTCGAGCAGACGATGTTCCTCGACAACGATTTCGCTCGCATCCAGCAACGCGCGCGCGTGGCGATGTGGGCGTTGAACGGTGCGCTGCTGCTCGCCCTCGGCGCGCTGCTCCAGCGCGCAGCAGGCTTCGCGTGGGCTGCGGGTACGCTCGGTTTCCTCGCGCTCGAGCCAACCCTCGGCGCGCACCTGCCGGTGGTCATGACCGATGGCCCGCTCGCGCTCACGCTCGCACTCGCGACCGTCGCGGCGGGATTGCTCGCGGCGACCTGGCACTGGCACTGGGTGGCCGTGTGCGGCGTCGCGATCGGGCTCGCGCTCGGCGCGAAGCACTCGGCACTCGCGGGGCTGCTCGGTATCGCGCTCGTCCTGCTCGCCGCCGCGCTCGCGCAGGCCGGTGGATCGCGCGCCATCGCGCTGCGCGGCGCGAAGCTCGCGGTCGCGTTCATGCTCGGCGTGCTCCTGTTGTGGGCGCAGTACGGCTGGCGTTTCCATGCCGACGCCGACGGCGGCGACGGATTCAATCGGCCGATGGAGGACAAGATCGCCGACGTCTCGACCGCGCCGCTGCGCGCGACGCTCGCGTTCGCCGATCGCCATCACCTGTTGCCGCGCGCGTATCTGTGGGGGCTCGCCGACACGGTGCGCACCGGTGTCGAAGGCCGCGGCGGCGGCACGCACCTGGTGTGGGGAAGGCTCTACGAGGGACGCACGCCCTGGTTCACCTGGCCCGCGATCCTCGCGGCGAAGATGCCACTCGCGCTGGCGGCGCTGGCGCTGCTCGGGCTCGGCCTGCTCGCGCGCACGCGGCTTTCGCCGACGACACGCTGGATGCTCGCGACGCTCGCCGCGGCCAGTGCGGCGCATCTCGCCGCACTGATGGCCTCTCCCGAGGCCTGGGGCGGCATCCGCCATGCGACGCCCCTGCTCTGCTCGGCAGCCGTACTCGCCGGTGGCGCGGTGTCGGTTGCATGGAAGCGGCGTTCGCGCGTGCTCTTCGGCACCGTCGCCGCGGCGTTCGTCGCCACGGTGCTGATGACGGTACGCGAGCCGCGCCTGTGGGAGTACCACAATGAGCTCGTCGGCGGCAGCGCGGGCGCCTACCGCTACTTCGAGAACGAGGGGCTCGACCTCGGGCAGCGCTACGGCGAAATCGCGGCGTTCTACCACGCGCGGATCGCGGCGACGGGCTTGCCGCTGTACTCGGGCCATTGGGTCACGTCGATCATGGAGAACCAGTGGCGCGGCGCCCACGTCGACGTGCGCCGGCGCGTGCAGGACCTCGACGACGACAACACCGCCGGCCTCTACGAAGGCTGGTTCCTCTATTCGATCTACGACGAGGTGCCACGCCCCGACCGGGAATAGAATCCCGCCGAAGTGTTCAAGGGCATGCGACGGGTCGCGCGTTTCGGCTACATCACGGTGTGGCGCGGGCGCCAGTCGAATCCGATGGGCCGTGCCGGCGCGATGAGCGACGAGGTCATGGAATACATCTACCGCAAGAACGGCGATGACTGGCAGCGCGTCGCGCGCTGCCTCGAGCAGGTCGTCGCGCTGCGTCCGCAGGCGGTCGATGCCGGCGTCGAACTCGGCAATGCATACCTGCGCCTCGGCGACGCGGCGCATGCGGCACGCGCCTATCGCCGGCTCCTCGAGCAGGAGAAGGCACCGCTCGACGCCAAGGTCGAGCAGCAGCTGCGGGCGCAGGTCGCGCGCATCGACGCGGGCGAGGACCCATCGACGATGGCGCCCTTGCGCAATCCGTGGATGGAATGACGCCGGCGTGGTCCGGGCCGCTCAGCCGTCGACGCCGTGGGCGAAGATCGTGTCGGGCGATGCGTCGGCCTCCGCCGCGCCGATGTCGCAGTCGATGCCGTCGGCGGGACGCAGGTAGCGGCGCTGGTCGGTGGCGCCGAAGACCGCATTGGCGACGCCGCACCAGGTCGGGTCGGCGCGATCGACGAGCGGGCTCGCGCGCGAAGGGAGGAACGTGCGCGTGAAACCGCCATGGTCGGCGAGCGGGCCGAGCAGCAGTTGCAGCGCGGGCACGTCGACGTCGTTGTCCGCCGACGGCAACTGGCAGGTATGGGCCGGCGACTCGACATTGCCGACCGCCTGGAACACGCCGGCGCCGTTCGCGAAGGCGCAGTTGCCGGCGAGCAGGCTGTCGTAGATGCGCACGTTCGCCGCGGCACCGCGCACCGCGAGCAGCGATGCGACCGCGTTGTCGGGCACCGACGGGCCGGTGCGCAAGGTCGCGTGGAACATCCAGAAGATCGTCGCACTCGCGTCGGCGACGTCGACACCGATCGCGTGGCCGATGCCGTTGGCGACGCCGGCTCGGAACGTGTTGTCGTGAAATGTGACGTCGCCCATGACGACATTGGCGCCGGCGAGCACGCGCACGGTCGAGCCGATGAGGCCGGGGCCCGATCCGCCGCCGCCACGATTGCCGCTGAACAGCGCGCGCGAGATGCGCCAGGCGCCTTCGTCGGTCGCGAGCAGCACCGCAGGATGGTCCGCATGCGCATCGTCCACGACGTTGGCGCTGAACTCGACTTCGTCCATCCAGACCGTGCCGTCGCGGTAGCTGTACATCGGCCCGGTGTTGCCGAGGAAGCGCGTGCGGTATACGCGCACGTCGCCGACGCCGTCGAGCGCGAGAGGAATCGACTGGTTGCGGATCGTGCTGTCGCGGATCGTCGCCGCGCCCGACGAGGTGAACGCGATGCCGTAATGGGCGTCGGGGCCGACCACCTCGACGCGTTCGAGGTCGAGGTCGCCGCTGCCGTCGAACATCGCCACGCCGGCGAGCGTGCTGTCGGAGGCGTGCAACGACCCCGCGCCGCACAGGCAGCCGACGGCGTCGCCGAGTTCGGAATGCTCGATGCGCAACTGCGCGGCGCCGTTCGCCGACGTCGCGGAGACGACGCCGCCGCCGGCGGCGATGCGCACGCGACGCAAGGTCGCGCCGCCGCTGTCGATCTCGATCGCCGCGTCCTGTGATGCGAGCGTGACGCCGTCGAGCACGAGGGCGGCGAGCGGCGTCACGTGCACGAGGTCGAACGCGCCGTTGCCGACGATGCGTGTCGCGTCGACGCCGGCGCCAGTGACGGCGACGTCGCCGATCGCGTCGAGCGTGCCGCGCGTGACCGTGTACTGACCCGCGGCGAGCACGATCGTGTCCCCGCCCGGCGTCGACACCGCGGCGTCGAGCGCCTCGCGCAGCGAACAATCGTTGGCGAGGCAGCCGTCGGGCGCGGGGTCGTCGCCGCGCGTGACGAGGTAGGTCGCCGGCGTCGCGGGCAGCGACGCGAACAGGAGGCCGAAAGCGAACCAGCGATGCAGGATGGACATGGCGATCTCCGTGGACACGCCGTTCCACGGACAAGCGCGCTGGCATGGGCCATGGCCGTTGCGCCGCCGCGGCGACGACGGCGTCGGATGGGAACTCAGCCCGCGCCGAGCGCCTGCGCGAGCGACCGCGCCTCGCGCAGGCGCGTGGCGTGTTCGGGCGCCTGCAGCCGGTCGATCGCCTGCGCGACGTCCGCGCGCGCGCCGGCGAGGTCGCCGTCGCCGCGATGCACGCGGCTGCGCACGAGATAGACGACGCCGAGCATCGGCCCGACCGTGTCGTCGCTGCTGCGCTCGAGCGCGGCGCGCGCCTGCTCGACGATTTCGCCCGCTTCGCGACGCATCGCCGGATCGCCGGTCGCGACGAGGCTCGACGCGAGTTCGGCGCGCGCCTGCGCGACTTCCGCATGATCGGGCCCGTAGGCCTTCTCGATCAAAAGGACCGCACGGCGACGCGCGTCGATCGCGTCGGGATAGCGGTGCTCGGCGTGGCGCAGCCCGCCGATCACGCTGTTGACGTAGGCCGCCTCGTACGAGTCGTCCTTCGACAGCGTCGCCATCGTCGCGACCGCCTGCGTGGCGAGCGCATCGGCCTCGTCGAACCGCTCCAGTTCGCCGAGCACGCTGACGAGTTCGAGCGCGGTGAGCCACGTGTAGACGCTGTCGCCGCTGACGGCGCGGAACGCCTCGAACGAGGCACGATAGCGCTGCGCGGCGAGATCGAGCCGGCCCTGTGCGCGCGCGAGATTGCCGTGGAACTGCAACGCCTGCGCGTATTGCCCGCCCGGCGCCTTGCCGAGGACGCCGATCGCTTCCGCGAGCGACGCGTCCGCTTCGTCGAGCCGCCCCATGCGCCGCTGCAGGTCGCCGAGGCGGATCAGCGTGCCGCCGAGGATCACGTGGTCGCGGGGCAGTTGCACCCGCTCGATGCGCAGCGCCGCCTCGTACTCGGGCAGCGCCTCGTCGTACTTGCGCTGCACGCGCAGCGTGTCGGCGACCGACATGTGCAGCAGCGCGGCGCGCGCGTTGTCCGCGCCCCCCGCCGCTTCGACGATGCCGATCGCTTCGCGCAGCACGGTGAGCGCGTCGGTGAAGCGCGCGCGTTCGTGAAGCACCTTGCCGAGCAGGGAGAGCGGCCCGACCAGGTCCATGCTGCGCGGCCCGCGCAAGGCGCGCACGATGTCGAGCGCGTCGCGCGCGAGCCGTTCCGCCTCCTCGCCATCGCCCTGGATGAGGCGGATCTTCGCCGCGACCAGTTCGGCCTGCGCCATGCGCGCGCTGCGCGCCGCGCCGAGTTCGCGCAGGCGCGCGATCGCCGCGTCGGCGAGCGGCGCCGCAGCTTTCACGTCGCCTGATGCGTACACGCCGTCGGCGTAGGCGACCTGCGTTTCCGTCGCGGCGAGGCTGTCGCTGCCGCTCTGCCGCCGTTGCAGCTCCCAGGCACGCGCCAGCGTCGCGACACCGGCCTTGCCGTCGTCGAGGTTGACCTGCATTTCACCGAGGTCGCGCAGCAGCTCCGCCTGCAGGTCCGGTTCGGCGCCGAGCGTGGCATCGATCTGCGCGACGCCGTCGCCGATCAGCTGCGACGCGGAACGCACCTGCGCCTTCGCGCGGCTGACCGGGTCCTGTTCGCGGAACAGCGCGAGCATGAAGTCCTTGACGCGTTCGGCACGCGCGAGCTGGCGCTCCGCGTGCGCGCGTTCGGCGTCCGCGCGGCGCGCCTCGCTGCGCGCGACCTCGGCCTGCCACAGCGCGGCGCCGAGGCCCGCGAACAGCGAGACCGCGACCAGCACCGAGGCCGCGACACCAGCGCGGTGGCGGCGCGCGAAACGCGCGAGGCGGTACGACGCCGAGTCCGCGCGCGCGGTGATCGGCCGGCCTTCGAGCCAGCGGCGCAGGTCGTCGGCGAAGGCCGCGGCGGTCGGATAGCGGCGCGCCGGATCGCGCTGCAACGCGGTCGCGACGATGACGTCGAGATCGCCCGCGAGCGCCTGCGCGAGGCGCCTCGCATCGAGCGCGCCGCCGTAGAGCGCGTCGACTTCGCCCGCGGACAGGCGCGCCGCGAGCGCGCTCGCGCGCTCGCTCGTCTCGTGGCTCGCCTCCTGCGCGAGCTGCGCCGGCGCGCTGCTGCGCGTGCGCGGCAGCCGGCCGACCAGCAGTTCGCACAGCATGAGGCCGAGCGCATAAACGTCGGTCGCGGTGCCGATCGCCTCGCCGAGGATCTGCTCGGGCGCCGCGTATGCG
>NZ_JBQCFP010000037.1:0-3117 GCF_051958935.1 Dokdonella sp. | reverse complement strand
GCGCCGGATTGGCCCGCCGCAGCGCCGCATGGACATCGACTGGCCGTGGCGCCGGCGTACAACGCGCACGCCACGCGCGCGACAGGTTGACCTGGAACACATCGCCGTCACGAAGGTGTTCACGCACGCGCGCAACGCCGTCGAGGAAGGCCTTGGGGTCGTCCTCTTCGATCTGCGTGCGGCCGCGCAGCGACCCCTCGAAGCTCGCGACCGCGGCAAGGTCGGCGTCGAGCTCGCCGAGCAATGCCTCCCGCCCGGTTTCCGCGACGAGCAGGGTCCGCGCACGCTCGTGGTCGACGATGATCGCCGCGGGGCAGCGCAACGCGAGCGCGGTCGGCAACGCCGCTCCGCGCGGTTCGGGAAGATGCAGGCAGGGCTCGATCTCGGCCGCGAGTTCGTAGCCGAGGTAGAGCAGCCAGCCGCCGTGGAACGGCAGGCCGTCGTCACTGCGCGCGACACGCTCCGCGCGCCACGCGTCGTCGAGCGCATCGAGGAACCGATCGCCATGCGATGCGCCATGCTCGTCGCGCACGATGCCAGCGGCGAGGCGCAGCTCACGCTCGGGAAACGCGAACAAGATGTCGTGCCGCGCGCGCGCGCTGCCACGCGCGGCGCTCTCGAGAAGACCCGGATAGCGACCCGGCCGAGCCGCGGCGAGGCCGAGCAGGTCGCGCACGCCGGCGATTTCCTTGACGACGTGGGTCATGGCCTTCGGATATGGAATCAGCAGCACGAGCTTGAAACACGAAGCACACAGAGCACACCGAGCACGCTAAAGACGATGGATCTGCTTCTTCGTGTGCTCTGTGTGCTTCGTGTTTCGATCTTTGCGCTTGACGCTGCTTTCGGAGACTTGCACTCAGGCGCGGCGGAAGACGAGCGTGCCGTTGGTGCCGCCGAAGCCGAACGAGTTGGACAGCACGACGTCGAGCTTCGCGTCACGCGCCGTATGCGGGACGAAGTCGAGGTCGCAGCCTTCGCCGGGCGCGTCGAGGTTGATCGTCGGCGGCACGACGTTGTCGCGCAGCGCGAGGATCGAGAAGATCGCTTCGACGCCGCCCGCGGCGCCGAGCAGGTGGCCGGTCATCGACTTGGTCGAACTGACCATGAGCTTCGCCGCGTGGTCGCCGAACACGCCCTTGATGCCCTGCACTTCGGCGACGTCGCCGGCCGGCGTCGACGTGCCGTGCGCATTGATGTACTGCACGTCGCCGAGGTTGAGGCCGGCATCCTTGACCGCCGCGACCATGCAGCGGCCGCCGCCCTCGCCGTTCTCGCTCGGCGCGGTCATGTGGTACGCATCGCCGCTCATGCCGAAGCCGACCAGCTCGCAGTAGATGCGCGCGCCGCGCTTCTTCGCATGTTCGTAGTCTTCGATGACGAGCACGCCCGCACCGTCGGACAGCACGAAACCGTCGCGGTCCTTGTCCCATGGACGGCTCGCCTTGTGCGGCTCGTCGTTGCGCGTGGACAGCGCGCGCGCCGAGCAGAAACCGCCGACCGCGGTTCCGACGGTCGAATACTCGGCGCCGCCCGCGATCATCACGTCGGCGTCGCCGTACTGGATCATGCGCATGGCGAGGCCGATGTTGTGCGTTGCGGTCGTGCATGCGGTGACGCAGGCGATGTTCGGCCCCTTGAGGCCGAGCATGATCGACAGGTTGCCCGACGCCATGTTGATGATCGAGCTCGGCACGAAGAACGGCGAGATCTTGCGCTGGCCCTGCTCGTGGTAGGTGATCGAGGTCTTCTCGATCGTCGCGATGCCGCCGATGCCCGCGCCGACCGCGACGCCGATGCGTTCCTCGTCGTGCTCGTGCGGGTGCAGGCCGGCGTCGGCGAGCGCCTGCACGGACGCGGCGATGCCGTAGTGGATGAACGGGTCCATCTTCTTGACGTCCTTCGCCGCGACGAACTGCGCCGGGTCGAAGTCGCGCACCTCGCCGGCGATGCGGGTCGGGAACGTCGATGCGTCGAAATGGGTGATCGGGCCGATGCCGCTCTTGCCGGCGGTGATGTTCGACCAGGCGGTGGCGACATCGTTGCCGACGGGGCTGACGATGCCGAGACCGGTGACGACGACGCGACGCTTCATAGTCCACCTTTGCGATCGTCCCGGATCGCGCGAGCAAGAGCGGCCGTCCTGGCCGCATTCGTCAAAAACAAAACTGCGCCCGTCGGGCGCAGCTTCGGGTTGCCTGCTGGCGAATCGATCAGGCCTTGACGTGCGCCTTCACGTAGTCGATCGCCTGCTGGACGGTCGTGATCTTCTCGGCTTCCTCGTCCGGAATTTCGCACTCGAATTCTTCTTCCAGCGCCATCACCAGCTCGACCGTATCCAGCGAGTCGGCGCCGAGGTCGTCGACGAACGACGCGTTCGGGGTGACTTCGTCCTCCTTCACGCCGAGCTGCTCGACCACGATCTTCTTGACGCGCTCTTCGATAGTGCTCATGTGTTTCTAAACCTCCGGTCGGAATTCATGCGGCGCATGCAGGCCGCGTCGCCACGGCGGGCAGCGCGCGCCCCTGTAAACCGCGGCATTGTAGTGGAAGCCCTGCCCCCTCGCCAGCCGCGCCGGGGAGGGCCGAACGAACCTCGGCGGCGGCATCGAAGATGCGGCCAAGGTGCTGAATAACAAGCGTTAGCAGGCTGTTGAAAAACAGCCTGCTAACGCGATCCAGGGATGGATCGCTCGCGAGTCGACGACGCAAGTCGTTGAATCGCGGAAGCGAGTCCGGACATGCGCCGGACTCACTGAGTTGAAAAAGCGCTGGATAGCGCCTTTTTCAACGGCCGGTTAGGGCATCTACATGCCGCCGTGCACGTGGACCGTCTCGCCGGTGATGAACGACGCCGCGGGCGAAGCGAGGAACGCGACCGCCTTGGCGATGTCCTCAGCCGCGCCGAGGCGGCCGAGCGCGATCTGGCCGAGCAGCGCGTTGCGCTGCTCCTCCGGCAACGCACGCGTCATGTCGGTATCGATGAACCCGGGCGCGACGAGGTTGAGGGTGATCCCGCGCGAGCCGATCTCGCGCGCGAGCGACTTGGAGAACGCGATGATGCCCGCCTTCGCCGCCGCGTAGTTCGCCTGGCCCGGGTTGCCGGTGAGGCCGATC
>NZ_JBQCFP010000036.1:0-2564 GCF_051958935.1 Dokdonella sp. | reverse complement strand
GGCTGGGTCACGTCGACGACGACCGGCACGGACTTCACGACCGTGACGACGGCCTCGGACACGGCGCCGAACGCGGCGTTCGCGACCGACCTGCCGTCGGTGAACGACTTCACGCTCGATTCGCCGGCGTTCACGCCGCTCGGCACCACCACGCTGACGTTCCGCCACCAGTTCAACCTGGAAAGCGGCTTCGACGGTGCGGTGCTCGAGATCAGCATCAATGGTGGTCCGTTCACGGACATCATCACGGCGGGCGGTTCGTTCGGCGCGGGCGGCTATACCGCTCCGATCTCCACTTCGTGGGGCAGCCCGATCGGCGGGCGCCAGGCGTGGACCGGCAGCAGCGGTGGCTTCATCACCACCAGCGTGACCCTGCCGAGCGCGTCCACCGGCCAGCCGACCAAGCTGCGCTTCCGCACGGCGGACGACTCCTCCGTCGCACCGGACACCGGTCCGGGTTGGTGGATCGACTCGATCCACCTGTCGTTCGCGACGATTCCGTCGGTGGCGAAGGCGTTCGCGCCGAGCGCGGTGCAGATCAACGTGGACAGCACGCTGACGATCACGCTGACCAACCCGACCACCAATCCGGCGACGCTGACGGCCAACCTGGTCGACACGTTGCCGGCAGGCCTCGTGGCGACCGCGGCGTCGGCGACGACGACGTGCACCGGCGGTGCGGGCGCGAGCAACACGTCCGGTTCGGTGACGCTGGCGACGGGCGCGGTGATTCCGCCGAATGGCACCTGCGCGGTCGCGGTGGCAGTGCATTCCGCCACGGCGGGCAGCTACGTCAACACGATCCCGGCGGGTGCGCTGCAGACCTCGATCGGCAACAGCGACACGGACGCGACCGCCACGCTGACGGTGCAGTCGCCGCCGGTGGCCGTGGTCACGCCGAACGCGCTGACGCTCGACGCAGTGGCCGGCGGTACGGATTCGACGCCGCTGAACATCGCCAACACGGGCGGCAGCGCGCTGTCGTACACGATCAGCGAAGGCTCGACCGCGAGCAACAATCGCCATCTGCAGGGCAACAGCTATCGCACGGTGTCGCGCGAAGCCGAAGTGCTGCGGGCGAAGTACGGTCCGGCGTCGATGGTGCAGAACCCGAAGGCGGGAACGCTGCCGGCCATGCGTCGTCCGGTCGTGCCTCTGGGCTCGTCGCAGATCTCGCAGATGACCGACAACTCGCCGGGTGACGAGGGCGTGAGCTGCGGCCAGGGTTCGACGTCGAACACGGCCAACAGCTTCTGGCGCCGCTTCTACTTCAACGAGCATCCGGGTGTGGGTGCCAGCACGAGCGTGAGCGCGGTGACGATCTCCTCCGGCAGCAATGGCCCGAGTGGCGTGCCGGTCACGATCAACCTGTACACGATCCCGCACGGCACCCCGGTGGACACGATCCCGACCGCGTCGCTGACGCCGATCGGCACGGGTACCGGGTCGATCGACAGCGGCCTCGTCTCGGTCACGATCCCGGTGACGGGCTCGATCGCCGATACCGCCGGCAATGACCTCGTGGTGGAATATCACGTCGACGCGATGACGACCGGTCGCTTCTTCCCGGGCGCGAACGCCACTCCGGAAACGCACCCGACGTTCCTGTCGGCTGCCGACTGCGCGATCACCGAGCCGACCACGGCTGCGACGATCGGCTTCCCGGACTTCCATCTGACGATGGTGGTCGACCTGGGTGGTGGTACGCCGCCGCCGACCTGCGCGAACCCGGCCGACATCCCGTGGCTGAGTGAGGCGCCGGCCGGTGGTTCGGTCGCGGCGGGTGCGAACACGGACGTGACCGTGACGGCCAACGCGGCGAGCCTTGCCGAAGGTACCTACACGGCCAATGTCTGCGTTGGCACGAACGACCCCGTTACGCCGCTGGTCACCGTGCCGGTCACGCTGACGGTCGGACCTGCGCCGGTCGTGTTCTGCTCGGGTGGTGCCGACGAGATCTTCTGCGACGGCTTCGACCCGGTCGGTGGTGGCGGACCGGCGACCTACACGGATCGTGCGGAGTTCATCACGCACGTGGCCGCCGGGTTCTTCGAGAACGACTTCAGCGATGTCGGCAACAGCTCGGCGGCCGAACCGGCCCGCACCTACAGCAGTGGCGGCTTCGGCTACACGATCGACACGACGCCGACGCCGGACGACCTGTGGTTCTTCCCGGGCGTGATCACGACGAATGGTTCGGGTGACCAGATCGTGGTGACGTTCACGGCGGGCACCGTGACCGCGGTCGGCGGCAACTTCTTCGCGTCCGACATCGACGGCGTGGCGATCCCCGGCAACGAGGTCGACCTGATGCTCAGCGATGGCACCACGGAGACGTTCTCGACCACGGACGAGAACGACTACCGCGGCTTCACCACCGCCGCGCCGATCACGAGCATCACGATCGACGCGCCGAATCCGTCGGACCCGACGGACAGCAGCTGGTCGACGATGGACAACCTGCTGGTCGGCACCGCCAACTGATCCCGTCCTTGGGATGAAACAGGAGGCCTCCCTCGCGGGAGGCCTCTTTTTTTGTGCCGTCGAAGGGCTGGCGAACGGAC
>NZ_JBQCFP010000035.1:0-42800 GCF_051958935.1 Dokdonella sp. | reverse complement strand
TCGCCCGTGACATTGTTATATGGGCCTCCCTCGGTGCTGATCCGCAGCGGGGCCGCGCAATCCTGCGCGTGCGGCGCCGATCAAGCACCGAGGAATATCAGTGTCGCCAGAAAGCGGTTCCATGTCTCTGGTTTCCGATCGGGTGCACTGCGAAGTATCGTGGGTGTCATTTCGCAACGACCTTTTGCGGCGAGGACAGCGGCTTGATGCGACCGTCCGCGCCGAGCACTGCGACGTAGTACCAATACGCAGCCCCCGAGCGCGCGGAATCGTCGCGCCACTGGTAGGTCCAACCGACGCCGTTCGAAGCGACGCCGATCACCTGCTCGTTGACGCGCACGAACGGACCCCCTTCCTGGTCGGCCCGATAGACGAGATAGCCGTGGACCTGCTCCTCGTTCGCGACCTGCCACTTCAGCAGCGGCCCGCTGCCTGGCGGCGGCTCGGCTACCGCCTTGGCCTGCTCGACCGAGTTGCTGAGCGCGCGCGAGAGATTGATGCTCGGCGCTGCATCCTCGCCCGCGGAGGATGGCGCCGTAGCGCCAGCCGCCTGGGCCGAAGGCGGAGCCTCGTTCTTGATGATCGTCGTCTTGGCGACGACGAAGCCACCGAAGGCCACGGGCAGCGTCCGCGCGTACGCGGGCAGTTCGACCGAGAGTTCGCCGCGGAAAATGCCCAATGGCAGATCCTTCGGCAACGTCACGACGAGTTGCGCGCAATCGGCGGCCTTGGGCGCGCAGGCCGTCTGCTTGACCTTGCCGGGAACGCCGCGAATCGTGGACTCGCCGAGTTCGACGGGCTTGTGGTCACGGCCGGTCACGCGCACGATGAACTCGATCGGATTGCCCGCATGCACGGCGCCGATCTCGTACGGGTTGCTCGATGCAATGACCAGGCCCTGCGGGTTCGCACTGATGCCGAGCCACGCCTGGTTCTGGTGCGGTGTATTCACCGCGAGCTTGATGCGCCCCTCCAGGGGCGACCATGCCGCGTCCGGCTTCACCTGCGCGGTGACCGAGCGGCCGTCGGGGCCGATTTGCACGTTCGCCCAGGACGGCGCTTCGATCAGGCGCGTGATGCGAAAGTCCGCCACCGCGTGGCTCGACAACGTGATCGTCTTGGGCGCGGAGCCCTTGGCGGCGTCGAACGTACCGAACTCGAACGCCTGGCCCGCGTCATCCAGATCGGAGACGACGAAGCCACGTGCAATCAGCTTGCGCGGCTCCTTGCCGACGTCGAATGCGACGAACCGGATGAGGTTGCCCAG
Organism: Dokdonella sp.; assembly: GCF_051958935.1. GTDB lineage: Bacteria > Pseudomonadota > Gammaproteobacteria > Xanthomonadales > Rhodanobacteraceae > Dokdonella_A. The sequence goes on along the minus strand of NZ_JBQCFP010000035.1, from coordinate 41,533 downwards.
TCGATCGCCGACTTGGGTAGTGAAATCGATGGTGGCGGTCGAATGGGGGGCGATCTCGAGGCGCTCGGCGGAGACGCTGTCACCGGGCGTCAGGGGCTTGATGTGGCTCACGACGACGGGCTCGGCGCCCTCATTGTGCAGCCGGAACTGGCACGAAGCCGACTCGAACTGGTAGCGGTCGCCGAACTGGCAATGCTCCGCCCGCAGCTTCGGTGCAGTGGGTTGGGTAGCGGCCATCGAGGCCGCGGTCAGGGAAAGCAGGATTGGGATCATTCAAAAAAAAACCCACCTGTTGCCAGGTGGGTTCTCGATACTTCTAAGCAAGAAGACGTTCGGCTATCAGCCGACCGTGAAGCTCTGCAGGGTGACCGGCAGCGTGCCGGTGACCGTCGCGGTGAACGTGCCGCAGGTCGCCGCGGGCGCACCCGGATCGGCCGTCACGATCACGAAGTACTGCTGACCGTCGGTCAGGCCACTGACCGGCATCGGCGAGCCCGGGAAGCCGAGCTGAATCGGATCGGTGCTCGACGAGCACGGCGACGGCATCAGGAAGATACCGGCCGACTGGCCGCTCCACGTGCCTTCCGCACCCTGAGCCAGGGTGATCGTCGCGTTGGCGCCCTGAGCCGTGAACGAATAGACGATCTCGTTCTGCGGGCTGGCCGTGCCACCGTAGGTCGGCAGCGAATTGGTGGCCGTGCAGAGGTCGCCGTTGACGACGTCGGCCGGACCACCCTCACTGGTGATCTGGAGCGGCGCAGCGCAATCCTGCGCCGCGACCTGGAACGAAACCGCGAGCGCGCAGGCGCCGGCGAGCGAAAGCAGAGCATTCTTCATATAAGTCACTCCTCAGGAAACGCTGTAGCGATCTATTAGAAACCAATGAACGTCTGACGGCGCGAATCGAAACGGTCGAAGCTGACGATCTTGTTCAGCGCAACGCCGCGGAAGCCCGCGCTCGCCGAGCTCAGGCCGAGCGTCGCGAAGTCGACACCCGACCACGCCGCATTGTTCGCGGTGATGGTCTTGCTCGGCGTCGCTTCGACGTTGTTGTTGACCCACACCTTGAGGCTACCCGCAGCCTTGTCCCAGTCGATCTCGACCGTGTTGTTGCCGGCGGCGAGCGGAACGGTATCGCTGCAGATGTTGGACGGCTGGCCCGTGCACGCGGTCACGATGCCGAGCAGCTTCTGCGAACCGGCGAGGTTGCCGAAGATATTCAGGCGAACCAGCTGGCTCACGCCGCTGACCGCCGTGTCGGTCGTCGCCGAGAACACCTGCGAGCTCTGGATCGAGTTCAGAGCGGTGATCGAGTCGGTGTTGATGACGAACTGCGCGCGGTAGCGCGGCTCGGTGGCCGGCGAGTTGTCGCGCACGAACGCGCTACCACCCGGGCCGTTGACAGTCAGCTGCGCATCGAGCTTGCACTCGGTGCCGTCGAGACCCGGCGTCGAAATCGCCAGCGTGCCGTTGAGGTGCGACGAGGCATTCCAGGCACCGCCTTCCGCCGTGGTCGGACCGGCCGGGCAGGCGGCGATGGCGCTACCCGCGAAACCGCAGAGGCCAACCAGGGCGAGCGACAGAACCTTCATCTTGGTATTCATGAGAAATCTCCCAGAGTGTCTCGGGCGGAGTGGATTACTCCCGTCCCCATTGGTTTAGTGGTCAACCAAGCCCGATCCGCGCGGACGAGAGTGAAGTCTTAACACCATGTCAACACGAACCGAGCGTGGGCCTGGCCGACCATCCAGTTTCGAGACGGACGCCCCATTCGGGGGTCCGGACCCGGCCAGCGGCGCATCGCCTCCAGCCCACGCAGCTCATTGACGCACGAGCGGAGGGAAACCGGACACGCTGCAATTGCCTGCCGGACATATATACGCAACAGGCCCTGCAAAGAGATCACGGCCGCCCCGCCGGCAGGCCCCGCCGCGTTGACCTCGCCGGGCACGATGCGCAGAATCGCCGTCCCTCCAGCGCCCCCTGCCCCGTGACCGCTCGCTCGCCCGCCCTCCGCTCCGCCGACTGCCTGGCGGTGATCCCCGCACGCGACGAGGCCGCCACCGTCGGTGCGGTCGTCGCCGGCGTGCGCGAGGCGCTCGGCTGCGCAGTCCTCGTCGTCGACGACGCCAGCCGCGACGCGACCGCCGAGGTGGCGCGCGCCGCCGGCGCCGAGTCGCTGCGGCTGCCGTTCGGTCTCGGCGCGTGGGGCGCCACCCAGGCCGGCATCCGCTACGCTCGGCGCAACGGCTACGCGGGCGTGGTGACGCTGGACGCCGACGGCCAGCACGAGCCCGCTTCACTGCCGGCCCTGTTCGAAGCGCAGCGCCAATCGGGCGCGAACGTCGTGATCGGGACCTGCATCGAGCGGCTGAGCCGTGCCAAGCAGGTGGCCTGGTTGTACCTGCGCACGCTCACCGGCCTGCGCCTCACCGATTTCACCTCGGGCCTGCGCCTGTATGATGCGCGCGCGACGGCGATCCTGGCCGGCCCGGAAGCGAGCCTGCTCGACTACCAGGACGTCGGCGTGCTCATGCTGCTGGCGAAGAACGGCTTGCGCATCGAGGAAACACCGGTGCCGATGCTGCCGCGGCGCGAAGGCCATTCGCGCGTGTTCGCCTCGTGGCCGGTGGTCGCGCGCTACATGCTGCACACGACCGTGCTGTGCCTCGCCCAGATCGACGCGGGCCGGCGGAAGGAGAAGATCGTGCAGGAAGGCCGCTGCTGATGCTGACCGGGCAGATCACCTCGGCGATCCTCGGCGTCGCGCTCGCCGGCGCGATCCTGTTCCTCGTGCGGCGCGACCATCTCCATGGCCCGTACGCGGTCTGGTGGTTCGTGATCGCCGCCGCGACGTTCCTGCTCGGCGTGTTCCCGGGCATCGTCGTCTGGCTCGGCCACCAGACCGGCATCTTCTATCCACCGGTGCTGCCGATCATCATCGGGCTTTCACTCGTGCTGATCCGCCTGCTCAAGCTCGACGTCGACCGGTCCAAGCAGGAGCGCCGCATCCGCCGCCTGACCCAGAAGCTCGCGATCCTCGAACAGGAGCTCGCGCGGCTCGGCGGCCGTCCATCCGCGGACACGCCGGGCGACGACGAAGACGCCTGAGCGACCGCCCGCATGCGCATCCTGCATCTGGGCAAGTATTACGCGCCGCAACGCGGCGGCATAGAACGCCACACCCAGGCACTCGCCGAGGCATGTGTGCAAGCGGGCGACAGGGTCGCCGCGCTGGTCCACCAGCCGCCCGGCCGCTGGCGCACGAGCCGCGAGACGATCGGCGGCGTCGAGGTGCGGCGCGCCGGCTGCATCGCCGCACCGGTCTATACACCCGTGAGCCCCGCGTTTCCGTTCGAACTCGCGCGCGCGCTGCGCCAGTTCAAACCGGACCTGCTGCACCTGCACCTGCCCAATCCATCCTGCTTCGCGGCGCTCGCGATGCCTGCGGCACGGCGCCTGCCCTGGATCGTGCACTGGCACGCGGACGTGCCGCCCGATGCACCGGACTGGCGCCTGCGCCTCGGCTACCGCTTCTACCGGCCGTTCGAGCAGGCCCTACTCGCGCGCGCGGCGATCGTGGTCGCGACCTCGCAGCCGTACGTCGATGCGAGCCCGGCGCTCGTCCGGTGGCACAGCAAGGTGCGCGTGGTTCCTCTCGGCATCGAGGCGGCTCCCGTCGCCGCACCGCAAACGCAACGGTGGCCTGCCACCGCGGGGATGCGTCTGCTCGCGGTCGGCCGGCTCGGTCGCTACAAGGGCTTCGACGTGCTGATCCGGGCCCTCGCCACGACCGCCGATGCCCGCCTGCTCCTCGTCGGCGACGGCGAGTGCGCGCAGGAACTGCGCGATCTCGCACGCCGATGCGGAGTGGAGGCGCGCGTCGCGTTCGCCGGCGACGTCGACGACGCGACGCTCGAAGGCGCGTACGCGGCCGCGGATGCGTTCGTACTGCCGTCGCTGGATCGCGGCGAAGCATTCGGCCTCGTGCTGCTCGAAGCGATGCGCGCGGGCCTGCCGGTCGTCGCCAGCGCGATCGCGGGCTCCGGTGTCGGCTTCGTCGTCGTCGACGGCGAGTCGGGGTTGCTGGTCCAGCCCGGCGACGCGGACGCGCTCGCGGCCGCGCTCGCGCGCCTGCAGGATCCGTCGCTGCGCGCGCGCCTGGGCAATTCGGGTCGCGTGCGCTGGAGCGAACGATTCACGCTGGAGCGCTGCGTGCGCTCGATGCGCGCGCTCTATGCAGCCGCGGCGTCGGGCGGAGAGACACCGTCGGCCGGCTGATCCTCGGCCGGCAGCCACAGCACGAGCGCAAGCAGACTGACGAGCAGCGGGGTCAGCTGCAGCAGCAGGCGATTCACCGCCGAGTAGCTCTGCGCATAGCGTGCCGCGCTGGTGAGCGCGAACAGACCGACGATCGACAGCACCGGCACCACCACGAGCACGAGCAGGCGCCGTGTCGTCGCCGAGCGCGACCAGCGGCGGTACGTCCACGCCAGCGCCGCCGGCAACGCGAACCAGAGCAGGTTCCAGTTGCCCTGCCCCCACAGCGCATTGGCGATCGCATCCAGCGACTGGCCGATCTGCGCCGCATCGATGACGATGCTGTCCTGCACGTAACGCCGTGCGACCGCGACCCACGCCACGCTCAACGTGATGCACGAGGCGAGCGCAAGCGCCGCCACGACCGCGCCGACGAGGAAGCGCTTGCCGTGCATGCGCCCCGGCAACAGGCCGAACACCACCGCGGCGCCGAGCACGATGCTCCAGATCGCGCCCTCGAGCTTGAGCATCGGCAGCAGCATGGCGGCGCCCACGACGATCGCGAGCTGCCCGTGATCGCGCGTCGTGCGCCAGCGCAGCCACGCATGGCCCGCGAGCGACATGACCGCGGCCACCCACAGGTCCGCGTATCCGCCGAGCGCGACGTGCGCGTCGAGCAATGGCAACGAACCGAGCAGGTAGACGCCGGCGATTGCATGCATGCGCGAGAGACCGAACCCACGCCACTGTCCGTAGTGAGCGAGCAACAGCCCGGCCCACAGACCGAGCCAAGCCGTGTTGATCCACGGCTCGACCCAGCCCGCGTCCGCGGCGAACCAGGTCAACGTCCATGGCAGCAGTTCCGGATAGTTCCACGCGGCACCCGTGCGCGTATCGGCGGCCATCTGCGGCAACCAGCTCTCGAACGACACGTAAGGTACGGCGTGTCCGGCGAGCACCCAGGCCTTCGCCTTCGCGGCCCATACCGCCCAGGCGTCCCAAGGCAGGACCGGATGCAGGACGACGTCCGTGACGAGCAGCCATGCGCGCCAGGCGAGCATCGCGAGCAGCAGAGCCGCGAGCAAGCGCCCGCCGTTCGACATCGGCACCGCTGCCGGCCGCGCCATCGCGATCCGAGCCGTCGCCGTGGGCGCGAACCCGCGCGAGCGCAGCATCCATGCGCCGACCCAGCCGGCGACGCCCGCCATCGCGGCGCACGCGCCGACACGAACGAAGCCCGCGGACAGCGCCGTCGCTGCAAGCCCACGCATGAGCAGGCCACACAGGAGCACGCCGATGATCCATCCGGCGCCGATGGCGGTCGCGAAACCGCCTGCGCGCCTCGGCCAGCCGGCCAGCGCGATCCAGAGCCCGCTACCGAGCACGAGCGGCGCCAGCCACACGACGATCGCGGACGCCGTCGTCATGGGATCGTCGCCTGCACCCGGTACACGACCAGGTCCTGGTTGCGGTCGATGACCTTGACGCGCGCGCGCGTACGCCCGATCCGCATCACGTCGATCAACGGTCGAGGCCTGTCGATGTTGTAGTTGACGAGGATCGTGCCCACCTGCACCGCCGACGGCGGCGCGTTCACCAGGCCGCCGACACCGCTCGCATTCAACGGCGAGAGCAGGTAGACGAGGCGCAGCACCTCGTGCGGCGTCTGCGCATTGACGAGGATGCGCGTGGTCGGCGGTTCGTTCCCCAGCAGGATCTTCAGGCGCGTGGCCGCGGCGAGCGTGTGGTCGTCGGCGATGTAGTCCTGCCGCTGCGCGAACGGGATCGCTCCCCAGATTTCCTTGTCGACGCCGCGGCGGTAGCCGACCTCGCGCAACCACGCCACATCCAGTCCGAGCCATGCGAGCACGGCGGCGGTGAACACGGCGCGCGCGAGGCGGCCGCCGCGCCAATGCAGCACGAGCCGCGCTACGCCCGCGAAGCCGGCCAGCGCGAGCGCGAGCACGAGTGGCAGGCGCGGCGCATGCGGGGCGCCGTCCCCCGTCTCGCTCGGGCCGATCGCGCTGACCGAGATGAGCTGCCATGGCGAATGCGCGAACCAAGACGACCAGGTCGCGGCGAGGCGACCACGCCATGACTGCGACTCGAGCCGCGCGCCCACGAGCTCGAACGGCCGGAAGCCTTCGGCAGGGGGCACCAGCTGGGCGACCGGAAATTGCGAGAAACCGGCTTCGACGATCGTTCCGCGCCACGCTGGCGTGCGCGAAAGGTCGAACGTCGCGCTCCCGTTCGTCGGCGCAGGCAACGAAATCGCCTGCACGTCGTCGGGCGCATCGCTCGTGCGGAACACGAGAGAAAGTTCGAGCGTGTGCGGGAATCCATCGAACGAATACCGCAGGATCGGAAAGTCCGCTGCCGCGAGGTCGGCCAGCGCGGTCGCCTGCAAGGCCGAGTAGTCCTCGGCGGCACTGGACACCCGGAGTCGCTGCCCGTCGGGCGTCGCCTTGCCGAATACCGCATGGTAGCGGCTGCCCGGCAGCGAATGCGTGCGCGCGGGAACGAGCGGCTCGCGCGGGTCGATGCCCGCGGCCCACAGCAGCAATACCAGCCAGACCGCGCCGAGCGCGACACCGAATGCTGCGTACCGCCAGCGCGCCGTCATGCGGCGAGTTCGTCGAGTCCGGCGAGCTCGGCCGGCGTGAAGCCGGCGCGCAGGCGCGCATCGACATTGAACGGGCCGCGCAGGCTGCCGCGCATGTACTCGCCGAGCAGCGCGCGGAACGTCGCCGGTGCATCGAGCCCTTCGCGCGCGCAGCACCACGCGTACCAGCGCGACCCGGCGGCGACGTGCGCGACCTCTTCGCGCAGGATCGTCTCAAGGATCGCGGCGGTCGCATCGTCGCCGACCGAGCGCAGGCGCGCGATCATGCCCGGCGTCACGTCGAGCCCGCGGGCCTCGAGCACGCGCGGCACGAGCGCCATGCGCGCGACACGCGAGTCGGCGGTGCGCACGGCCATGTCCCACAGTCCGTCGTGCGCATCGAAATCGCCGTAGCGGTGGCCGAGCTCGGCCAGGCGCGCCGCGAGCAGCGCATGGTGGCGCGCCTCGTCGTCGGCGACGCGCGCCCAGTCGCGGTAGTAGTCGTCCGGCATGCCGCGGAAGCGGTAGACCGCGTCCCACGCGAGGTTGATCGCGTTGAACTCGATGTGCGCGACCGCGTGCACGAGGGCCGCGCGTCCGCTCGCCGAGCCGAGGCCGCGCTGCGCTAGGTCACGCGGCGAAACGAGCCGCGGGCGTTGCGGCCGGCCGGGATCGCCGATCGGGCTAGGCGGCGGCGCGACCGCGTCGGCGCGCAGTTCACCGGCGAGGATCGCCCGAGCGGTGGCATGCGTGAGCGCGAGCTTTTGCGCGACGTCCGCGCAGGCGAGGCAGCGCAGCGCGGCGTCAAACAGGTTTTCCTTCGCGCTGCCGCCCATGTTGCGACTCCGTCGTGGTGCCGCGGCTCCTCCGCGGCGCGCGGCGCATCGGCGCGCCGCCCCTCATTATACACGACCAACCTCGTCCGGCACGCGGACCGGACACGCAGTTCCGCGCTTCGCTCCGTTCAGCCGGCCTGGCGCCGCTGCGATTTCGCGTCGTCGGAACGCGCGAACTCGAGATCGCGCAGGTATGTCGGCTCCACGCCGGTGACGTATTCGCCGGAAAAACACGACGTGTCGAAGTCGACGAGCTTCTCGTTGCCGTCGCGCACGGCCCAGACGAGGTCGTCGAGGTCCTGGTAGATGAGCCGGTCCGCGCCGAGCATGCGCTCGATCTCCTCCACCGAGCGCCCGTGCGCGACGAGTTCGGCGGTGACCGGCATGTCGATGCCGTAGATGTTCGGATAGCGCACCGGCGGCGCCGCAGACGCGAGATAGACCTTCTTCGCGCCCGCTTCGCGCGCCATCTGGATGATCTGCCTGGAAGTCGTGCCGCGCACGATCGAGTCGTCGACGAGCAGCACGTTCTTGTTGCGGAACTCGAGGCCGACCGGATTGAGCTTGCGGCGCACCGATTTCACGCGCTCGCTCTGCCCCGGCATGATGAACGTGCGGCCGATGTAGCGGTTCTTCACGAAGCCTTCGCGCACCGGCACGCCGAGGATCTGCGCGAGCGGACCGGCGACCGTACGCGAGGTATCCGGGATCGGGATCACCGAATCGATGTCGTGGTCGGGCATTTCGCGCAGGATCTTCTCGCCGAGCTTCTCGCCCATGCGCAGTCGGGCCTTGTAGACCGATACGTCCTCGATCATCGAATCGGGGCGCGCGAGATAGACGTATTCGAAGATGCACGGCGCGTGCTTCGCCGGCTCCGCGCACTGGCGCGTATGCAGCTCCCCGTCGAGCGTCATCAGCACGGCCTCGCCCGGCGCGACGTCGCGCAGCAGGCGGAAGCCGAGGATGTCCAGCGCGACCGATTCGGACGCGACCGCGTATTCCTTGCCGGTCGCGGTGTCGCGTTCGCCGAGCACGAGCGGACGGATGCCGTGCGGATCGCGGAACGCGAGCACGCCGTAGTCGAGCAGCATCGCGACGATCGCGTAGCCGCCGACGCAGCGCGCGTGCGTGCCGGCGACGGCCTTGAAGATGTGATCGGGCGTGAGTTGGCGCCGGTCCTGGATCTGCAGCTCGTGCGCGAGCACGTTGAGCAGCACTTCGGAGTCCGAATCGGTATTGATGTGGCGGCGATCGTCCTCGAACACCTCGCGCCGCAGCGCCGCCGTGTTGATGAGGTTGCCGTTGTGAGCGAGGGCGATGCCGTACGGCGAGTTCACGTACAGCGGCTGCGCCTCGGCCGAGCCTTCCGAGCCCGCGGTCGGATAACGGCAATGGCCGATGCCGACGCTGCCGCGCAGGGCGAGCATGCTCGTCTGGTCGAACACGTCGCGCACGAGGCCCTGGCCCTTGTGCAGGCGCAGGCGGTTGCCGTCGAGGGTCGCGATGCCCGCCGCGTCCTGGCCGCGATGCTGCAGGACGGTGAGCGCATCGTAGAGCGCCGAAGCGACTTCCGACTTGCCGACGATGCCGATGATTCCGCACATGATGGTTGGCTACTTCAAGGAAGATGAGGGCTGGACGCCGGCGGCCTCGCCGCCGTCGACCGGTTTGCCGCGCGGTGCCGCGGCGGGTTTGGCCGGCGCCGCCGCCGGAGTCGCCGGCTGCGCGAGCGGCCCGAGCAGGCCCTGCACCGGCTCGAGGTGGCGCGAGACCTCCTGCGGCAGGCGCGCGGCGAGCCACTGCGCGCCGTGCTCGAAACCGGGCAGCAATTGGGACTGGTGCCACCACGGATCACGCGTGAAAGGCGTGAACCCGAGCAGCAGCACGACCAGCACCACCAGTGCGAGCCCGCGCGCGAGCCCGAACACCATGCCGAGCAGGCGATCGCTGCCCGACAGGCCACTGCCTTCGACGAGCTTGCGCATGAGGAACGTGACGATCGCACCGGCGATCAGCACGGCCACGAAACACAGCGCATAGGCGAGGATCACCCGCACCGACGGCGTCGATATGCTGGCGGAAAAGCGTTCCGCAAGGGCTGGACCGAGCATCCAGGCGACCCAGAACGCGCACACCCAGATCGCGAGCGCGAGCACTTCGCCGACGAAACCGCGCCACAGCCCCATCAGCACCGACAGGCCGAGTACCGCGATGATCGTGTAGTCGACCCAGTTCATGCCGCGGCCGGCGAGCGCAAACCGGGAACGGGCACGGGCTGGAAGCCGTACATATCCGCTTCGAGCATGGCCGATTCCTGCTTCCGGACTCCCCGCTCCATCACTGCGTCACGACGATGCCGTCGAGCTTGAGCTTGTCCTTGATGCCTGCGCGCAGCTTTTCCGCGGCACCGCGATCGACCTCGGGGCCTGCGCGCACGCGCCACAGCGTCGTGCCGTTCGCGTCGACCTTGTCGACGAACGCGACGTAACCGGCGTTCTTGACGCGATCGCGCAGCTTGTTGGCGTCCTCGGCGGTCTTCAGCGCGCCGAGCTGCACCGCCCAGCCACCGGCTCGCCCGGCCGGCAGTGCGGTCGCGGGCGCATCGGCCTTGGCGTCCTCGGCGGTCGCGACGACGCTGCCGGGCACGCTCGGCTGCGCCTGCTTGATGCGCAGGCGCGCCGCCTCCGCGGCGGCGCGGTCGGCGAAGGGACCGACGCGTACGCGCTCGGCCGGCTTGCCCTGGTATTCGCTCGCTTCGCTGGAGGCGGGAAAACCGCCCTTCTTGAGATTCGCGACGAGATCCTGCGCGTTCTTGCTGCTCGCGTACACGCCGAGATTCACGTAGTAGCGCCCGTTCGCCGCTTGGCCGGGCATCGGCTTGGCGACTTCCGCAGGCGCGGGCTTGGGCGGCTCCGGCTTCGCCGCCGCCGGCGTGGGCGGCGTTGCGGTCGCGACCTGCTCCGGCGCCGATGCCACCGGCGGCTCCGGCTTCGGCGCCGTGGCCGTGTCGACGGTCGCGATCGTGTCGGGCGCGGTCGCGGACGGCGGCGCGGCGGCCGGAGCGGTCGGATTGGTCGCAGCCGGGTCGACCGGCAGGACGCGCGTCTGGAATTCGCGGTCGGGCTGCGGCGGTATAGCGAGGGTCGACGTCTCGGTTTCAGCCGACTTCCGCGGCGCGGAGCCGGAGATGAGCATCGGTACGAAGATCACGGCCAACGCGATCAGCACCGCGGCGCCGAGCAGGCGCTGTTTCAACGACAGATCCATGACCGATCCGCTTCGGGCGACGGCGCGGATTATACCTGCCCGGCTCGCCGATCCTGCCACGCGATTGCGCGCGCGTTCAGCGTCGAGCGGCGAACTCGAGCGCCGCGGCGGCGACGAAGAACGAGCCGAACGCGATCACGCGATCTCTCGGCTGGGCCGCACGGCACGCCGCCGCGAGCGCGTCGCCGACACCGGCGCCCGGCGGCGCGATGCGTGCGGTGTCGACCGACGCGCCGAACAGGGCGACGAGTGAGGCGGCGTCGAGGCCGCGTGGCGAATCGCGCTCGAGGCCGGCCGGATACCAGCGATCGACGTGCGGCGCGAGCACCGCGACGATCGCGCTCACGTCCTTGTCGGCGAGCGCGCCGAATACCGCGAGCGTCCGCCCGCGCGAAGGCTCGCGCCGCAACCACTCGGCGAGCACGCCGGCTGCCTGGGGGTTGTGCGCGACGTCGACGACGAGGGCGGGTTCACCGTCGAACCGCTGCAGGCGCGCACCGACGCGCGCGTCGGCGACACCGCGCGCGATCGCGGCGGGGTTCCAGCCGAGCCGCGCGCGCAGCGCATGCACGACCGCGATCGCGCCGGCGGCATTGGCGTGCTGGCAGGGTGCCGCGAGACCGGGCCGTGGCAGCGCCAGCGTCGCACCGCCGCCGTGCCAGCGCCAGGTCCCATCCGCGTGGATGTCGTAGCCGTATTGGTGTCCGGCCCGGCGCAGATCCGTGCCGAGCCGGTGCGCCGCGTCGAGCAACGCCGCGGGTGGGTCCGATTCCGCGACGATCGCGGGCATCCCGGCGCGGAAGATGCCGGCCTTCTCGCGGCCGATGCTGTCGCGATCGTCGCCGAGCCATTCCTGATGGTCGAGGTCGACCGTGGTGACGATCGAGGCGTCGGCGTCGATGATGTTGACCGCGTCGAGCCGGCCGCCGAGGCCGACTTCGAGCAGCGCCACGTCGAGGCCCGCATGCGCGAACACCCACAGCGCCGCGAGTGTCCCGTACTCGAAGTAGGTCAGCGCGAGTCCTTCGGCGTCGCCGGTATCGCCGACCCGCGCGGCTTCGATGCGCGCGAAGGCGTCGACGAGCAGGTCGTCGGACACCTCGGCGCCACCGACGCGCACGCGCTCGTTGTAACGCAGGAGGTGCGGCGAGGTGTACGCGCCGACACGCCGACCGTCCGCCGCGAGCATCGCTTCGAGGAAGGCGACGGTCGAACCCTTGCCATAGGTGCCTCCGATGGTCACGACGACCGGCGCGGGGACGGGCGCACCGAGCCGGCGCCACACGGCGCGCACGCGCTCGAGGCCGAGTTCGATCGCGCGCGGGTGCACGCGCTGCTGGTGGTCGAGCCAGTCGGACAGGCTCGTCGATCGAAAGGTCATCGACGGCTCAACGACGCAAGATGCGGCGCGGCTTCCACGGCAGGCGTCCGCGCCAGTACTGGATCAGCACGAAACCGAAGGCGAGCCCGCCCAGGTGCGCGAAGTGCGCGACGCCCACCTGCGAGCCTGTGATGCCGAGGTAGAACTCGAGGCCACCGTACAACGTGACGAACAACCAGGCGGGCATCGGTATCGCGAAATAGACGAGGATGCGCGCGTGCGGGAACATCATGCCGTAGGCGAGCAGCAGCCCGAACACGCCGCCGGACGCGCCGAGCGTCGGCTGGTAGTCGTCGCCGAAGAAATGCAGCACCGCGAGCTGGGTCAGCGCGGCGCCGACGACGCAGACGAAGTAGTACAGCGCGAAAGGCCGCGATCCGAACAACTGCTCGATCGGCCCGCCGAACATCCACAGCGCGATCATGTTGAACGCCAGGTGCGCGAATCCGCCGTGCAGGAACGCATAGCTGACGACCTGCCAGGGCTCGAAGCCGGGCACGTCGCCATAGGGCGACGGACCGAGCGGCCACAGCGCGAAATGGACCAGCAGCGCATCGCCGATCACCTGTTGCAGCAGGTAGGCGAGGATGTTCGCGATCAGCAGTACGCGGGTGATCGGGGGCGTATCGACGGGCATGCGCGGGACGATCGGGGCGACGCGGCATTGTGACCGTTCGTGCCGCGTCGCGCGAGTGCAACGGAGGGGCCGCGCCGGCGACCCCTCCGCGCATCCATCAGTTGCGCGCCGGGTTGTTCTCGGCGAAGTACTCGTGGCTGTCCGCGTTGTCGACGGCGCGGCTCGGGTTGCTGAGCGCGAGGTTGTGCGCGGCGCTCTGGCCGTACGCCCAGTCGTCGGTGCCGGCGACGACGTTGAAGTGGCTCGTCTCGTGCACGAGCGTACCGGCACGCGAATCGGTGCCGGTGTTCGGTGCGGACCAGAACGCGCCGCACAGGTACACGCGATACGGCTGCGTCGGGTAGACGTAGGCGTAGGTGTTGCGGTCGGTACAGCTGCAGTCGAACGTGTAGGCCTGCGACGACAGCGCGCTCTTGATGTTGGTGAAGTGCGAGCGCACGGTCGAATAGCGGCTGCTCGTGTACGTGCCGAACCACCAGGTGTAGCGCGAGCCCTGCGTGCCCGCATCGAGGTAGCTCTTCGCATTGGTCGAATACGTGACCGCGGAATTGCGCGCGGTGGCGAGCTGCGACTGGCGCGTGTTGCTGCAGCTGACGAAGCTGTTGCTCGCCGCGAGCACGCCCGGCGCGCCCTGCATCGAAATGTCCTCGTCGAGCGCATCGGGTGCACCGTCGACCCACAGCGTCAAAGCCTCGCTGTCGATCGCCGCGGTGGCGGCGACCCCGGCCTTCGACGCCTGCTGCGCCTCGAGCAGCGCGCTCTGCGCATCGCGCGCGTAGCGGACCGCGTACTGGCCGCCGGCCTTCATCGCGTAGTACGCGCTGAGGTCGACCTCGACCGATCGTGATTCTCCCGGCGCGAGTTCGATGAAGTCGCTCGCACCCGGCGCCGCCCGCTTGTACATCGGGCCGACATAGGCGACCGCGACGCCATCGCGCTCGACGCTGAACAGGTCGGAGGTGACGCCGTCGAACGGCGTCTGCCAACGCAGCACGTGCAACGCGGCAGCGCCGTCGTTCGACATCGTGAACACGAGCTTGCCGCTGCCGATGTCGGCCGCCGTGGCCGATGCATCCAGATGCACGGAAATTCCGCCCGGTGCCGCGGCGGCGGTGCCCGCGAACGCGCAGGCGAGCAACAAGGATCCCAACAAGACCTTGCCCATCATGGCTCTCCCTCATGTGGTCAGGAGCGGACATCGTCGATGCCCGCGCGGCCCCCAAAAGCCGCGCGCCGAGGGTATGGGCCGGCACGCCGCCACGTAACGCGGCAACGCAACAACGGGCCCGACAATGTGGATTACGTCACTGTTCCGGCCCGTCGAAGCCGTCGACGAGGATGCGGTCGATTACGACGATCGCGCCGCGCATGCCGCTGGTCAGGTCGCCGTGCTGTTCGCAGTAGTAGCCGATCGTGCCGAGGCGATTGAAGCGGATCGAGACCTGCCACGGCTGGCTGCTCGGTGCGTTGTGCAGGTTGCAATCGAGCGCGCAGGTGAAACTGCCGTCATCGGCGCGCACGTTGTGCAGGCCGCCGCCGTTGACGAAGCGGATCGTGTCGCCCTGATGGATCTCGATCTGCGCAGGCGTGAACGTCATGTCGTCGTTCGCCGTGACGGTGAACGAGCGCGCCTGTGCGTGCGTCGCCAACGCCGCACAGGCGAGGAGCACCGCGCGCATCGCGCGGTCAGGCCATGAAGCCGAGGTCCGCGACGCCGAAACGGCCAAGGTTCGGGAACAGGTCCGCGATGCCGCCGGCGTCGACGCCGAACCAGCGCGCGAGGGTCGCCGAATACTGGTCGACCGCGAGTGTGGGAATGATCTGCCCATAGCCGGTGTCGTCGGGATTGCTGCTCGGCTGGTCGTCCTGGTATTGCGCCAGCGAAGGCATGGTGCCGTAGAAGCGCTGGCCACGCACGGCTCCGCCGACGACGAAGTGATGGCCGCCCCAGCCATGGTCCGTGCCATCGCTATTGACCGCGAGCGAGCGGCCGAAGTCGGACGCGGTGAACGCGGTGACGCCGTCGGCGACGCCCATCTCGACGGTCGCCGCGTGGAACGCCGCGAGCGCCTGCGACAGCTGCTCGAGGTTGCCGGCCTGGTCGGCCAGCTGCGTGCCGTGCGTGTCGTAGTTGCCGACCGAGACGAAGAACACCTGGCGGCTCATGCCGAGCGCCGCCCGCACCTTGATCATGAGTGCGACCGCGGCGAGCTGGTTGCCGAGATCGGTGTCGGGGAAGCGCGTCACCAGGCGCGTTCCGGTCATCGCTGCATTGAGCAATGCCGCATTGGCGATCGCGCGGTTGGCGGTGTCGGCGAACGCGCGTTCGAGCACGTGCGCCTGCGTGCCGCTCGCACGCAGCGCGTCGTAGGCGGCGGCGCGTCCGGGATCATTGCCGACGACCCACGATTCGGGGCCGTCGCCACGGAAGCTCATGCCCTGCACCTGGAAGAAGTCGACCGGATCGCCGTCCTCGTCCTCGCCGGCCGCCGCGAACGCCGCACCGTACGAATCGACCGCGAACTGGTTGACGCTGGCCGCGCGCTGGAAGCGGTTCTCGCCCGACAGCGTGATGCTCATCGGCAACTCGCCCGCATTGGAGCTGTACAGCATGTCGGCGATGCGTCCGCCCCAGCCGTTCGCATTCGCGTCGTCGGGACGCGAGGTCTGCCACTGGTTGGTCTGGTCGTCGTGCGAGTAGAGCTGCGCCGGTGTCGGCACCGTGCCGTTCTGGTACTGCTGCTGGCTGATCGGGTACAGCAGCGAGCCGACGTTGGCGACGATCGCGGCCTTGCCACTGTTGAACAGGCCGCGCAGGCCCGCGTTGCCGCCAGCGACCTGACCCATAGACGGGTGCATGCCGTAGGTGGCGCCATCGCTGGGCAGGCCGCCCGGCAGGCCGCCCTGCGCCGGAAGCGCATTGAGCACGTTCTGTTGCAGGTCGCCTTGGGCGATCGCGAGGGCCTGGCGCGTACCTTGGTAGATCCCGTAGTGCGTCGCGTCGCACGGCACGATCGTGTTGAAGCTGTCGTTGCCGCCGTACAGGTAGACGCAGACGAGCGCCTTGTAGTCGGGGAATGCATAGCGACGCGCCGCCGCGGCTGCGGAAATCAGGCGCAGGTTGCCGAGCGCGCCGTGCAGGCTGGCGCCGCCGAGTGCGGCGCAGATGCTCCGGCGCAGGAATTCACGTCGATTCACGTGCATGGATGGATCCTCTCGGCGTACGCGGTCTGGCCGGGCGCGGCGCGGCTCATTTCTGGATCGAGTATTCGGGTGAATTGAAAATGAGGTAGAGCGCTTCCTGCACGCGCGCGCGACCGATGTCGTCATAGTCGGACGGATGCATCGCCGCGAGCCGCGAAACGATCACGCCGCGCATGAACGGCGACATCTGCCCGCCCATCATCAGCATGCCGTAACGATCGACGAGCGCAGCCGGGTCGCTCGCGGCGAGCGGCGCGTCGCGCGCTTCGTCCATCTGCAACGTCTGCGGGTCGTCGGCGCCCCAGCAGGCGTCGCTCGCGGTGTAATTGCAGAAGACCTGGTGGAACAGGTAATTCGGCATCGCCGTCGAGGTCGTGTCGCCGAGGATCTGGAATTCGGGGCTGACCAAGCCACGCGTGCGCACCTCGCCCGGCTGGGCGAAATCCGGCTTGAAGAAATTGAACACGGTCGGCGAGTACAGCGGGGCCTCGCCGATCTGCTCGATGATCGGCGGCCAGGTGTCGAGATTGCCGGAGCGGCCGCTGTAGACCGGGTTCCCCGCCGGGGTGCGCGCGCCCATCGCGCGCCACATCTGCGAGATCCTGAGCAGCGGCTCGCGCAGCTTGCCGAACGTATCGGGACGCTGCCACTGGCCGTAGCGCGCCTCGGGATCGAGCAGGATCGCCCGCACGACCGCCCTGAGATTGCCGCGCACATGCGACGCGCTGCCGTCGTCGTTGAAGACCTGCGCGACGCGTTGCACGTATGCCGGCGACGGATTGCTCGTGACCAGCCGCTGGATCAGCCGGATCGCGATGAACGGGCCGACGTTCGGATGGTGGAACACGTTGTCGAGCGCGGCAGTGAGTTCGGCCTGGGCGGTACCGCCATGCATGAGCACGCCGCCGGCGAGCGCGACGCCCGGGTAGTCGAGCAGTTGCTTGTCGCTCGTGTCGTCGTGCCAGTACTCGACCGGCTCCATCGGGCGCTGCCAGGCGAGATCGTCGAGATTGGCCGGCCCGCAGTAGAAATACTGCCACGGGTTGTCCGGGTTGTTGCAGCACAGCGGCACGCCGTCCTGGTAGTCGACGCTGCAGCCGATGCTGTTGAAGTCCCAGCCGGTGAACACCGCGGCGAAACCGCGCACGGCTTCCTGGCCGTAGGTCGGCACGGGCTGGCCGCCGACGAGCCTGGGCGTGCCATCGAGGTTGAGCTGGACGAGGCCGACCGAGAACAGCTGGTTGATCTCGCGCGCGTAGTTCTCGTCCGGGTGGATGTTCTCTTCCGGATTCGCCTTCTGGTTCTGGATAGAACTCAGGAAGACGCCCATCGCGGGATGCTTGGTCACGTCCTCGAGCAAATTGCGGTAGTTGCCGAACGCATCGGCGGCGAGCATGTCGTAATAGCTCGCGAGCGCCCACGGCTGCTGCGCGAGCGTGCCGTTGCTGTTGGAGACGACGAAGATCTCGCTCAGCGCGAACGCGACGCGCTGGCGCAACTGGTCGGTCGGCACCTGTTGCGCGCGGCTCGGGTCGGGCGTGCCGACCGAATTGATCGTCCACGCCTGCAGGCGCGTACCCGCCCATTCGGCGACCACGTTGCAGTAGTCGTCGCCGGCCGGGCACGACAGGCCCTGCACCCAGTCCAGGTACGGAACCTGTCTGGACGGCTGTTTGGCGAACTGCTCGGTGAGCCAAGCTTCGTAGCCGACCGAGCGCAGGTGCGCGATGTCTTCGGTGGTGGCGCCGAACGTCGCCTGGGCGAGGAAGCGCGAAGCATCGGCGTCCGACGCGGGACCGGCTGCCACGCCTTCGAAGCCATCGTGGAAGGACTGGTCGGGCCAATGGCTCTGCGCACCGGCGCCGAGCGGAGCGAGTGCGCACAGGCAGGCGAGCGCGACGCCCCGGACATTCCGCAGGGATCTTGCGAACCGCATCACGACCTCCCCTTCCGGCGAGCCCGGAATGGGGGGACTCTAATCCTCCGGCGCGGCCGCGTTCATGACGGGCGCCGCAATTGCGCGATGAGTTCAGGCTTTCGCGCGCGCCGATCCGCGCCTCGCCGCGGCTGCAGGCGGCCCCCACAGCAGGTGGTCGACGTCGCGTTCCCAACCGTGCACGGCGAGATCGACGCGACCGCCGCGCACGAGCACGCCTTCACCGGCCAGGCGGCGCACCTGGTCGCGGAACGCCCGGCTGCCCGGCGGGAATGCGATGCGTCCGTCGGCACGCAATACGCGATACCAGGGCAGGTGGAGCGTGGGCGGCGCCTCGCGCAGCACCGTACCGACCAGTCGCGCACGACCCGGCAACCCCGCGCGGCGGGCGATTTCACCGTAGTTGGCGACGCGCCCCGGCGGGATCGCGGCGATCATCGCGCGGATCGCGAGATGGGCGGGTGGCGTGTCGGGCCGGACTGACTTCATGGCGCACGCACGCTAGCATAGAGGTCGCACCCGCCGGAGATTTCCTCGTGCAGAGTTTCGAACAGATCCGTTCCCATGTCGGCAGCCGCCATGCGCTGCGCACGAACGATCCGTACCTCATCAGCTTCGACCTGACGCTCGCCGACGGACGCCACCAGGGCGTCTACCTCGCGGAAATGGAAGACGAGGAAGGCGCGAAGTACCTGCGCATCTCGACGCCGATCGGTCCCTACGCCGGCATGGACGGCACGCGCTGCCTGCGCTTCAACTGGGAGCAGCGTACCGGTTACCTCGCCTTGAGCGACCTCGAAGGCTCGCCCTACCTCCAGCTGTGCGAGAACCGCCCGTACACGCTGCTCTCGCCGACCGAGATCGACCGCGTGATCGCCGAACTCGGCGCGCTGGGCGATCGCATGGAACAGGCGATCTCGAACGGGGGCGATACGTTCTGAGGGGTGCGGGGTCGGGTTGAGGCATCGGGACGACCGATGCCCGCTTCAACCGACGAGGCCGAAGGCGTGCGCGGCGCGCACGAGCAGCCAGGCGATGCCACCGGTCACGGGCAGGGTGAGGATCCATGCCCACACCATGCGCTCGACGATCGTCCAGCGGATCGCATTGGCGCGCTTGGCGACGCCCACGCCGAGGATCGCCGCCGAGATGTTGTGCGTCGTCGATACCGGGATACCGAAGTGCGATGCGGCGAGGATCACGCTCGCCGAAGCGGTTTCGGCCGCGAAGCCGTTGATCGGATGCAGCTTGACCATCTTGTGGCCGAGCGTCTTGATGATGCGCCAGCCGCCGACGGCGGTACCGGCCGCCATCACGAGCGCGCACAGCACCTTGATCCACAGTGCGATCTCGAACTGCCTGGTGGCGTCCTGCTCGATGCGCAGGAAATGCAGCCATGACGGCACCCCGTCGAGCGTACCGGCGCTGGTTGCCGCCGCGAGCGCGAGTGCGATGATGCCCATCGTCTTCTGCGCGTCGTTCATGCCGTGTGACAGGCCCATCGCGCTCGCCGAGACGAGCTGCGCCTTGCCGAAGAACGCGTTGGCGAAACGCGTGCGGCCGAGCCGCTGCAACGGCCCCTTGAGCGAACCGAGATACTCGATCAGGGAGAACAGGAAGCCCATGAACAGGAGGCCGAGCACGAAGCCTGCGATGGGCGACGTCACCATCGGCATGATCACCTTCGGCAGCACGCCCTTCTCGCCCCACCAGTGCGTACCGCCCTGCGCCCACAGGATCGCGCTCCAGTCGTCGTGCGCGGCGGCGAGCGCCGCGCCGCAGAGGCCACCGACGAGCGCGTGCGAGGAACTCGACGGCAATCCCCACCACCAGGTGATGAGATTCCAGATGACCGCGCCGAGCAGCGCGCAGATCAGTACCACCGGCGTGACCGCGACGAGGTTCGTGTCGATGAGCCCGGACGCGATCGTCTTCGCCACCGCGGTGCCGATGAGCGCGCCGACGAGGTTCGTCGATGCGGCGAGCAGCACGGCTTGGCCCGGGCTCAGGACCTTGGTCGCGACCACCGTGGCGATCGAGTTGGCGGTGTCGTGGAAGCCGTTGATGTATTCGAAGGCCAGCGCGATGAGCACGACCAGCAGAACGAGGGTCAGTTCCATCGACGACGATCCTTGCTCGCCTGCGGCACGGTCAGGAGTTCTTGAGGACGATCTGGTAGACGACGTTGCCGGCGTCGCGGCAGCGGTCGATCGCCTTCTCCAGCAACTCGAACAGGTCCTTCAACAGCAGGATGCGGATCGGCTCGTGGCGGCCGCCGTAGAGATCGCGGTACAGCTCGAGCAGCAGGCGGTCGGCCTCGTTCTCGATCGCCTGCAGGCGGTCGTTGAGCGCGCTCATCGCCTCGAGGTTCATGCCCTTGCGCAACTGCGCGACCATCTGGCGGATGACGTCGGCGGCCTTCTCGAGCAGCGCGGCGCGCGTACCGAAGTCGATGTCGCCGAGGCGGTCGGCGGCCAGCGAATAGCGCTCGGCGAACTTGGAAATGGACTTGGTGATCTTGTTGAGCGCCGCCGACAAGGCCTCGATGTCTTCGCGGTCGAGCGCGGTCACGAAGGTATTGACGAGTTCCCTGCTGATCTGCGCGGTGAGGTCCTTCTCGCGCTTGCGCGCGAGGGTGAACTCGTCGAGCGAGATCGCCGGCTGGCGCGTCGCGAGCATCTTGACGAGCGCAGCGGCGGAATCACGCGCCGCGTCCGCGCTGGCCTCGAGCAGGCCGTAGAACTTGTCGCCCTTGCCGAAAATCGTCTGCAGCGAAAACATGGGGGATGGGTATCCTGTGGTCGTCGCGCCGGTACCGCGCGAGCGGCGCGTATGTTACCGCACGGCTTCCGGATCGTGTCAGGGCGCCGCGCGAGCGCGCGCCGGCGCGTCGTTGCTACACTCGGTCGTGACCGTGCCCGCCGGCGCGGGCGGCGCCTCGCGGGGCGCCGCGCATTACGGTTCCGGGCGTCGGCGACGACTCCCGGCCACCCTGGGGACAACCGGCCCGGATGCTGATCGAATTCCTGCTCGTCGTCGTGCTCGCGCTCTGCAACGGCTTCTTCGCGCTCAGCGAAATGGCGCTCATGACCGCGCGCCAGAGCCGCCTCAAGCAGCTCGCGCGCGAGAGCCGGCGCGCGCAGGCGGCGCTCGACCTCGTGCAGCAACCGGAAGGCTTCCTCGCGACCGTGCAGGTGTTCATCACCCTGCTGCAGATCAGCGCCGGTGCCGCGCTCGGCGCCGGCATCGGCGATCGCATCGGCCTCGCCCTCGACGCGTTCGACCTGCCCCTGCTCGATACCTATGCCCTTGCGATCGGCGTGTCGCTCAGTGTCGCCGGCATCACGTTCCTCAACATGCTGCTCGGCGAACTCGCGCCCAAGCGCATCGCGCTCGTCGACCCGGAGAAGTTCGCGATCGCGGTCGCGCTGCCGATGCGCGCGATGGCATGGCTCGCCGCTCCGTTCACCTTCGTGCTGATCGGACTGACGCGCTGGCTGCTGCGCCTGCTGCGCATGGACCGCGTCAGCCGCGGCAACGTCAGCGAAGAGGAGATCCGCCTGCTCGTCGCCGAAGGCGCGGACCAAGGGGTGATCGACAGCGACGAGCGCAACATGGTCAATCGCGTGCTGCGCCTGGGCGACCGCAGCGCCGACAGCGTGATGACGCCGCGCACGCGCATCGCCTGGCTCGATGCCGACGCGCCGCTCGAGGAAAACCTCGCGACGATGCGCGAAACGCCCTATTCGCGCTATCCGGTCTGCCGCGGCGGCCTGCAGGAGGTACTCGGCGTGCTCGAGACCAAGCGCGTGATCGGCCGCCTCGCGCGCCCGCTCGCGGGCGACCTGTTCGAGCAATTGCGCGAACCGCTTTACGTGCCCGCGACCGCACGCGCGCTCGACCTGCTCGAGGAATTCCGCGACGCGGAGCTGCCGATGGCGCTCGTCGTCGACGAATACGGCGAGATCGACGGGCTCGTCACGCTCAACGACGTGCTGTCGGCCGTGCTCGGCAAGGCGGCGGCCGCGCCGTCGACGGGTCCTGCCGAGTACCCGATCGTGCAGCGCGAGGACGGCAGCTGGCTCGTCGACGGGAGCGTCGCCATCGACGACCTGCGCGAGTTGCTCGGCTTGTCCGAGTTGCCCGACGAGGAAGAGCACGAGTACCGCACCGCCGCCGGCATGGTCATGGCGCGCTTCGGTCGCATACCGCAGGCAGGCGAGCATTTCAGCTGGAGCGGCTTCCGTTTCGAAGTCGTCGACCTCGACGGCGCGCGCATCGACAAGCTGCTCATCTCGCGCGTCGAGGAAGCACCGCCATCACAAGGCGTACGCGCCTAAGACGGTGCGCGCGGAGCGCGTGCCGCGGCGCCTCTCCGATCTCGCGAGGGAAGCGGCGGGACTCGCGCTGCGCGCTCGGCCCGCCCTGCGGGCTTACCCCGGCCCCGCGCGTCGCGCATTCCCGGCCATGCGCGTCGCGTCGGCGAGGATGCCGTGCAGCACGCGCAACTCGCGCGCGTCGGGTGCCGCGCGCAGGAATATGCGGCGCAGTCGTTGCAGGATGCGCTCGGGCGAACGCCCCTTGTGGAAATCGATCGCGTCGAGCGTACGCGCGAGGTGCGCGAAGAACTGCTCCATCTCGGCCGCGTCCGCACGCGCGTCGCCGCGCACGGGCGCCGCGTCCGCCTGCCGCTCGAGCCAGGCCATGCGCAGTTCCCAGGCGACGACCTGCACGGCTTGGGCGAGGTTCAGCGAGGAATAGGTCGGATCGGCCGGAATCGTGATTCCGGCATGGCAATGCTTGATCTCGTCATTGTCGAGGCCGGAACGCTCGTTGCCGAACAGCAGGGCCACCCGGTGGCCCGCGAGTGCCGCGGCGAGCACGCGCTGCGCGGCCGCGCGCGGATCGAGTTCCTCGAGCACGACGCCGCGTCGGCGCGCGGTCGCGCCGAGCACGAGGCGGCAGTCGGCGATCGCCTCGGGCAACGTCCCATGGACCGCGGCCGCGTCGACGACATCGCCCGCGCCCGCCGCGAGCGCGGTCGCCTCCGGATGCGGGAACGATTCGGGTGCGACCAGCGCGAACCGGTGCAACCCCATCGTGCGGATCGCGCGCGCGGCCGAGCCGATGTTGCCCGGATGGGAGGTGCGGACGAGGACGAAGCGGACGAGGTCGAGCGGCGATGTCACGGCGTTGTCGTTCGAAAAATGCGGTCGGGCCGATCGCGTTCCGCCCGGCACGACCGCGAACGATCGCATGAAAGGCGCCCGATCTGCTACCCTAGTCCGCTTGCGCGGTGCCGCCGCGACCGTTCTTTCCCACGCCGTCCAGCGAAACAGCCATGCCCAGACCCGCCGTCAACGTGGCGGTGCGCGCCGCGCGCGCCGCCGGCCAGATCATCCTGCGCTACATGAACCGCCTGGACAGCCTCGAGGTGATCGCCAAGCAACGCCACGACTACGTGTCGGAGGTCGACAAGCTCGCCGAGGCGGAAATCATACGCGAACTGCGCCGCGCCTATCCGCGCGACGCGACCCTCGGCGAGGAGTCGGGGCAGATCGGCAACTCGCGCAACGTCTGGGCGATCGACCCGCTCGACGGCACCCACAACTACCTGCGCGGAATCCCGCATTTCTGCGTGTCGATCGCGCTGCTCGAAGCCGGTGAGCCGGTGGTCGGCGTCATCTACGATCCGCTGCGCGACGAGTTGTTCACCGCGAGCAAGGGCGACGGTGCCTATCTCAACGACCGCCGCATCCGCGTCGGCAAGCGCGACGGTCTCGGCGGTGCATTGCTCGTGACCGGCTTCCCGTACCGCCAGCGACGCCATCTCGATGCACAGCTCGGCATGACACGCGCGCTGCTCGCCGAAGCAGAGGACATCCGCCGCACCGGTTCGGCCGCGCTCGACCTCGCCTACGTCGCCGCCGGCCGCCTCGACGGCTACTTCGAGATCGGCCTGTACCCCTGGGACATGGCCGCCGGCTGCCTGCTCGTGCGCGAGGCAGGCGGCCGCTACTGCGACTTCACCGGCCGTGACGGCATCCCCGAAACCGGCAACCTCGTCGCCGGCAACGTCCACGTCGCGAACGCGATGGTCAAGGCCATGGCGCCCGAAGTGACGCCGGTGCTCGCGCGCTGAAAGCGCGCTGCGCACACCCGGTCGACCGCGATCGGACGTGCCGGCCTAGCATTCGCGCGTCCGGCCTGCGCATGAACACCGCAAGCCAAGCGCATGCGGCATGCCCAGCCAAAGCAGAAGACCGAAGCACGAAGAACACGAAAGGAACCGCGCTTTTCCTCGATGGCTCGACGTTGCGCTCCAGACCGGATGAGCGCGCGCGGTACCACGCCACGACTCGAGCGTGCTGTTCTTCGAAAGTGCGGCCAGGGATGGCCGCTTCTGGACTCTCATGCGGCGAAGCACATGTGCTGCGCGCGGAATCCATCGTGCCGCGATCATGGACGATCGCAAAACAAACCGCGAAAAAAAAAGCCCGGCTCGCGCCGGGCTTTTTCGTGTCGCGTGAAGCGAACCCTTCTTACGGATTCTCGACCTTCAGCTCGGTACGGCGGTTGCGCGCACGGCCTTCCTTCGTCGAGTTGGTGTCGATCGGCTGGGTCTCGCCGAAGCCCTTGACCGCCGTGATGCGGCTGGCATCGATACCATGCGAGGTCAGGTAGTCCGCGACGATCTGCGCGCGGCGCTCCGACAGGCCCTGGTTGTACGCGTCGGTGCCGACGGAGTCGGTGTGGCCGTCGAGTTCGACCTTGATCTCCGGATAGCGGTTCAGCGCGTCGACCGCCTGGTCGAGGATCGCGATGGAATCGGAGGTCGGGACCGCGAGGGTCGGATCGATGTTGTGCTCACCCTTCTTCGGACGGTCGAACTTGAAGTTCACGCCGCGCAGGTCGATCACGACCTTCTGCGGGCAGCCATCCGGGCCGACGATCGTGCCCGACGGCGTATCCGCGCAACGGTCGTCACAGTTGTTGACGCCGTCATGGTCGTCGTCGAGCGAGTGGCAATCCGGCGCCGGGGGCGGCGTGACCGGAGCGGCCGGAGCAGCCGCAGCGGCGTGGCCGAAGCTGTAGACGAGGCCGACGCTGGCGATGCCGTCGACGTAGCCGGTCTTGTGCGAGACGTTGTAGCCGAGCGCGTCGGACAGGTTGCCGCGCGTGTTGTTGTCGCGGTCCCAACGCGCCGCGAGTTCACCGCGGATCGCGACGTTCTCCGACAGGTTGTACTGGATGCCGCCGCCGACGGTGGCCATCGGATCCCAGCCGTGCGGATCGTAGCCCTGGCCATCGAGCAGGTAGCCCGAATAGGCGGCATGACGCAGCGCGCCGATGCCGGCCATCACGTACGGACGCCACTGCGCGCCCTCGTCACCGAAGAACCAGCGGCCGCTGACGCCGAGGCCCACGCTTTCCCACTCGTGGTGGGCGCGCCAGGCGTCGTTCTCGAACTCGGCATTGTTCATGGTGTATTCGAAATCGACTGCGAAGTGCGGGTTCACCCACACGCCGACGCCGACGCCGCCCCACACGGACGTATCGGTCATGCGGTCGCTGTCGGAGAAATTCGCGCCGATGCGCGGAGCGATGTACCAGTTGCCGAAATCCTGCGCGTGCACGGCAGCGCTGCCGCCGACGAGCGCCAGGGCGATGAGCGCACTAAGGGCATTACGTTTCATTCTGGAGGACTCCTCTCTCGTTTTGGTATCAACGCGTGCCCGCCCAATGTCCGCAGGACGCTCACACTCCTTTCCCTAGTCTACGCCAAATCCATGACGGGGAAACGAGCGCTTAACACTTTAGCATGGGCGCAGGGCTGCGGCGGCAGTGTAGCCATATCAAGGGGCTGCGCCAACGCTATTGTGAAGATGCCGTTAAGGCTTCGCTCAGTTGGCGCAAAATGCAAACGTCGGTCGCCCCGGCGAGGCACGGCGTTCAGCTCCGGGGACTACGCCTCAGCAGCGGCGTGGGTTTCATCGGGAACGCGTACGGCGCCCTCCATGAGGACGCGTGCGCTGCGGCTCATGACCGCCTTGGTGACCACCCAGGCGCCACCGACCTCGCGCGCCTGCGCACCGACGCGCAAGGTGCCCGACGGGTGGCCGAAGCGCACCGCCTCGCGCTTGCCGCCGCCCGCGACCCGGTTGACGAGCGTGCCGGGCACCGCCGCGGCGGTGGCGATCGCGACCGCCGCCGTACCCATCATCGCGGGGTGCAGCTTGCCCATCGAGATCGCACGCGCGAGCAGGTCGATGTCGGCCGCGCGGACCGGCTTGCCGCTCGAGGCGACGTAATCGGCCGGCGGGGCCACGAATGCCACCTTCGGCGTGAGCGGGCGCGCGGCCGCCTTCGAGACGTCGTCGATGAGACCCAGGCGCACGGCGCGGGCCGCACGGATCGCCTCGAGCGTGGCCAGGAGCGAAGGATTCTCGTTGATCGCCGGCTGCAACTCCGTGCCGGCGCAGCCGAGCGCGGCGGCCTCGACGAACACCATCGGCACGCCGGCGTTGATCAGGGTCGCTTCGAACGTTCCGACGCCCGCGACCTCGAGCTGGTCGACGGCCCGGCCGGTCGGGAACATCGCACCGCCGTCGTCGCCTTCGTCGGCAGGGTCGAGGAACTCGAGCTGGATCTCGGCCGCGGGAAACGCGACGCCGTCCAGCTCGAAGTCGCCGGTTTCCTGCACCTCCCCGTCGCGCATCGGTACGTGCGCGATGATCGTCTTGCCGATGTTGGCCTGCCAGATGCGCACCGTGCAGAGTCCGTCGCGCGGCACGCGCGACGCGTCGACGAAGCCGTTGGCGATCGCGAATGGCCCGACCGCCGAGGACAGGTTGCCGCAGTTGCCGCTCCAATCGATGAAGTCGCCGTCGATCGGCACCTGGCCATACAGGTAGTCGACGTCGTGATCCGGTACGGAAGCTCTCGAGATGATCACGACCTTGCTCGTGCTCGACGTCGCGCCGCCCATGCCGTCGGTGTGCTTGCCGTAGGGGTCGGGCGACCCGATCACGCGCACGAGCAGCGCATCGCGCGCCGGCCCGCGCACCTGTGCGAATGCGGGGAGGTCCTGCAGGCGGAAGAACACGCCCTTCGACGTGCCGCCACGCATGTAGGTGGCGGGAATGCGGAGCTGCGCTAGCGTGGACATCGATCGTGGACCCGTGTCGCTGGCCGGCGCGACGCCGGCATGGAGGAGAAAACGCGCGGCTCAGGCCGCGCGCGTCGATTCGAGGAAGTCCTGCGCGAAGCGCTGCAGCACGCCGCCCGCTTCGTAGATTGCGACTTCTTCGGCGGTGTCGAGGCGACAGGTCACCGGCACCTCCACGCGCTCGCCGCTGCGCCGGTGCACGACCAGTGTCAACGTCGCGCGCGGCGTGCGCGCACCGACGACGTCATAGGTCTCGGTGCCGTCGAGCGCGAGCGTCTTGCGATCCGTGCCCGTCTCGAATTCGAGAGGGAGCACGCCCATGCCGATGAGGTTGGTGCGATGGATGCGCTCGAAGCCTTCGGCGACGATCGCCTCGACGCCGGCGAGGCGCACGCCCTTGGCGGCCCAGTCACGCGAGCTGCCCTGGCCATAGTCGGCACCGGCGATGATGATCAGCGGCTGGCCTCGCTCCATGTAGGTCTCGATCGCTTCCCACATGCGCATGACCTTGCCGTCGGGTTCGACGCGCGCGAGCGAACCCTGCTGCACCGCGCCGTCGACGACCGCCATTTCGTTGATGAGTTTGGGGTTGGCGAACGTCGCGCGCTGCGCGGTGAGGTGGTCGCCGCGGTGCGTCGCGTACGAATTGAAGTCCTCTTCCGGCAAACCCATCTTGGCGAGGTACTCGCCCGCCGCACTGTCGGGCAGGATCGCATTCGACGGCGACAGGTGGTCGGTCGTGATGTTGTCGCCGAGCAGCGCAAGCGGACGCAGCCCGCGCAGGGTACGTTCGCCGGCGAGCGCGCCTTCCCAGTACGGTGGACGGCGGATGTAGGTACTCTGCGGGCGCCAGTCGTACAGCGGTGTCGCGGCGTCACCGTGTTCGACCGCGATCCTGAACATCGGCTCGTACACGCGGCGGAACTGCGCGGGCTTCACGTGCTCGCGCACGATCGCATCGATCTCGGCGTCGTCCGGCCAGATGTCGGCGAGGCGCACGGGCTTGCCGCCGGCGTCGTGGCCGAGCACGTCCTTCTCGATGTCGAGGCGGATCGTGCCCGCGATCGCATACGCGATCACCAGCGGCGGCGAGGCGAGGAACGCCTGCTTCGCGTACGGATGGATGCGGCCGTCGAAATTGCGGTTGCCCGACAGCACCGCGGTCGCGTAGAGGTCGCGCTCGACGATTTCCTGCTGGATCTTCGGATCGAGCGCACCGCTCATGCCGTTGCAGGTCGTGCAGGCGAACGCGACGATGCCGAACCCGAGCTTCTCCAGTTCGGGCAGGAGGCCGGCTTCCTCGAGGTAGAGCTGCACCGCCTTGGAACCCGGCGCGAGCGAGGTCTTCACCCACGGCTTGCGCACGAGGCCCTTCGCGTTCGCGTTGCGCGCGAGCAGCGCCGCGGCGATCACGTTGCGGGGGTTGGACGTGTTCGTGCAGCTCGTGATCGCGGCGATGATGACCGCCCCGTCCGGCAGCAGGCCTTGCGCTTCCTGCGCGCGCGCACCGTCGAGGTTCGCGGCGATGCCGCGCTCGGCGAGCGCCGACGTCGGCAGTCGCCGGTGCGGGTTGGATGGGCCGGCCATGTTGCGCGCGACGCCGGAGAGGTCGAAGTGGAGCGTGCGCTCGTAGCGCGCGGTCGCGAGCGCATCGACCCAGAGGCCTGCGGCCTTCGCGTAGGTTTCGACCAGGCGCACCTGCTCGTCGCTGCGACCGGTGAGGCGCAGGTAATCGAGCGTCTGTTCGTCGATGAAGAACATCGCCGCGGTCGCGCCATACTCGGGCGCCATGTTGGAGATCGTCGCGCGATCGCCGACGGTGAGCGCCGCTGCGCCTTCGCCGCGGAACTCGAGGTAGGCACCGACGACCTTTTCCTTGCGCAGGAATTCGGTCAGCGCGAGCACGACGTCGGTCGCGGTGATGCCCGGCTGCGGCTTGCCCGAGAGTTCGACGCCGACGATGTCCGGCAGGCGCATCCACGACGCGCGGCCCAGCATGACGTTCTCCGCCTCGAGGCCGCCGACGCCGACCGCGATCACGCCGAGCGCATCGACATGCGGCGTATGGCTGTCGGTGCCGACGCAGGTGTCGGGATAGGCGACGCCCGCCTCGACGCCGATCACCGGCGACATCTTCTCCAGGTTGATCTGGTGCATGATGCCGTTGCCGGGCGGGATCACGTCGACGTTGCGGAAGGCCCTCTTCGTCCAGTCGATGAAGTGAAAGCGGTCCTCGTTGCGGCGGTCTTCGATCGCGCGGTTCTTCGCGAATGCGCCCGGGTCGTAGCCGCCGCATTCGACGGCGAGCGAATGGTCGACGATGAGCTGCACCGGCACGACCGGGTTCACCTTGGCCGGATCGCCGCCCTGCTCCGCGATCGCATCGCGCAGGCCGGCGAGATCGACGAGCGCGGTCTGGCCGAGGATGTCGTGGCAGACGACGCGCGCGGGGAACCACGGGAAGTCGAGATCGCGACGGCGGCCGACCAGCTGGCCGAGATACGCGTCGAGCTTGTCCGGTTCGGCGCGGCGCACGAGGTTTTCGGCATGCACGCGCGCAGTGTAAGGCAGCGTGGCCCAGGCGCCGGGTTCGATCGCGTCGACGGCGGCGCGCGCATCGAAATAGTCGAGCGAGGTGCCCGGCAGCGGCTTGCGGAATCGGGTGTTCATGGCGATGTCGTGGTGGCGGTCGGCGGGAGGCGGTGGACGGCACGCCGGCGTCGCGCGGCGCGGCACGACCGGGATGCGACGACGGCGACCGCGTCCGTCGCAGCCTTCCCGGAACGCCTATTGTGCCAGACGGCGCGCGCGCGGTCGGCGCGGCGCGTGTCCGCGACGGCTGCGGCAGCCCTTGGAAATGCGGGCGCGAGGCTCCCGCTTCAACGCTCGTGGGCGCCGATATCCATCGCCGCGCCGGCGATGCGCGGACGACCCGTGTAGTCGAGCAGGCCGGCGAGCCCACCATCGGGTGCGCTGCACGCGTCGATCACCGGCGAGCCGGTGGCGACGCGCAGATCGAACACGGCGAGGTCGAGGAACATCGGATCGGCGAACGGCGAATGCGCGTCCTGCGCGGATCCCGCACGCCACGCCGCGAGAGTGGCGTAGTCGGTGCCACGCCAGGTCCAGCTCGCCCCCGCCGCACCCGCGTCGGTCCAGTAGAGATTGTGGTCGAACACCGCCGGCACCGCGGTGTCGCTGGTGTAGGCGTAGACGAGCACGCCGGCAGGCCCCGCGTACAACACGTTGTCGACGACAAGGTTGTCGCTCGCGTGGTACTGGACCTGCAGCTCACCCGAGCCCGTGCCCTGCACGTCGTTGCGCAACAGGGTATTGCCGATCACCGAGCAGTGCTCGGTGCCACCGACACCGGCCTCGTAGCCGCCGAGCGAGATGCCGCTCGAATTGCCCGAATGCACGATGTTCGAACGGGCGACGACATGGCTGGTCGTTCGTCCGGCGTGCTCGCTCGCAAGCTCGATGCCGAGGTCGACGTGGTGCACGAGGTTGCGTTCGATCGTGATGCGCGTGCCGCCGTCGACGTAGATGCCGTCGGCCGCGTACTCGTTGCCGTAGGCAGGGTTGCCGTACGAGCTGATGTCGTGGACCACGTTGCCGACGATCGTGCCGTCGCGCGCCTGGTCGTAGGCGGGGTCGGGCGCGACGCCCTCGAAGCCGATCGCGCCGATGCCGATATTGTTGGTGTGGTGCACGTGGTTGCCGCTGATCGTCCATTGCTCGACGTTGCCGTCGAGCGAGAACGATTCGCTGCAACCGAGCACGAGATGGTCGATCTCGTTGCCGGCGATCACGAGATGGTTGACCGACGCGGGGGCGCGCGTGCCGTCCACCTTGAGGCCGAACGCATTCGCGGCGCAGCCGTTCGCCGTCGTGCGGATGTCGTGAATGTGGTTGCCCAGCACGCGGACGTCGCTGCCCGCGCCGGTCACGTACAAGCCGATCGGCACCTTCGAGGTCGACGCGGTCGCATAATTGCGCAGCTCGAGGCCGGCCACGACGACATGGCTCGCGTCGACGAGCGTGACGAGGCCGTATTGGCCTCCGGGAATCGGCAGGCCCGCACCTTCGATGATCGGGGCTTCACCGGGTACCGCCTGCAACACGATCGGCCCGGCCGCCTCGGACCCCGAACGCGCGATCGTCACGAGCTCGTTGTAGACGCCCGCGTGCACGCAGATCGCATCGCCCGCGGCGACCGTGTCGACCGCATGCTGGATCGTCGCCCATGGCGACGCGGCGCTGCCTTCGGCACCGTCACTGCCCGCGGTGGAGACATGGTAGGCATGCAGCGGTGGCCGCTCGAACCCCGAGCCGAACACCGTGTCGCCCGTGCGTGCGCATTGAGCGGCCGCGAGCGGCACTACGCAGCATGGCACGAGTGCAGCCGCGAGCAGCGCCACGCAGCGGAGCGTGAGTCCGTAGATCATACGCATGCGCACCCGCCGACCGGAGGATGTCCGCACTATGCCAGCGCGCCGCCACCGCAGGCGCGTGGCCGATCACATTGCGCGAGTGCCGATGCGTTCTGCCAACCTCGTCAGGAACGAGGCTGCGACACGCGCGGCGGCGAAACATCGCGCTCCCACGGCGGCTCGGCGAACTGCTCGCAGAGGAAGTCGACGAAGGCGCGCACGCGCACCGGGACGAGCCGGCGCTGCGGCATCACCGCGTGGATGCCCGATTCGGCGAGCGTGTACGCCGGCAGCACCTGGCGCAGGCGGCCACTGCGCAGATCCTCGCAGACGTGCCAGGTCGAATGCAGGGCGATGCCGAGGCCGCCGACCGCGGCGTCGCGCAGAGCCTCGCCGAAATTGCACTCGAAGCGTCCACCGACGCGCACCGCGACTTCACGGCCGTTGCGGTCGCTCATGCGCCAGACGTCCTGGCGCCCCTGGCTGCCGACGAGCACGAGGCATTCATGCCGCTCGAGGTCGTCGGGCGCCCGCGGCACGCCGTGGCGGGCGAGATAATCGGGCGAGGCGCACAGCACGCGGCGGTTCGTCGCGATCTTGCGCGCGACAAGATTGGAATCCTCGAGTACGCCGATGCGCACGGCGAGGTCATAGCCCGAGCTCACCAGATCCTTCATGAGATCGCTGAGGTCGAGGTTGATGCGCACTTTGGGATAGCGCGCAAGGAATGCCGGCAGCAACGGCGAGAGGTACTGGCGGCCGAACGAGGCCGAGGCCGTCACGCGCAGGGTTCCCGAGGCCTCGCCGCCGCCGCGGCGCAGTTCGCCGGTGAGCGCTTCGAGATCGTCGACGAGCGCGCGCCCGCGTTCGGCGAGCGCGGTGCCTTCGGCGGTCGGATGCAGACGCCGCGTGGTCCGGTGCAGCAGGCGCACGCCGAGTTGCTGCTCGAGACGCTTGAGGCGCTGGCTCGCCAATGCGACCGACAGATCGAGGCTGCGCGCGGCCGCACTGATCGAGCCGAGGTCGAGCACGCGCAGGAACAGGGCGATGTCGTCGAGGCGATCCATTTTCAATACTTTGGCGAAAGAGCTTGGCGATATCAAAGGTTTTTCATCGAGCGGGCCGGGCCTACGCTGCCATTCCGCCTTCGAACCCGAGCCGCCGATGTCCGCCCTGCCCGCCATGCCTTCCGCCCGCCCGCGCCTCCCGCTCGCGCTCTACGCGCTCACCGCGGGCGCGTTCGGCATCGGCACCACCGAGTTCGTGATCATGGGCCTGCTGCAGCAGGTCGCCGCCGACCTGCACGTGACGATCGCGAGCGCGGGCCTGCTGATCTCCGGCTACGCGCTCGGCGTGTTCTTCGGCGCGCCGCTGCTCACCGTCGCGACCGCGCGCATGCCGCGCAAGCACGTGCTGCTCGCGCTGATGCTCGTGTTCACGGTCGGCAACCTCGCCTGTGCACTCGCGCCGAACTACGCGCTGCTGATGGCCGCACGCGTCGTCACCTCGCTCGCACACGGCACGTTCTTCGGCGTCGGCGCGGTCGTCGCGGCCGGCCTCGTCGTGCCGGAGCGCCGCGCGTCGGCGATCTCGGTGATGTTCATGGGGCTCACCGTCGCGACCCTGCTCGGCGTGCCCGCGGGCGCGTGGCTCGGGCTGCAGCTCGGCTGGCGCGCGACGTTCTGGGCGGTAACCGCGATCGGTGCCGTCGCGAGCGCGATCGTGTTCGCCCTGGTGCCGGACGATGCGTCGGGGCAGGCGCTCGACGTACGCCGCGAGTTCGCCGCCGTGCGCAGCGCGCCGGTGCTGCTCGCCCTGCTCACCACGATGCTCGGTTTCGCCGGCGTGTTCACCGTCTACACCTACGTGCAACCGGCGCTGATCGACGTCGCCGGCTTCTCCGCCGCGTCCGTATCGCCGATCCTGCTCTTGTTCGGCGCCGGCATGATCGCCGGCAACCTGCTCGGCGGACGCCTCGCCGACCGCTCGCTGCGCGGCGCGCTCATCGGCACGCTCGCCGTGCTCGCGTTGGTCGAACTCGCCTTCGGCCTGGCGATCCATTCGCCAATCGCCGCTGCGATCGGCGTCGGACTGCTCGGCGCCGCCGCGTTCGCGATCGTTGCACCGCTGCAGGCGTCGGTGCTGCATGCGGCGCGCGGCGGCGAATCGCTCGCCTCGAGCCTCAACATCGGCGCGTTCAACTTCGGCAACGCATTCGGCGCCTGGCTCGGCGGCGTCGTCATCGACCACGGTGGCGGTCTCGCGGCACTCGGCCCAGTCGCCGCGCTCGTCACCTTCGCGGGGCTCGGCGTCGCCGCCTTCACCCATGCGCGCGAACGGCGCGCGACCGCTTCCACCGCGGCGCATACCCGCACGGCGCCGTGCAGCGCACACTGACCCCTGCATCCACTCTCGGAGGTTCGCAATGGAATACCGTCATCTCGGCCGCTCCGGCTTCAAGGTCCCGGTGCTCAGTTTCGGCACCGGCACGTTCGGCGGCGAAGGCAAGCTGTTCGGCGCATGGGGCAACACCGACGTCGCCGGCGCGAAGCGCCTCGTCGACATCTGCCTCGACGCCGGCCTCACGCTGTTCGACAGCGCCGACGTCTACTCGAGCGGCGCATCGGAATCGATCCTCGGCGCCGCGATCAAGGGCCGGCGCGACAAGGTCCTGATCTCGACCAAGGCGACATTCCGCAGCGGCGACGGTCCGAACGACGTCGGCTCCTCGCGCTTCCACCTCCTGCGCGCGATCGACGCCGCCCTGCAGCGCCTCGGCAGCGACTACATCGACCTGTTCCAGTTGCACGGCTTCGATGCGAAGACGCCGATCGAGGAAACCGTCTCCACGCTCGACGACCTCGTGCGCGCGGGCAAGATCCGCTATCTCGGCGTGTCGAACTTTTCCGGCTGGCACCTCATGAAGTCGCTCGCGGTCGCCGATCGCCATGGGTGGTCGCGCTACGTCGCCAACCAGACCTATTACTCGCTGATCGGTCGCGACTACGAGTGGGAACTCATGCCGCTCGGCCTCGACCAGGGCGTCGGCGCGATGGTGTGGAGCCCGCTCGGCTGGGGCCGCCTCACCGGCAAGATCCGCCGTGGTCGACCGCTGCCGGCGGACAGCCGCCTGCACGACAGCGCCGAGTTCGGGCCGCCGGTCGACGACGAGCAGCTGTACCGCGTCGTTGATGCGCTCGACGACATCGCCGCGCAGACCGGCAGGACGATCCCGCAGATCGCGATCAACTGGCTGCTGCAGCGGCCGACGGTGTCGAGCGTGATCATCGGCGCACGCGACGAAGGACAACTGAAGCAGAACCTCGGCGCGGTGGGCTGGAGCCTCACGCCGGAACAGATCGCCAGGCTCGACGAAGCGAGCCGCAAGACGACCGCATATCCGTATTACCCGTACTGGCACCAGGCCGGTTTCGCCGAGCGCAACCCGCCGCCGGTCTGAGCGGCGCTTCAGCGCGCGCCACGCGCGCGGCGCATCCGCGGCGGCGGCTTGGCCGCCGTGACGATCGCGTGCGCGCGCAGGCGCGGATCATCGCGCAGGTGCCCGTACAGGAAGTCGGCGAGTGCCTTGATGCGCGCGACGTGGCGCAGTTCCGGATGCGTGAGCAGCCACAACGGCGACGAGAACGGCGGTTCGACGGCGAAGAGTTGCACGAGCGACGCATCGGCCTGGTCGGCCGGCAGCAACGCGATGCCGAGGCCCGCGGCAGCGAGCGCGGCCATCGTGTTGAGGTCACCCGCGCGCGCCACGAAGCGTTCGTACGGATGCCGCGCGTGCAGCCAGGCGAACACCGGCAGGCGTGCGAAGCGCCGATCGGCCCCGATCAGCGCGTGCGCGGCGAGTTCATCGGTCGTGCGCGGGCGCCCGTGCCCGGAAAGGTAGTCACGACTCGCGCAGGCGAGCCACGGCAGGTCGACGACCTTGCGCCCGACGAGGTAGTCGGGCGGCTCCGTCGTCGCGCGCAACGCGAGGTCGGCCTCGCGGCGCGCGAGATCGAAGTCGCTGTCGGCGGCGGCGATTTCGACGCGGATATCCGGATGCAATGCACGGAACGCGGGCAGGTAGCGCGCGATGTAGTGGCTCGCGAGATTCGGCGCGGTCGTGATGCGCACGTCGCCGGACAGGCGGAAGTCGCTGCCGGCGACGGCGCGCTCGAGCGCATGGATCGACTGCTCGACCTGCTCGGCGTGCGCACGGATCGTCTCCCCCTGCGCGGTGAGCACGTACCCCTCGGGCAGGCGCTCGAACAGGCGTACGCCGAGCGCGTCCTCGAACGCCGCGAGGCGGCGGAAAACCGTCGAATGATTCACCGACAGGCTGCGCGCGGCCGCGGCGAGGTTGCCGCCGCGCGCGATCGCGAGCAGGTGGCGCAGGTCGTTCCAGTCGAACATGGCGTCGTGCTCCCCGGCCGTCGCCGGAAGCATCGCATCGGGCGTTGCGATATTGCAAACGAGAATTGCGATGTTTGCTGATTTACGTGCAGATCGGCAATCCATAGCGTGTGCGGACCGCCGGCCGTGCCGGCATCCACTGGAGATTGCGATGCAAGCATCTGCTGTCGGCGCCGCCCTGCTGCGCCTCGCTCTCGGCGTGCTGTTCCTGGCCCATGCCCTGCTCAAGCTCGTCGTGTTCACGCTGCCCGGTACCGTGGCCTGGTTCGAACAGCACGGCCTGCCCGGCCCGCTCGTCTACCCGGTGTTCGCGGCCGAATTGCTCGGCGGCCTCGCGCTGATCGCGGGCGTGTTCGTGCGCCCTGTCGCCGTCGTGCTCGGCCTCATCGCACTCGGCGCGATCCTGCCGCACGCGGCGAACGGCTGGGAGTTCGCCAACGAGGGCGGCGGCTGGGAATACCCGCTGTTCATCGCGCTCGTCTCGTTCGCGCAGGCGCTGCTCGGCCCGGGCGCATTCGCCGCCTTGCGCGGCGCGGCGACGGCGGCGACCTGATCCGCCGTTTCCTTCCACCCACGTCCTACGAGGAGTCATTCCATGCGTCTCTACTACGGTCCCGGCCTGTGCTCGCAGGCCTCGCACATCGCGCTGCGCGAAGCCGGTCTCGCGTTCGATCTCGTGAAGGTCGATCTCGCGGCCAAGCGCACCGAGGACGATCGCGATTTCCAGTCGATCAGCCCCGCCGGCTACGTGCCTGTGCTCGAAATCGAACCCGGCGTCGTGCTCACCGAAGGGCCGGCGATCCTGCAGTACATCGCCGACCGCGCACTCTCGAGCGGGCTTGCACCGGCGAACGGCAGTTTCGAGCGCTACCGGCTGCAAGCGTGGCTCAACTTCGTCACGAGCGAGCTGCACAAGGGTTATTCGCCGCTGTTCAAGCCGGACCCGCCGGCGGAGTACAAGCCGCAGGCACTCGCCCTGCTCGGCCGGCGCCTCGCGATCGTGGAGCAGGCACTCGCCGCGACGCCATTCCTGACCGGCGCCGGTTTCACGATCGCCGACGCGTACCTGTTCGTCGTGACCGGTTGGTCCGGTTTCGTCGGCCTCGACCTCACGCCGTTCCCGAACCTGCTCGCGTTCCGCGCGCGCGTCGCGGCGCGACCGATGGTCAAGGCCGCGCTCGCCGCGGAAGGGCTCGCGCGCTGAGTGGCTGGCGCGCCGCACGATGCTGCGGCGCGCATTCTCCACGGATCCTTGAGAATGATTCCGCGCGTGCCGCCTTTTTCACGGCGGCGCGCGCGCCTATCGTGGACAGACCCCGAAGCCGTGGAGAAAGCGCATGAAAGCCGTCGCCCTCACCCGCTACCTGCCGATCGACGATCCGCAGTCGCTCGTGGATGTCGAGCTGCCGCGCCCCGAGCCGCAGGGCCGCGACGTCCTCGTGCGCGTCGAAGCGGTATCGGTCAACCCGGTCGACACCAAGCTGCGAGCGCCCAAGCCCGGCGTCGAATCGCAACCGAAGGTGCTCGGCTACGACGCCGCCGGCGTGGTCGAGGCGAGCGGCGACGCGGTCACGCACATCCACGTCGGCGATGCGGTCTACTACGCGGGAGACGTCACGCGCGCGGGCAGCAATGCGCAGTACCAGCTCGTCGACGAGCGCCTCGTCGCGCGCAAGCCCGCCACGCTCGACTTCGCCGCGGCCGCGGCGCTCCCGCTCACCGCGATCACGGCGTGGGAGCTCCTGTTCCAGCGCATGCCGTTCGATGTCGACGACGGCGGCGCCGGCAAGTCGCTGCTGGTAATCGGCGGCGCGGGCGGGGTCGGGTCGATCGCGATCCAGCTCGCGCGGCGCGCCGGTTTCATCGTCATCGCGACCGCGTCGCGCGCGGAGACGATCGCGTGGTGCCGGCGACTGGGCGCGCACCACGTGATCGACCACCGCCGGCCGCTCGCGCCGCAGCTCGCCGCGCTCGGCTTCGAAGCGGTCGACGCCGCGATCAACCTCGCCGACACCGACCGCTACTGGGACGAACTCGGCACGCTCATCGCGCCGCAGGGACACGTCGGCCTCATCGTAGAACCCAGGGGCGCGCTGAAGATCGGCGATCCCTACAAGGCGAAGTGCATCGGCATCCACTGGGAAATGATGTTCGCGCGGCCGCGCTTCCGCACCGCGGACATGGCCGAGCAGGGCCGCATCCTCGAACGCGTGGCCGCGCTCGTCGACGCCGGCGAACTCGCCGGCACGCTCGGCGAGACGCTCTCGCCGATCGACGCGGCGAACCTGCGCGAGGCGCACCGCCGCCTGGAATCGGGCCAGACGATCGGGAAACTCGTGCTCTCCGGCTGGTGACGCGACGCGGGCTCGCGCGCGGGCGCGTCGTCGCCGACAATCGCGCGATGCCGCTCACGCTCGACCAGATGCTCGCGCTCGGCGCGTTCGACGGGGATTCCGCCGCCGCGCTGCATGCGCTGCACGCACACTTCGCAGCGACGCTGCCGGGCTGTTCGCTCGCGCTGTTTCAGGTGGCAGGCTACCCGGAAGGCCAATGCCGCCTCGCCGGGCTCGTCGACGACACCGGCGTCGAACGCGTCGCCAATGTCGACCCGCTCGGCCAGCAGGACCGCACGCCTCCGTTCGCCGATGCGCTCGCGGCGGCGTTGCTCGCGCGGCGTGAACCGCGCGTCGTCCATGTCGACGCTTTGCTCGCCGGCACGCCGCTCGCGCGGGCACTCGGCGCACCCGCGGCCGTGCTCGGCGTGCCCATCGCCAATGCCGGCGCCGTGCGCCATTGGCTCGCCTTCGGCAGCCACGCCGCCGGTCGCTTCGACGCATTGGACCTCGCCGCGACGCTCGCCGACGTGAACCTCGCCGCGAACCTCATCGTGCGCCCGCTCGCGACGCGTGCGCTGCGCGACGAGACGGTGCGCCAGCGCAAGGCCATCGAAGGCATCGCCGACGTGCAGCGCCTGCTGCTGCCGGACGACCCGGCCATCCGCGGCCTCGAATACGCGGCGCACTGGCAGCCGGCGGAGACGGCCGCCGGCGACTACTACGACCTCATGCCGCTCACCCAGTACGCGCCGCGGGATTTCGTCGACCCGGGCGCCGACATCTGGGCGCTCATGCTCGCCGACGTATCCGGCCACGGCGCGGCCGCCGCGATGGAAGCGGTGCAGTTCGATGCGATCCTGCGCACCTACGACGGCGACGAGGACGCCGGCCCCGCCGGCGCCCTCACCTACGCCAACCGCCATTTCTTTTCGCGGCGCAGCCGCGGCCATTTCCTCACCGCGTTCGCGCTGCTCTCTCGCCCGGACCTGCGCCGCGCGACCTTCGTCGACGCCGGCCACCCGCCGCTGCTGCAGCGGCGCGGCAACCGCATCCAGCGCCACGGCGCGGGTACGCAGATCCCGCTCGGCGTGCTGCGCGAACATGCCTGGCAGAACGAGAGTTTCGAGGTCGAATCCGGCGATATCCTCGTGCTCTATACCGACGGCGTGATCGAGGCACGCGACGCGAACCGCGAGCCGTTCGGCGAGGAGCGCCTCGCCGAACTCGTGCGCACGGGGCCCGAACCACCGGATGAGCTGCTCGCATTTCTGCGCCGGAAACTCGTCGCCCACCAGGGCGGCGTCATCGGCAGCGACGACCAGACACTCGTCGTGCTGCGCATCGCGCACTGAGTGATGGTCGCCGCGGCGACAGGCGCCGGGCGCTTGTCGGCGGCGCATATTCCGGGCATCTTCATACGATCGTTTGAATCCGCCAGGCCGCCCGTGCGCTATCCCTCCCTGTTCGCCCCGCTCGATCTCGGGTTCACGACCCTGCCGAACCGCGTGCTCATGGGCTCGATGCATACCGGACTCGAGGATCGCGCACGCGATTTCGACAAGCTCGCCGCGTATTTCGCCGAGCGCGCGCGCGGCGGCGTCGGCCTCATGGTCACCGGCGGCTTCGCGCCGAGCATCGCCGGATGGCTCACGCCGTTCGCGAGCCGCCTGTCGATGCCGTGGCAGGTCGCACCGCACCGGCGCATCACGCGCGCGGTCCACGCCGAAGGCGGTCGCATCTGCCTGCAGATCCTCCATGCGGGCCGCTACGCCTACCATCCCCTGTCGGTGGCGCCGTCGAAGGTGAAGTCGCCGATCACGCCGTTCACGCCGCGCGCGCTGTCGGCGCGCGGCGTCGAGCGCACGATCGCGGATTTCGTCGACTGCGCGCGCAAGGCGCGCGACGCCGGCTACGACGGCGTCGAGGTCATGGGTTCGGAAGGCTACCTCATCAACCAGTTCCTGACCGAGCGCACCAACCGGCGCGAGGACGAATGGGGCGGCAGCGTCGAGAATCGGCAGCGCTTCCCGGTCGAAAACATCCGGCGCATGCGCGCCGCGGTCGGCCACGACTTCATCATCATCTACCGACTCTCGATGCTCGACCTGGTCGAGCGCGGCCAGGCGTGGGACGAGATCGTCGCGCTCGCGAAGAAGATCGAAGCGGCCGGCGCGACGCTCATCAACACCGGCATCGGCTGGCACGAGGCGCGCGTGCCGACGATCGTGACGAGCGTGCCGCGCGCGGGCTTCGCGTGGGTCACGCGGCGCATGAAGGCGGAAGTGAAGATCCCGCTGGTCACCACCAACCGCATCAATATGCCGGAGGTCGCCGAACGCATCCTCGCCGATGGCGACGCCGACTTGGTATCGATGGCGCGCCCGCTGCTCGCCGACCCCGACTGGGTGCGCAAGGCGCGCGAGGATCGCGCCACCGACATCAACACCTGCATCGCCTGCAACCAGGCCTGCCTCGACCACGCCTTCGAGAACCGCAAGGCCTCCTGCCTGATGAACCCGCGCGCCGGTCGCGAGACCACGCTGCTGCTGACCCCGGTGGTGCGGCCGCGGCAGGTCGCGGTCGTCGGCGGCGGCCCGGCCGGCCTCAGCGCGGCGGTGTCGTTCGCCGAGCGCGGCGACCGGGTCACGCTGTTCGAGCAGCGCGAGGAGCTCGGTGGCCAGTTCCGGCTGGCGATGCGGATCCCCGGCAAGGAGGAGTTCGCCGAGGCGCTGCGCTACTTCCGTCGCCGCCTCGAGGTGCTCGGCGTCGACGTACGGCTCGGCACGAGGGCCACGGCGGCCGACCTCGCGGCGTACGACGAGGTGGTGGTCTCGACCGGCGTCGTGCCGCGCGTCCCGGACATCCCGGGGATCGACCACCCCAAGGTCGTCTCGTACGCCGCGCTGCTGGACGGCAGTGTCGAGGCCGGCCGGAGGGTCGCGGTGATCGGCGCCGGCGGCATCGGCGTGGACGTCGCGCACTTCCGCCCCCACGACCCCGCCGAGACCACCGAGGACTGGCTCGCGCACTGGGGTGTCGGTGACCCTGCGCTGCACCCC
>NZ_JBQCFP010000034.1:0-7511 GCF_051958935.1 Dokdonella sp. | reverse complement strand
CCGCTCGGGAACGTGAACGCTCCGTTGGCGGCGACTGGCAGCGTCTGCGCACCGGAGTTGAGCGACAGCACGAGGCCGCTGCCGGTGAGGCCACCCACCGTGCCACCGACCGTGAACGTGGTCGGGCCGCCGCTGGTCGCGGGCACGAGGCACCACTGGTCGAGCGTGCCGGTGTCCGAACCCGCGTTGTCGGACACGTTGAGCACCCACGAACCCGCGAGCGTCTGGCCGTTGAACGGCGTCGCGAGCGGATTGTTCGGCTTGACGTTGCCCGACAGCGCCGGCGGCGTGCCGTTGCACTGGTTCTCCACCAACGTCGCCGAGCCGTCGTCGATGATGACGTCGATGTTGTCGCTCGAGCAGCCGTTGGTCGAAGCGGGCACGCCCGGACGATCGATCACGATCGAGGACGCGGGGCTCTTGGTCAGGGTGAACTTGAGATCGCCGACCCAGGTGTGGGTCGCCTTGATCACGAGCTTGAGGTCGGTCAGCGTCGCACCGGACGGATCCGTGACGACCAGCGTGTCGTTGACGCCGGATGCATTGGCGTCGGGGATCGCGAGCGCCGGCGTGCGGCAGATCAGGTTCGCGGTGGTGAAGCTGAAGGCCGGCGACGCCGTGCCCGTGCCGCAGGCATTGGTCGGCGTCACGCGCCAGAAGTACGTCGTGTTGCCGGAAAGGTCCGTCGCCGGCGTGAACGTCGTGCCGGTCACGGTCTGGGTCAGCACGATCGAGCCGAAGCCCGCATCGGTCGCAACGTCGAGCTTGTACGACTCGGTATTGCTGCCGGTCCAGCTGAAAGTCGGGCGCAGCGCCACGCCATTCACGCCATTCGCCGGTGCCGTCAAGGTCGGCGCACCCGGCGCCGTCGCGAACACGGTCATGTTGATGCTCGCCGACTGGTTCGACGCGCCGCTCGCGGTGCCGTTGACGGTCATCGCGTAGGTGCCCGAGGCGACGCCGGTCGTATTGATCGACAACGCGCTGGAACCACCCGCGGCGACCGGATTGGGCACGAACGTGCCGCTGCTCGGCGCCGGATTGCCGGCGAGCGCGAGCGTGACCGAACCGCTGAAGCCGGACGTGGAGCCGACGGCGATCGCGTACGCGGCGGGCGTGCCCGCGCAGACCGAGGTGCTGGCCGGGGTCGGGCTGAGGCTGAAGCCGGGCGCCTGGCTGCAGCTCGGGAACTTGAAGCTGCCGATGCGCGTTTTCCAGCCGAACGAACCGGTCGTCGCGTAGTACTCGCTGGTGAACCAGAACGTGCAGTCGTCGACCGGATCGACGGTAAGGTCGCTGTAGTCGCCCCAGCGGCCATTGGTGCCCGTCTGGTGGCCGGTGCCGTCGAACAGGTGCGCTTCGGCCTGCGGCAGCGTGCCGAGCGGATCGCCGGAGAGGCGGCCGGCGTAGCGCAGCTGCGGATTGATCGTCGGGCTCGACGCGCTGTAGCCGAGCGCGATGTTGCCGTTGGTGTCCATCGCGATGCTGCCCATCCAGCGCCAGTCGGTATCGGGCTGGTAGGTACCTTCCTGGAACACGGTCGGCGTGCCGCTCGTCGCATTGCGGATTTCGAACCAGCGCACGCCCGTCACCGCGTTCGACTGCACGGTGTAGTTGCCGAGCAGCGATTCGTGGCCGTTGATGTTGCGGTAGGCGAGGCGGAACATCAGGCGGTCGGCGATGCCGTCGAGGCGATCGGCGGCCACGTTGCCGATCTGCGGCACGCAGTTGCGCCCGGTCGTGCACGCCGCGGTGAACCCGGCCGCGGTCGGACTGCCTGCGACAGACGTGAAGGTGGAGTTCGCCGGCGTCGTGAAGTCGGCGTGGAACCGGTACATGTCGTACTTGCCCGAATCCGGGAACAGCACGAACGGATTGGGCGCGCCCGCAGGCGGCAACGTGGACCCGTCGAGGTCGGCCGGCAGGAACGGCGCGAACGTGTTGCCGAGCGGCGCCGCCGTCGAGATGAAGGTCGTGACCGGCGCGCCGGCCAGCATCTTCGCACGATCGAACGCGTAAGGCTGCGGGCCGAGATAGGCGGTGCCCGCGGCGTTGAACACGTTCATGCTCATGTAGTAGCCGTCAGGCCACACGCCCAGGTGCGGGTAGTCGTAGAAATTCGAGCCGAGGTGGAAGCCGTACCGGTTGTACGTGCCGGTCGCATCCGAGGTCGTCGACACCGCGATGCACTCGTCCGTGATGTTCGAACTCGCGCTCGCGAACTGGCTGATCACCCAGCGGTTCGCGATCTGGTCGTACAACACGACCGGGTCGCCATGGCCATTGTTCTCGCACACGCCACCGAAGCCGGACCAGAACGACGCGGTGCTGACCGGACCGAGCACCGAGGCGCCGGTGGTCTTGTTGAACACCTGCACGCCGCCGTTGGTCATCTGTACGTATTGCGTGGCGCCCACTTCGCCATCGGTATCCGGCGGCGCGCAGCCGCAACCATTGGGCTGCCCGTCGAAGCTGAGGATCGGCAAGGG
This sequence comes from Dokdonella sp., assembly GCF_051958935.1. Taxonomy (GTDB): domain Bacteria; phylum Pseudomonadota; class Gammaproteobacteria; order Xanthomonadales; family Rhodanobacteraceae; genus Dokdonella_A. The sequence continues at coordinate 5,022 of NZ_JBQCFP010000034.1, read as the reverse complement.
CATCATCGAGATCGGCGACATCATGTTCTGCACGACCGGGTCGACGCTGTCGACGTGCCGTACCGGGAAGCCCCACGCCGGATTCTCGGCCGCCTCCTCGGCAGCCTCCTCCATGTTGTGCTCGCGCCAGTTGGTGCTCATGATGTACAGCGGCATCGAAACGTCGCTGTGGTACGACACGCCGACCTGCATCTGGCCGGCGACCTGCTCGTCTTTCGTCTGCGACTCCGCAGCCTGAATGCCGGCGGACCACGCCAGCCCGAGCACGACCAGGGTCGCACTCGCCAAACGACAGTGCTTCGACAACGTCATGGAACTCTCCCCGAATGCAACCGGTCTCCGCCAACGCGGATCCCGTCCGACCGGGCCGAAGCCCGGCAGCCCCGCGCGCTCACGCGCACGCAAATGTGCACGGCGATGCTGCATGCCGTGCATGAAACGTGAGATTGCCCCCTGCAGTGGCCGCCGTCAGTCGCCCGGACCCGACGCAGCTGGTTCCAGAGATTCAACGTCACATCCGTCCCGAGGCGGACTCTAGACCGGTCTGGTCGCCCGAGCAAGCGGCCGGGCGCCGGACGTACCCGGTGGAAGTCGCATTTCGCGCGGCGCGGAAAATACGGTGAAGCTCAGCGCCGATTCGCGACCGCGGCGATGATGGCTTCGGCGAGCATCGCGCTCGTCAGTGGCTTGCGCAGCAAGGTGTCCATGCCGGCGGCACGGATCTTCGCGTCCTCGTCGCCGACCGAGCGCGCGGTGACGGCGACCAGCGGCAGCGTCGCGTGCCCTTTCGAGCGCAGCAGCCGCGCGAGCTGCAAGCCGTCGATGCCCGGCAGGTCGAGGTCGACCAGCGCGAGGTCGTACCGGCGGGTTTCCAGCGCGGCCAGCGCGGCGAGTCCATTGACGACGTGCGAAGCGCGATGGCCGAGGCGCCCGAGGAGGCCAGTGACGACCTCGGCGACGGTCTCGTCGTCCTCCACCAGCAGTACGTCGAGCGCGGCCGGCGCCGGCGTGGGCGCGGCCGCCGCGGCCGCTCGGGTGTGCTCGGTCGGCGCCTCGTAGATCGGCAGGTCCACGTCGAACGTGGTGCCTTCGCCGAGCCGGCTCGAGACCGAGATCGTGCCTCCCATGAGCACGGTCAGCTCGCGGCAGATCGCAAGGCCGAGGCCGCTGCCGCCGTGCCGGCGCGTGACGCCGGCGGCCTGTTCGAAACGGTTGAACAGGCGCGCCTGCAGCTCGTCCGCCATGCCGGGGCCGGTGTCGGTCACGCGAAAGCGCAGGCGGTCGCCATAGCGCATGAGCGCGAGTTCGACGCCGCCGTGTTCGGTGAACTTGAGCGCGTTGCTGAGCAGGTTGAGGAGGATCTGGCGGATCCTGAGCGCGTCGCCCCAGACCTTCTCCGGCACCGCCTCGGCGACGCGCAGCGCGAGCGCGACGCCCTTGCCTTGCGCGACCGGTTGCTCGAGCTCGACCACTTCACGACCGAGCGCGACCGGGTCGAACGGCTGGTCCTCGAGCACGAACTTGCCGGCGTCGATGCGCGCGATGTCGAGGCTGTCGTTGACCAGGCGCAGCAGCATCTGCCCCGACTGGTGGATCGCCTGCGCGTAGCCGCGCTGGCGCTCGTCGAGTGGCGTGCCGAGCAGGAGTTCGCTCATGCCGAGCACGCCGGTCATCGGCGTGCGGATTTCGTGGCCCATGGTGGCGAGGAAGGCCGACTTCGCCTCCGACACCTGTTCGGCGGCGCGGCGGCGTTCCTCGCCGAGGGCGAGCGCATGACGGCGGCGCACGCGCTGGCGATAGCTGCGCAGCACGAGCAGCGCCGCCGCGAAGGCGACCAGCAGGTAGATGAAGTACGCCGCCGGCGTCGCCCATGGTGCGCGCGCGACGCGCACCACGAGCGGCGGTTCGAGTTCGGCGCTCGCGCCGGCCGCGCTCGTCGCGCCCACGCGCAGGCGGTATTCGCCCGCGGGCAGCTGCGACCAGATGCGCTCGCCGCGGTCGGTGTCGATCCAGTCCTGGTCGAAGCCCGCGAGCTGGAACCGGTAGCGATTCGCCGATGCATTGGCATAGCTGAGTGCGCGCGCCACCACGTGCAGGTCGACGTCGCCGCGCTCGAGTTCGATCGGCCGGGCGGGATCGAGCGCGACGGTCGCGCCGTTGCGCTGCACGTCGAGCGCGGTCACGAGCAGGTGCGGCGGCGGCGCGTCGAAGCGGAGCGCGGCGGGATCGAACGCGACGAGGCCACCGAGGGTGCCCGCGAACAGCGTCCCGTCCGCGGCCTGGGTGAGCGCGCCGGCAATGAATTCCTGGCTCGGCAGTCCGTCGCGCGCATCGAAGCGGCGGATCTTCCTGCTGGCCGGGTCCGCGCGCCACAGTCCGCGCGGCGAGGTCACCCAAAGCGAACCGTCGGCGGCGACGGCGAGCGCATGCGCCTGCAGCGTCGGCCAGCCCTTGGCCGCATCGAACCGCTGCTGCACGAGCATCGTGCCGCCGTCGACGACGTAGCTTTCGAGCATGCCCAGCCGATGCAGCCACAAGGTACCGTCCGGCGCGAAGGCGAGTGCGTGGATGCGTTCCTTCGGCCCGCCCGCGACTCGCTCGAACACGTCGCGTTCGGGCACGTGGCGCTCGACCCCGCTCGCGGTGGCGATCCACGGATCGCCATGCGCGTCGAGCGCGAGCGCCGTGATGTCGGCGTCGCCGAGATCGTGCGTCGCCGGCGTGTAGCGGCGCACGACGCGCGGCGGCTCGCCGGCAATGCGTGCGACACCGCCGCCGCGCACGCTCACCCAGACGCTGCCGTCGCGAGCGCGCGCGAGCTGGTCGATCGTGCCTTGCGGCAGTGCATCGGCGCGCGCGACGTCGACCGGGAAATCCGCCATCGCGAGCGTGTCGAGGGTGTAACGGCGCAGTTCGGCGCGCTGGCCGACCCACAGGTGGCGTTCGTCGGCGAGCAGGGTCTCGATGCGCTTGGCCGGCAGGTCCAGGCGCGGGCCCCAGCGTTCGAGCACGCCACTCGTGCGATCGATGCGATCGACGCCGTCGCTGCCGCTCGCGACCCATATCGCGCGATCGCCATCGACCGCGACCGCCTTCACGCGCGCGCGGGTCAGCGTCGACGCATCGCCGGGCGCGTGACGGAACGAGGCGAAGTTGTCCCAATGGGGCGGCAGGCGCGCGATGCCGCCGTCATGGACGGCGAACCAGAGGCCGCCCTCGCGGTCGCGGAAGATGTCCATCGTGCGCGTGCCCGGATATGCGCCGGGCGCGGCTTCTTCCGTGCTGTAACGCGTAAGGCCGCGTGCATCGAGGCGCGCGATGCCGGTGAGCTGGCCGAGCCACAGCGCGCCGTCGGCGTCGCGTGCGAGCGCCGAAACCATCAGCGCGGGCGTCGAGGTCGCGACCTCCTCGCGGTAGCGCAGGTCGCCGTCGACACGGAACAGGCCTTTGCGCGTGCCGACGAGCATGCTGCCATCCGCCTCGGACAGGAAGCTCATGATGATCGGCGGTCCCGGCCGGTCGGCCATCGGCGGCAGTTCGACGTGGACGAGGCGGCCCTCGGCGTCGCGCACGTCGAGGCCTTCATCGGTACCGATCCACAACCTGGCCTGCGCGTCGCCGAGCAAGGCGTAGACATTGCTCGAGCGCAGGCTCGCCGGATCCTCGGCGTCGTGGTCGACGCGCGTGAAACTGCCGTCCGCTTCGAGCCGGTTGAGGCCGCCGAGATAGGTGCCGACCCAGATCGCGCCGGACGCATCCTGCTCGATCGAGAAGAGGTCGTTGCTGCCGAGCGTCGACAGATCGTTCGGCCGGTGCATCCAGTGGCGGAAGCTGCGTCCGTCCGGTTCGAGCCGGTTGAGCCCCGACGCCTCGCCGCCGCACCAGAGGCGGCCGTCGCGGTCGACCAGCAGCGCGGAGATGTCGTTGGAAGTGAGCGAAGCGGGGTTGGTCGGATCGTGCCGGTAAACCTCGAAGCCGACCCCGTCGTAGCGCGCGAGGCCGTCCTGGGTGCCGATCCAGAGGAAGCCGTCGTGGTCCTGCACGATCTTGTAGACGAGGCTCGACGGCACGCCGTCGGCGACGCCGAGCGAGACGAACTGCGGCGGCGCCGGCGGCGGCGCGGCGTGCGCGAGCGCGGCCAGCGCGGCGAATCCGAGAAGCAAAGCGTGCGAACGACCCGACCAGCGGCGCATGAACCCTCCCTCGCCGATACTGCCATGTGCGCTCGCAAAATCCCAAAAATGCCTGTTCCGCGGAGGTCGAGGAACCCGGCCGGAGCATCGCGGGGCGGATCAAGGCGCGAGGCGGCGGATCCGCCGCAAGCCCGCCGTCGACCGATCCGCCGCCTTCGACTCCCGCCTGCGGCGTGCGCGCGGATGGCTGCTCGCCGCAGCGAATCCTGCGGAGCGGGTACGATGCAGGCAATGCCACGCTCCCGCCTGCCCCTGCGCCTCGTGTTGTTCGCCGCGCTCGCGCTCGGCGCCGCGCTGCTGCTCGGCCTCGTCGTGATGACGCTCAATGGCCTGCTCGAGTTCTACCAGCGCCTGGTCGAACTGCCGCCGTGGCTGCGCATCCCGCTGGTCGCCTTCGCGGCCGCGTTCGCCGGCGTCCTCGGCGGGTTGCTGGGGCGGCTCGCGCGGCCGGCGCGCCACCCGGCGGCGACGCCGGCCGGCCCGCCGGTGTCGCGGGCCGAGATCGACGTGCGCATCGGCCGCCTGCGCGAGCGCGCGGTCGAAACGGCCTCGCTCGAAGCGGAACTCGCCGAACTCGATCGCCGCCGCGCGAGCGGCGAGCTGTACGAGGCGCTGTTCGGCGAGATCTCCACCGGCAAGTCGAGCCTGATCCGCGCGCTCGCGCCCGAAGCGGCCCCGGAAATCGACGTGCGCGGCGGCACGACGCGCCATGTCGCCCATCATCGCGGCCGCCTCGCGGACGGCCGCGACCTCGTCCTCGCCGCCGTGCCCGGCACGGGCGAGGTCGACGGCGCCGTGCACGCACAGCTCGCCCGCGACGAGGCGCTGC
>NZ_JBQCFP010000033.1:0-5048 GCF_051958935.1 Dokdonella sp. | reverse complement strand
CCGATTCGGCGCGCTGTTCGGCGCGGTGGCGGATCGCCTGCTGGTCGGCGAGGCCGACCCACTTGAGGTACTTGCCGGCGACCTTGTCGCCGAGCGACTGGTCGGGCGTGAACGCCTGCGAGAAACGCGTCTTCTTGCAATGGAGCGGATTGCCGCGCTCGGCGATCTTCTCCCAGCGCTGCTGCGCCGCCTCGCGTTCGGTCTTCGGCGCCGCTGGCGGCGCCGGCGCGGCGTCGCCGAGACGGATCGAACCATCGGGATTGAACAGTTGGGGAACCGCGGCGGCGCCGCCTTCGCCGAGTCGCGCGCGCATCGCGTCGCTCGCGTCTTCCGGATGCGGCGGCGGCGCCTTCACCTTCACCTCGGGCGGCGAGATCGCGATGCGGCTCGGCCGCGCGACGATCGGGGGCTCGGGTTCCGGCGGTGGCGGCGGCAGCTCCGACAGCGGCTCGATGAGATTGATCGTGATGACCTGCGGCGCGCGATGCGGGTGCCGGTACGGCCGCATGCCGAGGCCGAAGCCGACGATTTCGACGAGCGTGACGACGAAGGCGACGAGCCCGCCGAGCAGGAGCAGGCGCCGGTCACGCCGCGGCCTGAGCTCCCAGCGAAGGCTGCGCTGCCACGGCAGTCGGTCGCCCGCGAAACGCAGGCGAGCGGGTTCGTGCAAGGTCGGCGGCCGACGATCCGCGCGCGGCAGCATCGGCGGCGTGGAGGGATGCTGCGAGGTCAAGAGTCGATGCCCGGGTGCGTCGCGGCAGCATAATGATTGCGCGCTAAAGCGCGGTTAAACACCGGTATCGCGATCGTGCCGAACACCCTGCCCGGCTGCCGCGTCGGCTCACGCGCGCAGGTCGGCACCGCCGCGGCGATGCGCGTGCAGCCACTCGGCAACGCGCTCGGCGGTGCGCGGCGCGCTGCGGCCGAGCAAGGGGCCGACATGGCTCGCGCCGGCGATGCATTCGAAGTCGGCGCCGAGCGTCGCGGCGAGTGCGCGGCTCGATTCGACGGGCACGTCGAGGTCGTGCTCGCTCGCGAGGACGAGCACCGGGCAGTCGGGCGGGTCGACCACGAGGCCCGCGCGCGCCTCGTCGACCACCGCCCCCGACTCGTCGCGCCAACGCCGGAATGCATACAGGCGTGCCGCGTCGTCGGCATCGGGCATCGCGCGCTGGGTCGAGCGCAACGTACCTTCGCTGCGCCAGCGGATCACCGCCGGCGAGGTTTCCGCGCGCATCGGCAGGCCCGCGCCCGGCATCGGGTTCACCAGCACGAGTGCGCGCGCGCGCACCGCGCGTGCGACGGCGAGCGCGAGCAGGCCGCCGAGGCTCGCGCCGACGAGGCTGACGCCGCGCGCGGAGCGGCTCCACGCGGCGACCTGGCGCCGGTAATCGTCGAGGTGGGTGGCGGCGAGCCCGCCCGCGGCGGGCTTCAGGTCCGGTGCAAGCACGTCGAAACCCGCAATCGCGAGGCCGCGCGCCCAGATTCCCCATTCCCAACCGCCGCCGCCTGCGCCATGCACGCAGACGACGCGGCCCGCTCCGCCTGGTTCATCACGCATTGCGACTTGACCCTGTCCCCCGATAGGTCAAGTCTATGCCGGCGCCGTGCTGCTGCGCGACGCATTCCGCCATGACCGTCCGCGTGGCGCCCAGCCGTCCGGCGCGCCGTGCGGACGACCATGACGGCCTTCGAGCCGCGCCGACCGGGCGCGGTGGTTCGGGGGCAGGAGGCCCCCACGCCGCGACCGGCGGGCGCCGGTGTGCGGCGTTGCCGCGCCGGCGGCGAGCCGGGCGGCGAGCGCGTGCGGATCCATGAAGGGTCCGGGCGCGCACCAACGGGAGGCCTGCTCATGTCCTACACCACCGATGGCATCCGGAACATCGCGCTCGCAGGCCAAGCGAGCGCCGGCAAAACCACGCTGTTCGAAGCCCTGCTGCATGCCGGCGGCGCGATCCAGACGGCAGGCTCCGTCGAAAAGGGCACCACGGTGTCCGACCACGACCCGATGGAAAAGGAACGCAAGCACTCGATGGCGGCGTCGATCGCCTCGGTCGACCTCGGCGACGTGCACGTCAACCTCATTGACACCCCCGGATTCCCCGACTTCCGCGGCCCCACGTTGTCCGCGCTCGCCGCGGTGGAAACCTGCGCGATCGTCGTCGACGCGGCCACCGGCGTCGCGCACTCGACGCGCCGCCTGATGGAGCGCGCGAAGGCGCGCGGCCTGTGCCGCGTCCTCGTCGTCAACAAGATCGACCACGAAGGCGTCGACCTCGAGAGCGTGGTCGAGATGCTGCGCGACGAATTCGGCAGCGAGTGCCTGCCGATCAACCTGCCCGCGAACAAGGGCGCGGCGGTCGCCGACTGCTTCTTCCAGCCGCAAGCCGACGCCGATGCTCCTGCGGTGGATTTCTCCTCGATCGCCGACGCGCACCAGCACATCATCGACCAGGTGGTCGAGATCAACGAGACGGTGATGGGCCACTACCTGGATGACGGCGAGGCGGGCCTGTCCGGCCAGGAGCTGCACGACGCGTTCGAGCAGTGCCTGCGTGAAGGCCACCTCGTGCCGATCTGCTTCGTCTCGGCGCGCAACGGCACCGGCGTGAAGGAACTGCTGCAGCTCGCGGCGAAACTGCTGCCGAACCCGAAGGAAGGCAATCCGCCGCCGTTCGAGAAGGGGCGCGGCGCCGACGCACAGCGCATCGAGGCCGAGCCCGATCCGAAGAAGCACGTCATCGCCGACGTGTTCAAGATCGTCAACGACCCGTTCGTGGGCAAGCTCAGCGTGTTCCGCGTCTACCAGGGCACGGTGAGGAAGGACACGCAGCTCTTCATCGACGACGGCAAGAAGGCGTTCAAGGTCGGCCATCTGTTCAAGCTCAAGGGCAAGGACCACGTCGAGATCGAGCAGGCGATCCCCGGCGACATCGCCGCGATCGCGAAGATCGAGGAGATCCACTTCGATGCGGTGCTGCACGATTCGCACGACGAGGACCAGATCCACTTGAAGCCCCTCGATTTCCCCCAGCCGATGTTCGGCCTCGCGGTGCAGCCCGCGCACAAGGGCCAGGAGCAGAAGCTGAGCTCGGCGCTGGCGCGCCTCAGCGAGGAAGACCCGTGCTTTCGCGTCGAGCACAACAAGGAGCTCAACGAGACGATCATCCGCGGCCTCTCCGACCTGCACTTGAAGCTCATGCTCGACCGCATGAAGGAGCGCTACGGCGTCGAGGTGACGACGCGGCCCCCGCGCATCGCCTACCGCGAAACGGTCGGCGCGAAGGCCGAGGGGCATCACCGCCACAAGAAGCAGACCGGCGGAGCTGGCCAGTTCGGCGAGGTGTTCCTGCGCATCGAACCCTTGCCCCGCGGCGGCGGCTTCGAGTTCGCCGACGAGATCAAGGGCGGCACGATCCCCGGGCAGTTCCTGCCTGCGATCGAGAAGGGCGTGCGCCAGGTGCTCGAGCACGGCGCGATCGCCGGCTACCAGCTGCAGGACGTCAAGGTGATCGTCTACGACGGCAAGTACCACGCGGTCGACTCGAAGGAAGTCGCGTTCATCGCCGCCGGCAAGAAGGCGTTCCTCGACGCGATCGCGAAGGCAAGGCCGCAGGTGCTCGAGCCGATCGTCAACCTCGACGTGACCGTGCCGAACGCGCACATGGGCGACGTCACCGGCGGCCTCGCCGGCAAGCGAGCGCGCATCAATGGCACCGACTCGCTGCGCGGCGGCGAGATCATCATCAAGGCGCAGGTGCCGCTCGCCGAGGTCACCGACTACCAGACCGAACTCAAGGCGATGACCGGCGGCCAGGGCCGCTATGCGATCGAGTTCAGCCACTACGAGCCGGTGCCGCCGCAGGTACAGAAGCAGCTCACCGAGGCGTACAAGCCGCGTCCGGACGAGGACTGACCCGCGCCGGCCACGCCTCGCGACCCGCACCATCGTCGCGCGCCCGCGTGCGCGCGACGCTTCCACCGCCGCCACCCGGGGGAATGACGCAATGACGATTTCGCTCGTGCAGCTGTGGCTTCCGATCCTCGTCGCCGCCGTATTCGTGTTCGTCGTGAGCAGCCTCGTGCACATGGTGTTCAAGTGGCACCTGTCCGACTACCGCGGCTTCAGCAACGAAGACGAAGTGCTCGCGGCGATCCGCAAGGGCAACCCGACGCCCGGCATCCACATGCTGCCGTACTGCAAGGACATGAAGGATTTCGCCAAGCCCGAGATGCTCGCGAAATTCCGCGAAGGGCCGACCGGCAAGTTCATCCTGCGCGCCGGCGCCGAGCCCGGCATGGGCAAGCCGTTGCTGCAGTGGTTCGTCCTCTGCCTCGTGATCTCGCTCTTCTGCGCCTACCTCGGCGCGCACACGCTCGCCACCGGCAGCCCGTTCGCGCTCGTCTTCCGCGTGATCGGCACCGCGGCGTTCATGGCCTACGGCTTCGGCGCCTTCATCCAGGGCATCTGGTGGGGCCAGCCTTGGGGCGCCGTCGCCAAGGACGCCCTCGACGGCATCCTCTATGCGCTCGCGACCGCAGCGGCATTTGCGTGGTTGTGGCCGCGGTAAGTGACGCACCGCCCTGCACGACCCTTGGAGCATCGATAACCGTGTAGGGCGGGTCGCGCCGCGCAGCGGCGAGTCCCGCCGCGCCCCGCCGCGGTGTTCGAAACGCGCCGCGGTGTTCGAACGCGCCGCGTGATTGCGGCGGCACGCGCTCCGCGCGTACCGCCCTACACGATCATGCGGGGATCGGCACCCGTGTAGGGCGGGTCGAGCCGCGCTGCGGCGTGTCCCGCCGCGCCACGCCGCGGTGTTCGAACGCGCCGCGGTATTCGAACGCGCCGCGTGATTGCGGCGGCACGCGCTCCGCGCGTACCGCCCTACGCGATCATGCGGGGATCGGTAACCGTGTAGGGCGGGTCGAGCCGCGCAGCGGCGAGTCCCGCCGCGCCACGCCGCGGTGTGCGAACGCACCGCGTGGTTGCGGCGGCACGCGCTCCGCGCGTACCGCCCTACGCGATCATGGAGGCATCGGTACGTGTC
>NZ_JBQCFP010000032.1:0-15819 GCF_051958935.1 Dokdonella sp. | reverse complement strand
GCTCGCGCTGCGTTCGGCTTGCGTCCTCGTCGGCGCGACGGTGATGCTGATGCAGATGGCGCCGGCATTGGGGTTGCTCGTCGTCGCATTCCTGCCGCCGGCGTGGGCGCTGACGCGTCGCGCCGGCAAGGACCTGCGGCGGCGCGCCGCCGCCATCCGCGATCTGCATGCCAACGCCAACGACGTCGCGCAGCAGCATTTCGCCAACGCGCGTCTCGTGCATGCGACCAACCAGCAGCGAAGGTCGGTTCACCTCTTCGCGAAGCGTTCGGATGCGTTGCTCGATGCCGAGCTCGCGAACGCACGCGCAAGCGCCGCGTACTCCGCAGCGTCCTCGTTTCTGACCTGCCTGTCTTCGATCTCGCTACTGCTCGGGGGTGTCCGCCTCGTCGCGCAGGGCTCACTCTCGGTGGGAGAGCTAGCCGCGTTCGTCGCCTATGCCAACATGATCACCGAATCGGCGGGATCGTTGAGCGGCATCTGGTCCGAATGGATGAGGGCGATCGGTGCGACCGACCGGGTGTTCGCACTCATGAGTGGCGGCGATGCCGAGGATGGGCCGATGTCCGCGGTTTCCCTGGCCGGCCGCATCGACTTCGAGGATGTCGCATTCGCATATCCGCAGCGGCCTGGATGTCTTGCGCTCGACGGCTTCACGTTGTCGATCCGCAGTGGCGAGAAGGTCGCGCTGGTCGGCCCGTCCGGGGCGGGAAAGTCGACCGTCGCCGCGCTCCTGCTCGGGTTCTACGAACCTTGCCGGGGAAGCGTGCGTTTGGACGAGGTCGACGTTGCGACGCTCGGACGAGCCGCGGTCCGGGAGAACGTGGCCCTGGTCGAGCAGGAACCGCAACTGTTCGCGGAAACGATCCGTGAAAACATCGCCTTCGCGGTCGCCGATCGCGACGTACCGTTCGCCGACGTCGTCGAAGCGGCGAAACTCGCCGGCCTGCATGCGTTCATCGAATCGCTTCCGCGGGGTTACGACACGATCATCGGCGATCGCGGCGTCCAGCTTTCCGGAGGACAACGCCAGCGTATCGCCATCGCGCGCGCGGCGTTGCGCCAACCGCGGATCCTCGTACTCGACGAGGCCACCAGCGCACTGGATGCCGAAAGCGAGACGCACGTGCAGGCCGCACTCGACCGGCTCATGCACGGGCGCACCGCGATCGTCATCGCCCACCGCTACTCCACCGTGGTCCACGCCGACCGTGTCGTCGTGCTCGAGCACGGTCGCATCGTGCAGCAGGGGACGCACGACGAACTAATGGCCGCGCACGGGCTGCCGTATCGACGGCTCGTCGGCCACCAGCTGCGCGGTGGGGCACTCGCGCTCGATGCGTGCATGCGGGGCTGACAGGCCGACGTCGGGCGTTGCAGCCGTCGTCGGTTCGCGGCGTCTCGTGGGCTCACGCGTCGCCCTGGCGCGGGTGCGCCGAATACGACGTTGATCAGAGCATGCAGGCGAAGCACGCCCTGTCCCTTTCGACGAGAACACGATGAATCGGAACGAACCCCTACGAGGACGTGCTTCCAAACGTCAGAAGCGCGAATCGCGCGAGCGCGTGGCCTTGCCTCGCGCGGCGATGCCCCGACGAGCCATCACCCTTTCCCTCTGCCTGCTCGCCGCAGCGGCCGGTCAGGCGTCGGCCGTGGAGTTCACCGGCGTCGGCGGGCCCATTCCCGACGGCCCCCCGAGTGGCGGGGATCGCGTCTGCGATGCATCCACCCAAGGCCCTCCGCTCGTCGTCGAGTTCGTCGTGAGCGGCATGACGACGATGCTGCACCACGTCGGCCTGCGCATCACCTTCGCACCGGCGCATACGTTCGTGGGCGATCTCCACGCGCGGCTCTTCGCGCCGGCCGACGCTGCCGTCGCATCGATCTTCGGCGACACGGGCCTCGGCCTCCTCGGCGACGACGGCAGCGATGCGGCGGGCCAGTACCAGTTCGCCGACGACGGGCCGCTCGACTGGTGGGGTGCTGCGGCGACGGTGAGCGACAGTGAAGCCGTCGCCGCCGGTTTCTACCGCGCCACGATGGACGGCTCGGCGACGGCATCGTCGCTCGACGCGACCTTCGGTGCGCTTCAACCCGCCCAAGTGAACGGGGTGTGGCGGCTCGAGATCACCGACGATTGCGAGTTCGACACGGGAGCAGTGGCGTTCGCGGCCCTCGTGCTCAACGCGAGCTTGCCCGTCGACCTGCAGTCCTTCGAAGTCGATTGACGTATCGGGAGAACGTTCATGAAGCATCTTGCGCGCTTCGCGCGCTGCCTGGCGGCGTGTGCATCGATGGCGTTCGCGGCGCCGATCGCAGCGAACGCGACGACGACCCTGGTCGGGTTCGACTGCGATGGTCCCGAGTACCGCCGCTTCGATTTCAGGATCGGCGATTGGGACGTGTTCGAAGCGGACGCTCGCGGCGAACCCGCGCAGGCGCGCGCGACGGTCGAACGCGTCGCCGGCGGCTGCGCGATCCGCGAGCGCTACGAGCAGGCCGATGGCCTCGTCGGAGAGAGCCTCCTCAGCTACGACGCCGCGCACGCGCGCTGGCAGCAGACGTGGGTCACCAATCGCGGGTCCCTCATGCGGATCGCGGGGACGTCGATGGAAGGCGCGATGGTGCTCGAAGGAGAGACGCACCTCAAGGACGGCACGTCGGTCCGGCAGCGCATCACCTGGCGGAAGGAGGGCAGCGACGTGCGCGAATCCGCGCTCGTGTCGAAGGACGACGGGAGAACCTGGACCTCCGCATTCGACATGGTGTTTCGCCGGCGAGCCGCCGGCCGTTGACGTCGTCGCGCGCACGCACCGAGCCCGCCACCGCGCGGCCACGAGCGGCACGCCGTGAACGTGCTGGGTCCGAAGGCGCTTGCGATGGCGCTGTCGTCGACCGGACGACGTTGACCACCCCGAGCGTGCCGCGATGGCGCGCGTTTTCTCCCTTCCACGAGCCTCAAGCAAAGGAGTGCACGATGTCATCGGACAAGAAAGCGAACCTGCGCGGTGCGCGTCGCATCGGCCTTCACCTTTTCGTCGCTGCTGCCGCGTCCTGTTGCGGCGCCGTGCCGGTCGCGGCCGAAACGATCCTGGTCGGTCGCGCCGAAGCGTGCACCGTGCACACGATCCAGGCCGCGATCGATCGCGCGATCGGCAACGGTGGCGACGAACGTATCCTCGTGACGAATGACGTCGACGGCGATGGGTATCGCGAGAGCCTGAGCCTGGTCGGTCAGCACGAAGGAACCCGGCTGGAAATCGTCGGCGGCCTGTCCGATTGCGTCACGCAGGAATCGACGAGCGTGCGTACCACGGTACATGCCGGCGTGCCGGGGCAGGGGGCGCTGGTCATGCTCGGATGGGTCGACATCCGGGTGAGCGGCCTGCATCTGGAAGGCGGCAGCAAGGGTATCGCGTGGCAGGGCTACGGTGACGTCGAACTCGCCGATGTCGCACTCGGCGTGAACAACGGCGCCGGCATCGCGGCGATCGGCAATGGTGGTGAAGCGCGGGTACTGTTCTCCGGCAACGTGGATGTTTCCGACAACCTCGGCGACGGCATCTTCCTGTGGGATGCGATGCTCGCGATTCGCGGCGACGGCAATGCGGTGGCGCGCAACCTCGGCAGCGGGATCATCGTCGACGGCGCATCGAGCGTACAGATCGGCGCACGTGGCAAGGTGATCAGCGCCAACCGTGGGTATGGCGTCGTCATCAATCATTCCGGCGAAAACGAAGCGCCGCCGACGCTGTTGTATTCGATCGACGCGGCCGATCCGCTGCGCATCTCCGTCAACCAGCTGGGAGCGATCTTCCAGACGGCGATCGGCTCATCCCACCGGGTGTGCATGCGCGGGGTCGCGATGGACGGTCACGGCGGGCCGGTGCTTCGCGTCCATAGCTCGCTGGCGACCCTGGATGTCAATGGGGACCAGTGCCTTTTCCCTCCCGAAGCAGACATCGCCTGCGCCGCGCCGCGAGAGCTCGGGCAGTGCAATACGATCGTCGCCAACGCGGCGGCGGGACAGCCCCTGGTCGTCGCGCGCGAGGGCGCGCGCATCAACCTGCAGCGCGTGCTCATCGCCGGAAATTCCGCTGCGAGCCTGCTCTCTTCGCTGCAAGGTTCGAACGAGGTCGCATCCACCATCGCACTCAGGAATGCCGTGGTCGAGGGGAACATCGCCGAGCCGCGCCTCATCGAGGCGGTCAATGACAGTTCGGTCGAGGTCACCGACACGACGATCCGCGCCAACCAGGGCAATTTTGCCACCTTCGCGGCGGGCGGCGCATATTCGCTCGCAGTGACCGACTCCATCGTCGACCAGCCGCAGCCGCTGATGTCGTCCTCCAGCGATCCGTCAGCATTGCGGATGACACGCGTGCTCGCGCGCAACCGCGAAGGCATGCCGGATGGCGACCAAGACATCCTGATCGGCACGCCGATCTACCTCGATGCGGACGGCCATCTCGCACCCGGGTCCCCGGGTGTCGATTACGCCCCCCCTGCTGGCGGCGTCGACTTCGACGGCCATACCCGCGACGTCGACCTGCCCGAGGTATCGAACGCACACGGTGCGCGCGACATCGGCGCATTCGAGACGCAGGAGCTGCCGCTGTTCGCGGACGGCTTCGAGGCGACCTGACGCAATCGCGCGTCGCTGCGGCGCCGGAACCGACGTTCATTCCGGCGAGTGGTTCCACGACCGTGCGACAGCATTTTCCTCACATCGACTCAGTGATTTCCATGAAGAGCGCTTTTACGATTTCGGTGTCCGGGAGGAACCTCCGTTCCGCCTGTCTGCGCACGCTGCGCCTGCTGGTGCTCACCCTGTGGTCGTTCGGTCAGACGGCCAATGCAGGGGCCCTCGTCGTCGGACGCGGGCCGGAATGCAGCAAAAACACGATTCAAAAAGCCATCGACCGCGCCAAGGAACTGTGTGACCTCGGCTTCTGCGGCGTCAACCAAATCCTCGTGACCGACGATACCCCCGACGGCGTGTACCACGAGAATCTGGTGATGCCGGACATGGCGGCCTATCCGAACCTGTCGATCGAGCTCGTCGGTGGCTATGACAATTGCCGCGATCTCGGTCAGACGACGTTCGGCAAGGCCAGTCTCTACGGTGGCGACGCCAACCGCGCGTCGGTGAAGATGACCGGTGTCGCCAATGTCACGTTGCGAAACTTCTGGATCGAGGGCGGCCGGAACGGCATCGAGTGGACCGGGCGAGGCGA
Organism: Dokdonella sp.; assembly: GCF_051958935.1. Taxonomy (GTDB): domain Bacteria; phylum Pseudomonadota; class Gammaproteobacteria; order Xanthomonadales; family Rhodanobacteraceae; genus Dokdonella_A. The sequence continues at coordinate 10,582 of NZ_JBQCFP010000032.1, read as the reverse complement.
GGTCAAGCTCGCTGGTGTCACCATCAACAACAACGGCGACTACGGTGCGCGAATTTCCAGTAGCGGCGGCAGCCCCTATCTCAGCCTGCTCGGCGGCGTGGAAGTGGTCGGTCACGGTGCCCAAGGCATCTTCGCGACGGGCAAGTCCGTCGTGGCCGTGCGCGGAGACGGCAATTCGATCCGCAACAACATCCAGGGGGGCATGCGCCTCGAGAACGGCGCAGTGGCTGATATTGGCGCGACCGGTCGGGTCATTTCCGGCAATGGCGGTTATGGCTTGGCGATCGACGCAACGGGTCTCTCGACCGCGCGCACGACGTTGCTGTATTCCATCGATCCGGCCGACCCGCTGCGGATTTCCGGGAATCAATCCGGCGCCATCTGGATGCTGTCGCGCGATGCGTCCTACTCGCTGTGCGGCGCGAACATCGGCATCGACGGCAATACCGGTAGCGCGTTCCGCGTCGTTGGCGCGCACGCTCACATGGAGGTGAACGGTGAAAGCTGCGCGTTACCGCAAGAGTCGCAGATCTCCTGCCCTATGCCGACGGGACCGGGCATGTGCAATGCCATCGCGGGTAATACCGCGGACAACGCGCCGCTGCTCGCAGCGGTAGATGGCGCCACACTGCTGATGCGCCGCATGCTGTTGACGAACAACCAGGCAGCGACCCTGATGTCCGCCAACCGCGGTGCCATCGGCAACAGCCGCGCCTCGGTCACCCTGACCGACTCGCTCGTCAGCGGGAATACCCTCAACGACAACCTGTTCGAAGCGCGCGTCGACGGTATCGTCGACATCTGGGATACGACGGTCAGGTCGAACGATGGCCCGTTCCAGTTCAGCTTCATCGGCAACGCACCGGGCCTGATGCAGATGACCAACAGCATCCTCGATCAGGATCAGGCACTGGTTTCGCTGACGGCCAGCAGCGGTGCGACGACGCACTTCACGCATGTGCTCGCACGCAACGACAACGGCGCTCCGCAAGGAGGCGACATCCTGCTCGGCCGACCGACCTATCGCGACGGCGGCATCGGCCAACTGACGCCAACGTCGCTTGGTGTCGACTATGCCCCGGCCGGTGGCGGCATGGATTTCGAGGGTCATCCGCGAGATGTCGACACGATCGGCGTGCCCAACCAGCAAGGTCCGCGTGATCTCGGCGCGTTCGAGTCGCAGGCAACGGAGATCGAGCGCATCTTCGCCAGTGGCTTCGAGCGTCGCTGACGGTGTCGTCAATCAGGGGAATCCGAATGCACCGAACCTCGTTTCGTCCGCGCTGCGCGGCTGCGGCATTGGCGTTGTCGTTTTGCGCATGCGCCTTCGCGCCCGCGTCGGCCGCAATCATCACCGTCGGCGAAACCGGTGCGAACTGCGATGCCCGGACGCTCGAAGACGCGATGACGCAGGCGGGCCAGCGCGACGTGCGCGACCAGATCCGCGTCACGCGCGACGTCGCCGGTGGCGCGTGGCGTGCGAATCTCAGCGTGCAGGATCGCCACTTCGATCTCGTCGGCGGCTTCGAGACCTGCGACGCCGCCGAACCCACGGGCCGCACGGCGATCGTCGGACGCGATGGCGTACCGGCGCCGGTACTGTCGCTACACGCCGGGGAGGGCGAGGTCAGCCTGGCCCACGTCGACATCTCCGGCGGCATCGCCGGCGACAAGAACGACGGCGCCGGTGTCGAGTACACCGGCAGCGGCCTGCTCACGCTCGAGGACGTGTCGCTCTTCGGCAACGGCAGCCCCTTTACCTCGTCACGCGCAGCCCTGGCGATCACTGCTGCGAGTGGCGCAGTGACCCTGCGCTTCAAGGACCGCGTGTCCGTGTCGGACAACTTCGTCGACGGCATTCGCCTGTTCGGCGACGTCCATTTCGAGTCGCTCGGACGCGACGTCGAGGTGTCGCGCAACCAGGGCTTCGGCCTGCTCGTGAACAGCCCGGCAAGTTTCGATCTCGGCGGCAACGGCAAGATGTTCGCCGGCAACACGACCTGGGGGATCGTGGTGGTGTCGGGCATCACGGCCGAAGACTCGTTGCGCAGGTCCCGCCTGTTTTCGACCGACGCGAATGATCCGCTGCGCATCCACGCCAACGGGCTCGGCGCGATCCTTATGCTCGGCAACAGTGCGCGGCGCAACAACCATGTGCTCCTGACGAAGAACGTCTCCGTGACCGGCCATGTCGGCGCGAACGTCAGCGGTCGCGGCATCGTCGACGTCGACGGCGCCAGCGTCCAGCTGGCAATGGACACCACCACCGATTTCCCGAACGAGGCGGATATCGCGTGCGACGCCTTCGCGTGCCGCCTCTTCGGTGACAACCATCGCGACGACGGCGGCGCACTCGTCTTCGTCCACAATGAAGGGTATGTCGGTATTGACCGGGCTGCCCTTACCGGAAACACCGCAGGCAGCGTGGCGCTCGCGAACGTGGGTGCCCCGACGAACAGATCGACACTGTCATTGTCGAACTCGCTGATCGTCGGCAATACGCTCGGCATCCAGGTCATCGGTGCCTATAACGGCGCGGACGTCCATGCGCTCGGACTGACGATCGCCGACAACCTCGGTGCGTTCCAGCAAATCCTGGTCGCGAATGCGGCATTCATGCTCGACGTCTGGGACAGCATCGTGGACCAGGACCAGCCATTGCTCGCCGTCGACGACGCCGCTGCGACGACGCATCTCGTGCGCGTGCTCGCGCGCAATTCGATCGGCGCATCCGATCGCGACGATGTAATCGAGGGGCGGCCGATCTACGTCGCCGGCGGATACCGGCAGGCGCCCGACTCGCCCGGCGTCGACCGCGCTCCGCCCATCGGCGGCCGCGACGCTGCTGACGGCGCGCGCGACGTGGACACCCGAGAGATTCCCGATGGCGAGGGGCCGCGTGATCTGGGTGCGTACGAATTGCAGATCGATTCGCTCGACGAGGTGTTCGAGGACGGATTCGAAGAACTGGCGAGGGTGGCGGGTGGCGCGCGTGAGGTGAGGAAATGACTCGCTCAGCCACGCGCCTGGGCGGCGTAGTCGGGCCTTCGCGGATCTTCATTGCCGCGTCCCTTGTGGTCGCCGTCTGCGTGAGCGCGGCGGACGCGAACGCCGCGCTCCACACCGTTGGCGGCGCCGGCTGTGATTTTGCCTCGATACAGGAGGCGCTCGATGCGGCAGCGGCGACGATCGCGGACGACGAGATCCGCATCGCGCGCAACGTGGAGGGCGGCTATTACCGCGACGTCGCGCTCGTGGCCAACCGTTCGGAGGTGGTGCAAGGCAGCCCAGGCGCACTGCGGCTCGTCGGCGGCTTCGACGATTGCGCCGACGCGACGCCGAGCGGCAGGACGGAACTGGTGGGCGGCACGCGGCCCGATGCCTCCGTGCTTCGCATCGCTGGGGGCAACGTCGAGATCGAAGGCCTGCGATTCAGCGGTGGGGGTCGCGACGTCTTCGGTGCAGGCATCAAGTATGGTGGTGGCGGACGACTCGTTCTTCGCGACGTGCTGATCGATGGCAACGAAGCGGTACAGGGAGGCGGACTTGCGGTGTTCGGTCACGGCGGTCGCGTGGACGTCCTGATCGAGCATTCGGAGATCAGCCGTAATCGGGCCGAGTTCGGCGGCGCGATCGTGATCACACCGGTCGACGCGGACGTACGCGTGGAGACGGGAGACGACGTTCGCATCGTCGGAAACCATGCCAGCAAAGGTGGCGGCGCCATCGCGTTGCATCGTGGTGCGGTGCTGGAGATGGGCGGCAGTGGCTTGCACGTCGATGCAAACACGACCGCCGGTGACGGCGGTGCGATCCTGGGTGTCGCGCCCGTGACGATGCGCCTCGGCGCGAGTCCGCGCGACGACGCGCCGGGCACGTTCACGCGCAATTCCGCCAGGAACGGCGGCGTCATCGCGCTGACCGACGGCTGGGACGGATTCGGCATCTCCCAAGGCCGGGCGAGCGTTTCCATGGTCAGCGACGATCCGGCGCGACCGCTGGTCATGGCCTTCAACCAGGCGCGCGGCCGCGGTGGCGCGGTGTGGGTGTTTCGTCCGCCTTGGGGCCTTGAGATCGACGACTAATCCGAAGTGTGCGCGTGGAACATCGGTATCGACGGCAATAGTGCGACCGGAGGTGGTGCCGCGGTCGATGTCCTCGGTTCGTTGGCGAGCTATCGTCACACGCGCGCTTGCGCGAGCGACGTGCCTGCCTGCAACGGTGAGGCCTGCAATCGTACGGTGCGCAACGTCGCGGCAACCGCGGTGGACGGTGCGGCCGGTTCGGTCTACGAGGCGTCCAGCGGTGCGCTTCTCCATCTCGAGGACATGCGGATCATGGACAATGCCGCGGATGCGATCTTTCACGCGTCCGGCTCGAGCGCGGGCATCGCATCGAAGGTCGACGTGCGCCAGGCGCTCGTCGCGCGCAATGCGGGCGACGCCATCCTCGGCCCATGCGAAGGAGGTTGCGAATTCACGATGCGCTCCGCCACCGTCGTCGACAACCGGTTGCTCGGCTCCGTGTTCGAGAACGGGACAGCCGCGTTCGCCCTCGCCGATTCGATCGTCGGCCAGCCCGGCGATCCGTTGTTCGCCGATGAGTCCGATCCGGGCGCGATTTCGAACGTGCTCTACGATGCGGTTTACTCCGGCAGCGCGCCGACGCTGTGGCCCGGCCGCGCATCGTTCGCGGACGGCCCCGCCGGCGACTACCGGCAGACGGCCGATTCCTTGGGCATCGACCGGCTGCCGGCTGCGGGCGGTACGGATATCCGCGGGCGTCCGCGCGACGTTGACCTCCCCGACCAGGACGGCGGGGGAGGCATCCGCGATCTCGGTGCCTTCGAAACCCAGCCGGACGAGATCGTTGAACCTGGCGATATGCTGTTCGTCGATGGCTTCGAGCGCGGTTCGTAGTTCACCGTGGCACACGAGCGCGTCCGGTCATATCACCGTCGGGCACGCATGGCTTCGACCTGGTATCCGCGTTCTACGACGCGATCCTCGCGCCACCCGGCATGCGGCTGCGCGCGATGATTCCGGACGGCCCGCCTTCTTCATGCATGGATCATGCAGGATTCGCCTTTGCCACGCGTCCACGTCTGCGTTTCGTGGAACTGTGGGTCGCTCGTGTCGGCAACGGAAGCACGGTTGCATTCGTGGCGCCGTCGCATGGAGCGGTGCATGCCGCGCATGCCGCCGGCCTGCGCGCGGGGGGCACCACAAGGCCTGCCAGGACCGCGTCCTCGATACGGCAAAGACACGACGGCGCCTACTTGCTACCGACGGCACAAGGTCCCGTCGTCCATCGCCGTGGCATGCAGAAGGGCGATGCAGTGACCGTTCGCGGGCGTGCTCGCCATCGGGTCGGTTGCGCCCTTCGCATGCTGGCTGCGAGTTGACGAGCGCCTCCACGCGAGGCCTCTCGTGCCGGGCTGGCGCGCTGAAATGACGCCGTCGCTGCATACCGTGAAACGACGTTTTCTGCCGGTGCAGGAACACCGATCGCGGAGACGGCATGAACGAACAGGTATCGATCAGGTGCGCGGACGGCGCGCGCATCGCGGGCTGGTGGCATCGCGCACGCGCCACGCCACGTGCCACCGTGGTGGTCGCTCCGGGCGCGGCCGCGGAGGCGCGCTTCTACATGCCGTTCTGCGAGCATCTGGCGGAGACGGGTCATGACGCCCTGGTATTCGACTTCCGCAGCGTCGGCGAATCGGACATCGACCGCCGGCGTCGCCGCGAATGCGGATTCTCGACCTGGATCGAACAGGACTATCCCGCCGTGCTCGATCACGCGCACGCGAACGCGCGGCACGGCCCGATGATCGTGATCGGGCACAGCGCCGGCGGCTGGATGGCCGGCGTGCAACCGGCGGCCGACCGCATCGACGCGCTGATCGGCGTCGCCGCGCTGTCGGGCCACTGGCGGCACATGGCGCGCCCGCATCGATATGCGCACTGGCTCGCGTGGCATGCGCTCGTGCCGGCGTCGTGCCGCATGTTCGGCGTGTGGCCGGGCATGATCGGTTTCCGCCGCAACATGGGGCCGCGGTTCGGGCTGGAATTCTCGCGCTGGGCGCGGCGGCGCGACTTCGTGTTCTCCGAGCCCGCGTTCGACGCGAATGCGTGGCGATTCCGTGGCCACCTGCACCTGTTCCAGATTGCCGACGATCCCTGGGGCACGAAAGCGGCGGTGGCGGATTTCGGTGGCCGGTTCCCGAATGCGTCGGGGTGCGTGGTCGAGACGATCCACAAGGATGCCGACGGCGGCGAGCCGATCGGGCATTTCGGCGTGTTCCGAAAATCGAAGGCACGGACGCTGTGGCCGCGGTTGGTGGGGGCCATCGACACGGCCCGGGACGCCGCACGCCGCCACTGAGTGCGGTGCACGACCGCCACGGCGTCGCAGCGTCGCTGCCGCCGCGGATTCGTCGTTGATATGGGCGACCTCGGAGATCTGCCCATGCTTCCCTGCATTTTGCGTCGCGCCCTCGGTCGTTCGTTCTGGTTCGTGCTTGCGGCGCTGTGCAGCGCACCCGCCCCGGCAATGATCATCACGGTCGGCCAGTCGGGGATTCCCGGCAACTGCACCAGGCCGACCCTCGATGAAGCCATGCAGAAGGCGCGGGAAAATCCCGGCCCCGACGAAATCTGGGTTACCAACGACGTGCAGCCGGGCACGTACGACGGCCAACATCTGACTATCGACAGCCTCGATGTCGACATCATCGGCGGTTTCGACAACTGCTGGTCGCCATCCCCGACGGGTCGCACCCGTATCACGGGGGACGGCGCATCGCCGGTACTGAAGATACGCGGCAGCGGCGTCGTAAATCTCAAGCAGCTGGAAATAATGGACGGCGGCTCAGGCAGCGTGCCGAGCGGTGCGCGCCACGGCGCGGGCGTCGACTACAGCGGGCGCGGCAGCCTGCTGCTGGAGGACGTGATCCTCCGGCACAACGTCAACGGCCAGTATCTCGACGGCGCCGGCGGACTTTCCTTCGAGGGCACGGGCGGCATCGCCCATCTCCAGTTCCTGGACGACGTCAGCATCGATACCAACTTCGGCAACGGCGCCATCGTGTTCGGCAGTGCCGTGTTGACGATGGACGGTACCCGCAACACGTTCAAGCAGAACCGGGGGGCGGGCCTGCGCATCGAATCGCCGGCCGTCGCAGACATAGGCGCGGCCGGCGACGTGTTCGAGTTCAACGAAACCTATGGCGTGGAGTTCATTCACCACGCCGATACATCCGGCCCCATGGAGTCGCACTTGTACGCCGCGAGCCAGCAGGGCGGACCGGGTTTCCGCGGCAACAGGCGCGGCGCGATCCAAATCGACGCGCCGGCGCATTCCGCGGGGGTTTACACCGTGTGCGTGAAAGGCGCGAATTTTCGCGAGCATGTGCTGACCGATGCCCATCCCATCGGCGGCGCACCCGATGCCGCTTACGGCAGCCTCGTGCGCGCGACCGGACCGCTGGCACGCCTGCAGATGGAGACGCATTGCGTGTATCCGCCCGCAGCGGGTACGCGCATCGAATCCAACGCCATGCACGACAACGTCATGGCCGAGGGCAAGCCCCTGATCGCGGTCGGCGACGGCGCCATCGCCATCATCGACCGCGCCGTCATCAGCGACAACACGGCGAATGCGATCTTCTCCGCCAACCTCGGGCGGCCTGCGAGCAGCGCAGGCCTGCACGTCTACAACGCACTCGTCTTCCGCAACATCCTGCGCGACGATGTCTTCGAAGCGCTGCACGGGGCCTTCATGTCCGCGGTCAATCTCACCGCCGTGGCGAATGACGGCACCTTCGGCCAGACATTGCTCGCGATCGACGCCGCGGCACTCGGCGTCCTCGACAGCATCATCGACCAGCCGCAACCCCTGTTGCAGGTCGAAGGCTCCCGCTTCGGTGTCAACGTTCAGCGCGTGTTGGCGCGCAATCGCAGCGGCACCAGCGCCGGCGATGTCGTCATCGAAGGTCGTGCGGCGTTCGACGCCGGATACGGCCTGCTGCCCACGTCGCTCGGCGTGGATGTGGCGCCAGCCGCCGCGGGTGATGCCGTGGACCTCTACGGAAGACCGCGCAGCGTCGATACGGCGGGTATTCCCAATGTCTTCGGCTCGCGCGATCTCGGCGCGGTCGAGCTGCAACTCGCCGATTACGACACCATTCTCGCGGATGGCTTCGATCCCGCTGCCGGGCCGCGCACTCGTGAAGCGGGCGAGGTCCGATAGCGCATTCCGACGCGGCTGGCGCTGGTCACTGCGATTGGACGTTCCAATGGATGCATTGCAGCGACGGCGCTCCTGCGCCGTGCCACGTCGTCGTTCATCCATTGCAGCCGGGGGCTCCGTGAAACTGCCACGCTCAATCCTCTTCGTTCTCCTGACCGTATGCGCCTGTGCCCAGGCGCTGGCGGCTTCCTTGCAGATTCCCGCTGCACACCCGCGCTTGTGGTTCGGCAACGCCCACCGCCTGCAGCAGGCGCGAACGTATTTCGCCGCACATCCGTTCCAACCGGGCGGTGATCCTTACATGCGCGCCGTGCATGGCGTCGTTGCGGGCGACGCGGCGAACTGCGCCGCTGCGGCGGCCCACCTGATCGGCCGGCAGATCACCTCGCGCGATGAATTCCGCGGGGAAGGCGAGAGCCTGATCTCGATCTTCGACTGGTGCTTCGAGAGCCTGTCGCCGCAGCAACGCACGGACATGGTCGAGCGCTGGAACGGTTACATGGATCGCGAGATCGCGTTGAGCGAGGAGCGCGAGCTCGGCAACGAGGGCGACGAGGCGAACAACTACTGGTGGGGCGGCACCAGCAACTACCTCAGCTGGGGCATCGCCAGCTACGGCGTCAACCCGCGTGCGCAGGAGTTCATCGATCTCGCGCTCGATACACGCCTGGGCGACTGGTTCCCGCGCTGGTACGGCCATTTCGGCAGGGGCGGCGTGATCGTCGAAGGCAGCGCATACGGCATCGTGAGCCTGTCCTACGGTCTCGTGCCGTTCGTCACCGCGGGAGACTTCGGCTTCGATCCGTATGCGCACGCGCCCTTCTTCCGCGAAGCCATCTACGCGTTGATCTACGGCACGACACCGGCGCCGACCTGGACCACGAGCGGAATGTCCGGCCAATTCAGCTTGTGGCCGTTCGGCGACGACGAGTTGTTCCACACCGGTGAAGTGCTCGGCGCGCGTACCTATCTCGGCAACTTCGCGCGCTACTTCGGCACGAGGAATTCCACGGCCAACGCGATGCACGCGGCGGCATGGTTGCAACGCGTGCAGACGCCGTCGGACTGGATCTTCCGCACACTCGGCGACGCCGGTGCGGTCGGCGACATCGCCGGTCTTCCGCTCGACTATTACGCGCCGGGCGCGCAGGTGCTCGACGCACGTACGTCGCACGGCGCGGACGCCACGCAGCTGCATCTCCAGCTCGGCACGCCCGGAGGCTCGGCGCATCGCCATCTCGACGGCGGAAGTTTCCAGCTGTGGCGCAAGGGGCGCTGGCTCACGCGCGAAAGCACCGGATATTCGGACCGGCTCGTCGCGTACGGGCAGCCGAGCGGCAGCACGGTCACGATCGACAGTTCCGAGGCGCCGGCTCACAATACGCTGCTCGTGCAAGGGCGGACGACAGCGACGTGGGTCGGCGCGCACACGCCACGGCCGATCCCGCCGGGCGGCAGCCCGAATGCGGACGATCCGCTCGACCTGCCGCAAGTGCGCAGGCTGCAGCATGCCGCCGATTTCGCCTACGTCGCGACCGACTATTCGGGGGCCTACCGGCATCACGTCGATACCCGCGTCGACTGGCCGTATGCGGACAAGGTCTGGCGCGAATTCCTCTTCGTGCGCCCGCTGCAGGCCATGGTCGTTCTGGATCGCGTGCGTACGTCGTCCGACTCGTTGCGGCCGTTCTATGCCGGCGGCGGCTGGTTCTGGACCGGACCGCATATCGCCGCGCAAGATGTCGTGCGCAGCTTCATCTACCATTTCGAAACACCGCCGAGCGTCGATGCCAATCGCGTGACCGCGCGTGTCGGCGAGCAGACGAGCGAACTGACGACCCTTCTGCCACGCAACCCGTCGTACCGCATCGTCAACGAGGATCGTCCGGGCGACGAGCAGGTCGGCCAGTACCGCCTCGAACTCGACGACGCCGGCAGCGCGGAGAGCTACTTCCTCCATGTCGCGACCGGTTACGACGACGGCGAGGCGCGCCGCGCCATGCAGCTCGTCGAGCAGGGGAACCAGTTCACGCTGTCCATCACGCATCCGGTGCGTGGCTCCGCGACGATCGTGTTCGAAAAAGGCATGACGTCGCACGGCGGAAGCATTGCGCTCGGCAACGGCGCAGCGTCACTGCTGAACGAGTATGTACAGGGCATCCGCGTCGATGACGACGGTCCTCATTGGGACGGCGATGGCGGCGACTCGATATTCGCGAGCGGATTCGACCTGCAGTAAGGCAGACGGCGGTGCGTCGGCGCGACGGCAATCGACGAGAGGTCTCCTCCACGTCGCCTCCAGCCACGCCATGAGCGGCGGATGAATGCG
>NZ_JBQCFP010000031.1:0-5153 GCF_051958935.1 Dokdonella sp. | reverse complement strand
GGCGTCGTCGTGGACCGGCACGCTCGCCTCGCGGCACGCCACCTCGCGGCGGGACAGGCGTTGGTTGAGGCCGGCCGCGGTCGGGCGCGGCCAGCGGGTCGGTTCGAGCATGCCGGCATTGTGGCAGCAGGCTCGCGCGCGCGGCCAGCGCGGCCGGCGCGCGCCGGCTTTGCAAAAACTAACGATGAATTAATCCTGCGTTGCCCGGCCCGTGGCATTGTCGCGCCCTCCATGCCCCTGCCCCTTCCATCCGTTGCCCGCGACGGCTGGCGACCGGCGGTCGAGCGCGAAGGCGTCGCGCTCGCCGGCTGCGCGCTGGTGCTCGTGCTGCTCGTCGCGCACCTGGACCCCGGCATCGACCTTGCCGGCGCAGCGGCGCCGCTGCCGATGCTGCGCCTGCTGCTGCTCATGCAGTGCCGGCACACGCCCAGTTCACGCTGCTGCTCGCGCTGTCGCGCCGGCTGCTGCTGTCGACCTGGCTCACCCTGCTCGCGCTGCTCGCGCTGTACGGCGCGAATGCGGCCAAGCTCGGTGCGCTGCAGGTGCCGCTGCTGCCGGGCGACCTGCGCTTCCTCGCGGCGCCCGGCCCCGCGGCACGCCTGTTCGTGCAGTACCTGCACGTGGATGCACTCCATGCGCTCCTGTGCGCCATTGCGGTCGCGGCGACGCTCGTGCTCTGCCGTGAGCGGCGCCTGCGCGTGCTCGCGGGCTGGCGTCGCGCGGCGACCGGCGCGACCGCGTTCGCGGTCGGCGCGAGCCTGATGACCGGCGCGGGAGCGTGGCGCGCTGTCTACGGCGAGGCGGCGAATGCGTTCCAGCCGTGGGCGCTCGACCAGAGCGCGGCGAACACGGGACTGATCGGCGGCCTGCTCGTCTACCACTGGGAACTCGGCGGCGGCGACGTGCCTCCGGCCGATCGTGCCGCCGCCATGGCGGTACTCCAGGCGCACGCTCCGGAGCTGCGCGCTGCGCTCGCGCAGTCGACCTCGAGCGAGGCCTTGCCCGACATCGTCGTCGTGCAGAGCGAATCGCTGTTCGACCCGGCACGCCTGCGCGACGTGCTGAGCGGACGTTTCCTGCGCGCTTACCACACGCTCGCGAAACGCGCGACCTCGGGCGACCTCGGTGTGCCTACGTTCGCCGGCGGCACCATCCGCACCGAGTTCGAGGTCCTCACGGGGGCGCCGCTCGCGAGCCTCGGCGGCGTGCAATATCCGTGGCTCGAACTCGATCGCGACAACTACCCCGGCCTCACCCGCGTGCTCGACGCGCACGGCTATCGCAGCGTCGCGGTGCATCCGAACGCGGCCGCGTTCTGGAACCGCGCGCAGGCCTATCCCGCGCTGGGCTTCGAGCGCTTCGCCGACGCGGCGTCGTTCCCGACCGATCGCATCGTCGGCCTGTTCACCTCGGACGCCGCGCTCACCGACCGCGTGCTCGACGAACTCGACGACGACGGCCCGCCTCGGTTCGTGTTCGCGATCAGCATGGAGAACCACGGGCCGTTCGACTGGCGACCCGGCCTCGATCCACAGCGCCTGGCTGCGTTGCCACTGCCCGAACGGCTGGATCCGGGGGCGCGGCCGTGGCTGGCGAACTACCTTTACCTGCTCGACGACGCCGACCACGAACTGGCCCGTCTCGCCGACGCGCTCGCGCGGCGCAAGCGGCGCACCCTGCTGCTGTTCTACGGCGACCATCTGCCCGATCTCGGCCCGACCTATGCCGAACTCGGCTTCGACGACGGCCGCGACGCGAAGCAGCAGCCGGTGCCGTGGCTGCTCTACGACAGCCGCGACGCCCGCCCGCAACGCCTGGACACGCGCGCATGGATGCTGCCCGGCCTGCTGCTGCAGGCGGCGGATATCCACGATGGCGCCTGGTTCGACGTGCTCGCGGCGCTCGCACGCTCGCAGGACTTCGACCCGGACGACCCGCGCGACGCCGCCGGCATCGATGCGCTCGCGCGCCTGCAGTTGCGCGGCGAACTCGAGCCGCTGCTCGAAGACGCCCTCGGCCTCGGCATCGCCACCGCCGCACGCTGACCCTTCCGGCGCCCGTGCATGTCGCAGCGGGATGCGCAACGGCGTTGTTCGCTCGTGCGCCTTGGTCCCGCCCGGGATCGCCGCCGCCCGAACCGATGTCGCGGCGGCGCCGATTTCGCCATCATGCGCGCGAGCGAACTCCAGCGAGCAGACCGATGGACGAGACGCCGAGCGTACGCGCCCTGTACGAACAATTGCTCGACCTCGAGGCGCACGAGCGCCGCGCCTGGCTCGATGCGCACTGTCGCGATCCGGCGCGGCGGGCCGCGGTGGAGCGGATGCTCGCGATCGACGCCGACGTCGACGTCGACGCACACCTGCTCGACCGTCCCTTCGACGACCTCCTCGGCCGCATCCCCGACGCCGCCGACGAGCCGGCGCCGCCTCCGGCCGGCACGCGCGTCGGTCCGTTTACCCTGGTGGACCGGCTCGGCGAGGGCGGTTCGTCGATCGTCTATCGCGCCGAACGCGAACAGGACGGCGTGCGCCAGCAGGTCGCGATCAAGCTCCTGCGCCGCGGCCTGTACACGCCGGCCGAACAGCGTCGCTTCCGCGACGAGCGCACCGCGCTCGCCCAGCTGCGTCATCCCAACATCGCGCAGCTGATCGAGGGCGGCATCAGCGAAGCCGGCGTTCCCTACATCGCGCTCGAACTCGTCGAAGGCACGCCGATCACCGACCATGCGCGCGAGCATGCGCTCGACCTGCGCCAGCGCCTGCGCCTGTTCGTCGACGCCTGCCGCGCGGTGGAAGCGGCGCATCGTGCGCTGATCGTGCATCGCGACCTCAAGCCATCGAACGTGCTGGTCACGCGCGAGGGCCGCGTCAAGCTGCTCGATTTCGGCATCGCCAAACTGCTGGATGCGGACATCGACTCGACGCATACCGACCATCGCGCGATGACGCCCGGCTACGCCGCGCCCGAGCAGTTCAGCGGCGGCGCGATCACGACCGCGACCGACGTGTACGCCCTCGGCGTCCTGCTCGGCGAACTCACCACCGGCCGGCGCCGCTCGCCCGGCGAGGCGCATACGCCGTCGTCGCGGCTGGTCGACGCGGCGCCCGGCGCACTGCCCGCGAGTCCCGCGCAGACGCGGCGACTGCTGCGCGGCGACGTCGACAACATGCTGCTGAAGGCGACCGCGGAGGAACCGGAGCGCCGCTACGCCTCGGCCGGTGCGTTCGCCGACGACATCGAGCGTCACCTCGCCTCGCAACCCGTGCTCGCGCACCCGCCTTCGGCGTGGTACCGCACGCGCAAGTTCATCGGCCGCCACCGCGGCGGCGTGGCGACGGCGCTCGCGTTCACCCTTGCCCTCGTCGCCGCGCTCGCGATCGCGCTGTGGCAGGCGCGCGTCGCGCACGTCCAGACCGGCGTCGCGCAGGCGCAGGCGCAGCGTGCGGAGGCCGCGCGCCAGTTCATCGTCGGCGTGTTCGAGAATGCCAGCCCCGACGAAAGCGGTGGCAAACCGATCAGTGCGCACGAGCTGCTCGAGAAGGGCGAGCGTCAGGTCGACCTCGGCTTGCGCGAGCGACCGGTGCTGCAGGCCGACGTGCTCGCACTGCTCGGCCAGCTCTACATCGAACTCGGCGACTTCGACCGCGCGGGCAAGCTGCTCGCGCGCGCGGGCGCGGCCAGCGAGGCGTCCGGGTTCCCCGTCGACGTGCGCGTGCGCGTGCTGCTCGGCATGGCGTGGGTCGAAAGCGAAACGGGTGCGTACGATGCGGCGATCTCGCACGCACGCGAGGCACTGGCGATCGTCGCGCGCGAGGGCCTCGCCAATCCCGAAGCCTTCGCCAACGCCCACCAGCTCATCACCCAGAGCCTGATCGGCAAGGGCGAGCTGGCCGAAGTCGACGCGTTGCTGGCGACGCACCTCGAGCAAGACCGGCGCGCGCTCGGCGAGCACAACGAGTACGTTGCCGACGAGTGGCTGCAGCTCGCGCAGCGCCTCGGCGACCTCGGCCGCTACGACGAATCGGAGGCGGCGTTCCGCGGCGCGATCGAGAGCTACGCCTCGATCTTCGGCGAGCACAGCAACCGCGTCGCGCACGCGCTCAACGAGTTCAGCAACATGCTCGACGACAAGGGTGACCTCGCCGGTTCCGAGGCGGCGTTGCGCCGCGCACTCGCGATCCGCACGCAGACCGTCGGCGCCGATCACCACGACACGCTCACGGTGAGGAACAACCTGCTCGCGGTGCTGGAACTGGAAGGGCGCTACGCCGAGGCGTTGCCGCAGCGGCTCGGGCTGCTCGAGCGCGCAGCGCAGACCGGCGCGCTGCACGAGCGTGATCTCGTGTCCACCTACAACTCGATCTCGCGCGACTACCGCGAACTCGGCCGGCTCGCCGAAGCGGAGGATGCGGCGCGCAAGGCGCTCGGGATCAGCGAGCGTTCGCAAGGCGCGCGCAGCCCATGGCGCATCAGCGCGCTCGCCCAGCTCGGGCGCGCGCAGGCGCTGATGGGACGCTACTACGAGGCCGAAGCGAGTTTGCGCGAAGCGCTCTCCATCGTGGGCGACAGCGAGACCGGCGCGTCGCCGGGCGCCGGCCTGTACCGCGCCGAGCTCGGCTCGATCCTGCGCCTGCAGCACCGCCTGCCCGAGGCGTCGGCACTGGTGCAGCAGGCCGCGGCGGTGTTCACCGCGCGCGTCCACGCCAACAACCAGCAGCGTCCCATCGTGCTCGCCGCGCTCAGCGAAGTCGAACTCGACCAGGGCGATGCGACGCGCGCGCTCGCGACGGCCCGCGACGCGCTCAGCCATGCGCGACGCGCATTCGCGCCGGGGCATGCGCAGCTCGGCGCCGCGCTGTTCGCGCTCGCGCGCGCCGAGCTCGCGCTCGGCCATGCGCGCGACACGGAGGCGGCGGCGCGTGAGGCCCTCGCCGTGCGCAGCCCGCCGTATCCCGCCGACGACCTGCGCGTTCTCGAAGTGCAGGTGGCGCTGGCGGCATCGCTGGCGCTGCAGTCGCGCATCGAGGAGGCCGAGGCATTGCGCGCGGCGATCGTGCCCGCACTGCGCGCATCGCCCGCGCCGTATGCGCGCGACCTGCTCGACCGCCTGCCCCGGACGGTCTCTCCCGTCGCACGGCCCTGATCCGCGC
>NZ_JBQCFP010000030.1:0-24774 GCF_051958935.1 Dokdonella sp. | reverse complement strand
AGCGAGCCGCCGCAGGTGCCGCCGACGGGCGTCGCGACGTGATAGCCGGCATTGGGCGTCAGTGTGAACGCGACCGTCGCGCCGTGGTTGACGGCCTGCGGCGTCGACGGACTGATAGTCCCATTGCCGCCGGTCACGCTCGGGGTCACGGTGTGCGTGTCGATCGCGAAGCTCGCGATGACCGTGCAGTCGGCGTTGACCGCGATCGTCGTGTAGACGTTGCCGGCGAGGCTGCCGCCGCAGGTGCCGGTGACGGTCCCGACGTGGTAGTTCGCCGCCGGCGTCAGCGTGAAGCTCGTCGTCGCGCCATGGTTCACCGTCTGCGGCGTCGACGGGCTGATCGTGCCGTTGCCACCGGCCACGCTCGGCGTCACCGTGTGCATGTCGATCGCGAAGCTCGCGATGACCGTGCAGTCCGCGTTGACCGCATTGGTCGTGTAGACGTTGCCGGCGAGGTTGCCGCCGCAGGTACCGGTGACGGTGCCGACGTGGTAATTCGCGGCCGGCGTGAGCGTGAAGCTCGTCGTCGCGCCGTGGTTCACCGTCTGCGGCGTCGACGGGCTGATCGTGCCGTTGCCGCCCGTCACGCTCGGCGCCACCGTATGCGTGTCGATCGCGAAGCTCGCGATCACCGTGCAGTCGGCGACGATCGCACCGGTCGTGTAGACGTTGCCGGCGAGGCTGCCGCCGCAGGTACCGGCGACGTTGGCGACGTGGTAGTTGGCAGCCGGCGTCAGCGTGAAGCTCGTCGACGAACCGTGGTCGACCGTGACCGGCACCGCCGGGCTGATCGAGCCGTTGCCACCGGAAACGCTCGGCACGACCACGTGCGTGTCGATCGCGAAATTGGCGACGACCGTGCAGTTGGCGACGATCGCATTGGTCGTGAAGACATTGCCGGACAGGTTGCCGCCGCAGGTGCCGCCGACACCGGCAACGTGATAGTTCGCCGCCGGGCTCAGCGTGAAGCTCGTCGTCGAGCCGTTCGTGACGGTCTGCGGCGTCGACGGCGAGATCGTGCCGTTGCCGCTGCCGACGCTCGGCGTGACGGTGAAGGTCGCCGGCACGAAGGTCGCGACGCAGGTGCGGGCGCCGGTCATCGCAACCGTCGTCGTCGGGTTCGCACCTCCGACGCAGGCGCCGCTCCATCCGCTGAACAGCTGCCCCGCATTCGGCGTCGCGGTGAGCGTCACGACCGGCTGCACTTCGCCGTCGTAATACGCCGTGCAGTTGCCGGTGCAGTTGCTGATGCTGCCGATCGTCGGCGCCGGATTCGCGCCGGCCGACACGCTGCCCGATCCGCCGATCGTCACGGTCAGCGGGAACTGGCGGTACTCGACCGCGCCGATGTCGCAGTGGATGCCTTGCGGGCGCGTGAAGCCGCGCTGGTCGGCCGCCGTGCACGACGTGCCGCTCTGTTCGAGCAAGGGGCTCGTCGGTTGCGGCAGCTGGGTGGGCGTGGCGCCACCATTGTTCGTCAGGGCGCCGAGCAGCGGGGCGGTGCCGTCGGCGAGATCGCTCGCGACGTAGCCGGTGCCGTCGCCGCGCGTGCGCACGAGGTTGCGGCCGCCAGAGACGAGGCCGCCGCCGAACGCGCCGTGCAGGTCCGGATTGGTCGGCGTACCGCCGCCCGTGCTGCCGCCGCTGACCGCGCTCGCCGAGAGGTTGAGCACCGCGGCGGAGCTGCCTTTGTAGACATTGCCGCCGCTTTCGCCCGCGCTGTTCGCGGTGATCGTGCTCGAGGCGATCGTTGCGCTGCCCTCGTTGAAGCTGACGCCGCCGCCGCTGCAGGCATTGGCGGAATTCGCGGTGATCGTGCTGTTCGTGATGGTGAGGCTCGATCCCGGCATTTCGCTGCGGATCGCGCCGCCGCCTGCGCAACCCGGATCGGTCACCGCGTTGCCGACGAGCGTGCTCGCGCGCACGGTCAGCGCGCCGGTGTTGTGGATCGCGCCACCAGCGTCACCGGCGTTGTTCGCGCCGAACACCATGCCGTCCAGCACGAGCGTGCCGAGGTTCTGGATCGCGCCGCCACGGCCACCCGCGCCGGCCCATCCGTGCGTGAGCGTGAGTCCGGAGACGTTCGCCGTCGCGCCTCCTCCGACCGTGAAGATGCGGCTGCTGTTGCCGCCGTCGACGGTCAACTGGTTAGCACCGGGCCCGGTGATCGTCGTGCCGTTCGGGATCGCGATCGAACCCGACGTCAGGTTGATCGTGCCGCTCACGTTGAACGTTACCGTGCCGCCGGCGGCGGCGACGGCACGCAGGCTGCCGGCGCCGCTGTCCGCGGTCGTCGTGACCGTGCCGGCCAGCAACGGCCCGGCGCCGAGCAGCAGCGCGAGGCTGGCGGCGATCCGTACCTGGCGAATTCGATCCGTAGCGCGATTCATGAGTGCCTGCCCCTGTTCAAGCCGCCTGCTCCGCGTGCGGCGCACGCGGTCGGCGTTCCATCAATCGGTAGATCGGTCCGGCGTCGCCGATGAACTCGAAGCCGTGGCGGAGATATAGATGCTGGGCCGGATTGGCGTGCTCGACGTGGATGTGCATCGTGAGCGCATCCGCGTCCGCTTCGCGCGCGAGGGCTTGCAGCAGGCGCGAGCCTATGCCGCGACCGCGATGCTCCGGCAGCAACGCGATGTCGATGATGTCGAGCGAACCTGGCCGGCGTTCGACGTAGAGCCGCCCGACGTCCTGTCCTTCGCAGGTCACGACGTGGAAACGCGACGTGTCGTAGTTGCGCCAGTAATCGGTGTGCTGCGCCGTGTGCTGCATTCGCAGGAAGGACTCGATCTGCTCTTCGCTCCAGCCGAGAGGCCCCAGCTCTTCGATGCGCGTGCCGGCGTAGATGCGATAGAGCAAGGCATCGTCGTCGGCACGCAGTTCGCGCAATGCGAAATGCGGCGATGATGGCGCGTCGGCGGTACTCACGCGCGGCCCGGGGAAATGTGCGCGGTCGCGACGCACGAACCGGCCCGGCCGTTGCGCACGGTCCCGCGTGGCGCGACATTGCAGCCGGACATGCGGATTTTGCCGTCGGAAGGTTCGGACATTGCCGGGCTCAATTGCGCGCAGGGTAGATGCCTTCGAGGGCAATGCAGAAATTGACCACGGCGTAGGGCTGCATGTTGTAGTGCGGCAAGCTGCTGCCTGCCGACCCCGTGCTCTGCGGCGCCAGCGTCGTGGTCGGGCTCGAGCCGCCGGCGTAGATGCTCTGCGCGCCCTGCGCGAGCAATGACCCCGTCGCATTCGCGCGATCGGCGCGCGCGCCCTGCGCACCGAGCGCGTGATTGTGTGCCGGCAGTTGCTGCACGGTGAGCGCGACGGTCTCGCTGCCGCCGTTCTCGCCAAGGCTGCGAGGCGTCAGGCCTGGCCCTTGGCCCTGATGCATCGGCGAGCGCGACTGCAGGTCGGGCAAGGCGAACGTGGTCTGGCCGTTGCCGCCATAGAACGTGCCGAGCAGCGAGAACAATGCGGTGTTCTGCGCGATCGACATGACCTGGCCGTTGCACATGGCCCAGCGATGCGGTGCGAAGTTGCAACCGAACATGCGGATTTCACCGAGGAAAGGCTGGGACATGGCCGGCGCTCAGTTGCGGGAAGGAAAGATGCCGTAGAGGGAGATCACGAAATTGATGCAGAGGAACGGATGCATGTTCGGGTGCGGCTGGCTGCCCCCTGCCGGACCGACCTCTTGCGGCGCCATCTGGACGGGATTGCCCGTATCGTGCGTGTACACGTCGGCTTCGCCGGACCCGAGCATGTTCCCTGCGGGGGAATTCGTGCGCGTGCCATCCCGCGCCGCATTCAAGGCATGCTGATGGATCGGCATGTCCTGTGCGAGCAGCGTCACCGTTTCCGTGCCGCCGCTTTGGCCGATCGTGTAGCCGGACAGGCCCACTCCCGTGCCTTGGTGCAATGGCAGGCGCCCGCGCAGGTCAGGCAGCCCGAACGTCGTCACGCCGTCGCCGCCATAGGTGGTGCCGATCAGCGCGAACAATGCGTCGTTCTGCGCGATCGAAAGCACTTGGCCGTTGCACGCCGCCCACCCGGCTGGCGGGAAGTTGAAGCCGACCATGCGTATTTCGCCGATGAAAGGGTTGGACATGGGACGTGCTCAGTTGCGGGACGGGTAGACGCCCTGCAGGGCGATCGCGAAATTGACGGTCAGGTACGGCTGCATGTTCGGGTGCGGCTGGCTGCCCCCGCCGACGCCCGTCGACGTACCGAGCGACGTCATCTGCGACGCGCTCACGCGGTAGGGTTTGGCCGTCGTCGGGGTGGCCAGCAAGGCGTTGGACGGCCCGCCTGACGGAGGCGCGCTGGTGGCGGCCAGTGCATGCTGATGCGCGGGCATCTCGCTGACGGTCAAGGTGTGCGATTCGGCGCCGCCGAGCTCGCCGAGCGTTCGGCTGGAGAGGTTCGAGCCCTGCCCCGCGTGCATGGGCACGCGCGATTGCAGGTTCGGCAAGGCGAAGGTCGTGACCCCATTGCCGCCGTAGGTGGTTCCGAGCAGGGAGAACAGCGCCTGGTTCTGCTGGATGGGCAGGATTTGCCCGCTGCACAACGCCCAGCCACGCGGAGCGAAGCTGAACGAGAACAAGCGGATCTCGCTCATGAACGGCGTCGTCATCGTATTGTCCCCTGTGGATCCGCCCGGCAGAACCGTCCGAACCCGTGCATGGTAGGCGCTCGGTGGCCGCCAACTCAAGCGCGCGCGATTGCGCGGCTACGCCGGCGGGCATTAGACTCGGCGGCGTTCCGGGGGAGTCGAACACATGTCGCAGCGCCGCCGCTTCCTGCTCCAGTTGGGTGCCGCATCGGTCGTCCTGTCGCTCGGCAAGGCGGGCGAAGTGTTCGCCGCGGCGTCCGCGCCGGCCGCCGCCGATTTCAGCGTGTCCGCGTTCACGCCGTTGATCGGCCGGTCCTTCAAGCTCGTGCGCGAAGGCACGTCGGCGGACCTGCGCCTGGCCGAGGTCGTGCCGCTGAAGAATGCGAAAGGCTACCCCGACGAGAAGCGCGCGCTCGAACGCTGTTTCACGCTCGTGTTCCGCAGCGAACAGCCGTCCGCGCTCGCGGACGGCATCTACGAGTTCGGCACCGCCGGCCGCGCGGGCTTCAGTGCGTTCATGTCGCCGATCCTCGGTGACAAGCGCAGCTACCAGGTCGTGTTCAGCCAGACCTGAGCGCCTCAGCCCGCGCCGATCGCGCGGTTGAAACACGCCTCGTACACGACCTGCCCGCCTTCGATGCCGACCGGCACGAGGAAGATCTCGTGTACGGGTTCGCCGTCGAACACGATGTCGTAGAGACCCTGCTGCGGCGCGCCGTCCGCGCGGAAGAGCAGCGCGAACTGCTCGTAGCCCTGCCGTTCACGGCGCCCCCCGACTTCGCTGAGCATGCCGGCGCGCTCGGCGCCGTCGTCGGCGTTTTTTGGGATCAGGCGGCACGCGCGCCCGGCCAGCGCAGCGAAATCCTCATGGCGCATCGATGCAGTCATCTACGGCAACTCCTCGCGAAACGAAGTCTAGCAGGCACGCCTGCGCGTGCTTCGTGCGATCCGCCGATGCCGCGATCGCCATGCGGCCGGAGGACGGGAACGAAAAAGGCGGGCACGTGGCCCGCCTTCTTTCATTCATGCGACGAACGGTCAGGCCGCGCCTTCTTCCTCGACCGCCTTCATCGACAGGCGGATGCGGCCCTGCTTGTCGACTTCGAGCACCTTGACCTTGACGATGTCGCCTTCCTTGAGCTTGTCGGAAACCTTCTCGACGCGCTCGTTGGAGATTTGCGAGACGTGCACGAGGCCATCCTTGCCCGGCAGGATCGTCACGAACGCGCCGAAGTCCATCAGCTTGGCGACCTTGCCCTCGTAGATGCGGCCCGGCTCGACGTCGGAGACGATCTGCTCGATGCGCTTCTTCGCCGCTTCGCCCGCGTCGCGATTGACCGAGGCGATGAGCACGGTGCCGTCGTCGTTGATGTCGATCGTCGCGCCGGTCTCGTCAGTGATCGAGCGGATCGTCGCGCCGCCCTTGCCGATCACTTCGCGGATCTTGTCCGGGTGGATCTTCATCGTGATCAGGCGCGGCGCGTACTCGCTCATCTCCGCACGCGGCGTGCTGATGACCTTGTTCATCTCGCCGAGGATGTGCAGGCGACCGCGCTTGGCCTGCTCGAGGGCAACCTTCATGATCTCCTCGGTGATGCCGTCGATCTTGATGTCCATCTGCAGCGCGGAAATGCCGTCGGCGGAGCCGGCGACCTTGAAGTCCATGTCGCCGAGATGGTCTTCGTCGCCGAGGATGTCGCTGAGGACCACGAAGTTCGAGCCTTCCTTGACCAGGCCCATCGCGATGCCCGCGACCGGCGCCTTCAGCGGCACGCCCGCGTCCATCATCGCGAGCGAGGAGCCGCACACCGACGCCATCGACGACGAACCGTTCGACTCGGTGATTTCCGAGACGACGCGCAGCACGTACGGGAACTGGTCGAGCGCCGGCTTCACCGCCTGCACGCCGCGCTTGGCGAGGCGGCCGTGGCCGATCTCGCGGCGCTTGGGCGCGCCGAAGCGGCCCGCTTCACCGACCGAGAACGGCGGGAAGTTGTAGTGGAACAGGAACGGATCCTTCGACTCGCCTTCCGGCGCGTCGATGATCTGCGCGTCGCGCGTGGTGCCGAGCGTGCAGACGACGATCGCCTGCGTCTCGCCACGCGTGAACAGCGCCGAGCCGTGCGTGCGCGGCAGCACGCCGACGCGCACGGTGATCGGGCGCACGTCGTCGAGGTTGCGGCCGTCGATGCGTACCTTGGTATTGAGCACGCTGTCGCGCATCGTACGGTATTCGAGCTCGGCGAATTCCTTGCCGAGGTCGGCGGCGGCCCAGCCCTTCTGCTCGGCTTCGGCCTTGAGCGACTCGAGCACGTCGGACTTGATCGCGGCGATCGCGTCGCGGCGCTGCAGCTTGTCGCGCACCTGGAAGGCTTCGGCGAGCTTGTTGCCGACCGCAGCCTTGAGCGCGGCGACGAGCGCGTCGTTGCGCGCCGGCGGCTGCCAGTCCCACGACGGCTTGGCGGCCTCGGTCGCGAGCTCGGCGATCGCGCGGATCACCACCTGCATCTGCTGGTGGCCGAACACGACCGCGCCGAGCATGACTTCTTCGCTGAGGAGCTTGGCTTCGGACTCGACCATCAGCACCGCGTTGGCGGTACCGGCGACGACGAGGTCGAGGTCGGAGGCCTTCGTTTCGGTCGCGGTCGGGTTGAGCAGGTACTTGCCGTTGGCGTAACCGACTCGCGCGGCGCCGATCGGGCCCTTGAACGGGATGCCGGCGAGGCTGAGCGCGGCCGACGCACCGATCATCGCCGGGATGTCACCGTCGACCTCGGGATTGAGCGAGAGCACCTGCGCGATGACCTGCACTTCGTTGCGGAACTCTTCCGGGAAGAGCGGACGCACCGGGCGGTCGATCAGGCGCGAGGTGAGCGTTTCCTTTTCGGTCGGGCGGCCTTCACGCTTGAAGAAGCCCCCGGGGATGCGACCGGCCGAATAGAACTTCTCGACGTAGTCGACGGTGAGGGGGAAGAAGTCCTGCCCCTCGCGCGCCTTCGGCGCCGCGACCGCGGTCACGAGGACGACGGTGCCGCCCATGCTGACCATGACCGCGCCCGTCGCCTGGCGGGCGATTTCGCCCGTCTCCAGCGTGACCGTATGCGCGCCGTACTGGAACGACTTGGTTACTTTCGCCACGTTGTTAGTCCTGTCTGAAGGCCCATTCCCCATGGAATGCGCTCGTGCTTCACTTGAAGAGTGCGGCCATGGATGGCCGCTCTGGAATTTCATCTGTCTGGAACGCATTCGTCCATGAGCGGCCCGACTGGGCCGTGTCCATGGACGAACGCACAAACAACGGCACGCTTACCGACGCAGGCCGAGGCGCTCGATGAGCGACTTGTAACGCTCGGCGTCCGCCTTCTTGAGGTAGGCCAGCAGGCTGCGGCGCTGGTTCACCATCTTGAGCAGGCCGCGACGCGAATGATGGTCCTTGTCGTGGTCGGCGAAGTGCTTGGAAAGGTGCTCGATGCGTGCGGACAGCAGGGCGACCTGCACTTCCGGCGACCCGGTATCGTTCTTGCCACGACCGAAATCGGCGATGATCTTGCTGGTTTGTTCAACGGAGAGGGACATGGTGTCTGCCTTTTGATGGAACATACGGCGCGGATCAGCCCGGGCATTCGGCCCCAGCGCAAGCCGCGTCAGGAAACCCGGCTCGCGCCGGGACGAAACTAAGCTCCCTATTCTAACCCGTTTCCCGCTTGAATGGCGCGCCGCCGCACACGGCGTCACCCTGCCCGGCCGCGCGCTTGGACGCCCTCTGGTTGCCGCGACTACCCCCGTTCGCGTGTTCAGTCCGGCGACCGCTCAGCCGCGACGGCATTGAAGCCGCGCAGCACGCGTATTTCCCCGCCCTCGGCGATCTCGACGAGGGCGACCAGGCGGCCGCCCGGCTCGATCGCACAGGCCCGTGGCATTACGGCCGCTCCCGGCCTCACTGGCCGACGACCCTGGGCGAGCAGTGCGGCCTCTGCCGCCGACACGGCGATTTGCGGCAGCGCGGCGAGGCCGCGCTCGAGCGGCAGCAGGCAGGCATCGAGCGCTTGGGGACCTTCGGCGGCGAGCGCCTCGAGGCGTTCCAGTGTGAACATCGCCGGTTGCATGAACGGCTCGACCCAGGTCCGCCGCAACATCGTCACATGCGCCCCGCAGCCGAGCCGTTCGCCGAGGTCGCGCACGAGGCTGCGCACGTAGGTGCCCGAGCCGCATTCGACCTCGAGGCGCAGGCGGTCGCCGACGCGAGCGAGCAGTTCGAAACGGTACACGTCGACTTCGCGTGCAGGCACGACGACGTCCTCGCCGCGGCGCGCGCGCCGGTACAGCGGCTCGCCGCCCTGCTTGAGTGCCGAGTACACCGGCGGCACCTGCGTGATGCGACCGGTCAGAGCCGCGGTAGCGCGCCGGATCGCTTCGTCGTCGAGCGGCGGCAGTGCGCGGCGTTCGACGACGTCCCCTTCGGCATCGTCGGTGGTGGTGGTCGTGCCGAGCGCGCATTCGGTGACGTAGGCCTTGCGCGCACCGAGCAGCAGGCCGGCGATCTTGGTCGCCTCGCCGAAGCAGAGCGGCAACAAGCCGGTCGCGAGCGGATCGAGGCTGCCGGTATGGCCGGCCTTCTCGGCGCGCAGCAGGCGTCGCACCTTCTGCAGGGCCTGGTTCGAACTGAGGCCGGCGGGCTTGTCCAGCAGCAGGATGCCGTGCACCTCCCGCCACGCGGCCTTGGCCATCACGATCTCCCGGCGGACATGGTCGCCGCGATCAGGAGTCGCCGCGCAGCAGCGTCTCGATGCGCTCGCCGCGATCGACCGAGTCGTCGTAGCGGAAACGCAGCTCCGGCACGCGTCTCAGCTTCATCGAGCGCGAGAGTTCACGCCGGAATTCCTTGGCGAGCTCGTTGAGCGCCGCGACCGCCTCGGGTCCCTGGTCGCCGAGCAGCGCAGTGACGTACACGGTCGCCACGTCGAGATCCTTGGTGACCTCAACATCGGACACGCTCACCGACGGCAGCGCGTGTTCGCGCACGGCGCCGTGCACGAGCAGCGCGACCTCGCGGCGCAGTTCCGCCGAGACGCGATCAGAGCGGTTGAAGGATTTGGCGGGCATGGATGCCGTTATTGGTGATTGGTGATTGGTGATTGGTGATTCGTGATTCGTGATTGGCCAAAGCGCAAAGCGACCCGGAAAGGAGATCTAGGCACTTTCTAACCACCACTCACCAATCACCAATCACCAATCACGGCTCGCACGTCACAGCGTGCGAGCCACCTCGATACGCTCGAAGCACTCGATCTGGTCGCCCGGCTTGACGTCGTTGTACTGCTTCACGCCGATGCCGCACTCGGTGCCGTTGCGCACTTCGTCGACGTTCTCCTTGAAGCGGCGCAACGACTCGAGTTCGCCCTGGAAGATCACCGTGTTGTCACGCAGCACGCGGATCGGCTTGTGCCGTTTGACCGTGCCTTCGATGACCATGCAGCCGGCGACCGCACCGAACTTCGAGCTGCGGAACACCTCGCGCACCTGCGCCACGCCGATGATCTCCTCGCGCACTTCCTTGCCGAGCATGCCCGTCGCGACCTGCTTCACCTGGTCGATGACGTCGTAGATGATCGAGAAATAGCGCAGGTCCAGGCCGTTCGCCTCGATGATGCGCCGCGCGGATGCGTCGGCACGCACGTTGAAGCCGATGATCACTGCCTTCGATGCCGCGGCGAGCGTGGCATCCGATTCGGTGATGCCGCCGACGCCGGACGCGATCACGTTGACGCGGATCTTCTCGGTCGTGATCGCGGTGAGCGATTCGCGCAGCGCCTCGGCCGAACCCTGCACGTCGGCCTTGACGACCAGGTTGAGGCTCAGCTGGCCCGTGCCCTCGCCCATCTGCGCCATGATGTCTTCCATGCGGTTGCCGGCCTGCTTGACCAGGCGCGACTCGCGGCGCTTGTGCTGGCGCTGCAACGCGACTTCCTTGGCCAGGCGTTCGTCGGCGACGACGACGAAATCGTCGCCCGCCTGCGGTACGCCCGAGAGGCCGAGCACCTGCACCGGAATCGACGGGCCGGCCGATTCGACTTGGCTGCCGGTCTCGTCGAACAGTGCGCGCACGCGGCCGTATTCGACGCCGCAGACGACGAAGTCGCCGCGCTTGAGCAGGCCCTGCTGGACGAGCACGGTCGCGACCGGGCCGCGGCCCTTGTCGAGGCTCGATTCGATCACGGCGCCGCTCGCGCGGCCGTCCGGCACCGCGGTGAGGTCCATGACTTCAGCCTGCACCGAGATCGCGTCGAGCAGCGCGTCGACGCCCATGCCGGTCTTCGCCGACACCGGCACGAACTGCACGTCGCCGCCCCACTCTTCCGGCACCACTTCGTGCTGCACGAGGCCCTGCTTGACCGTGTCCGGGTTCGCGTCCGCCTTGTCCATCTTGTTCATCGCGACGATCAGCGGCACCTTCGCGGCACGCGCGTGCTGGATCGCCTCGATCGTCTGCGGCATCACGCCGTCGTCGGCCGCGACCACCAGCACGACGATGTCGGTCGACTGCGCACCGCGTGCGCGCATCGACGAGAACGCGGCATGGCCGGGCGTGTCGAGGAAGGTGATGACGCCCTTCGGCGTGTCGACGTGGTAGGCGCCGATGTGCTGGGTGATGCCGCCCGCTTCGCCCGCCGCGACCTTGGTGCGGCGGATGTAGTCGAGCAGCGACGTCTTGCCGTGGTCGACGTGGCCCATGATCGTGACCACCGGCGGGCGCGTCGCCTTGTCGCCTTCATCGCCGGCCTGCTGCGCGAGCAGCGTCGTTTCCGCGCTGGTGTCCTCGGCCGCGACCACCTTGTGGCCGAGTTCCTCGGCGACCAGCACCGCGGTGTCGTGGTCGATCGCCTGGTTGATCGTCACCATCACTCCCATCTTGAACAATGCCTTGACCACGTCGGCGCCCTTGACGGCGAGCTTCGCCGCGAAGTCGGCGACCGTGATCGATTCACCCACCGAGATCTCGCGCACGACCGGCGCGGTCGGCCGCGAGAACGCGTGTGCGGGGCCGCTGCGCGACTGCTCGACCTGGCGCGTCTTCGGACGCTTGCGGCCCGTGCGGCGGGCCGCGCCTTCGCGCGAGAGGTGCAGTTCGTTGCCGAAGTAGCGCGGGCCGCTGTCGTCGCTGCCACCGTCGTCGCGCATGCGGTGCGAACCGTGCTTCGCCTTGTGGCGATGCGGTGCATCGGCGGGAGCGCCGCTGCCGGGTGCTTCGCGCGGGCGGTCCGCCCGCGGCCGCTCCGCGGCGTTCGCGGTCGCGGCCGGCTGGGCAGCCTGAGCAGTGCCGGGTTCGGCCTTCGCCTCATCTTCGGTGCGGCGACGCGCCTCGTCCTCGGCGGCGACGCGGCGCGCCTCTTCGGCCGCGCGCATGCGGGCGTCTTCTTCCTGGCGGCGGCGATCGGCTTCGGCGCGGGCGCGGTCTTCCGCTTCGCGCTTGAGTTGCGATTCACCGAGCTTGCGCAGGGCCTCCTCGCGCTCCGGGTCGACCTGCTGCGACTCCTCGACCGTGCTGCGCTTGACGTAGGTGCGCTTCTGGCGCACTTCGACATTGACCGTCTTCGCGCTCGCGCCGCGCTGGCCCGGCACCACGGTGATCTCGCTGACCGTGCGCCGCTTGAGGGTGATCTGCTTGGGCGAGGACGCCGCTTCCGCGGGCGCTTCTTCCTTTTTGCCGTGCGTGCGGCGCAGGAAGCCGAGCAGTTTCACCTTTTCGGTGCTGCTGATGACCTGGTCGGGGTCGGAGAACTTCATGCCCGCTTCGCCGAGCTGCGCGAGCAGTTTGTCGACCGGTGTGCCGAGGACCTTGGCCAGTTGTTTGATCGTGACGTCCGACATCGATTTGGTACTCCGTGGCCCTGCGACGCGTGCGGTGGTGGTTCCGACCGGCGGCGCCTCGCACCGGCGCCGTCCGTGTGTTCTCGTGTTGCCGCGACGCGCCTCGCGCGCCACCTGGTGCCCGGGTTACGCGGCGGCACCCTCTCGCGCGGCCATGATCAGCGCCGCCGCCTGGTCCTCGTCGATGCCCTCGAGGCCGAGTTCCATGAACTCGTCCGTGGCGAGGTCCGCGAGGTTTTCACGCGTGACGATGCCGTGCGACGCAAGTTCGAACGCGAGGCTCTCCTCCATGCCCTCGACCGCGAGCAGGTCGTCGGCGGGCTTGTGTTCCTCGATGCCCTCCTCGACCGCGAGCGCATCGGTGAGCAGCGCGTCGCGCGCTCGCGCACGCAACTCCTCGACGATGTCCTCGTCGAAGCCCTCGATGCCGAGCAGCTCCGCGGTCGGCACGTAGGCGATTTCCTCGACCGTCGAGAAGCCTTCCTGCACGAGGATCTGCGCGATCTCTCCGTCGACTTCGAGCTTGGCGATGAACAGTTCGCGCGCGGCGGTCTGCTCGGCCTCGCTCTTCTGGCGCACCTGGTCGGCCGTCATCACGTTGAGCTGCCAACCGCTCAGCTTGCTCGCGAGGCGCACGTTCTGGCCGCCGCGCCCGATCGCCTGCGAGAGCTTGTCCTCGGCGACCGCGATGTCCATCGAGTGCTTTTCCTCGTCGACGATGATCGACTGCACTTCCGCCGGCGCCATCGCGTTGATGACGAACTGCGCCGGATTGTCGTTCCACAACACGATGTCGATGCGCTCGCCGTTGAGCTCGTTCGACACCGCCTGCACGCGCGAACCGCGCATGCCGATGCAGGCGCCGATCGGATCGGTGCGGTGATCGTGCGCGAGCACGGCGATCTTGGCGCGGTCGCCCGGATCGCGTGCGCAGGCCTTGATCTCCACCAGGCCCTGGCCGACTTCCGGCACTTCGAGCTTGAACAGCTCCATCATCAGTTCCGGCGCGGTGCGCGACACGAACAGCTGCGGGCCACGCGGCTCGGACTTCACCTCGTACAGGTAGCCGCGCAGGCGATCGCCGGTGCGCACGGCTTCGCGCGGGATGCTGCGGTCGCGCGGCACGAACGCTTCGGCGTTGCCACCGAGGTCGAGGTAGATGCTGCCGCGCTCGACGCGCTTGACGATGCCGGTGATGAGCTCGCCGACGCGATCCTTGTAGGCGTCGACGACGAGCGCACGTTCGGCTTCGCGCACGCGCTGCACGATGACCTGCTTGGCCGCCTGCGCCGAAATGCGGCCGAAATCGGGGTTTTCGATCTGCTGCTCGATGAACTCGCCGACCTCGATGCCCTCGACTTCGTCGACCGCGTCCATGAGGCGGATCTGCCGGTCCGGCGATTCCATCACGACGTCGTCGGCGACGACTTCCCAGCGGCGGAACGTCTCGTAGTCGCCGCTGTCGCGGTCGATCGACACGCGCACCGCGACATCCTCTTCGGCGTAGCGCTTCTTCGCGGCGGACGCGAGCGCGGCCTCCATCGCTTCGAAAATGACGCCCCGCGGAACGCCCTTTTCGTTGGCGACCGCATCGACGACCAGCAGCAGATCTTTGCTCATTGTTGGGCTCCTCGGAACGACATCGCTGTCGTCCGAACGACGACTTCAATCCTGTTTGTTTGCCGCTTCGCCCGACCGTCGCCGGGCGGGCCTTTCGCTTGCGTTGGGTACTTCGGTAATGCTTCCACAACCCCGCCCGTCCTGCGGACGGGCGCCCCCTTCACTCAAGGGGGGCTCATTTTCGCTCCGCGAAAACGTCGGGCTCCTCGGAACGACATCGCTGTCGTCCGAACGACGACTT
This sequence comes from Dokdonella sp., assembly GCF_051958935.1. Lineage (GTDB taxonomy): Bacteria > Pseudomonadota > Gammaproteobacteria > Xanthomonadales > Rhodanobacteraceae > Dokdonella_A. The sequence continues at coordinate 10,435 of NZ_JBQCFP010000030.1, read as the reverse complement.
CAATCCTGTTTGTTTGCCGCTTCGCCCGACCGTCGCCGGGCGGGCCTTTCGCTTGCGTTGGGTACTTCGGTAATGCTTCCACAACCCCGCCCGTCACGAGGACGGGCGTCGATCACTTCTTCTTGCGCTTCGGCGCCACCGCCGGCTCGGCCTTGCCGGGCTTGGCCGGGGCAAGCCCGAGCGCGACGTAGTCGGGCACGAGGCGCGCCTTGGCGATGTTCGCATGGGCAATCTCGACCGGCTTGCCATCCTGGTCGATCGTCACGCGTTCGTCGTCGACCGCGTCGATTCGGCCTTGGAACCGGCGCCGCCCGTCGAGCGGCAGGTTCACGCTGATCTTGACCTGCTCACCGCGGAACCGCTCGAAGTGCGCGGGCGTGAACAACGGGCGTTCCAGGCCTGGCGACGAGACTTCGAGCGTGTAACGACCGGCGACCGGGTCGTTGACGTCGAGCAGCGCGGAGATCTCGCGGCTGGCCCGCTCGCAATCGTCGATCGTGACACCGCGCTCGGCCTCGTCGATGTAGACGCGCAACAGGCTGCCTCCCGCACTCGGGCTGTATTCGATGCCGACCAGTTCGAGGCCGAGGTCGACGATCGCGGGTTCCAGCAGCTGGGTCAGTTCGTCGTTGGTCATGGCATCCGTCGCGATCGTCCGTGACCGCCCGAGGCAAGGACGCCCATGCGGTCGCCATTGCGGGTAAAGCAAAAACACAAACAAAAAATGGGCACGAGGCCCATTCCGTAGTTCGCCGTTGTGTCGCATCCAACATCGGCGGAGCCGCCCGGAGGCGGCCGGCGCGTCCTGCGCCTGGCCAGAAAAAAAGCCGCTCGAGGCGGCCTTTTCCCTGGACCTCTTGAAACTGGTAGCGGGGGTAGGATTTGAACCTACGACCTTCGGGTTATGAGCCCGACGAGCTGCCAGACTGCTCCACCCCGCACCGAGCTACGCAGTGTAGCGGCAACACTTCGTCACGGCAAGCCCGTATTCGGGGCAAGGCCGTGGCGGTCCGCCGCCGTTCAGCACGCGATCAGCGCGCGGCGACCATGAGGGCGCTGTTGCACCAGTCGAGCAGCGGCCCCCAGAAGACGCCGAGCGCGAGCAGCGCGAGCCCGTTCAGCGACAGCGCCCAGCGGAAGCCGCGGTCGCCCGGCAACTCGAGCGCGGCGGCATCGTGCGGCGCGTCGAAGTACATGACCTTGACCACGCGCAGGTAGTAGTACAGCCCGACGATCGCGAACACGATCGCGACGATCGCGAGCCACATCTGGCCGGCGTCGATGACCGCCTTGAGCACCATGAGCTTGGCGAAGAAGCCGAACAGCGGCGGCACGCCGGCGAGCGAGAACATCGCGATCGCCATGACGCCGGCATACCACGGGTTGCGCTGGTTGAGGCCCTTGAAGTCGTCGATCTCCTCCGCCTCGAAGCCGGCGCGCGCGAGCAGCATGATCATGCCGAACGCAACGGTCGCCATCAGCGCGTAGCTGATCATGTAGAACATCGCGGCCGCGTAACCGCTCGCGCTGCCGTTGACGAAACCGAGCAGCAGGAAGCCGACGTGCGAAATCGTCGAGTACGCGAGCATGCGCTTGAGGTTGGTCTGCGCGATCGCGAACACGTTGCCGACGGCCAGCGACAGCACCGCGAGTACGCCGAGCATCTGCGTCCAGTGCGCGTGCATGCCGCCCATCGCGCCGTCGAGCAGGCGCCAGGTCATGCCGAACGCGGCGAGCTTGGACGCCGAGCCGACGAACAGCGTGACCGCGGTCGGCGCACCCTGGTAGACGTCCGGCAGCCACATGTGGAACGGCGCCGCGCCGAGCTTGAATGCCGCACCGACGACGAGGAACACGAGGCCGAACGCGAGCAGCACGCGATGCGGGCTGTTGGCCGAGAAGTCGGCGACCGCATGGATCTTCGCGAGGTCGAGCGTGCCGGTCGCGCCGTAGATCATCGACATGCCGTACAACAGCAGGCCCGAGGCGAGCGCGCCGAGAACGAAGTACTTGATCGCCGCCTCGCTCGATACCGCCGAATCGCGATTGAGCGCGACCAGCGCGTACGAACTCAGGGTCAGGAGTTCGAGGCCGAGGTAGACGGTGACGAGGTTGCCCGCGGAGACGAGCAGCATCATGCCGAGCGTCGCGAACAGGAGCAGCAGGTAGAACTCGCCGACGAAGAGCTTGCGCTGGCGCAGGTAGTCGCGGCTGTAGAGGAAGACCAGGCCCGTGGTCAGCAGCACGAACACCTTGAGCACGGTGGCGACGCCGTCGCGCACGAACATGCCGTTGAACGCTGCGATGCCGCTGCCCTGCACCGGCGCGCCGCGCCAGACGAGCACGCCGGTCGCGAGCAGCGCGGCGAGCGAGAGCCAGTGCGTGACGTCGCGCCGCGCCGGCTTGAGGAACAGGTCGATGAGCAGGATCGCGCAGGTCGCCCCGAGCAGAAACAGCTCCGGCAGCATCGTCGCGAGATCGGCGGGATTGAACTGGATCATGTCGGGTGGCTCACATCTTGGCCAGGGCGAGCTGCTGCACGAGCTGCTGAACAGCAGGTTCCATCAGGTCGGTCAGCGGCTTCGGATACACGCCGACCGCGAGCACGCCGGCGGCGAACGCGCCGAGCACGATCCATTCGCGCAGGTCCAGATCCTTCATCTTCGCGACCTTGTCGTTGCCGACCTCGCCGAACACCACGCGCTTGACCAGCCACAGCGTGTAGGCGGCGCCGATGATCAGTGTGAACGCGGCGACCGCGGCGATCAGCGGGCTGTCCTGGAACGCGGCGATGATGACCATGAACTCGCCGACGAAGCCCGAGGTGCCCGGCAGGCCGCAGTTCGCCATCGCGAACAGCACCATGAACGCGGCGAACCACGGCATCACGTTCACGACGCCGCCGTAGTCGCGGATCATGCGCGTGTGCAGGCGGTCGTACATGACGCCGATGCAGGAGAACATCGCGCCGGAAACGAAACCGTGCGAGATCATCTGCACCATCGCGCCCTGCACCGCGAGGCGCGCGCCGCCCGGGTTCGCGTTGACGCGCACGAGCGCGAGTGCGACGAACAGGCCGAGCGTGACGAAGCCCATGTGCGCGATCGACGAATACGCCACGAGCTTCTTCATGTCTTCCTGCACCAGCGCGACGTAGCCGATGTAGACCACGGCGATCAGCGACATCGCGATCACGACCCAAGCGTATTCCTGCGAAGCGTCCGGCGTGATCGGCAGCGAGAAGCGCACGAAGCCGTAACCGCCGACCTTCAGCATGATCGCGGCCAGGATCACCGAGCCGCCGGTCGGCGCCTCGACGTGCGCATCCGGCAGCCAGGTGTGCACCGGCCACATCGGCACCTTGATCGCGAACGCGATGAGGAACGCGAAGAACAGCCACGCCTGCTCTTTTGCATCGAGGCTCGCATGGGCGAAAGCGTCGAGCGAGAACTCGCCGGTCTTCATGTGCAGGTAGATCAGCCCGACCAGCATGAAGATCGAGCCGAGGAACGTGTAGATGAAGAACTTGAGCGTCGCGTAGACGCGCCGCGGACCGCCCCAGATGCCGATGAGGATGAACATCGGGATCAGCATGCCTTCGAAGAACACGTAGAAGAGCAGCGCGTCGGTCGCCGCGAACACGCCGACGAGCAGGCCCTCGAGCGCAAGCATCGCCGCCATGTACTGCGACACGCGCTCCTCGATCGGGCCCCACGCGCCGAGGATCACCAGCACGCTCGTAAACGTGGTCAGCACGATCAGCGCGATCGCGATGCCGTCGACGCCGAGCGCGTAGTTGGCGTTGAGCGCGGGGATCCACGCCAGCGTTTCGACGAACTGCATGCCGGGGATCGAGGGCACGTAGCCCGTCCACAGCGGGATCGAAATCACGAACGTCGCGACGGCGGTCGCCAGCGCGAGCCAGCGCGCGGTATTCGCCTGCCGGCCGAAGGCGAGCACGGCGATCGCGCCGAGTACCGGCAGCCAGATCAGGAGACTCAGAAGATGCGGAAGATGCATGGTCGTGTCAGTCCGTCGATCAGGGCGCCAGGTGGTTGACCCACCACACGCCGCCGAGCAGCGCGATCAGGCCGAGGATCATGGCGAAGGCATAGTGGTAGAGATAGCCGGACTGCAGCCAGCGCACGGTCGCGGCGACGCGATCGACCAGCGCGGCCGAGCCGTTCACCGCGACGCCGTCGATGAGGCCGGCGTCGCCGCCCTTCCACAGGCCGCGGCCGAGCGCGATGCCGCCGCGCGCGAATACCGCCTGGTAGAGCTCGTCGATCCAGTACTTGTTGTTGAGCGTGTCGTAGAGCGGGCGCAGCGCGTTCTTGAAGCGCTCCGTGACGCCGGGATTGAACAGCCAGATCCAGGTCGCGAGGGCGAACCCCGCCAGCGCGGGCCAGAACGGCGAAGTCAGGCCGAAACTGTGCAGCACCATCGCGAGCGGACCGTGGAATTCGTGGCCGATCTCGGCGAGCACGTCGCGGCCTTCTTCCTGGCTGACGAGGATCGCGCCGCCGAACCAGCCTCCGAACAGCATCGGCCCGACCGTGAACCAGCCGATGACCACCGACGGAATCGCGAGCAGCGCGAGCGGCAGCGTGATCACCCACGGCGATTCATGCGGCGCGTGTGCGAGATGGCCCGGCTCGTGATGGCCATGGTCGCCATGGTGCTCGTCGTGATGGCCGTGGCCGTGACGGTGCGTGTCGACGACGAAGCGTTCCTGGCCGTGGAACGTCTTGTACAGCAGGCGGAAGCTGTACAGCGCGGTCACGAACACGCCCGCATAGACACAGAAGTACGCATAGTCCGCGCCCCAGCGGTGCGACTCGCCGACCGCCTCGATGATCGCGTCCTTGGAGAAGAAGCCGGCGAAACCGGGCGCACCCGCGAGCGCGAGCGAGCCGAGCCACATCGTGATCCAGGTAATCGGCATGTACTTGCGCAGGCCGCCCATGTAGCGCATGTCCTGCTCGTGGTGCATCGCGACGATGACCGAGCCCGCGCCGAGGAACAGCAGCGCCTTGAAGAACGCGTGCGTCATCAGGTGGTAGACGCCGCCCGCGTATGCGGAGACGCCGAGCGCGACCGTCATGTAGCCGAGTTGGGACAGGGTCGAATAGGCGACGACGCGCTTGATGTCGTTCTGCACGATGCCGATCAAGCCGGTGAACAGCGCGGTGGTCGCGCCGATCACGAGCACGAACGACAGCGCGGTCTCGCTGAGCTCGAAGATCGGCGACATGCGCGCGACCATGAAGATGCCCGCGGTCACCATCGTCGCGGCGTGGATCAGCGCGGAGATCGGCGTCGGACCTTCCATCGAATCCGGCAGCCAGACGTGCAGCGGCACCTGCGCCGACTTGCCCATCGCACCGATGAACAGGCAGATGCAGACGATCGTCGCGACGTGCCACGGGTGCCCGGCGAAGATCTCGACCGTGCGCGAGGCGACGAGGTCGGACGCGGTCGCCGCGAACACCTGCGAGTAATCGAGCGAACCGAACCAGAACAGCACACCGGCGATGCCGAGCAGGAAGCCGAAGTCGCCGACGCGGTTGACGAGAAACGCCTTCATGTTGGCGAAAATCGCGCTCGGCCGCTTGAACCAGAAGCCGATCAGCAGGTACGAGACGAGGCCGACCGCCTCCCAGCCGAAGAACAGCTGCAGGAAGTTGTTGCTCATGACCAGCATGAGCATCGAGAACGTGAACAGCGCGATGTAGCTGAAGAAGCGCTGGAAGCCGTCGTCATCGGCCATGTAGCCGATCGTGTAGACGTGCACCATTAGCGAGACGAAGGTCACGACGACCATCATCATCGCGGTGAGGCGGTCGACGAGGAAGCCGACGTGCGCGTCGATCGGGCCGACCTGGAACCAGGTGTAGAGGTTCTCGTTGAACGTGGCCGCGCCGCCCCAGACGAGCTGGTAGAGCACGTGGAACGACAGCACGCACGAGAGCAGCACGCCCGCGATCGTGACGCCCGCGGCACCCTTGCGGCCGACCTGGTTGCGCAGGAGCCCCGCGACGAGCGCGCCGAACAGCGGCGCGAGGACGATGAGGAGCAGTATGTGGGAATTCAAAGCCATGTTCTTTTGCTCGTCGTCCCGGCGAAAGCCGGGATCCAGTTGTTCTTTTCCGGTCGGTCGAAGAGCTGGATTCCGGCTTTCGCCGGAATGACGGCCCCTTGTTCTCTCAGCCCTTCATCGAATCGATTTCGGTAACGTTGATCGTCGCGCGGTTGCGGAACAACACGACGAGGATCGCGAGGCCGATCGCCGACTCGGCCGCGGCGACGGTGAGGATGAAGAACACGAACACCTGTCCCGACGGATCGCCGAGGAAGCGTGAGAACGCGACGAAGTTGGTGTTGACCGCGAGCAGCATCAACTCGATCGCCATCAGCAGGGTGATGACGTTCTTGCGGTTGATGAAGATGCCGGCGACCGCGATGCAGAACAGCACGGCGCCGAGCGTGAGGAAATGCGCGAGCGTGATCATGGCGTTCTCTCCCCGGCCTCGGCGGGCGTGGCGGGCTTCTCGGCGGCCATCTTGACGATGCGAACGCGGTCGCGCGCCTTCACCATGACCTGGCGACCCGGATTCTGGGTGCGCACGCCGGTGCGGCGGCGCAGCGTGAGCGGGATCGCGGCAACGATCGCGACGGTGAGGATCAGCGCGGCCACTTCGAACGGCAGCAGGAACTGGCTGAACAGCGCGTTCGCGAGCCAGGACGTGTTCGACATGCCCGCGGCAGCCGCAGGTTCCGGCGGCGCCGGCAGTTGCATCGAGCGCACCCCGATGAGGCCGAGCATCTCGACCAGCATGACCACCGCGACGACGACGCCGACCGGGAGTGCGCGCACGAAGCCTTCGCGCAGTGGGTCGAGGTCGAGGTCGAGCATCATCACGACGAACAGGAACAGCACCATCACCGCGCCGACGTAGACGAGCACGAGCGCGATCGCGAGGAACTCCGCGTCGGCGAGCAGCCACGTGCAGGCGGTCGAGAAGAACGTGAGCACGAGGCAGAGGGCGGCGTGCACGGGGCTGCGCACCGAGATCACCGCGAGTGCGGCGGCCACGGTGACCGCGGCGAAGGCGTAGAAGCAGATCAGCTGGAAGCTCATGGGTCTGTGTCCGTCAGCGGAACGCCGCGTCCTGCGTACGCGCGGCCGCGATCTCCTTCTCGAAGCGGTCGCCGATCGCGAGCAACTGCGGCTTGGTCACGATGTTCTCGCCGCGCTTTTCGAAGTGATACTCGTGGATCGACGTCTCGACGATCGAGTCCACCGGGCAGCTTTCCTCGCAGAAGCCGCAGAAGATGCACTTGAACAGGTCGATGTCGTAACGCGTGGTGCGACGCGTGCCGTCCTCGCGCGGCGCCGAGTCGATCGTGATCGCGAGCGCGGGACACACCGCCTCGCACAACTTGCACGCGATGCAGCGCTCCTCGCCGTTCGGATAGCGGCGCAGCGCGTGCAGCCCGCGGAAGCGGTTGGACTTGGGAATGTGCTCCATCGGGTAGCGCACCGTGTACTTCGGGCGCCACAGGTACTTGAACGTGAGCCAGAGGCCGGCCCACAGCTCCAGCAGCATCAGACTCTTGAGGTAACTCGTGACTCGATTCATTGCCTGTCGCCTCAAGCGCCCGTCGTGACCCAGCCGAAATACTTCATGCAACCCGCCACGAACACCCATACGATCGTGATCGGGATGAACACCTTCCAGCCGAGACGCATGATCTGGTCGTAACGGTAGCGCGGGAAGCTCGCGCGGAACCAGACGTAGGCGGTCGCGAAGAAGAATGCCTTGCCCGCGAGCCACCACCAGCCCGGCGCGCCGAGCGCTCCCCACGACGCCGGGAACGGCGACAGCCAGCCGCCGAGGAACAGGATCGGCGCGAGGAACGACACGAGGATCATGTTCGCGTACTCGGTCAAAAAGAACACCGCGAACGGCGCGCCCGAGTACTCGACGTGGAAGCCCGCGACGATCTCCGATTCGCCTTCGGCGACGTCGAACGGGGCGCGGTTCGTCTCGGCCACGCCCGAGACGAAGTAGATGACGAACATCGGCAGCAACGGCACGCAGAACCAGTCCAGCAGGCCCTTGCTGCCCGCCTGCGCCTGCACGATGTCGGAAAGATTCAGGCTGCCGGCGAGGATCAGCACGCTGACCAGCGAGAAGCCCATCGCGATCTCGTAGCTGACCACCTGCGCGGCGGAGCGCATCGCTCCGAGCATCGCGTAACGCGAGTTCGATGCCCAGCCGGCGATGATGATGCCGTACACGCCCATCGAGGTCATCGCGAGCAGGAACAAGAGGCCCGCATTCGCGTTCGACCAGGCGACGTTCGGGCCGATCGGGATCACCGCCCACGCCGCGAACGACGGGATCAGCGCCCACAGCGGAGCAAGCAGGAACAACGCCTTGTTGGCGTTCGCCGGGTAAACGACTTCCTTGAGCAGCAGCTTGAACACGTCGGCGAACGTCTGCGCGAGGCCGAACGGGCCGACCTTGTTCGGCCCCATGCGCACGTGCATCCAGCCGATGACCTTGCGTTCCCACCACACGTACATCGCGACGCCGATGATCAGCGGCACGAGCGGCAGCAACAACAGGCCGAGCGCCATCGACAGCGTCGGGAACGTCGACACGAACCAGTGGAACGCGGCGGTGATCGAGTCCATGCGTCGTCAGGCCTTCGTGATGTCGAGGGAAGCGCCGTGCGGCGGCAAATGCGACGAACCCTTGAGGCCGGCCTCGATCCACGCACCGCCGCGCGGCACCCGGGTCGACAGCTCCACCGGCAGCTCGACGCCGGAGACGCGCGCGATCGCGCCGGCGCCGATACCGAGCGCGAGCGCGTCTTCCGGATGCAGGGTCACGCACGCGGACCGCGCGAGCGGGTGCGCCTGCAGCGGGGGCGAGCGACGCACGACCGCATCGGCGGCGTAGATCGCCGTGGTCGCGATGCGCACGAGGCGGCCGTGCGCGGGTTCGACGCGCGGACGCAGCGCGTTCGTCGCCGTCGCCTGCGATGCGCCGTCCGCGGCCATCTGCGCGCGCACTTCGCCGATCTCGGTGAACTCGAAACCCGGCACCGACAGCGCCGCGCCGAGTGCGCGCAGCACCTTCCAGCCCGGTCGCGCGTCGCCTGGCAGCTTGGCCGCGGCGGCGAGCACCTGGGTGGTGCCGTCGAGGTTGGTATAGCTGCCATCGATCTCAGGCGGCAGGCCGATCGGCAGCACCGCGTGCGCGGTGCGCTGCACGCCGTTGCACGCGTACGCGCCGACGTAGACGCAGAATTGCGCCTCGGTGCGCGCGCGGTCGAATGCGGCCGGAGCGCTCGTGTCCTGCGAACCCGTGTGGTAGACGACGAGGTGCTTGGGCGGATTGGCGAGCAGCGCGCCCGCGTCGCGGCCGCCCTGGCGCGGCTGCGCGCCGGCGCGGGCGAGGCCGATCGCATTGGCGCCGCCCGGAATCTCGTTGACGGCCGAATGCGTGACCTTGCCGATGAAACGCGCGGCCGCGCGCAGCGACGACGCGTTCGGATGGTTGAGCGCGGTTTCGCCGAGGACGATGACGGACTCCGACGCATCGGCGAGCAGCTTCAGCAGCGCCTGCGCGTTCGCACCGGCGTTGAGGCCCGCGATGGACTGCGCGAGCGTGGACGACTCCGGCAGGTGGCCGGCGTCGTTGGCCGCCTTGGCGAGGCCGAGCAGCGCGTCGAGCATCGCCGCCGGCGTCACGATCGACTTGCCGGCGAGCTCGAAATTCAAGTCGAAGTCGACCGGATTGATCGCATGTACCTTTGCGCCGGCGCGCACCGCCTTGCGCAGGCGCTGTGCGATCAGCGGCACCTCGTGCCGCGGATTGCAGCCGACGAGCAGCACCGCCTTCGCCTTGTCGATCGCCGCGACCGGCATCTCGAACGGCGCGGCGACCGGCGCATCGGCGAAGTCGAGCGTGCGCAGGCGATGGTCGATGTGGTCGCTGCCGATGCCGCGCAGCAGGCGGCCGAGCAGGAAACCCTCTTCGCTCGAGGTGAGCGGCGCGACCAGCGCGCCGACGTCACCGCGCGCGTCGCGCAGGTGGTCGGCGACGAACGCGAGCGCCTCGGCCCAGCTCACCTCGACCAGTTCGCCGGCGCGACGGATCATCGGCTTCTGCGCACGGTCCTTGGCGCGCAGGCCATGGTTCGCATAGCGGTCGCGGTCCGAGGCCCAGCACTCGTTGATCGCCTCGTTGTCGCGCGGCACCGCGCGCAGCACTTCGCCGCGGCGCGTGTGCAGCCATAGATTGGTGCCGAGCGCGTCGTGGTAGCCGATCGACTCGCGCGCGATCAGTTCCCACGGGCGGGCCTTGAAGCGGAACGGCTTGTTCGTCAGCGCGCCGACCGGGCAGACGTCGATGACGTT
>NZ_JBQCFP010000029.1:0-17200 GCF_051958935.1 Dokdonella sp. | reverse complement strand
CGGGTTGCGCCCCCTGCGGGGTTCGTGCGTGTTGTGCAGCCCGCACCCTAACAAAACACCGGCCGCGTTTACGTCCCCGCGGACCTGCTGCCCGAAGGCGCCCGCGGCCGCGCGCGCGTGATCACCCGCGAGGCGGCGATCCTGTGCGGGCGTGACTGGTTCGAGGAGTGCTTCCGCCAGCTCGATCGCGACGTGCGATTCGACTGGCAGGCCGCGGACGGCGATCGCGTCACCGCGGGCGCCCTGCTCTGCCGGATGGAGGGACGCGCGCGCGCGCTCGTCACGGCCGAGCGCTCGGCGCTGAACTTCCTGCAGACCCTGTCGGCGACCGCGACGACGACGGCGACTTACGTCGAGGCCGCGCGCGGCACGCGCACCGCGATCCTCGACACGCGCAAGACCCTGCCCGGCCTGCGCCTCGCGCAGAAATACGCCGTGCGCGTCGGTGGCGGCCTCAACCACCGCATCGGCCTGTACGACGCGGTGCTGATCAAGGAAAACCACATCGCCGCCGCCGGCTCGATCCATGCCGCCACCGCACGCGCCCGCGCGCTGCATCCGGGCGTGCTGGTCGAAACCGAAGTGGAGAACTTCGCCGAGCTGCGCGAGGCGCTCGCAGCGGGCGTCGACCGCATCATGCTCGACGAGTTCGAGCTGCACGAGCTGTCGCAGGCGGTCGCCGAAGTCGGCGGCCGCGTCCCGCTCGAGGTGTCGGGATCGGTGTCGCTCGAGCGCGTGCGCGCGATCGCCGAAACCGGCGTCGACTACATTTCGGTCGGCGCGCTGACCAAGCACATCCGCGCGCTCGACCTGTCGATGCGCGTCGAACTCGTCGAGGAAGGCTGACGCGATCGACGCGGGCGGATCGCTGCCCCGCTCAGAACACGCCGGCGAAATGCAGTGCCGCCGCGACCACGATCGCGGCGACGACGACGCCGATCGCGATCATCGCGCCGCTGGAACCGCCCTTCGCAGCCTTCGCCTCGGGCTCGGCGCGCGCGCCGGCCGACTGCTGGCGCGCGTCCATGCCCGGCGTGATGAGCAGGAAGCGCACCGTGTCCAGGCGCAGTTCCTCGCCGGGCTTGAGCAAGCCGCTCTGCGTGCGCTTGTCGTTGATGTACGTGCCATTGGCCGAGCCCATGTCCTCGACCAGCACGCCGTCGGCGGTGACCTTGAGGCGCGCGTGGTGGCGCGAGACTTCTTCGGCCGGGATCGGGATGTCGCAGTCCGGCTGGCGCCCGATCACCGCGTTGTCGGTGACCGCGAACGTCTTGCCGAGGGTGGCGCCCGAGACGCCGCGCAGCAGGTAGCGCGGCAGCGCGGTGCGTACGCGCGTGCGATCGTCCACCGGCTCGTTCTTCGCAGCCGGTGCCGCCGCCGGCTTGCGCTCGCCGACGACCGATACGCCCACGCGGCCGAGCACGAGCAGGTCGCCATCCTTGATCGGGGTCGCCGCGGTCACCTGGCGGCCATTCAGCACGGTCGGCGCCTGCGGGTCGAGCGGCCGCACCCTGGCGTTGCCGGCGGCGACGGCGATTTCGCAATGGCGCGCGGCGATGCCCTCGCCCCTGAGCACGATGCTGTTCTCGCTGCCGCTGCCGAGCGTGCGGGTGCCTTCGGCGAGTTCCACCGGAGCGTGTTCACCGCCAGGAAACACCAGTTTCATCCTCTCCCCCCAACGTGGCAGCCGTGCGTGCGCGGATTGTACCTGCGGCCGGCCGTTTGTCGCCTGCGCGCCGTCACGCGGCGGCGGTACGGCCGGCCCCCGTGCCCCTTGCCCGGTCGGCAGGCTGTCCCCACACTGTGCCGATGATCGGTACCTGGTTGTTCCTGCTCGCCATCGCGGCCGCGGTATGGGCCTGGATGGACGTCCTGCGCGCACGCGAACTGGCGATCGCGCACAGCCGCACCCTGTGCCGCGAAGCCGGCGTGCAACTGCTCGACCAGACCGTGTCGCTCAAGCGGCTTGCGCTGGCGCGGCGCGATGGTCTGCCGACGGTCGTGCGCCGTTACGGTTTCGAAGTGAGCATCGACGGCAGTGATCGGCATCGCTGCCATCTCGATCTCGCCGGGCGCCGCCTCGAGGCGTGGAGTCTGCCGCTCGGCGAGGACGCGCGAACGCGCGTGGTCGCCCCGCCCCACCTGCGCCTCGTGCAATGAGCCGATCGGCGGTACGCGCCGGGCTGCGTCGCGACCGCGCTACTTGATCACGCGCAGGTGCGGGCGCTTGGGCGCCTCGTCCGGCGACGGTGCGGCCGGCGGCGGCTCGGCCGGCGCGCCATCGGCCTGGAACATCATGCCCTGGCCGTTTTCCTGCGCGTAGATCGCGAGCACGGCGCTCATCGGCACGTAGACCGACTGGCTGATGCCGCCGAAGCGGGCGAGGAACTGCACGCGGTCGTTGGCGATCTCGAACTGGCCGACCGCGCGCGCGGCGACATTGAGGACGATGCGCCCGTCCTTGGCCGCCCCGGGCGGCACGCGCACGCCTTCCGCGGCCGCGTCGACGAGCAGGTACGGGGTGAGGCCGTTGTCGCTGATCCACTCGTGGAACGCGCGCAGCAGGTACGGACGATTCGACGTCATTGCCGGTGCGTTCACGAGGGTTCTCCGCAAGCATGCATCACGGACGCAAGCCCTTCTCTTCCGCGGTGAGGCTGCGCGTGAAGCCCTGGCTGCGGAAGATGCGCTCGCCGTAGTCGACGATCGCCTGCGCCTCGCGCGGCAGCTGCACGCCGAGCGCGTCGAGCCGCCAGACCAGTGGCGCGAGGGCGCAATCGGCGAGGCTGATTTCGGGACTCAGGAAGAAGCGCGACGCCTTGAACGCGCCCGCGTTCTTGACCAGGTCGTCACGCAGCGCCCGCCGCGCGGTGTCGGCCGCGCGGCCGCCGGCTTCGATCTCGTCGACGAGGGTGAGCCAGTCGTTCTCGATGCGCACGATGGCCAGGCGCAGGCGCGCACGAGAGAGCGGATCGACCGGCATCAGGGGCGGATGCGGGTAGCGCTCGTCGAGGTATTCGCAGATGACCGAGGTGTCGTAGAGGACGAGGTCGCGGTCGACGAGGGTCGGCACCGAGTTGTACGGGTTGAGGTCGACCAGGTCCTCGGGCGGGTCGTTCAGGTCGACCAGCACATGGTCGTAGGTGACGCCCTTGGCCGCGAGCGTCATGCGGACCCGGTGGCAATGCACGCAGTCGTGGGCCGAATAGAGGGTCAAGACGGTACGCGAACGCTGGTTCAAGGCCATGCTGGATCCCCTACTCCCTTCGAAGCGAGCCCTTCGCCGGCAATGTACTACGCGGCGGCGGCGCCCGCCTAGGATGGGGGAAACACCACCAGGGAGCGGGATCGGAGCGCAAAAAACAACCCGCGGCCGGCCAGACCGGGCGCGACGCGGCAAGCGGGCGCGGGCGGCGCGTGGCCGCCCGCGCGTGCTCAGTGCACGTCCTTCCAGAACTCGTGCTTGAGGAAGTAGGCGAGCAGGGTGAACAAGGCGAGGTAGAGCAGCACCCACACGCCCATCGACTCGCGCTGCAGCGCGGCCGGCTCGCCGACGTACTGCAGGAACGTTGCGATATCGCGCGCGGTGCGGTCGAACTCCTCGGCGTTCTGCCTGCCGGGCGTGTGCAGCTCGAGCCGCTCGATGACCGCATCCTGGCCTTCCGCGGCCGGCTTCGTCACCGCGGTCTGCACGCCCTGCAGCTCCCACAGGGCGTTCGGCATCGACACGTTCGGGAACAACGTGTTGTTCCAGCCGGTCGGGCGGCTCGGATCGACGTAGAACGACTTGAGGTAGTTGTAGATCCAGCCTTCAGGCTTCGCGCGGGCTTCCAGCGACAAGTCCGGCGGCGCCTTGCCGAACCAGGCGGTGCCGTCGGCGGGCGGCATCGGGCTGATCACCGGGTCGCCGATCTTGCCGCCGGCGAACATGAAGTTCTGTTCGACGTCCTTCGGATCGAGCCCGAGGTCCGCGGCGATGCGCGAATAGCGCATGAAGCGCAGCGAATGGCAGCCCGCGCAGTAGTTGAAGAACAGGCGCGCGCCGCGCTGCATCGAGGCGACGTCGTCGAGCCGGATGTTGGCCGGCTCGAGGCCGCCTTCTTCGGAGGCCTGCGCGACGCCGATACCGATCAGGCCGGCCACCAGCAGGGCTGCAATCTTGCGGAACATCGCGGTCCTCGGAGTGTTGGTCGTGGCCTTAGTCATGCGTGGTCACCCGTTCCGGCACCGGCCTGGTCTTCTCGAAGCCGAACTTCGTGTAGACCCAGATGAAGACGAAATAGCCGAAGTAGACGAGCGTCCAGAACCGGCCGAACAGGTTCTCGATGAAGGTCGCATCCGCCTTCTCGCCGAACCACTCGGGGATCTTCTCCGCGGTCACGCCCGCGCCGACCGCGGCGAGCATGACGAAGGACAGCGCGAACAGGCCGAGGGCGATCCTGTAGCCGAGGCCGCGGTAGCGCACCGACTTGACCATGCCCTTGTCGAGCCACGGCATCAGGAACAGCAGCACGATCGCGCCGAACATCGCGATCACGCCCCACACCGCCGTGCCGAAGAACGACGGGATCATGCGCAGGATCGCGTAGAACGGCGTGAAGTACCACACCGGCTTGATGTGCGCGGGCGTGGCGAGGTTGTTCGCCGGCAGGAAGTTGTCGTGCTCGAGGAACCAGCCACCGAAGGTCGGCGCGTAGAAGATGATGAACGCGGCGATCAGCAGGAAGAAGCCGGTGCCGAAGATGTCCTTGACCGTGTAGTACGGATGGAACGCGATGCCGTCGAGCGGCGTGCCGTCCGGCTTCTTCTTTTCCTTGATCTCGACGCCGTCCGGGTTGTTCGAACCCACTTCGTGCAACGCGCCGAGGTGGAGCACGACGAGCAGCAGCAGCACCAGCGGCAGCGCGATCACGTGCAGCGCGAAGAAGCGGTTGAGCGTGGCGTCGGCGGGGAGGTAATCGCCCATGATCCATTCGACCAGCGAGTCGCCGATGACCGGGATCGTGCCGAACAGCGAGATGATCACCTTCGCGCCCCAGAACGACATGTTGCCCCACGGCAGCACGTAGCCCATGAACGCCTCGGCCATCAGCGCGAGGAAGATCAGCATGCCGAGGATCCACACGAGCTCGCGCGGCTTCTTGTACGAGCCGTACATGAGGCCTCGGAACATGTGCAGGTAGACGACGACGAAGAACAGCGACGCGCCGGTCGAGTGCATGTAGCGGATCAGCCAGCCCCAGCTGACGTCGCGCATGATGTATTCGACCGAGGCGAACGCGGCCGAGATGCCCGGCGCGACGAGTTCCGCGCTCGGCTTGTAGTGCATCGTCAGGAAGATGCCGGTGAGGATCTGGTTGACCAGCACCAGCAGCGCGAGCGAGCCGAAGTAGTACCAGAGGTTGAAATTCTTCGGAGCGTAGTAGCCGCTCGTGTGCGAACCGAGGAACGAGAGCACCGGCAGGCGGTCCTCGACCCAGGCGAGCACGCGGTTCTTCGGCTGGAGGCGCGTCATCGTGGTGCCCATTACGCTGCCCCCTTGTCCGGATCGACGCCGATCAGGATGTGCGTGTCGTCGACGAAGTGGTACTTCGGCACCGCGAGGTTCGCCGGTGCGGGCACGCCGTCGTAGACGCGGCCGGCCATGTCATAGCGCGACTTGTGGCAGGGGCAGTAGAAGCCGCCCTTCCACTGCGGGTCGAACGGCTCGGGCTTGAGCTCGGGGAAGAAGTCGGGCACGCAGCCGAGATGGGTGCAGATGCCGGTCACGACGAGCCATTCGGGCTTGATCGAGCGATGCTCGTTCTTCGCGTACTCGGGCTGCTGCGCCGTGTTGTCCGACTTCGGGTCGCGCAGGCGCGCGTCCACCGCGGCCAGCGTGTCGAGCTGGGCCTTGGTGCGGTTCACCACGAACACGGGCAGGCCGCGCCACTCGAACGTGACCTTCTGGCCCGCCTCGATCTTGCCGATATCGGCGAGCACCGGCGCACCGGCGGACTTCGCCCGCTCGCTCGGCTCCCAGGACTTGACGAAGGGGATCGCGGCCAGCGCGATGCCCGCACCACCGACGACCGAGGTCGTCGCGGTCAGGAATCGACGGCGCCCCTTGTCCACCACAGCATCGTTTGCCATCAGCACTCCGCTGCAAAGCTGAAAAAAACCGCGGGAACCACGTCGCCCGCGTCGATGACCGGCCTTGCCGGTCCCGCCGTCCGCGCTCGCTCGCGCATGCACGCCGTCGCGAAGGTCGGAAACGCCGCGCGGCCCGCGGGCCGGGCCCCAAAATCGTGTTAGTTTAACGAACGCCCCCGCACCGCACAATCAAAGCGGTGCCCTTTCCGTATCGCCGCGACACCGCGCGCCACCGGAACTCCATGCAGAGCCGCCGCCTCCACGACATCGCCGTTTTCGTCATGCGCAGCGTGGTCGTCGGCCTCGCGGCGGCGTTCGTGCTGAGCGTGTTCGCGCCGCGGCTGGTCGAGCGCCTGCGCGGCTCGCCGGGCGTGAGCGCCGGCGCCGAGACGGCCCATGCGCGACGCGGGCCGGTGTCGTACGCGGACGCGGTCGGCCGTGCATCGCCGTCGGTGGTCAACATCTACGCGAACCGCATCACCACCCTGCGCCGCGCCTATCCGGTACCCGATCCGATCAACCAGCGCCTGCTCGGCTACGTCACCGGACCATTGATCCAGCGGCGCGACCAGAGCCTCGGCTCCGGCGTGATCTTCAGCGCGGACGGCTACGTGCTCACCAACAACCACGTCATCACGGGCGCCGACGACATCCAGGTGCTGCTCGACGATGGGCGCGTGGCCCAGGCGCAGGTCACCGGTACCGACGCGGAAACCGACCTTGCCGTGCTCAAGATCGACGCCAGGGGCCTGCCCGCGGTCGAGGTCGCCGAAGACGGCGCGCCGACCGTCGGCGACGTCGTGCTCGCGATCGGCAATCCCGCCGGTTTCGGCAAGACCGTCACGATGGGCATCGTCAGCGCGACCGGCCGCCAGCTGAACCTGTCCGCGTACGAAGACTTCATCCAGACCGACGCGGCGATCAACGCCAGCAACTCGGGCGGCGCGCTCATCAATGCGCTGGGCGAGCTCATCGGCATCAACACGGCGGTCTACAACAAGCCGATCTCGACCGGCCTCGGCCGCGCGCAGATGCCCGAAGGCATCGGCTTCGCGATCCCGGTCACCACCGCGAAGACGGTGCTCGACCAGATCATCAAGCACGGCCACGTGATCCGCGGCTGGATCGGCGCCGAATACACCGACGTCCCGCCGGCCGCGGGCGCGACCGGACGCCAGCCGGGCGTGCTCGTCGTGCGCGTGCTGCCGGAAAGCCCGGCAGCGCAGGCGAACCTGCAACCGGGCGACCTGCTGCTGAAGATCGACGGCGTCGCGATCGCCGACCAGGGCGACCTGCTCACGCGCGAGGCCGCGTACGCCCCGGGCACCAAGGTGCGCCTGGAAGGGCTGCGCGGCAACGTGCCGTTCGCGGTCGACCTCGTGCTCGTGCAGCGCCCCGCACCCAGCACGACCGGCGCGTAAGCCGAGTCCGAGCGGCGGCCCTCAGCGGTCAGCGCCCAGCAAGCCTACAACGCCTTCGCATACCGGTCGCGCAACGTCGCGACGCGCTCGACGTAAACCTGCGTTTCGTCGTACGGCGGCACACCGCCGTATTTCTGCACCGCGCCCGGCCCTGCGTTGTAGGCCGCGGTCGCCAGGCGCGCGTCGCCATTGAAGTTCTTCAGCAACATCGCGAGGTAGCGCGCGCCGCCCCGGATGTTCTGGTACGCATCGAACGCGTCGGCGACGCCCATGTCGGTGGCGGTGCCGGGCATCAGCTGCATGAGTCCCTGCGCGCCCTTGTTCGACAGCGCCATCGGGTTGAACGCGGATTCGGCGTGGATCACCGCGTGCAGCAATGCGCTGTCGAGGCCGAATTCGGCCGCCGCGGCGGCGATCTCGGCCTTGTACGCATCGAGGTGCAACGCAGTACGCGCGAAGTCGATCTTCGAATGGATGTCGCAGGCGACACAGGTCGCGATGTAGGTGAACAGCACCGCAAAGGCGCCGCCGCTCGGCTTGATGTTCGTGTATTCGGTAATGCCGTTCTTGCGCTGCACGCGATAGACCGCCCCGCGCAGGACGCGCGGCACGGGCGCCGTCGTCGTCGCGACGGCCTCGACCGCGGGCGTGGGCGGTACCGCCGGGCGCGCGCGCACCGGCACCGCCCGGTACGGCGCCGCGATGAAGAGCGGATTGCCGACCGTTGCCGCCGAGCTCGCCACGTCCGCGAGCACGGTCGAGAAATCCTGCGGCAGGTACGGCGGCGCGCTGCTCGCGCCATCCGCGACGACGCGCCGGAAGTCTTCGCGCATGATCGAGGACGGTTCGCTCGCGACCGCCGCCTCCACCGTGGAAAAATCGGCGGCGTGCTCCTCGTAGGTCCAGCCGTTCCTCGGCACGGCCCTCGCACTCGCCGGAGCCTCGGTCACGGGCGCCGGCGCGGCCGACGGCTTCGCCTTCGGCGGATCGGCGAACGAGGCGATCGCCTTGCAGTTGGAGTAACCCTTGCTCGTGCTCGTGTAGGCGATGCTGCCGTCCGTGGTGTCGCACTTGTAGAGCACGCTCGCGCGCACGCCTGCCGGACAGAGCAGCAGGAGGGCGATCCCGATGGTGGCGGCGGGAATGCGGGACGACGGCATGGACGACATTCAACCCTATTCGGCTCAACAGTTTCCGCTGCATTGTTCACGTTGCCAAGCGCGGAATGTGACGCGCCGCACCATGCAGCCGGGATGTTCTGACCCCGCCACCCGGCCGCGGTTCCCCTTCGGCGCTAAGCCCTTGCCCGCCAATGCTAAACTCAGCGGTCCACGACGCCTGCACCGACCATGACCGGCAAGCTCTACATCAAGACCCACGGTTGCCAGATGAACGAGTACGACTCGGCCAAGATGGCTGACGTGCTGCGCGCCTCGCACGGCCTGGAGCTGACCCAGGACGAGTCGGAAGCCGACGTCATCCTCGTCAACACCTGCTCGATCCGCGAAAAGGCGCAGGAGAAGGTATTCAGCCAGCTCGGCCGCTGGAAACAGCACAAGCAGGACGGCAAGCCCGTGCTGATCGGCGTCGGCGGCTGCGTCGCGAGCCAGGAGGGCGATGCGATCGTCAGGCGCGCGCCGTTCGTCGACCTCGTGTTCGGGCCGCAGACCCTGCACCGCCTTCCCGACCTCATCGAGGCGCGCCGCGCAACCGGCAAGCCGCAGGTGGACATCTCGTTTCCCGAAATCGAGAAGTTCGACAAGTTGCCTGAGCCGCGCGCGGAAGGGCCGAGCGCGTTCGTCTCGATCATGGAAGGCTGCTCGAAGTACTGCTCGTTCTGCGTCGTGCCGTACACGCGCGGCGAGGAGATCAGCCGGCCGTTCGACGACGTCGTCGCCGAGATTGCCACGCTCGCCGAACAGGGCGTGCGCGAGGTCAACCTGCTCGGCCAGAACGTCAACGCGTATCGCGGCGCGATGCACGACGGCTCGGTCGCCGATCTCGGCCTGCTCATCCATGCGATCGCCGAGATCGACGGCATCGGCCGCATCCGCTTCACGACCTCGCACCCGCTCGAGTTCTCCGACTCGCTCGTCGACGCCTACGCCAACGTGCCGCAGCTCGCGAACTTCCTGCACCTGCCCGTGCAGTCGGGTTCGGACCGCATCCTCGCCGCGATGAAGCGCGGCTACACCGCGCTCGAGTTCAAGCAGAAGATCCGGAAGCTGCGTGCGGTGCGCCCGGACATCTGCATCTCGTCGGACTTCATCGTCGGCTTCCCCGGCGAAACCGACGCCGACTTCGACAAGACGATGAAGCTCATCGACGACGTCGGTTTCGACCAGAGCTTCTCGTTCATCTACTCCAAGCGCCCGGGCACGCCCGCTGCGAACCTCGCCGACGACACGCCCGATGCGGTCAAGCATGCGCGCCTCGAACGCCTGCAGGCGGCGATCAACGCGAATGCGAAAGCGATCAGCGACGCGATGGTGGGCAGCGTGCAGCGCGTGCTGGTCGAAGGCCCGTCGCGCAAGAACCCGCACGAACTCACCGGCAAGACCGAGAACATGCGCTCGGTGAACTTCCCCGCGCCGACGCGCCTGATCGGCCGCTTCGTCGACGTCGTCATCACCGAGGCGCTGACCAACTCGCTGCGCGGCCGCGTCCAGCTCGACGACGGGCTCGCCGCGTCCGCCGCGTGAGCGCAACCCTCGCCATCCGCGAGATCGGCGCGGACGGCTTCGCCCGCGCCTGGCCGGTCTTCCGCGCGGTGGTCGCGGCAGGCGACACCTACAGCTATCCGCCGGACATCGACGAGGCGCAGGCACGCGCGATGTGGACGACGCCGCCGAGCCGCTGTTTCGTCGCCGAACGCGATGGCGACGTGCTCGGCGTGTACATGCTGCGCCCGAACCAGCCGGGCCTCGGCGACCATGTCGCCAACTGCGGCTACATGGTGGCGCCGCATGCGCGCGGCCAGGGCATCGCCTCGGCCATGTGCACGCACTCGCTCGAGGAAGCGCGCCGCGCCGGCTTCAGTGCGATGCAGTACAACTTCGTCGTCAGCAGCAACGAGACGGCCGTGCGCCTCTGGCAGCGTCACGGCTTCGCGATCGTCGGCCGCGTACCCGGCGCATTCCGCCACGCGCACCTCGGCTCCACCGACGTGCTCGTGATGCACCGCACCCTCTAGCCACGCGTCACGCGCCCGCCACCCGTAGGGTGGGACGTAGCGCACGAAAAAACGCACGTAGATGCACTATTCCGCGGACGCGAGTCCCACCGAAGCCTCCCCCGGCGCACGCAAACCCGGTCCCCACGCCGCCCGAAGCCCGATCAATCGAGCCGCTTGTGAAAGCGCAATATCGCCGCACTCATCATCACCGCGGTAAATGCGAGCAGCGCGAGCACGTCGACCCACATCTCGGCGAGCCCTGCCCCGCGCAGCATGATGCCGCGGATGAGGCGCAGGAAATGCGTGAGCGGCATGACTTCGGCGAGCCACTGCACGGCCCTCGGCATGCCCGCGAACGGGAACATGAAGCCCGACAGCAGGATCGACGGCAGGAACACGAAGAAGGTCATCTGCATCGCCTGGAACTGCGACTGCGCCTTGGTCGAGATCAAGAGGCCGAGGGTGAGATTGGCAAGAATGAGCAGGCCGGCAGCGAGGTAGACGTCGAGCACGCTGCCGCGCACCGGGACGGTGAACAGCCAGATGCCGAGCGCGAGGATGACCGTGGTCTGCACGAGGCCGATCGCGATGAACGGCAGTACCTTGCCGACCATGAGTTCGGTGCGCGACAGCGGCGTCGCGATGAGCAGCTCCATGTTGCCGCGCTCGCGTTCGCGCACGATCGAAACGCCCGTGAACAGCACCATCGTCATCGTCAGGATCACGCCGATGAGGCCGGGCACGATGTTGACCGCGGAGCGGCGCTCGGGGTTGTAGAACGCGACGACGCCGATCGGCGTCGCGGGTGGCGTGCTCGCGAGTGGCGCCTCGCGCGCGCGCGCCGGCGCATCGAGCGTCATCTGCGCGAGCTGTGCCGCGGCGCCCTGCACCGAGGTGTCGCTGCCGTCGACCATCACCTGCACCGCCTCGCGCCCCTGCGCCTTGCGCTGCTCGAAATCGGGCGGCACCGCGATGCCCACGCTGATCTCGCCCCGCCGCAGCATGCGGACGAGCTCATCCGGCGTGCGCGCCTCGGCCACCGGCGCGACGACGCCGGTGGCGAGCATGTCCATTACGGCGGCGCGCGAACCGGCCGTGTTCGCCTCGTCGGCGATGCCCGCGGCGAGCCCGCGCAGGTTGAGGTTGATCGCGTAGCCGAACAGCACGAGCTGCATCACCGGGATACCGACGATCATCGCGAGCGTGATGCGGTCGCGCCGCATCTGCCGCAGTTCCTTCAGCACGACGGCCCAGAGGCGGCGCAGGTTCATGCGGCACGCTCCCGCTCGCCGTCGTGCGTGGCCGAGACGAATACGTCCTCGAGATTCGGAGTCGTTTCCTCGATGTCCGCCTTCTGGCCCGACCTCGCGAGGGCATCGCCGACGC
This sequence comes from Dokdonella sp., assembly GCF_051958935.1. GTDB lineage: Bacteria > Pseudomonadota > Gammaproteobacteria > Xanthomonadales > Rhodanobacteraceae > Dokdonella_A. Next base: position 5,086 of record NZ_JBQCFP010000029.1, on the reverse strand, counting down.
GCTGGCGCGCGTCGCCGCGGTCGTCCGCCGTGAGCACCCGCAGGCTGTTGCCGATCTGCGCGACGCTGAGCACGCCCTCGACGCCGACCAGCGCGCGCTGCGCGCGGCGCGGGTCCTCCGCCGCGACGAGCAGCGTGCGGCCGGCGAGGCCCGCGGTGAGTTCGCCGGGGGTGCCGTCGGCGACGAGTGCGCCGCGATCGAGGATCGCGATGCGATGGCAGCGCTCGGCCTCGTCCATGTAGTGGGTCGACACGAGCAGGGTCGTGCCCGCGTCGGCGAGTTCGAACAACTTCTCCCAGAAATCGCGCCGCGATTCGGGATCGACCGCGCTGGTCGGCTCGTCGAGGAACAGCAGTTCCGGTTCGTCGATGACCGCGCAGGCGAGCGCGAGCCGCTGTTTCTGGCCGCCGCTCATCGTGCCGGCGAGCTGCTTCTGGCGGTCGGCGAAGCGGTACTGCTCGACGAGTTCGTCGATGCGCCGTCTGGCGCGCGCGCGCGGCACCGTCTGCACGTCGGCGAGGAACTCGAGGTTCTCGCGCGCGGTGAGGTCCTCGAACAGCGAGAACTTCTGCGTCATGTAGCCGATGCGCTTGCGCAGCGCCTCGGCCTGCGCGGGGATCGAGAGGCCGAGCACGTCGATGTCTCCTTCGCTCGGCGTGAGCAGGCCGCACAGCATGCGGATCGTGGTCGATTTGCCCGAGCCGTTCGGGCCGAGGAAGCCGTACACGTTGCGCCGCGGCACCGCGAGGTCGACGTGGTCGACGGCGACCAGCGCGCCGAAGCGCTTGGTGAGCCCGCGGGCACGGATAGCGACCTCGCCTTCGGCCGGCGCGTTCATTTCGAGGCCCCGCCGAATTCGACGCGGACCGGCACGCCTGCGGGCAGTGCCGCGGCGTCGTCGCCGAGCGAGACCTCGGCGAGGTAGCTCAGGCGCGCGACGTCTTCGCCGATCAGGGCGTAATACGGCGTGAACACGGGCTCGCTGCGGATCATGCGCACGCCGCCCTCGTACGGCTTCGCCGGATCGCCGACGAGGACGCGCACGCGGTCACCGACCCGCACACCCGTGCGCAGCGGCTGGGGCACGTAGATGCGCGCATACGGCGCGTCGCCGGCGAGCAGGATCGCGAGCGCGGCGCCGACCGGCGCCTGGTCGCCGAGCCGATATGGCAGGCTGTCGACGCGCGCCGCGCGCGGCGCGACCACGGCGAGCTTGCCGAGCAGCACGCGCTGCGCTTCGACCTCGGCGAGCGCGGCCGCGAGCGCGGCCTCGCCTTGCGCGACCTGTTCGCTGCGCGTGCCGTGCAGCAATTCGTCGAGTGCGGCGCGCGCCGCGTTCACCTTGCCGTCGGCATCACCGGCGGCGGCGCGCGCGCGGTCGAGGTCGGCCGCGGCGACGTAGTTGCGGTCCTTCAGCGGCAGCAGGCGCGAGTAGTACGCGCGTGCCTCGCGCGCATGCGCCTCGGCCGCGGCGAGGTTCGCACGCGCCTGCGCGATGTCTTCCGCACGCGGTCCGGCTTTCAGTTCGGCGAGCGCGTCGCGCGCACGCTGCGCGCCCGCCTCGGCCGCGGCGAGCGGCGCCTTCGTATGCGCGGGGTCGAGTTCGAGCAGCAGCTGGCCCGCGGCGACCTGCTCGCCTTCGTGCACGTCGATGCCGACGATGCGCTCGGCCGCCGGCGCAGGCAGGCTCACGCGGTCGAACTCGAGCGTGCCCAATGCCTGCGGCGGCGCTTTCGTGCACGCACCGAGCAGCAGCAACGGCACGAGCATCGAGAGGCGCAGCGTTTCGGCCATTCGACGGAATCGGGGACGGAGTGTGTTCACGGTTCGCTCCTAGCCTGCACCGAGGCCGCGGTCGAGCAATGCGATCGTGTGTGCGCGCAGCGCCTCGGCGTCGATGTCGGACGCCTGGAACAGGCTGCGCCAGATCGGCGCGCTCGCAGCGGGAAAAAACGTCAGCCCGATCAGCGAAACGACGGCGAGGCGCGGATCGAGATCGGGATTGAACACGCCATCGCGCTGCGCCTGCGCGAAGCGCTGCGCGAGCATGACCGGCAACTGCGGACCGACGCGTTCGAGCAGCAGGCCACGCAACTGCCCGCCCTCGCAGAGCACCTCGCGCACCCACAGCGCCGGCAACCACGGAAAGCGCTCGACGAGGCGCGCCACGCCGCCCACGAACGCGGCGACGAGCGCAGCGACATCGCCCGCATCGGGCGGCAGCGATTCGCGCAGGACGCCGACCGCGGGCAGCACGCGTTCTTCGACGACCGCCTCGCGCAGTTGTTGCGCATCGCCGAAGTAGTAGTGCAGCAACGCCGGCGTGACGCCCGCCTCGCGCGCGATCGCGCGCAGCGAACTCGCCGCGATGCCGTCGCGCACGTAGCAGGCGAGTGCCGCGTCGAGCAGGCGCGGGCGCAGTTCCGGGCTCGCTGCGGCCGGGCGGCCAGGCGTGCGCGCGCGCCCGGAGGCAGCACCCGGGCGATCGCCCGGGCGCGGCCGAGCGGGGGCGGCGCGGCCGGATCGGGGTTTCGTTTCCTTCGTCATGGCGATAATTTAATTCATCGATTAATTATTTGCAATGGGCGGATGGCCACCTGGAATCGCCGGCAGCCCGACGACCCCGTCGTTCGCGCAGGGCGAAGGGCTGAAGTCGAAGGCGCCGCGACGCCGTCGCAGGCGTCTCGACTCCGCTCGCGATGCCCGCTGGTGCTCGACGCGGACGGAACCGCCGAACGCGAAGCAGGCAAGGTCGCATCGGAGCGCGAGCATCGGATCCGCCGCTTCGGGGGCCTGATCGACCTGAAGGAGCCAGGTGGCGTAGTTGCAGGCATTTCGACTTCGCTCGCCATGCTCGGTGCCTTCACCGCGAACGGATTCGGACAACGCGAAGAAATCCTGACTTCGAACCACCAGCACGTACGCGGCGCGCCGTCCACGCCGTTCGCCCTGGTCGCGGCGGGCAGCGACGCTCACCGCTGGCGACCCAGGTCCCTGCGCGCTACCCTCGCCCGCCTATGACGGACCTTACCCATCACGACTTCGCGCTCGAACCCGAAGACGGCGAGCGCCTTTCCAATCTTGCAGGACCTTTCGACGAGCACCTGCGCCAGATCGAGCTGCGCCTCGGCGTCGAGATCGCCAATCGCGGCAATGTGTTCCGCGTGAGCGGCAGCGAGCAGGCGGTCAAGCTCGGCGAGCGCGTGCTGCGCGATCTCTACGCCGCGACCGAGCACGAGGCGCTGAGCGGCGCGCAGGTCAACCTGCACCTGTCCGAATCGGGCATCGACGCGCTCGACGCGCGCGCGGCCGACGGCGCGCACGATGTCGCGATCAAGACCAAGCGCGGCACGATCCGCGGCCGCGGCGCGAACCAGCAACGCTACCTGCATGCGATCGCGACCAACGACGTGAACTTCGGCGTCGGCCCGGCCGGCACCGGCAAGACCTACCTCGCGGTCGCGATGGCGGTGGACGCGCTCAACGACAACCGCGTGCAGCGGCTCATCCTCGTGCGTCCCGCGGTCGAGGCGGGCGAGAAGCTCGGTTTCCTGCCCGGCGACCTCACGCAGAAGGTCGATCCGTACCTGCGCCCGCTCTACGACGCGTTGTACGAGATGCTGGGCATCGAGAAAGTCGGCAAGCTCATCGAGCGCAACGTGATCGAGATCGCGCCGCTCGCCTACATGCGCGGGCGCACGCTCAACGATGCGTTCGTGATCCTCGACGAGGCGCAGAACACCACGGTCGAGCAGATGAAGATGTTCCTCACGCGCATCGGCTTCGGTTCGGTCGCGGTCGTCACCGGCGACATGACGCAGAACGACCTGCCGCGCCACGTGAAATCCGGCCTGCGCGACGCGATCGAGGTGCTGTGCGACGTCGACGGCGTGAGCTTCACGTTCTTCACCGCGAAGGACGTCGTGCGCCACCCGCTCGTGCAACGGATCGTGCGCGCCTACGAGCAGCGCGAGGCGACCGCGGAATCGCTCGCGTCCAAGGCGACGCGCACCGATGACGCCTGAGCCGCGCCGCCCCGCCGCCGCGACCGCCGCGCGCGGCAACGGCGACTCGCGCGTGTGCCTGTGGCTGCGCAACGAGGCCGGGCGCAAGGGCGTGCCGGTGCTGCGCACGTTCGAACGCTGGCTCGCGGCGATCCCCGAACTCCAGCAGCGGCGCGGCTGGAGCGAACTCAACATCCTCGTCGTCGGCCGCGCGGCCGGGCGGCGCTACAACCGACAGTTCCGCGGCCGCGACTACGCGACCAACGTGCTGAGTTTCCCGTACGAACCCGCGCCCGGCGAACACAGCGGACTGCTCGGCGACCTCGTCATCTGCGCGCCGGTCGTCGCGCGCGAAGCGCGCGAACAGGGCAAGGACGCACGCGATCATTTCGCGCACATGACGATCCACGGCGCGCTGCACCTGCTCGGCTACGACCACGAGGACGAGCGCGACGCGGACGCGATGGAAGCGTTGGAAACACGCATCCTCGCCACGCTCGGCATCGACGATCCGTATCGATAGCCGCACGCGCGACCCACGGGCCTTGCCGCGCCTCGGCGTCCGTCCTGCGCCGATGGCGTATGCGTCGATGCTGCACGCTCACGCGGGACTGCCATGTGCACCGGTCGCAGCGTTCGACGCCCAGTGCCTTCCCGGCGACTCGCCGCGCCCCCTCCTACTTTCACCCATCCGCTCGTGCGCGAAGCGCACGCACTCGCAACCGCGCTGGTTCTCACCCGGCGCGACCGTCGCGGTCACGATCGGCGTGGATGCCGCGACGGGCTCCGGCCGCGCCGGCATGTTCGTGCGCAACATCGCCAACGGCGTTCCGCTGCTGCCGTCGCCGGACATCGAGAACGTCGTCGCCGGCAAAGGCAGCGGTGGCCGTGCGGCGGACCCTGGCGGTCTCTCGCCTGTGACGCTCGCCGGTGACCACGGCGATGAATGGCACGCCGCCCACTGGCACGTCGTCCGGCGATCCGGGACTCCTGCCGCTGGGCGATTCACCGCGGCTCACGCCGACCCATGCGCTCGCCGACGGCAGTCCGGCGATCGACCACGGCCGCAACGCGGGCCGTTT
>NZ_JBQCFP010000028.1:0-5660 GCF_051958935.1 Dokdonella sp. | reverse complement strand
GCTACTTTGATGGTGCGGTTCTGGGGGCGCTCCGGATGCCCCTCACCCCACCCTTTGCCCCGCAACGGGTCCCCCCCTCTCCCGCGAGGCGGGCGAGGGGCGGTGGGCGGCTGCCTGCGGCAGCCGCATGCTTCGATGGGGGTCGCTGAGATGCTGCTTTTCGACTTCAGCAACGACGAGCAGCAGGCGACGCGCTTCGGCGACGTCAGGGGCCGCTACGACCTCGGGCTCGTCGTCGCCGCGATGCTGCTCGCGAGCCTCGGCCTCGTGATGGTCGCATCGAGCTCGATCGCGATCGCCGACGGCCAGCACGTCGGCGCGTTCTACTATCTCTACCGCCACATCGCGTTCCTCGCGGTCGGGCTCGTCGCCGCGCTCGCGATGGCGCGCATCGAACTCACCTGGCTCGAACGCCATGCGCTGCCGCTGCTGCTCTGCGGCGCGGTGCTGCTGCTGCTCGTGTTCGTGCCGTTCATCGGCGTGCGCGTGAACGGCGCGCGGCGTTGGATCCGCTTCGGCTTCATCGGCTTCCAGTCGGTGGAAGCGGTGAAGATCCTGCTCGTCATGTACATGGCGAGCTATCTCGTGCGCCATCGCGACAACCTGCAGGGCACGCTGCTCGGCGTGCTCAAGCCGCTCGGCATCGCCGCGATCTTCGCCGGTCTGCTGCTCGTGCAACCGGACTTCGGTTCCGCGACACTGCTGATGGCGGTCACGCTCGGCATGGTCTGGCTCGGCGGTGCGCGCCTGCGCAACCTCGCGGCGCTCGGCGCGCTCGCGCTGCCCGTGCTCGCCATCGCCGCGCTGAGCCAGGACTACCGCGTCAAGCGCCTCACCTCGTTCCTCGATCCGTGGGCCGATCCGTTCAAGGACGGTTTCCAGCTGACCCAGGCGCTGATCGCGATCGGCCGTGGCGAATGGACCGGTGTGGGGCTCGGTGCCTCGGTGCAGAAGCTGTTCTACCTTCCCGAAGCGCACACCGACTTCATCCTCGCCGTGCTCGCCGAGGAACTCGGCTTGGCGGGCATCGTACTCGTACTCGCGTTGTTCGCCTGGCTGGTCGGCCGCGGCTTCGCGATCGGCCTGCGCGCGGTCGAGCAGAACCGCCATTTCGCCGGCTACTGTGCGTTCGGCGTGTCGCTGATGCTCGGCCTGCAGGCGCTCGTCTCGATCGGCGTGAACCTCGGCGTGTTGCCGACCAAGGGGCTGACCCTGCCGCTGGTAAGTTCGGGCGGTTCGAGCGTGATGATGACGTGCGCGGCGATCGGCCTGCTCGCGCGCGTGAGCTATGAGGTGTCGCGCGCCGAGGCGGCGATGCTGCAGGTGATCAGCGAGCGCCGGGCGCTCGAGGTGCGCACGTGAGCGCCATTGCCGATCGCGACGGGCCGGTGCTGGTCATGGCCGGCGGCACCGGCGGGCACATCTTCCCCGGACTCGCCGTCGCCGACGAACTCGTCGCGCGCAAGGTGCCGGTGATCTGGCTGGGCGCGGAGGGCGGCCTCGAAACGCAGCTCGTGCCGCGCCATCGCCTGCAGCTGGAGACGCTTTCCATCGGCGGCCTGCGCGGCAAGACCATGCTGACCAAGCTTGCGATGCCGTTCCGCCTCGTCGGCGCGGTCGCAGGCGCGCGGGCGCTGCTCGGACGGCAGCGGCCACGCTGCGCGATCTCGCTCGGCGGCTATGCCGCCGCGCCGGGCGGCATCGCGGCGCAGCTCTCGGGCGTACCGCTCGTCGTGCACGAACAGAACAGCATCGCAGGCATCACCAACCGCCTGCTCGCGCGCCGCGCGCAGCGCGTGCTGACCGGCTTCCCCGGCGTGTTCGAGCGCGGCGAATGGGTCGGCAACCCGGTGCGCGCGTCGATCGCCGCGGTGAAGCCGCCCGCGCAGCGCTACGCGGGCCGCGAAGGTCCGCTCCACCTGCTCGTGCTCGGCGGCAGCCAAGGTGCGCAGAGCCTCAATGCGGCGTTGCCCGAGGTGCTGCGCCGGCGCGGGTCGCGCATGGCGGTGGCGGTACGCCACCAGTGCGGCTCGAAGCACTTCGACAAGGCGCGCGCTGCGTACATGAACGCCGGCATCGACGCCGACGTCGTGCCGTTCGAAGACGACATGGCGGCCGCGTACGCGTGGGCGGATCTGGTGATCTGCCGCGCCGGCGCGCTGACCCTGGCGGAACTCGCCGCGGCCGGGGTGCCATCGATCCTCGTGCCGTTCCCGCATGCGGTCGACGACCACCAGACGAAGAACGCCGAAGCGATGGTCGCGGCCGGCGCCGCGCGCCTCGTCGCCGAGGGCGACGAGTTCGTCAAGCGCCTCGGTGCGGCGTTCGAGGAACTCAACGACCGCGCGCGCCTGCTGCGCATGGCGAATGCGGCGCGCACGCACGCCAAGCCGGACGCGGCGCGGCGCATCGCCGACATCTGCCTGGAGGCCGGCGCATGACCCCGGCGCGACTCGAGCAGCACGGCGACATCATGCTGGACTTCCGCCGCGTCCACTTCGTCGGCATCGGCGGCGTCGGCATGAGCGGCATCGCCGAGGTGCTGTGCAACCTCGGCTATTCGGTGTCGGGCTCGGACAAGGCCGACAATGCGACGACGCGCCGCCTCGCCGGCCTCGGCGCGCGCATCGACCGTGGCCATGCGGCCGCGCACGTGGCCGATGCCGACGTGATCGTCGTGTCGAGCGCGATCAGGGCGGACAATCCCGAGCTCGTCGCGGCGCGCGAACGGCGCATACCGGTCGTGCCGCGCGCGGAGATGCTCGGCGAGCTCATGCGCTTCCGGCGCGGCATCGCGGTCGCCGGCACGCACGGGAAGACGACCACGACGAGCCTCACCGCGAGCGTGCTTGCCGAAGCCGGGCTCGACCCGACCTTCGTCATCGGTGGCCAGCTCATCGCCGCGGGCGCGAACGCGCGCCTCGGCACGGGCGAGTACCTCGTCGCCGAAGCGGACGAATCGGACGGTTCGTTCCTGCTGCTGTCGCCGGTCGTCGCGATCGTCACGAACATCGACGCCGACCACCTGGAGAACTACGACGGCGACTTCGAACGCGTGAAGAAGGCGTTCGCCGATTTCCTGCACCGGCTGCCGTTCTACGGGCTGGCGGTGCTGTGCGTCGACGACCCCGAAGTCGCCGCGCTCGCGCACGCATCGAACCGGCGCGTGCTCACGTATGCGATCGACGCCGATGCCGATGTGCGCGCGTCGGAGCTGCGCCAGGACGGCCAGGCGACGCGGTTCACCCTGCACCTCCCCGAGGGCGCGCCGAGCGTGGAAGTGCGCCTCAACCTGCCCGGGCGCCACAACGTGCTCAACGCGCTCGCCGCGTGCGCGGTCGGCTGGCAGCTCGGCGTGCCTCCGGAAGCGATGCAGCGCGCGCTCGCGCAGTTCCAGGGCGTCGGGCGCCGCTTCCAGCTGCGCGGCGACATCGAACTCGACCGTGGCCGCGCGCTGCTCGTCGACGACTACGGCCATCATCCGCGCGAACTCGCCGCCGTGTTCGCCGCGGCGCGCGCAGGCTGGCCGGATCGCCGCCTCGTCGTGGCGTTCCAGCCGCATCGCTATTCGCGCACGCGCGACCTGCTCGACGATTTCGCGAAAGTGCTCGCCGAAGTCGACGTGCTGGTGCTCACCGACGTCTATCCCGCCGGCGAATCCCCGATCGCGAATGCCGATGGCCGCGCGCTCGCGCGCGCCGTGCGCGCGCGCGGCAAGGTCGATCCCGTGCTCGTCGACCGCCCGCGCGACCTCGCCGCCGCATTGCCGCCGCTGCTGCGCGACGGCGACCTGCTGCTCCTGCTCGGCGCCGGCGACATCGGCGCGACCGCCACCGAACTCGCCGCCGCCGGCCACCTGAAGTCCAAAGGAGCCGCATGATGCCGGCTTTCACGAATCGCGAATCACGAGTCACCCATCCCGGCTTTCGCGTCCCCGACGCGAAAGCCTTCGGCCGCGTCGCCGTGGTCATGGGCGGCCAGTCGGCCGAGCGCGAGGTGTCGCTCGACTCCGGTCGCAACGTGCTCGCCGCGCTGCGTGCGAAAGGCGTCGATGCGCACGCGGTCGATGGCATCCCGGCCCTGCTCGACGCGCTGCGCGCAGGCCACTACGCGCGCGTGTTCAACATCCTGCACGGCCAGCACGGTGGTGGAGAGGACGGCGTGCTGCAGGGCGCACTCGAGTCGCTGCACGTGCCCTACACGGGCTCGGGCGTGCTCGGCTCGGCGTTGTCGATGGACAAGGTGCGCACCAAGCAGGTGTGGATCGCCGCCGGCCTGCCGACACCGCGCTTCGTCGCGCTGCGCAAGCGCAGTGGCGCGACGCCGGACGTGCACGCGGCCGCGGCGAAGCTCGGCTTGCCCGTGATCGTCAAGCCGGCCTGCGAAGGCTCGAGCGTCGGCGTGTCACGCGTGTTCCGCGACGGCGACCTCGACGAGGCGGCCGAACTCGCGGCGCGCTATCCCGGCGACCTGCTCGTCGAGGAGATGATCGTCGGCGACGAACTCACCGTCGGCATCCTCGGCCGCGAAGCGCTGCCGTCGATCCGCATCGTGCCCAAGGGCGCGTTCTACGACTACCACGCCAAGTACGTCGCCGAGGACACGCAGTACATCTGCCCCGGCCTCGATGGCGATGCCGAAGCCGAGATCCGCGCGCTCGCCCTCGCCGCATTCGACGAGGCGGGATGCTCGGGCTGGGGCCGCGTCGACGTCATGCGCGACCGTGAAGGGCGCAACTACCTGCTCGAAGTGAACACCGCGCCGGGAATGACGAGCCACTCGCTCGTGCCGAAAGCGGCGGGCACGCTCGGCATCGGCTTCGAGGACCTGTGCTGGCGCGTGCTCGAAACCTCGTTCGAGGAGAAGCGCGGATGAGCACGGGCTTCCCGTTCAAGCTCGCCGCCTGGGGCATCGCGCTCACGCTCGTCGCGCTGCCGATCCTCGGCGTGCTCAACGGCTGGTTCGCGAGCGACCGCTGGCCGGTCACGCAGCTCAACGTGAGCGCGCGCTTCGACCACGTCAGCGCCGAACAGATCCGCGCGGCGGCGCAGCCGCTGCTCGGCAAGGGCTTCTTCGCGCTCGACCTCGACGACGTGCGCGCGTCCGTCGCGAAGCTGCCGTGGGTCGAACGCGTCGAAGTGCGCAAGCGCTGGCCGGACACGGTCGAACTCGTCGTCCTCGAGCAGCAGCCGTACGCGCGCTGGGGCGAGGATCGCCTGATCAACCGTCGTGGCCAGCTCTTCAGCGTCGCCGGAGCCGAGGGGCTGCAGGGCCTGCCGCGCCTCAGCGGCCCCGACGATCGGCTCGACGACGTGCTGCGCTTCCACGCCGAATGCCAGCGCGAATTCACCGGCAGCGGGCTCGCGGTCGACGCGGTGGCGCTGTCGCTGCGCGGCGGCTGGCGCCTGGAACTCGCGTCGGGCACGGTCGTCGAGCTCGGCCGTGACGACGCGCAGCGGCGCCTCAAGCGCTTCCTCGACGTCTGGCCGCGCCTCGCCGGCACCCATGCGAGCGCCCCGGCCTACATCGACCTGCGCTACGAGAACGGCTTCGCGATGCGCTGGCCGGAGCCCGCAGCGGACGGGAAAAGGGAATAGGGAATCCGGGAAAGGCAAACGCAGGCAGCCACCCGGCGGCCCGGTGCACAAACAAGCCCCACC
>NZ_JBQCFP010000027.1:0-64923 GCF_051958935.1 Dokdonella sp. | reverse complement strand
CGGCCGAAATGGCCCGAAGGGGGCGCGCGAGGGATCGCGCGCCGTGGGGGGGCACCGCCCCCGAGGGCGGGGTGGGCACCCCGCCGACCCCCCCGCCCCCCCGCGCCCCCGCACCCCCCGGGGGGGCGCCGGGGGTGTGGGGGGGCGGCGGCGGGGCGCCCCCACCGCCCAGCGGGGCGCGGCCCCCCCACGGCGCGCGATCCCTCGCGCGCCCCCTTCGGGCCATTTCGGCCGCCGTCCGCCGGCGCCGAGGGGACCCCGGTGGAGCACAGCCAAAAGCGGAACGCTGCCGTCCGTCCCAGCGAAAGGCGGGATCCAGCGTCTCACCGTCGACGTGAAGCGCTGGATTTTGGCTTCAGTGTCATCCAATCCGGCCGCAATCTACCCCGCACATCGCCTCAGTAGTCGGCCACGAAACAAAAAAGGGCCGCGTGCGAGCGCGGCCCCTTCTTCTGCAAAGAACGACGCGGCGTCAGGCCGGCGTCACCTCTTCCGCCTGCAGGCCCTTCTGGCCCTGCACGACCCGGAAGGAAACCTTCTGGCCTTCCTGCAGCGTCTTGAAACCCGTTCCGCTGATCGCGCGGAAATGCACGAACACGTCCGGGCCATTGTCGCGGCTGATGAAGCCGAAACCCTTGCTCTCGTTGAACCACTTTACGGTGCCCACCTGACGATCCGACATGAAACTCTCCACTCTTGACTAGGTTGAATGAACCATCCCCTTCAGGGGCATGTCGACCACTGGGTATGCAGGTGTGCAGGTGAAGCGATGAAGCGGATCGTCGATCGGCGCAGCATCGGGTCGCCAAACGCGGGTGAACCGTGCAGACACAGCGGCGCGAGTCTACCCGAGTTGCCGGAAAATGCGACAGGCCCCGTGGTGTGGACCCGTGGATCAATAGGCGCGGATGTCATCCGGCGGATTGCGCATGAATGCGGTCCAATCCACGGCGAGACGGCGCAAGCCACCCGGGTAGTCCGCATCGAGGCTGCGCTCGGCGGCCACCGGCATGCACGGTGCGGACGCCTGCCGGTCCAGCACCGTGCGCAGGGCGAGTCGCCCTTCCCGGTCGCGCATGAGCAGCGCGACCAGCGCGTACGCGCGCTGGTAGCGCCGCTCGCGTTCGCCGGCGGCAACCGTTTCGGTGTAGAAATCCCCTCCTTCACGTGACAGGAGGTCGACCAGGGCCTCGCTGCCATCGCCGCCGGGGGCCGCGGCGATCATGGCCTGGCGCTGCGCGCCGACGTCGACCTGGCCTCCCATGCCGCTGCTGCGATAGCGACCGAAATACTCGGCGAGGCCCTCGTTGAGCGCGATCGGCAGGTTGCCGATCGACTCGTGCACGAGCGCATGGGTGATCTCATGACGGAGCACCGCGAACTTCACTTCGTCCTGGTCCTGCATGCGCACGCGGATCGTGCGATCGAGCATCGAGTAGGCGCCGCTCGATTTCGCCAGTGCGGGCTCGCTCACCTGTTGCGCGTAGACGTCGGCGGAACGGATGAAGACGATCTTCAGGGTCATGCCGGCCGGGACGGGTACGCCGAGCATTTCGCGCATCACACGCTGCACGCCGAGGGCATCGGCGACCGCGCGTTGCTGCAATTGGTCTGGCAGGGCGACATCGTAGCCGCTCGCCTGCACGTCGATCGCCGGTGCTCCACCCACCGCGATGACGCGGTGCCCTTGCGCATCGGCCGGAGGCGCCTGGTCGGAGTAGTGGGTGATGCCCGCCGCGTCCACCCAGCGGTGGACCGCGACCGGCACGCGGGCCGTCGACCGCGTGCGGGCGAGGCACGCGGCGGACTGCGGTGGTTGCGGCGCCTCGATCGCTGGCCCCGGTTCGACGCGATCCTGCACCGGCCCTGCGGCAGCCGGCGGCGCAGGCTCCGGTAGCGCCGCGACGATCGGCGACGCACCCGCGGGCACGGCCGCGGACGCCGCAGGCTGCGGCGGCACCTCGTTTCGTTCGCATGAAGCGAGGAGTGCGCTCGCGGACGCGAGCGCGAGCCGCAGCAGGGTCGTTCGGCAGGCGGGCATGGCGCATTGTTCCGCATCGGCTCGCGCCTGTCTGCGGTTCATGTTGCGCCGTGCCGCAGAAGTCGCAGTTCGGCTCGGTTAATCCTTGCTGGAAGAGGATCGGCGGCACGGCCGGCGCCATGTCGCCCGCCGATCGCACCACCATCGACGGAGGAACCCCATGCGCCCCTACATCCTCGCTTTCGGTCTGCTCGGATCGGTCGTGAGCGCCCAGGCCCAGGACACCCGCAGCACGACCTACCAGACGCCGCAGGGCGAAGTCACGGTAACGTCGGGCCAGCCGCAACCGCGCCAGTACGGTGCGCCGCCCTCGTTCGCGGAACTCAACCGCGGTGGTCGCGGCGTGCTCGGCGAGGCGGAAGCGGCCGCCTATCCGCCTCTTGCGAACGACTTCATCCATGCCGACCTCAATCGTGACGGTCGCGTCAGTCGCGCCGAGTACGAGCGCTGGGCGGCTCATCAATGAACGCGTGCGCGCCGGGGCCGCGATGGAGCCCCGGCGCGCGATGGCTCATGCCGCTTTCACGCGTGCACCCAGTGGGCCCGGTGGAAGCGCCATTGCGGCCCTACCCGGACCCAGCCCGCACCGACGTAACGCCAGCCGGGTCGCTTCGGGGCCCAGGCGCCGCCGACCCAGACATGGCGTACGCCATTCCAGCGCCAGTAGCCCGGCGCCCATACGTAACCCACGCGCACGCCGACGCGTTCGACACGCAGCGGCGGCGGCGCGACGCCGATCGCGACGGCGACGACGGCACGTGCCTGTGCCGGCGTGGTGAACACCGCGGTGCACGCGAGTGCAGCCGCGAAAACGGTGCCGGCGAGTGAGCGGATGACCATGACGCTTGCTCCCATCGATACGGGCGACATTGCCCGGCATCGCGAAAAAACGGGCGCGCGATCGCCCGGTTGACACGGCTTCGAAACGGAGCGGCCGAGATGCAGGGGACGTTCAGCGCGCCTGCGCCGATGCAGGCTGCAATGCCTCGAGGCGGCGCTCCCGCTCCGCCTGCGGCAAGCGCGAGAGGAGCCGCACCTGCGCGTGGAATGCACGCCAGTCACTGCCGCTGCGCGCGAACAATGCGGCGAACGCACTGACCCAGCGATCGTACAGGCCGAACGGGACGAGGCTCGCGTTGTTGATCGGTGCGGCGACCCAGGCGTCGTAACTGGGGTCGCCACGCCATTCGCGGTCGCGCAGCTCGGCGTACCGGCGACGGAATGCGTCGATCTCGGCGGCCTTGGCTTGCCGCTTCGCCGTCTCGCCGGCCGGCGTCGCGTACGAAGCGCGCAAGCGCTCGCGCAGGTCGAGCACGAGGCGCGTGAACGCCTCGTCGTGCGCCGCGAGGTCGTCGGCGGCACCCCGGCCGTTCGCCGCGCGCCACTCGCGCAGGCCCTCGTCGGCGACGAAACTCGCATACGATTCGTTGAACGCCGTGTCGCCCTGCACGTACAGCTTCTAGTGCGCGAGTTCGTGGAAGATGACGCGATCGAGCCCGTCCTCGCTGCCGCGCAGCATGCTCGACACGATCGGATCGGCGAACCAGCCGAGCGTCGAATAGGCGGCGATGCCGCGCACCGCGGTGTCGTAGCCCTCCTGCTCGAGCGCCTTCGCGGCACGATCGGCGCGGCCTTGGTCGAAGTAGCCGAGATAGGCGACACACCCCGCGAATGGAAAGCAGTGGGTGAGCGGATCGACCGAGAATTCCGGCGCGGCGAACACGCTCCAGGTCACGTACGGCCGGTCGAGCTGGACATAGCTCGTATAACTGCGATTGCGCGGCAGCTCGAGCCGGTCGCTCGCGAAGTGGCGCGCCGCGAGCGCACCGCGGAGGCGTTCGCGCACCGTCAGTTCGAGGCGCGCATCGTCGATCGCGCGTTCGATCGGCTCGCGCGCGGCGAGCAGCGCCGCCTCCCCGTGCACGACGTGCGCGTAGTAGCGCAGCTGCGCGCAACCGCCGGTGGCGGCGAACGCGAGCAGCAGGACCACTCGTGCCGGCAAGGGGACGGCATGCACGCGGCGACGCGGCCCCCTCGTCCGCGCCATTGCCTTACAGCTCGAACTGCTCGTTGAGGATGCGTTCCTCGAGGTTGTGCTCTGGATCGAACAGCAGCGTCATCGTCTGCTCGCGCGATTCGCGGATGTTCACTTCGGTGACGTCGCGCACCTCGTGTGAATCCGCGGTCGCACTGACCGGACGCTTGTAAGGGTCGAGGATCTCGAACTTCACCTCCGTGATCGCCGGCAGGATCGCGCCCCGCCAGCGGCGCGGACGGAACGGGCTGATCGGCGTGAGCGCGAGCAGCTGCGAACCGAGCGGCAGGATCGGCCCGTGCGCGGAGAGGTTGTACGCGGTGGATCCCGCCGTGGTCGAGACCAGCACGCCGTCACAGACGAGTTCCTCGATCTTCGTCACGCCATTGAGCAGCACGCGCACGTGCGCCGCCTGCTTGGTCTGGCGCAGCAGCGACACCTCGTTGAACGCGAGCGACGTCGTGCTGTTGCCGGCCTCGGTCACCGCCTCCATCAGCAGCGGGCGCAGCACCGTCGGCTGCGCATGCTCGATACGCGACTCGAGCTCGTCGAGGCCATATTGGTTCATGAGGAAACCGACCGTGCCGAGCTTCATGCCGTACACCGGCAGCGCGCGCGCCATGTGGCGGTGCAACGAGCGCAGCATGAAGCCGTCGCCGCCGAGCGCGACGATGACGTCGGCCTGCTCGACCGGCACCTCGCCGTAGCGGGCGACGAGCGTGGCGCGAGCTGCGGTCGCTTCCTCGGTCGGGGCGGCGACGAAGGCGATGCGTCGTGACATGGGGCGGGCCGGAGGGAACGTCACCGCGATTCTCGGCTGCGCGCGCAGACATGCGCAACCATGTCCACGCCGCCGCCGCGCAGGTGACCTCGGCCCAGCGCCGTTCCCGCGGTGCACACGCGGGTGGGCCGGGCGCCGAGGCCCACCCAACGCGTCCGGCGCGAGGCGTGTACCGTCAGGCCGCCTTCGACGCCGCCTGCACGAGCTGGGCGACGCGGCGCAGCGCGACCGATGCGATCGGATAGTCGACCGATTGCGTGCGGATCTCCTCGAGGAGGCCGAGCGTGAACTTCAGCACCGGATCGTCGCGTTCGAGCCAGCGCGCGACCGGATGCTCGTCGGCTGCAGCGGCGCCCGCGAGCACCTGGCGCGCCAGTGCGCGATGCTGCGCGGCGAGCTCGTCACGCAGCGAGCCGCGCGCCTGCGCGTGCCAGCGGCTCTCGACCGGCAGGTTCTCGATCTGCCGACGCAGGCCGTCGATGTCGAGCGCCTGGGCGAGCTCGAAGAAAACCGAAGCAACGCGCTCGACCCCCTCGCCGGTCTCCAGCGCGATCTCCACGATGTCGAACGCGGCGTTGAGTTCGGCGACCTTGGCCAGTCGCTGCGCCAGTGCCTCCGGAATCTCCAGCCCCTGCCACTTCTCGACGTCGACGTCGTAGTCGGCGCGGGCGTTCGCGGTCAGCACCCGCGGCAGCGCCGCCGAGAGTTCGGAGACACCGGGCGCGTAGCGCTCGACGATGCCCGCGATGTCGAGGCTCGCGCCGCGCTGGTTCAGCAGCCAGCGCGTGAGGTTGCGCTGCAGGTTCCACAGCTTGAGCAGTGCATCGATCTGCACCGACTCGCCGACCTTGCCGTCGAGCGCTTCGATCTCGGCCCAGATGCCGCGCGCATCGACGATCTCGCGCACCGCCGAGTACGCCTTCGCGATCGATGCCGGCGACTGGCCGGTGTCCTCCTGCATGCGCAGCACGAAGGTCGCGTCCATGCGGTTGACCATCGAATTGGTCACGACGGTCGCGATGATCTCGCGCTTGAGGCGATGGCGCTGCATGTGCTCGGCGTAGTGCTCGCGCAGCGGTTCGGGGAAGTAGCGCACGAGTTCCTTCGAAAGGAACGGGTCTTCCGGCACGTCGGAATCGAGCAGTTGCTGGTACAGCTTGATCTTCGAGTACGACAGCAGCACCGACAGCTCGGGCCGCGACATGCCCTGGTGGCGCGCCTTGCGTTCGGCGAGTTCGGCGTCCGACGGCAGGAACTCGATCTGGCGGTCGAGCAGGCCTTCCGCTTCGAGCGTGCGGATGAAGTGCGCGTTCGAGCCGAGGCGGTGCACCGACATGTGCTCCATCACGGTGATCGCCTGATTCTGCCGGTAGTTGTCCGACAGCACGAGGCGTTCGACCTCGTCGGTCATCGCCGCAAGCTGGGTGTTGCGCTGGTCGAGCGAGAGCTCGCCGCGCTGCACCGCATCGTTGAGCAGGATCTTGATGTTGACTTCGTGGTCGGACGTGTCGACGCCCGCCGAGTTGTCGATGAAGTCGGTGTTGAGCAGCACGCCGTGCTGTGCCGCCTCGATGCGCCCCTTCTGCGTGAAGCCGAGGTTGCCACCCTCGCCGACCACCTTGCAGCGCAGGTCGCGGCCGTTGATGCGCAACGCATTGTTGGCGCGGTCGCCGACGTCGGCGTTGGTCTCGGCCTCGGCCTTGACGTAGGTACCGATGCCGCCGTTCCAGAGCAGGTCGACCGGCGCCTTGAGGATCGCGCTCATGAGTTCGGTCGGCGTCAGCTGGGTCGTGCCCTCGCCGATGCCGAGCGCACGGCAGGCTTCCGGCGACAGCGGGATCGTCTTCGCGCTGCGCGCGAACACGCCGCCGCCGGCGGAGATCAGCGACTTGTCGTAGTCGTCCCACGACGAGCGGGGCAGCGCGAACAGGCGCTCGCGCTCCTTGAACGAGGCCGCTGCATCCGGGTCCGGATCGATGAAGATGTGGCGGTGGTCGAACGCCGCGACGAGGCGGATGTGCCGGGACAGCAGCATGCCGTTGCCGAACACGTCGCCCGACATGTCGCCGATGCCGACGCAGGTGAAATCCTCGCCCTGGCTGTCGCGGCCCATCGCGCGGAAGTGGCGCTTGACCGATTCCCAGCCACCCTTCGCGGTGATGCCCATCTTCTTGTGGTCGTAACCGACCGAGCCGCCGGAGGCGAACGCGTCGCCGAGCCAGAAGCCGTGTTCGGCACTGACCCCGTTGGCGATGTCGGAGAACGTCGCGGTGCCCTTGTCCGCGGCGACCACGAGGTACGGATCGTCGCCGTCGTGGCGCACGACGTCGCGCGGATGCACGACCTTGCCCTCGACCAGGTTGTCGGTGATGTCGAGCAGGCCGTTGATGAACATCTTGTAGCACGCGATGCCTTCGGCGAGCACCGCATCGCGGTCGCCGCCCGCCGGCGGACGCTTGACGAAGAAGCCGCCCTTCGAGCCGACCGGCACGATCACGGTGTTCTTCACCATCTGCGCCTTGACGAGGCCGAGCACCTCGGTGCGGAAGTCCTCGCGGCGGTCGGACCAGCGCAGGCCGCCACGCGCGACCGGGCCGAAGCGCAGGTGCACGCCCTCCACGCGAGGGCCGTACACGAAGATCTCGCGGTACGGGCGCGGCTTGGGCAGGTCCGGCACCTTGGCCGAGTCGAACTTGAAGCTGATGTAGTGGCGCGGCGCGCCGTCACGACGCTGGAAGTAATTCGTGCGCAGGGTCGCGCCGATCACGCCGAGGTAGGCGCGCAGGATGCGGTCCTCGTCGAGGCTCGCGACGTGCTCGAGCAGCGCCTTGATCGCGCCGATGATCGCACTGACCTGGTCCATGCGCGACTGCGTGCGCATCGCGGCGAGATCGTCGACGAATTTCGGCGGCAGCTTCTTGAGCACGTCCGCCGGCACCAGCGCGCGCAGTTCGCCGGCGAGGCGGTCGCCCGCGGCCTTCGCCACGTCGGCACCCGCCTCGCGTGCGGGGTCGAAACCCGCCTCGAACAGCTCCACCAGCAGCCCGGCGAGCGCCGGATAGCGGTTGAGCGTCTCCTCCATGTAGCTTTGCGAGAACGTCACGCCGGTCTGCAGCAGGTACTTGCAGTAGCCGCGCAGCATGCTCACCTGGCGCCAGTCGAGGCGCGCGCCGAGGATCAGCTTGTTGAACGCGTCGTTCTCGGCGTCGCCGCGCCAGATGCTCGCGAACGCATCCTCGAACGCGTCCCCGACCTGGTCGATGTCGAACGCGCAGCGCGTCGCCGCCTGCACCGCGATGTCCTGCACGTAGACGGTCGCATCCGGCAGGCGGATTTCGCTGAGTTGCTCGGTGAGCACCCTGAGGCCCATGTTCTCGAGCAACGGGATGACTTCCGACAAGGCGATCGCGCCGCCCTGGCGGAACACCTTGAACTGTAGCGTGTCCTCGCGGCGGATCGACGGCGCCAGGCTCAGCTTGATGTCGCTGGCGTCACGCAGCGAGGTCGCGAGCACGAGGTCCGCGGCGGCGACGCGCGGCGTCGCTTCCTCGATGTAGGCCGCCGGCAGCGCGCGTGCAAAACGCGACGCGAGGCGCAGGCCGTCGGCTTCGCCGTGCTGCGCGACCAGCGCGTCGCGCAGTTCGTCGTGCCAGTTGCGCACGATGTCGCCGACCTCGGCTTCGAGCGCGGCGACGTCGTAGTCGACGAGGTCGCCGGGCCTGGGCCGCACGACGAGGTGCAGCTGTGCGAGCGGCGATTCGCCGAGCTGGATCGACGAATCGACGCGTTCGCCGCGCAGCGCGGCCTTCAGCGTGCCCTCCACGCGCTCGCGCACCTCGGTGTCGAAGCGATCGCGCGGCAGGAACACGAGGCACGAATAGAAACGACCGTACTTGTCGCGACGAATGAACACGCGCGTGCGCGGCCGCTGGCCGAGCGCGAGGATGCCGGTCGCGGTCGCGAACAGTTCGTCCTCGCTGGCCTGGAACAGTTCGTCGCGCGGCAGCAGTTCGAGCACGTGGCGCAGCGCCTTGCCCGAATGCGAATCCCGGCGCAGGCCCGAGCGCTGCATCACCGTCTCGACCTTGCGCCGCACGAGCGGCACGTCCTGCGGACGCGCCATGTACGCGTTGGTGGTAAACAGGCCGAGGAAGCGCTGCTCGACCACCGGCACGCCGTTCTTGTCGAAGCCCAGGACGCCGATGTAGTCCATGTAGCCCGGACGGTGCACGTGCGAGCGTGCATTGGTCTTGGTCAGGATGATCGCGTCCATCGAACCCGACTGCGGCAGCTCCTTCGCCACCAGCGTGCGCAGCGAACGCGGCGCGAGCGACCGTTCCGAACCGTGCAGGATGCCGAGACCGGAGCCCTCGACCGCCTGCAACACCTCGTCGTCCCCGGTGTTGACCACCGCGTATTCGCGGCAGCCGAGGAACGTGAAGTTGTCGTTGGCGGCCCAGCGCAGGAAGTCCTGCGCTTCGGCGACGCCAGCGGCGTCGACCGGCATCGGCTTGGCCGCGAGCGAATCGGCGAGGTCGAGCATGCGCTTGCGCATGGCCTGCCAGTCCGTGACGCTCGCCCGCACGTCCTCGAGCGCAGCGGATACTTCCTGCTGCAAGCGGTCGAGTGCGGTGCTGTCGGCGACCCGGTCGATCTCGAAATGCATGACCGATTCGGCGATGCCCTTGTCCGCATCCCCCGCCGCGAGCGCGACGAGGCGCCCGTTCGCGTCGCGCTCGACGCGATAGACGGGATGCACCACCGAGTGGATCGAGTAGCCCGCGGCCGCCAGCGCCATGCCGACCGAGTCGACGAGGAACGGCATGTCGTCGGTGACGACATCGACCATCGTGCGCGCACGCCCGCTGCCCGCGGCCGGATTGGAGACACGCACCTTGGCCGTGCCCACCCGGCGCTCGCGCAGGAAATCGAACGAATCGCGGGCCAGCGCCGACCACTCCGCCGCGGGACGCTCGGCGATCTCGTCCGCGGCGACGCGGCGCAGGAACTCGCGCGCGAAGGACTGCGCGTCCGCCAGAGCCGTGCCGCTGAGCTGGGTCGAAAGATGGGCGAGGATCGGATCGACGTGCGTGCCGGACACGGCGCCTTGTGCGGTCATGAAGGGGTCCGAAAGTGGGGAAAAATGCGGGCCGCAAGGATACGCCGCGGGCCGCGGCGAATCCATACGGCCGCCGCCGGCGGACTTCGCCTCGCCGCGGCAGATGCGCGCACGGCAACGTGCACCGCGCGGGTTTTGCCCGCGCATTCTTCCGCATCGACGCGGCGCGTGCGGACGTTCGGCACGAAGGCGGACGCTTTACGCCAGCTGAAGCGACGGTCGCACCGCTGTGCCAACACGATGTGTCCACATGGCGCGCAGTTCGTAAAGTGCCATCGGACCCGTGCACGATCCGCAACCGCGAGGATGCATGTTCCTGTACCCGGCGGTATAGTCGCGCCGCTGCCGACGCGGCTCGCGCGACGCACGCGCACGCCGCCGTCCTCCGATCGGCCGCCTGCCCCTCTACGCATCCGAGAACAGGAAGCTCCACGATGAAGTTGCATCGCGCATTGACCCCTGTCGCCGTCGCTACGCTCGCCGCCATCACCGCCGGTTGCGGCAAGCCGGCGCCGCAGCAGCAGCAGATGCCGCCGCCGGAAGTCGGAGTGGTCGTCGCCAAGGCCGGCACCGTGCCGCTCGTGCAGGAACTGGTCGGACGCCTCAGCGCGGTGCGCACCGCGGACGTGCGCGCGCGCGTCGCCGGCGTGCTGCAGAAGCGCGCCTACACCGAAGGCACCGACGTCAAGGAAGGCCAGCTGCTGTTCGAGATCGATCCGGCCCCGCTGCGCGCGACCTTGAACGCGCAGCTCGCCAACCTCGCCGCGGCGCAGGCGACCTACCAGAACAACCACGTCGCCGCCGAGCGCGCGCGCTCGGTCGCCGAAAAAGGCCTGCTGTCGAAGGCAGACGTCGACGCCGCGAACGCGGCAGAGCGCACCTCCGCCGCGGCGGTCAAGCAGGCGCAGGCGAAAGTCGAAGCGGCGAAGATCAACCTTGGCTACGCCAATGTCACCGCCCCGATCGCCGGCCGCGCCGGCAAGCAGCAGGTGACCGAAGGCGCGCTCGTCGGCCAGGGCGAAGCGACCCTGCTCACGACTGTCGAACAGATCGACCCCGTGTACGTCAATTTCAGCCAGGCGGTGGGTTCGCTCGAACAGATGCGGCGCGCCGCCGCCAAGGGCGACGTGCAACTCTATGAACAGGGCAAGGCGAAGGTCGAGATCACGATGCCGGACGGCAGCGCCTACGACCAGACCGGCACGCTCGACTTCTCCGACACCGCGGTGGATGCGGCGACCGGCGCGGTGACCCTGCGCGGCATCGTGCCCAATCCGCAGCACCGCCTGCTGCCGGGCATGTACGTCAACGTGCGCCTGAGCCTCGGCGAGCTCAAGCACGCCTGGCTCGTCTCGCAGCGCGCGGTGCAGCGCGACGGACAGGGCGCCTACGTGTTCGTGGTCGGCCAGGACGGCAAGGTCGCGCAGAAACGCATCGAGGCCGATACGCTCCAGGGCGACAGCTGGATCGTCACCGGCGGTCTCGCCGACGGCGACCAGGTCGTCGTCTCCGGCGTGCAGAAGGTTCAGCCGGACGCGCCGGCGAAGGCCGTGCCGTGGCAGCCGGACGCGAATGGCCAGGCTCCCCAGGGTGCACCGGCCGGCGCCGAAGGCGAAAAGCACTGAGGTTCGCGCGCGCCTGTGCGGCGGCCCTCGGGACCGCGCGCGGGCGCCGACCCGTATGACGGCCCACGTGGCCGGCGTCCGCGATTCCAGCCATTTCCGGAACCCACACCATGCCCAGTTTCTTCATCGAGCGTCCGATCTTCGCCTGGGTCATCGCGATCCTCATCACGTTGGGCGGCGTGATCGCGATCAGCCAGCTCGGCGTCGAGGCCTACCCGACGATCGCGCCGCCGCAGGTGGCGGTCAACGCGGTCTATCCGGGCGCGGACGCGAGCACGGTCGAGAAGACCGTGACCCAGGTCATCGAGCAGCAGCTCACCGGCGTCGACCACCTGCTCTATTTCAGTTCGAGCTCGAGCTCGAGCGGAAGTGCGTCGATCACGCTCACCTTCGAGCCTGGCACCAACGCGGACATCGCCGCGGTGCAGACGCAGAACCGCGTCTCGCTCGCGCAGCCGCGCCTGCCGACCGAGGTGATCCAGCAGGGCATCACCGTGTCGAAGGTGAACCCGGGCTTCCTCATGGTCGGCATGCTCAAGTCCGACGACGGCTCGATGGACACCTACGCGCTCAACAACGTCGTCGCGACGCAGGTGCTCGACCAGATCCAGCGCATCCCCGGCGTCGGCAGTGCGTTCCAGTTCGGTTCCGAATTCGCGATGCGCATCTGGCTCGACCCGGACAAGCTGCACGGCTACAGCCTGTCCGCGAGCGAAGTGCTCGCCGCCGTGCGCGGCCAGAACGTGCAGGTCGCCGCGGGTTCGGTCGGCGCCGAGCCGTCGGCGGGCGGTGCGAACTTCACCGCGACCGTGCGTGCAGAGGGCCGCTTCAGCGAGCCCGAGCAGTTCGCCAACATCCTGCTGCGCGCGAACAGTGACGGCACCACCGTGCGCCTCAAGGACGTCGCGCGCATCGAGATTGGCCCGGGCAGCTACGGCTTCGCGCTCAAGTACAACGACACCTCGACCGCCGGCTTCGGCGTGCAGCTGCTCACCGGTGCGAACGCGCTCGGGGTCGCCAAGGCGGTGAAGGCCAAGCTCGCCGAACTGCAGCCGGGTTTCCCGAAGGGCGTGTCGTGGTTCATCCCGTACGACACCTCCGACTTCATCCAGATCTCGATCGAGGAAGTGGTCAAGACGCTGTTCGAGGCGATCGTGCTCGTCTTCCTCGTCATGCTGATCTTCCTGCAGAACTTCCGCATCACGCTGATCCCGACCCTGGTGATCCCGGTCGCCCTGATGGGCGGTTTCCTCGGCATGTGGATGCTCGGTTTCTCGATCAACCAGCTGAGCCTGTTCGGCATGGTGCTCGCGATCGGCATCGTCGTCGACGACGCAATCGTCGTGATCGAGAACGTCGAGCGCATCATGGCCGAGGAAGGCCTGTCGCCGAAGGAAGCGACGCGCAAGGCGATGGGCCAGATCACCGGCGCGGTCATCGCGATCGCGGTCGTGCTCGCCGCGGTGTTCATCCCGAGCGCGATGCAGAGCGGCAGCGCGGGCGCGATCTACCGCCAGTTCGCGCTGACCATCGCGGTGTCGATGGGCTTCTCCGCATTCCTCGCCCTCGCCTTCACGCCGGCGCTGTGCGCGAGCATGCTCAAGCCGATCCACGACACGAAGAAGAACGTCGTGTTCCGCTGGTTCAACGACACATTCAACTGGACGCAGGGCATCTACACCGGCCACGTGCGGACCGCGGTGCGCCATGCGCCGACCTGGTTCGTCGTGTTCATCGCGATCGCGGTGCTCTGCGGCTTCCTGTTCACGCGCCTGCCGGGCAGCTTCGTGCCGGAGGAAGACCAGGGTTACCTGTTCGCGATCGTGCAGCTGCCGCCGGGTGCGACGATCGATCGCACCAACAAGGTCATGGAACAGGTGCGCTCGATCGGCCGGCAGAACCCCGACGTCGAGGGCGTGGTCACGGTATCCGGCTACAGCTTCGTCGGCCAGGGCGAGAACGTCGGCATGGTGTTCTACCGTCTCAAGCCGTGGAAGGAGCGACCGCACGTGTCGAGCGCGCTCGCGCAGCAGCTCAACGGCGCCAACTTCATGCAGATCAAGGACGCGCAGGTGTTCGTGCTGAACCTGCCGACGATCCCGGGCCTGTCGCAGTTCGGTGGCTTCGAGATGTACCTGCAGGACCGCAGCGGCGCCGGCCACGACGCACTCATCGCGGCGCGCAACCAGCTGCTCGGCGCGGCGGCGAAATCGCCGCTGCTCGCCGGCGTGCGCCCGAACGGGCTCGAGGACAGCACCCAGATCAAGATGACGGTCGATCGCGTGCAGGCGCAGTCGATGGGCGTCTCGCTCACCGACGTCTACTCGGCGATCCAGCTCATGCTCGCGCCTGTCTACGTCGACGACTTCTTCCACCAGGGCCGCGTGCAGCGCGTGATCATGCAAGCGGATGCGGCTTACCGCATGTCGCCCGATGCAGTCAGCCATTTCTACGTGCCGAGCAGCCTCGGCGCGGCCTCGCCCGACGGCACGCGGCCGATGGTGCCGCTGTCGAACGTCGTGCGCACCGAATGGAGCATGGGTTCGCCGAGCCTCACCCGCTACAACGGCTATTCGGCGATCCAGATGAACGGCGGTCCGTCGCCGGGGCACAGCTCGGGCGAGGCGATGCAGGCGATGCAGGACATCATCGGCGGCAAGGACTTCCCGAGCGGCTTCAGCTACCAGTGGTCGGGCCAGTCGTTGCAGGAGATCATTTCCGGCAACCAGGCACCGCTGCTGTTCGCGCTGTCGATCCTCGTCGTGTTCCTTTGCCTCGCCGCGTTGTACGAGAGCTGGTCGATTCCGTTCGCGGTCATGCTGGTCGTGCCGGTCGGCATCACCGGTGCGTTGGTCGCGACGCTCATGCGCCACACCTTCGACGCGAACCTCAACAACGACATCTTCTTCAAGATCGGCCTCATCACGATCATCGGCCTCGCCGCGAAGAATGCGATCCTGATCGTCGAGTTCGCGGTCGAGGAACAGCGCGCCGGGCGCAAGCTCGCCACCGCGGTGGTCGACGCCGCGCGCCTGCGACTGCGGCCGATCCTCATGACTTCGTTCTGCTTCATCCTCGGCGTGCTGCCGCTCGCGATCTCGAGCGGCGCCGGCGCCAACGCACGCCACGCGATCGGCACCGGCGTGATCGGCGGCATGATCTTCGCGACCTTCCTCGGCGTGCTGTTCATCCCGATCTTCTACGTGATCGTGCGGCGCCTGCTCGGCGACACGATGGAACCACCCGAGGAAACGCTCGCCGCGACCTCCTCGCCGCACCAGCATGGCTGATGCGGCGTCGCGCCCGGGCCGCCGCGTCGCGGCCCGTCGCGCCTGGCTCGGTGCATTCGCGGCCGCGCTGCTGCCCGGGCTCGCATCGGCCGACGGTGCTGCGCCGTGGCTGCTCTACCGCGACGCGAATCCGTTCGTCGCCGCGAGCGGGCTGCCGTTCGCGCCGCCCTCCGCCGCGCCGGACGCGTGGCGCGTCGACCTCGTCGCGAGCGCGAGCAACACCGAACTCGCATTCGATCGCGGCAGCGAACACCTTTTCTACGACGGCGAATTCCACGAGGCCCAGCTCGCGTTGACGCACGCGTTCGGCGAGCGCTGGATCGCGCGCGCGACGATCGGTGCGGTGTCGTTCGGCGACGGGTTCCTCGACGGCTTCATCGAGGACTGGCACCGCGCGTTCGGCCTCGACAACGGCGATCGCGGCCGCCTCGGGGGCGACGGCCATGCGATCGCGTACGAAGACGACGCCGGTGATCGCATCGCGCTCGATCGCCGCCTGCATGCCGCAGCGCCGCTGCTCGTCGACCTCGCCTGGCGCATGCCCGCCGGTGCGCACGAATGGCAGCTCGGCGCGACGGTCAAGCTGCCGACCACGCACGCGAACCCGCTCGTCGACGACCGCGCCGTCGACGCGAGCCTCTGGCTCGCCGCGCAGTCGACCGACGCGACCACGCGCCTGCCATGGGGCATCCGCGTCGGCGCGATGCGCCGCGGCGACACCGAACTGCTGCCCGCGCGCGCCAACGACGTCGTCCCGTTCGCCGACGCGACGCTCGGCGTCGCGCTGCGCCCGGGCTGGGACGTCGCCGCGCAGTTGCAATGGCACGGCGCGCTCTACGACAGCGCAATCCCGCTGCTCGATGACGTGGCGACCCTCGCGGTGTCGTCCGCATGGCATGCGAAGGGCGGATGGACCCTGCGCGCCGGGCTGGTCGAGGACGCGATAGCGAGACACGCGCAAGACGTCACGTTTTTCCTCTCGCTGACGCTTTGACGGCGCTCTGGCCCCGCATCCATGCGGGTCGTCGCGCCGCTGCGTCCCACCCTGCGAACTCGCGGGAAGGCGTGCGGCGGCCGATACCGCCATCATTCACGCCCTCGCCCTACAATCCTCCCGGATGAGTCCCTTGCGATCCTTCATCGCGCTCGCGATCGCCCTGCTGCCGATCGCGCCGGCGAGCGCACGCACGGTCTACCGTTGCATCCGTGACGGCACGGTGAGCCTCGCGACCGCGCCCGAGCCCGGTTCGCAATGCTTCGCGAAGGAACTCGACGACGACGCGGCAGCGCTGCCGAACCTCTGGGGCCAGATGGGCGTGTTCCATGGCACGCTGTACAAGCGCGAGCAGGACGGGAGAACCGTCTACAGCACGCGCAACCTGCCCGGCTCCACGCCCGTGCTCGGCTTCACCGTGGCGACTCCGCCGGGATCGCCGGCGCATGCAGGGCTCGGCAAGGTCGGCACGCCGCGCATGGACGCGTTTCCGCGCGAGTTCAAAGCGGCCGCGAAGAAGACCGGCGTCGATGAAGCGTGGTTGCGGGCGATCGCGCACGCGGAAAGTTATTTCGACCCCCGGGCCGCGTCCGACAAGGGCGCGCGCGGCGTCATGCAGCTGATGCCGGAGACGATCGCCGACTACGGCGTGAAAGACCCGTTCGACGCGAAGCAGTCGATCCTCGCGGGCGCGAAACTGCTGAAATCGCTGTGGACACGTTACGAAGGCGACCGCGTGCTCGCCGCCGCAGCCTACAACGCCGGCGCCGGCGCGGTGGCGCAATACAACGGCGTACCGCCGTACGTCGAGACCCGGGAATACGTCGCCAAGGTGCAGGCCCTGCACGCTCGCTACCGCAAGGCGATGAAGCTGCCACCGCTCCCGGACCAGCTCGCCCCCGCCCAATGAAGGTTCGGGCGGCTACGCCGTAGGAGCGGCTCCTGCCGCGATGCTCCTGCCCGTACCCCGAAAGCATCGCGACTGGAAGTCGCTCCCACGCAAAACATGCCAGGCGAGGCGCACGCGGCCGCCTGATAGAATCGCCGCCCTGCCTGTCCACGACGATTCCGATGAGCGCCGACGAACAACGCATCCTCGACAAGACCTGGTTCTACCGCTTCACGCTGCCGAGCGGACGCATGACGAACACCTACGACGACGGCGCACTCGACCAGATCCACGAAAGCCGCCTCGAGATGCTGCGGCGGGTCGTCGGCGCGCGCTTCGGCGGTTCGCTCGCGGGTCACGACGCGATCGACATTGCGTGCCACCAGGGCTGGTTCTCGACCAAGCTGCTCGAATGGGGGGCCGACCGCGTGCTCGCCGTCGACGCACGTGCCGAGCACGTCGCCGATACGACGACGATTCGTGACGCGCTCGGCCTGTCGAAACTCGCGGTGCTGCAGTCGGACGTGCACGCGCTAGACCAGCGTGGCCTCGGCCCGTTCGATCTCGTGCTCATGCTCGGCCTCATCTACCATCTCGAGAACCCGATCGGCGCGCTGCGCCAGGCGCGTGCGCTCACGCGCCACATGTGCGTGGTCGAGACGCAGGTCGTGCCCGGCCTGAGTGGCATGGTCGACTACGGCAGCTACCGTTTCGTGCGACCGCTCAAAGGCTCGTTCGGCATCATCGACGAAACGGACGACACGCACGGCCCGGAAGCGAGCACGACCGGCATCTGCCTCGTGCCCAGTCTCGAAGCGCTGTTCTGGATCATGCGCAAGGTCGGCTTCAGCCGTGTCGAACTCGTGCCGCCACCTGCCGACGGTTACGAACAGCTCGTGCACGGCAAGCGCGTGATGGTCGCCGGTTACGTCGACTGAATCCGCGCGCGTGCGGAAATTCGCGACGCGAATGTTGCTCACACGCCCTGCGCGCGTGTACTAGAGTGGCGTCACTCGGCGGATCGCCGTCAAAACGGAGCGGACAAATCCCATGACCACCTACACCGGAAGCTGCCACTGCGGAAACGTCGCCTTCGACGTCGAAGGCGAAATCGACAGCGGCCTCGCCTGCAACTGCTCGATCTGCG
Source organism: Dokdonella sp. (assembly GCF_051958935.1). Lineage (GTDB taxonomy): Bacteria > Pseudomonadota > Gammaproteobacteria > Xanthomonadales > Rhodanobacteraceae > Dokdonella_A. Next base: position 47,002 of record NZ_JBQCFP010000027.1, on the reverse strand, counting down.
CGCGCAAGGCTTCGCTGCTCTGGTTCGTGCCGCGCGAGAACCTGAAGCTCAGGACGCCCGAGGACGCCGCGAAGACGTACACGTTCAACAAGCACGCGATCCGCCACCGCTTCTGTCCCGAATGCGGCATCCATCCGTACGCGGAGGCGACGAATCCGCAGGGCCAGCCGATGGCCGCGATAAACCTGCGTTGCATCGAAGGTCTCGATCTTTCGACGATCCCCGTGCACCATTTCGACGGACGCGCGCTCTGATTCGCGTTAATCCGGGTGCGTCGATGCTGCCCGGCGCCGAGCTGGATCAGCAGCAGTAGCAGGTGCCTTGCCTGGACGATCGCGGAATCACGCACGGGGAAAGCCGCAGGTTCCGGCAAGGCGGCCTGGCCCGGCCGATCGTGTTTTGCGCTCTTGCAGCCGCGATGATCGTGCAAAGCACGGTGCTGCTCGTTGTCCTGGTGGCGATCTAGATCGTTCTCACGCTGCATCTTCTCTTCTGGCCCTGCCCGCGTTGCAATCGCCTCTGCTGGATGCGGTTCAGCTGGTTTCTTCGGCGTGGCCTGGCCGACCGGTCGCTGCCTGCATTGCGGAGCGCCGCTTGCCCCACGGCCGTCCGGCACGAACGCCGAGGGTACGGACGCGCCCTAGCAGGATGTTGAAAAAGGCGCTATCCAGCGCTTTTTCAACTCAGCGAGCCCGGCGCATGTCCAGACTCGCTTCCGCGATTCAACGACGTGCGTCGTCGATTCGCGAGCGATCCATCCCTGGATCGCGTTAGCAGGCTGCTTTTCAACAGCCTGCTAGGCCGCAGCCGCGAAGCGGTCGCGGTTCGTGTCGGGCTCCTGCCGAGCAATTTCCGGAAACGGCCGCTGCCGATTCGAAGGCGCCGGAAAAACCGGTTTCCCGCTTTCGCGGGAATGACGCCACTGGTCCGAGCACGCCGGCCTCGGCGCGCTACCGCGCGCGGCAGATGCGGCTTGTTTTTCGCACGCGCGCGCCGCGGCATGGCGCGGTTCGCATTCCAAAAGCGTTTACCGACGTAGGATGCATCCGCATGTCCAAGGAGGTACGCACCATGCCCGGAATCCGGTGTTGGCGCGCGATCGCGCTCGCGGGCCTGTTTGCCACGCCCTGTGCCGACGCCGCGGTCGTGATCGACCTGTCGTGGGTCGACCAGGGCTCGGCGGAATTCCAGCGCTTCAAGGCCTATGTCGACCGCGCCGTGGCCGGGAATCCCGACTACGGCTTTTCCGGCGCCGACGCGGCGTACATGTACAAGCTGACCGGACAGGCGCAGTACGCGGCGCTCGCGGTCGCGACGGTCGAAGCGCAGGTCGCCGCGGCGGAGAGCGACATCGCCGGTGGCGGCGTGCCGGACATCGCAGGCGACCAGTACCTCGAGGTCGGGCCGATGATCGAGGACCTCGCGCTCGCCTACGACTGGTGCGCGAGCCACATGACCCCGACGCAGCGCACGCGCTGGGGCAACTACGCCGAGCAAGCCGTATGGAATGTCTGGCATCACGCCAGCGCGCAATGGGGCGGGCATCCGCATCCATGGCCCGGCTGGGGCGTGGACGATCCGGCCAACAACTACCACTACAGCTTCCTGCGCGCGACGATGTACTGGGGCCTCGCCTCGGACAGCACGACGTGGAAGAACCTGCTGCAGGACGTGCGCTGGCCCGAGCAACTCGCCTACACCGCGACGATCCCCGGCGGCGGCAGCCAGGAAGGCACCGCGTACGGCCTTTCGCACGGCACGCTGTTCCAGCTCTACCGCGTCTGGCGCGATTCCACCGCGTCGGACATCGGCAATGCGAACGACCACGTCGACGACAGCATCCTCTGGTGGATCCACGCGACGGTACCGACGCGCGACCGCGTCGCCGCGATCGGCGACCAGGCCCGCGTGTCCGAGCCGGTCATCTACGACTACCACCGGCACCTCATGCTCGAGGCACTCGACGTGTCCAATGACGCGACCGCGCGCGCAAACGCGTCGTGGTGGCTGCATTCGATCTCCGACCAGGCAATGGAAAGCAGCTTCAACTACCGCCACAACCTCATGCCCGCGGGACCTGCGGGCGCGCCGCCGTCGGCGCTCGTCCATCACGCAACCGGCACCGGTCAGCTGTTCGCGCGCACGGGCTGGGACACCGGCGCCATGTGGTTCGGCTTCTCCGCGGGTCCCTACCTGCAGAGCCATGCGCACCAGGACCAGGGCGCGTTCACGCTGTTCGAGGGCGACTGGCTCGCGGTGACCGAAAACATCTGGACGCACAGCGGCATCCAGCAAGGCACCGACACGAACAACGTCGTGCGTTTCGAGCGTGCGGGTTCGGTCGTGCCGCAGCGCGAAGGCACGACCTCGACGATGAGCGTGACGCCGGGCGCGGGCGGCGCGGTGCATGCCGTTGCCGACCTTACGCCCGCCTATGACGGCAACAGCGCCGTCACGTCGTGGCAACGCACGGTCGATTTCGCCGATCGCACGCTCACCGTCACCGACGCATTCGCGCTCGGCGCGGGCACGACGGCGACGTTCCAGGTCAACACGCCGGTGCAACCGCAGATCATCGGCTCAACGGCGACCGCCGGCCGGCTGAAGATCCGCGTGATCTCGCCCGCCACCGCGACCCTGAGCGCGCTCGACTGGACCACGCTCAGTGACGGCAACGAGACGTACAACCGCGGCTGGCGCCTCGACATCGGCGGCGGCACGAATGCTTACGTGGTCGAATTCAGTACGACCGACGTGATCTTCGCGGACGGCTACGAGCTGCCTTCCCGCGCTGCAAGCTCCGGCGAGGTCGACTGGACCGGGAAGCCGCAGCCGAAGCGAAAAGAGTGAAACACGAACGGCACGAAGACACGGACGAGGGCGGGTCGCAGCACTGACCGGGAGCACGCAGAAGCGCGGGAAGGAGGTCTCTTTCCGGCTTCTCCGTGTGTTCCGCTGTGCGGTGTGCCTCCAAGCGCCCGCAGAACTCCGGGTGCGCAGCGCCGACTGGCAGGCTGTTGAAAAACGGCCTGCGGACGCGATCCAGGGATGGATCGCTCGCGAGTCGACGACGCACGTCGTTGAATCGCGGAAGCGAGTCCGGACATGCGCCGGACTCGCTGAGTTGAAAAAGCGCTGGATAGCGCCTTTTTTAACATCCTGCTAGCGCACGCCGGTTTCGTTGCGCGCGATGACGAGGCGCTGGATCTCGCTCGTGCCTTCGTAGATTTCGGTGATCTTGGCGTCGCGGAAGTAGCGCTCGAGCGGCATTTCCTTCGAGTAGCCCATGCCACCGTGGATCTGTACCGCCTGGTGGGTGATGAACATCGCCGCCTCCGACGCGTACAGCTTCGCGACCGACGCTTCGGTGCTGAAGCGGCCACCATTCGCCTCGGTCTGCGTCTTCGCGAACGCCGCGCGCAGCACGAGCAGGGTCGCCGCGTCGAGGCGGCACTTCATGTCGGCGATCTTCGCCTGGATCATCTGGAACGAGCCGATCGGGCTGCCGAACGCCTTGCGCTCGCGTGCCCAGGCGAGGCTCGCTTCGTACGCCGCGCGCGACAGGCCGACCGCCTGCGAGGCGATGCCGATGCGGCCGGCGTCGAGCACGCCCATCGCGATCGCGAAACCCTTGCCTTCCGGACCGAGCATGTCCTCCTTCGGGCACACGTAATCGGTGAACTCGATCTCGCAGGTCGCCGACGCGCGGATGCCGAGCTTCGGTTCGGTCTTGCCGGCATGGAAGCCCCGGCGCGTCGTGTCGACGATGAAGGCGGAGACGCCCTTGGCGCCGACACCCGGCGTGGTGATCGCGAACAGCACGATGTACTTCGCCACGGGACCGGACGTGATCCAGCTCTTCTTGCCGTTGATGACCCAGTCGCCATCCGCGTTCTTCGTCGCGCGCGTGTGCATCGCCGATGCGTCGGAGCCGGACTGCGGTTCGGTCAGCGCGTAGGCGCCGATCGCTTCACCCGTGGCGATCGCGCGCACGTACTTCTGCTTCTGTTCTTCCGTGCCGTACTTGAGGATGCCGTTGCAGTACAGCGAATTGTTGACCGACATGATGGTCGAGTGCGCGCAGTCGGCCGCGGCGATCTCGATCATCGCCAGCGCGTAGGCGATCGTGTCCATGCCGGCACCGCCGTACTCGTGCGGCACCTCGATGCCCATGAGGCCGAGCTGGCCCATCTCGCGGACGTTGTCGAGCGGGAACTCGCCGGACTTGTCGAGTTCGGCAGCGACCGGCGCGATGCGCTTGTGCGCGAAGTCGCGCGCGATGGCCTGGATCGACAACTGGTCGTCGGTGTAGCGGAAGTCCATGGGAGCTCCTGGGATGGTCGTATGAGGCACCCGTGCATGTATCCCGCGAAGGCGGGAGCCGTTGACGCGTTTGCGGCGATCGGCACCGAGCCGGCCTGGCAGAGGAGTCCCGCACGAGCGCGGAAACGGCGATGCGAAGGGTCAGGGGCGGGATTTTAACGTTTCCGCCGCGTCGATGCGCGGGACAGTGAAATCGCAGGGCCTGCCGGGCAGCGCCTGGTCGAGGATCCACGGCAGCAATGCGTCCTCGGCATAGGCGCGCGGCCAGATCACGTGCTTCCCGCTCGCGTACTCGGTGTAGCGCGGCCGCCCGCCCATCGCGCGCAATGCGCGCACGACCGCGCGCGATCCGACCATCGCGCCGTCGTAACCCTTCTCGACATCGGTGTCGTCGTCGTCACGGCCATGGAAGATCCATTGCGGTACGTCGCGGATGGGCCCGAGGCCGGCGAGTTCGGTCATGCCCGACATCGGCACGCCGGCGGCGAAGCAGCGCGGCCAGGCCTTGAGCGCATCCCACACGCCGGTCGCGCCGTCGGAAATGCCGGTGAGATAGATGCGGCGCGGATCGATCGGCCAGCGCTGCAGCGCGTCGCGCACGACTGCGGCGACACGCGCGGGCGGCCAGTAGGCACCCGTCGTCTGCGGCGCGACGAAGACGAGCGGGATGCCACCCTCGCGCGCCGCGTCGACGAGTTCGAACGAGCCGTTGCCCCGGCCCGCGAGCTGCGATTCGTTGTCGGTGCCGTCCTGCCAGTCGCCGTGCAGGAATACGATCAGCGGCAGCTTCTCGCCGTCGCGGCGCCCGTCGGTGACGACCGCGCGGTACGGCACGTGCGCCGCATCCGCGCTCCAGTACTTGCCGAGTTCGTCGTCTTCCAGCCCGCTCGCGCGGGCGCCGACGGCTAACGCGACCCAGCAGCCGGCTTGCAACGCGAGGGCGAACCGCCTCGCACGATCATGTGAACGCATCCCTCGAGCATAGCGCGGCATCGCCCGCGTGCGCCGTCCCATTGACGCTGCATGCCCCAGCGGCTACCCTTCGGCCTTCCATCTTTCAATCAAGATGAAAGGATAGATAGTGGATCTGGCCGCCACTTCCGCGCTGTTGCGGCTCTTGTCCGATCCGACGCGCGTGCGGCTGCTCGCCCTGCTCGAGCGCGAGGAGCTCACCGTCGCGGAACTCTCCGCGGTGCTGCGGCTAGCGCAGCCGCGCGTGTCGACGCATCTGGCCAAGCTCAAGGAAGCCGACCTCGTGCGCGACCGCCGCGCCGGCGTGTCTTCCTACTACCGTTACAACGGCGAACTCGACGTGCGCGAAGGCGCGCTGCTGCGCGCGCTCAAGGACAGCGTCGACGACGCCCTGCTGCGCGACGACGAGCGGCGCCTGCCCGGCGTGCTCGCCAAGCGCGCGCGCGCCGAGGGCTGGGCCGACAGTGTCGCCGGCGACATGGAGCGCCATTACTCGCCGGGTCGCACCTGGGAGACGCTTGCGCGCGGCATGACCCAGCTGGTCGAAACCGGCGACGTGCTCGACGTCGCCTCCGGCGATGGCGTGCTCGCCGAACTGCTCGCGCCGCGCGCACGCTCGATCGTCTGCGTCGACGCCGGCGCACGCGTGGTCGAGGCGGCGCGCCAGCGCCTCAGGGGCTTCGCGAACGTGGACGTATGCATCGGCGACAGGCACGCACTGGATTTCCCGGCGGCCCGTTTCGACCTCGTCCTGCTCATGCACGCGCTCACCTACAGCGACCGCCCCGCCCAGGTCGTCGCCGAGGGCGCCCGCGTGCTGCGCAAGGGCGGCCGCCTGCTCGCGGCGACGCTCGGCCGCCATGCGCACCGCACCGCGGTCGAACCATTCGAGCATCGCAACCTCGGCTTCATCGCCGACGAACTCGCCGGCTTCGCACGCGCGGCCGGCCTCGAGGTGGTCACCTGCGAGCGCCTCACCCGCGAACGCCGCCCGCCGCATTTCGAAGTCATGAGCCTGCTCGCGAGGAAACCATGAGCCGCCTGCCCTATCTCAATCCCGCGCGCGTGCGCGCGCTCGAAAACGCGCTCGCGCGCCGCATCCTCGTCATCGACGGCGCGATGGGCACGATGGTGCAAGGCTACAGGCTCGACGAGGCCGACTACCGCGGCGCGCGTTTCGCCGCGGGTTTCGACGCGCAGCACGAGCCGACGCGCGACCCGGTCTCGCATCCCGGCCACGACCTCAAAGGCAACAACGATCTCCTCGTGCTCACACGCCCGGACGTGATCGGTGCGATCCACACGGCCTACCTCGACGCGGGCGCGGACCTCATCGAGACGAACACATTCAACGCGACCTCGGTCAGCCAGGCCGACTCCCACCTGGAGCATCTCGTCCACGAACTCAATCGCGAAGGCGCGCGCCTCGCGCGCGCCTGCTGCGACGCGGCCGAGGCGAAGGATCGGTCGCGCCCGCGTTTCGTGATCGGCGTGCTCGGGCCGACCAGCCGTACCGCCTCGATCAGCCCCGACGTGAACGACCCCGGCTTTCGCAACACGAGCTTCGAGGAACTGCGCGCGGCATACCGCGAAGCGACGCGCGGCCTCATCGACGGCGGCGCGGACACGCTCATGGTCGAGACGATCTTCGACACGCTCAATGCGAAAGCCGCATTGTTCGCCATCGAAGAGGAATTCGACGCACGCGGCGGCCGCCTGCCCGTGATGATCTCGGGCACGATCACCGATCTCTCCGGCCGCACGCTCTCGGGGCAGACCGCGGAGGCGTTCTACGCCTCGGTCGCGCATGCGCGACCACTGTCGGTCGGCCTCAACTGCGCGCTCGGCGCGAAGGAACTGCGCCAGTACGTCGACGTCCTCGCACAGGTCGCCGGCTGTTGCGTGAGCGCGCATCCGAACGCGGGCCTGCCGAACGCGTTCGGCGAAAACGACGAGACGCCGGCCGACATGGCCATGCTGATCGGTGAATTCGCACGCAGTGGCCTGCTCAATCTCGTCGGCGGCTGCTGCGGCACGACGCCGGCGCACATCGAGGCGATCGCGAAGGCGGTCGAGGGCGTCGCGCCGCGCGCGCTGCCGGCCATGCACGCGCAGGCTGCGTGACGCCGTCGTCCCGACGGACCCGGCCGCGCACCCGCGCCACCGATCACACATTCGATCCCCGGCGTGCGCCGGGGCGACGAAGCGAGAATCCGCAACGATGCCAGCTACACCCCGCCCCACACGCCTCTCCGGCCTGGAACCGCTCGTCATCACGCCCGAGCTGCTGTTCGTCAACGTCGGCGAGCGCACCAACGTCACCGGCAGCGCGCAGTTCCGCAAGCTGATCAAGGAAGAACGCTATGCCGAGGCGGTCGAGGTCGCGCGCCAGCAGGTCGAGAGCGGCGCGCAGATCATCGACGTCAACATGGACGAGGGCCTGATCGATTCGGAATCGGCGATGGTGCGCTTCCTCAACCTCATCGCGTCCGAGCCGGACATCGCGCGCGTGCCGGTGATGGTCGACTCGTCGAAGTGGAGCGTCATCGAAGCGGGCCTGCGCTGCCTGCAGGGCAAGGGCGTGGTCAACTCGATCTCGCTCAAGGAGGGCGAGGAAGCCTTCATCGAGCATGCGCGCAAGGTGCTGCGCTACGGCGCCGCCGCCGTCGTGATGGCGTTCGACGAGCAGGGCCAGGCCGATACCTGCGCGCGCAAGGTCGAGATCTGCACGCGCGCCTACCGCATCCTCACCGAGCAGGTCGGCTTCCCGCCGGAAGACATCATCTTCGACCCGAACATCTTCGCGATCGCGACCGGCATCGAGGAGCACGACAACTACGCGGTCGACTTCATCGAGGCGACGCGCGCGATCAAGGCGACCCTGCCCGGCTGCCACGTCTCCGGCGGCGTCTCGAACGTGTCGTTCTCGTTCCGCGGCAACGAGCCCGTGCGCCAGGCGATCCACGCGGTGTTCCTGTACCACGCGATCGCGGCGGGCATGGACATGGGCATCGTCAACGCGGGCGCGCTCCCGATCGTCGACGACCTCGACCCCGAGCTGCGCGAACGCGTCGAAGACGTCGTGCTGAACCGGCGCAAGGATGCGACCGAGCGCCTGCTCGAGATCGCCGAACGCTACAAGGCGAAGAAGGGCGACGTCGTCGTCGAGAACCTCGCCTGGCGTTCCCTGCCCGTGCGCGAACGCCTCTCGCACGCGCTCGTGCACGGCATCGATGCCTTCGTGGAAGCCGATACGGAGGAGGTTCGGGCGCAGAGTACGCGGCCGCTCGACGTCATCGAAGGCCCGCTGATGGACGGCATGAACGTCGTCGGCGACCTGTTCGGCGCCGGCAAGATGTTCCTGCCGCAGGTGGTGAAGTCGGCGCGCGTGATGAAGAAGGCGGTCGCCTACCTGCTGCCGTACATCGAAGCGGAGAAGGCACGCACCGGCGACACCGGAAAGTCGAACGGCAAGATCGTGATGGCGACGGTCAAGGGAGACGTGCACGACATCGGCAAGAACATCGTCGGCGTCGTGCTCCGCTGCAACAACTTCGACGTGATCGACCTCGGCGTGATGGTGCCGGCGCAGAGGATCCTCGACACCGCGATCGCCGAACGGGCCGACATGATCGGCCTCTCCGGCCTCATCACGCCCTCGCTCGAGGAAATGAGCCATGTCGCCAAGGAGATGCAGCGGCAGGACCTGCGCATCCCGCTGCTGATCGGGGGAGCGACCACCTCGCGCGCGCATACCGCGCTGAAGATCGAACCGCATTACAAGTCGCCGACGGTATGGGTGAAGGACGCCTCGCGCGCGGTCGGCGTCGCGCAGTCGCTCGTGTCGAAGGAGCTCGTCGACGCGTTCATGGACAAGGTGCGGGCCGACTACGCCGAGATCCGCGAGCGACACAAGGATCGCAGCGGCGCCAAGCGCCTCGTGCCACTCGACAAGGCGCGAGCCCAGCGTTTCGACGGCGACTGGGCCAACTACGAGCCGCCGGCGCCGAAGAAGCCGGGCATCCACGTGTTCGACGACTACCCGCTCGCGGAACTGGTCGAGCGGATCGACTGGTCGCCGTTCTTCAACGCGTGGGAACTCGCGGGCCGTCATCCGGCGATCTTCGACGACGCGGTGGTCGGCATGCAGGCGAAGGAGCTGTACCGCGACGCGCGCGCGATGCTCGAGCGCATCGTCGCCGAAAAATGGCTGACCGCGCGCGGCGTGATCGGCTTCTGGCGCGCGCAATCGGTCGGTGACGACATCGAACTGCACGACGATACGGGCCGCGTCGCGACCCTGCACCACCTGCGCCAGCAGGCCGACAAGCCGGTCGAACGCCCGGATTTCTGCCTCGCCGACTTCGTCGCGCCGAGTTCGTCCGGGCGCGCCGACTGGGTGGGTGCCTTCGCCGTGACGGCAGGCATCGGCATCGAGGCGCATCTCGAACGCTTCGAACGCGACCACGACGACTATTCGTCGATCATGCTCAAGGCGCTCGCCGACCGTCTCGCCGAGGCGTTCGCCGAACGCCTGCACGAACGCGTACGGCGCGAGTTCTGGGGGTACGCGCCGGACGAGGCACTCGGCAACGACGATCTCATCGCCGAGAAATACCGCGGCATCCGCCCGGCGCCGGGCTATCCCGCCTGCCCGGACCACACCGAGAAGGCGACGTTGTTCCGCCTGCTCGACGCGACGAACAACGCCGGCATCGAACTCACCGAAGGCTACGCGATGTTCCCGACCGCCGCCGTCTCGGGGTGGTATTTCGCGCACCCGCAGAGCCAGTACTTCGTCGTCGGCCGCCTTACCAGGGAGCAGGTCGAGGATTACGCGAAGCGCAAGGGCTGGTCGCTCGCGGAAGCCGAGCGCTGGCTCGCACCGAACCTCGATTACGATCCGGAGTAGCGACGGCGGGCGAGCACACCCAGCAACGCCACGCGACAACACCGTTCGCGCTGAGCGCAGCCCGCGAGGCGGGCGGATCCAAGCGCCGGCAGGCAGGTATTACCTGGGCGAGGGCCCTGCGCTCCGACCGGAGGCGCGCGCTCGAGGCGAACGGTTAACGCGATGCGTGATCGGGCGGCGGCACGCGCTCCGCGCGTACCGCCCTACGCGCGGGTCAGTTTTCTTCGGAACCGCCCGGACTCACTACTTCGGGCTGGTGATGCCGCACGTGCACGTAGACGTTGTAGACCGACACGAACATCGGGAACGCGTTCTGCAGGATGCCGACCGAATCGTTCTTGCCCCAGATGAAATACGCGAGCGTCATGACGCTGCCGACGATCGAGAGATACCAGAACGACATCGGCATGACCACGCGCTTGGATTTCCTCGTCGCGTAGAACTGCACGAACCAGCGCGCGGTGAACAGGAACGTGCCGAGCAGGCCGACGAGTTTCCACGGCGTGATCGTGAGACCGTACAGGTTGAACAGGACGTCGCTCATGGCAGGCTCGCGCGGATCGGTTCGGAGAGCCGACAGCATGCCGCAAATGGGCTTTCGGCGTGGTTTCGCGAGAGGCGGCCGATTCCCCGAGTCGTCGGCGGCGCGGCGCGCCCAAGCACTACGGTGCGATGGTCGCAGGGCGGATCTAGCCCCGCGCGGCGGATCCGTCTCTTCCGATACGGTCGAGCGTCAGCGTGCGCGCTGCGCCAGCCAGTCGTGGATCGCAGCCGGCACTTCCCGCTGGGCGCGACCGGAGACGTAGATGCCGATGTGGCCGCCGCGGAACGCGATCTGCGTGTAGTCGTCGGTACCGACGTGCTCGCCGAGCACGCGCGATGCGGACGGCGGCACGAGGTGGTCCTGTTCGGCGAATACATTGAGCACGGGCATGGTCACGTTGCCGAGGCTGACCTCGCGCTCGCCGATCCTGAGGCCGCCCTTGACCAGCTTGTTGCCCTGGTAGAAGTCCTTGATGAACTGGCGGAATGCCTCGCCGGCCTGGTCGGGCGAGTCGAAGATCCATTTTTCCATGCGCAGGAAGTTCTCCAGTTCGCCCTTGTCGTCGAGGATGTCGACGAGCCCGATGTACTTCTGCTGGTTGAGACGCACCGGCTTGAGCATGAGGTAGCAGAGGTTCATGAGGTCGGCTGGAACGTTGCCGAGCGTGTCGACGAACAGGTCGACGTCGAGGTTCTGCACCCAGTTCGACAGCATGTTCTCCGGGGTCTGGAAATCGACCGGCGTGACCATGGTGATGAGGTTCTGCACCTTGTGCGGATGCATCGCCGCGAAGCACAGCGAGAAGGCGCCGCCCTGGCAGATGCCGAGCAGGTTCACCTTGCGCACGCGCGCATGGCGCGCGACCGCGTCGACCGAGCGCGCGATGTAGCCGTTGATGTAGTCGTCGAGCGTGAGCCAGCGGTCGGCGAGGTCCGGATAGCCCCAGTCGATGAGATAGACGTCCTCGCCCTTGGCGAGCAGGTTCTTGACGAGCGAGCGATCGTCCTGCAAGTCGACCATGTAGGGGCGGTTGACGAGCGCGTAGACGATGAGGATGGGCACCTTCGCCGTCGGCGGGCGGTCGCCGCGGAAACGATAGACGACGAGCTTGTCCTCGCGGTAGATCGCTTCCTTCGAGGTCACGCCGAAGTCGACGTCGTCGACCTTGCGCAGGGTATCGATCGCCGCGGCGAGCTTGCGTTGGGTGGTGAGCGCCTCGTCGAGCGCCTTGGTCGGTTCGATCTTGATCGGGCCCATGTCGCTTCCTTCCCTCAGCGCTTCTTCTTGTCGGTGTGGTCACGCTTGCCGGCCTTGCCGGATGCGTCCGCCTTGCGCGGGCTGCGCGAACCGAGCGAGGCGTCGGCGAACTTCGCGATGCGCGAGGCGAAATTGCCCGGCGCTACCGCGGCCACCGCGCGTCCCGGACGCGCCTTGCGCGCGCGGCGCTTGGACGCTTTCGCAGGCTCCGGCGCGGGTGCCGCCGCCGTTCGTCCGGTCTTGCGCGCGGGCTTGGCGTTGGAGGCACTGCGGGCAGGCGGTGCTTCGGCAGCAACGCCCTTGGCCGGTGTTTCCCGACCCGCCTTGCGCGCTCCGCCGACCGCCGCCTTCAGTTCCTCGAACTCACCGCGCAGTGCGGCGATCTCGTCGATGAGCGCGTCACCGCCGCGCTGTGCCCGTACTTCACGCCGCAACGCCTGCAGGCGTTCGCCGATGTTGTTGAGCTCGCTGCGCGTGGGCATGCCGAGATCGACGCTGAGGCGCTCGATCTCCTGCTGGACCTGCGAGCGCAGGCGCATCTGCGCGTTGGTGAGTTCGCCGTAGACCTCGCGGAATTCCTGCGAGAGCGCGATTTCCGCGTAACCTTCCTCGGCGGCATCGACCCACAGGTCGTACAGTGCGCGCAAGGATTCGATCTGCCGCCCGGGCTGCTCGCGCTCGGTCAGCTTGCCTTCGAACAGCTCGAAGCCGCGGCGTGCGGCCTCGAGCATCTTCGCGTTGTAGCGCGCGAGTTGCTCCTGGTAATCGACCCACGCGACCGCGCTCTTCTGCTGGTGTTCCTGATGTTCGCGCAGGTAACCGAACGCGGGCAGCTGCAGCCAGGCCTTGAGTTCGTCGGCAGGATTGCCGGCGCCCGGCAGCGCACCGAACAGTCTGGCGAAGGCAGCCTGCGCATTGCCGGCCGTCGCATGTTCCTTCCACAGCCGCGCGAGCGGGTGCTCGAACAGTGCCGGGCCGCCCGGCATCGTGAATGCCTGGCGCAGCGCATCGCCCCAGGAAGGGACGCCGTTCGGCGCGTTCGCACCCGCGGCGGCGATCAGCGACTGCATGAAGGAGACGTAGTTCCTGGCGCCGTCGACGAGCCGCTCGATCGTCTCGGCCTGCCCACCCGTGCCCGGCCCGGCGGCAAACGCGCGCGACCATTGTTCGAAGCCGTCGACACGCCCGCTGCCGGCCTGGCTCATCGCGTCGCGCGCGACCTCGGTCCAGGCGTTGACCGACTGCTGCGACAGGGCCTGCCACTGCTTCATCCAATCGGGAATCGACGAATCACCCACGGCGCCGCCTCGCAAGTCTGGGGCCGCCATGATAGCGCGAGCGTCGTTGCGAAATGGCGGCGCGCGCTTCGCGCCGTGTCTGCGCGCTCAGTCGCGCGTGTAGACGAAGACGAATGCGGGAGGCAGGTTGAGCGGCGCGATGCCGCCGCGGCGGACGGACAGGCCGAGTTCGGCGATCAGGTCGCGCGGGATCGGGCTCGCGGGTCCGTAGGTGAACTGGATCAGCGGCCGACCCGGGCCCAGCACGGAAAAGACCGCCGAAAGAATCCCCTTCTGCACCTGGCGCGGCATCGCGAGGAAGCCGAGGCCGCTGATTGCGGCGTCGGCATGCTCGAAACCGTTGCGGGCCGCGATCGAGTCGAGGTCACAGGCGTTGCCGTGCACGATGCGCGCGTCCGGAAACTGCGCCTGCAGCAGACCGTGCAGTTCCTGGTTGAGTTCGACCACGAGCAGGTCGCGTGCGCGGATGCCGTGCTCGAGCAACGCACGCGTGAATACGCCCGTCCCCGCGCCGAGCTCGACGACGCGCCGCGCATCCGCCGGCAGCTGGGCGATCATCGCGCGGGTCAGCTGGCGACCCGAAGGCGAGAGCGCGGCCATCGCCCGCGGGTTGCGCAGCCACTGACGGAAGAACGTCCATGCGCCCGGAACCTGCGGCTCGGCCGGCATTCCGGTACGTCTGCTCTGCTCGCTCATGCACGCTTCGTCGGTCATATGTCCGCGCATCATAACCCGCGGACCGCCCGGCCACGACGGACCCGAGTCCGAATTCACTTCGGACTCGGCAAACCCGGAACAAGGCCGGGACGGCCGCGTTTCCGCAAACCCCGAGGCATCGTCCAACGCGGCGTGTGCGGCACATGGATCTGCCGCTCGTCGTTCGAGCGCGAGCTCGAACGACGGAGCCTGACCCGAATTCACTTCGGGTCAGGCGACCCGAAACAAGGCCGGATGGCCGCGTTTTCGGGTTCAAAAGAAGAAACCCCGCGACGATCAGGGGAAATCGTCGCGGGGCGGAGACACCGGCGGCAGGAAGGGGGAGGGGTGGCCGCCGGCGCTGATCGTGATCGGGAAAGAGGCGTCAGTGCCTGTATCCGCTCCGATCGTAATAGGACGCTCGATGGCCGTAGTCGCCGCGGTCGTGGTGGCGATAGTCGCCATCGCGGTAGCCGCGGTCCCGATAGCCATGGCCGTAATGGCGATGCGACGGGCGGTCGTAGTAACGCACGCCGTAGCTCGGGTAGTAGTACGACGGGCTGTAGTAGTACCCCGCGTCGTAGTAGGACGGAGCATAGTAGGCCGGGCCGTAGTACACCGGCGCGTAGTACGAACTGTAGTACCCGCCACCGTAGTAATAGTTGCCGCCCCAGCCATGGCCGCAATGGCGGCAATCGGAGTAACCGATGCTGACGCCCGGCAGGCCGATGCCGATGCCGACGTTCCAATGGCTGCGGGCGAACGCCGCCGGCGCCAGCGCCATACCCGCGGCGACCAGGGCAGCCATGACGAACGTACGAATGGACTTGCGCATCTCCACACCTCCTGAGGCTGGATCGCATGCTGCAGTCCACCCCCTGAATCGGTCCTGAAACTACTCCATCCTGCGTTAAGAATTCGCTTCCGCCGCGGATCGCCGGCGCAGTTCGTAACAAACGTGGATGCGCGGGTTCCGCGCGAAGTCGAACGGGATCGTCGCGGGCGTGATGTCGCGTACATGGAAGCGTTGCGCGAGCGATGCATCGGGCGCGAATCGCCTGAGGTTGTTGGAGAACACGATGAGTCCGTCCGGCGCGAGGCGCTCGCCGACGAGGCGCAGCAGTTCGGCGTGGTCGCGTTGCACGTCGAAATCGTCGGCGCGCTTTGAATTGGAGAACGTCGGCGGGTCGACGAAGACGAGGTCGTAACGGCCGCGGTCGTGGCGCAACCACGCGATCACGTCGGCCTGCACGAGTTGATGGCGCGAGCCCGAGTACCCGTTCAGCGTGAAATTGCGCGCTGCCCACTCGAGGTAGGTCGCCGACAGGTCGACGCTCGTGGTCGAAGCCGCGCCACCGGCGGCCGCGTGCACGCTCGCGCTCGCCGTGTAGCAGAACAGGTTGAGCACATGCTTGCCGCCAGCGAGTTCGCGCAGGCGAAGGCGCATCGGCCGATGGTCGAGGAACAGGCCCGTGTCGAGATAGTCGAACAGGTTCACGCGGAACTTCAGGCCGCCCTCCTCCACCACGAGGAATTCGCCGCGCTGGTCGAAACGCCCGTACTTCGATCCGCCCTTCGCCTTGTAGCGCGTCTTCAGCGCGATGCGTTCGCGTGGCACATCCAAGGCGTGCCCGGCCGCGTGCACCAGATCGCGCAGGCGGTCGCGCGCGACGTGCTCGGGAATGTCGCGCGGCGGCGCGTATTCCTGCACGTGCAGCCATGTCTGCGGAAACGCATCGCTGCGCGGGCGCCCGTCGTCGGCGCCGATCGCGCGATAGACGTCGATCGCGGCCGCATATTCGGGGATGTCCGCATCGTACGCGCGCCAGCACGTGATGCCTTCGCGGTCGAGGCGCTTGCGCAGGTGCCTGAGGTTCTTGCCGATGCGGTTCGCGACCGCGAGCGCGCCTTCGGAAAGCGGCCGCTCGACGCGTTCGCGCGGCGCCGCCTCGGCGAGGTCGAACGTGAGCAGGCGGCATTCGAGTGCGCCGTTGTAGAGCACGTAGCGCTTGTCGGCGCGCAGCCCGAGCGCATGGCCGAGTTCATCGTCGGCGACGATGACGGCGGCACGCCAGCCGGTGAATTCCTCGCGCAGGCGCGAACCGAACGCGCGATACAGGGTACCGAGCGCGGTGCGTTCGCCGAGGCGTTCGCCGTACGGCGGATTCGAAATGACCAAGCCCGGTCGGTCGATGCCTTCCGGACGGCGCAGGTGCTCGGCCGGGAGGCGCGCCAGATGCACGAAGCCGGCGACACCGGCGGCCTGCGCATTGCGTTTGGCCTCCTGCAGTACGCCGGGGTCGTGGTCGTAGCCGAAATAGACCGGCCGCAGCGCGCGCAGGCCCGCGGTCGCGCGTGCCTGCGCCTCGCCGCACAGCGCCTGCCACGCTGCCGCATCGTGGCCGCGCCAGCCGAGGAAACCCCAGTAGTCACGGCGCAGGCCCGGCGCGACGTCGGCCGCCATCAGGGCGCCTTCGACGAGCAGCGTGCCCGCTCCGCACATCGGATCGATGAGCGCGCCACCATCGGCGGCGATCGCGGGCCAGCCCGCGCGCACCAGCATCGCGCAGGCGAGGTTCTCCTTCAGCGGCGCCTCGCCCGTGCCCTGGCGCCAGCCGCGCCGGTGCAGCGGCAGGCCGGCGAGGTCGAGAGCGATGCTCGCGCGCGCCTTGTGCACGCGCACGTTGATGCGGATGGACGGCCGTTCGACGTCGACGTCCGGACGCATGCCGCTGCGTTCGCGGAACTGGTCGACGATCGCATCCTTGGTACGCAACGCGATGAACTGCGTGTGGCGCAGCGCGCCACCGCCACCGACGGCGTCGATCGCGAACGTGCCGTCCGGCGCGAGATGGGCGGACCAGTCGACCGCCTGCGCTCCGGCATAGAGCGCATCCGCATCCGGCGCGTCGAACTCCGCGACCTGCAGCAGGATGCGGCTGGCAAGACGCGACCACAGGCAGGCGCGATAGGCGAGTTCGAGCGGCCCGGAGAAATGCACGCCCGCGAGCGCCTCGCGCGCGTCGTCGGCGCCGAGCGCACGCAGTTCGTCGCGCAGCAGGTATTCGAGCCCCTTCGGGCAAGTCGCGAACAAGGCCGCCATCAGCCGAGTCCGGCGAGGAAATCGCGGAACACGCCGGCGCACCAGTCGACATGCGCAGCAAAGCGATGCCCGTCGCGCACGAGGTGCAAGGTCGCGCCGCGTGCACGCGCGAAACCGATTGCCGCGTCGACCGGGCAGACTTCGTCGTCCCAGCCGTGCACGAGCGCGGTCGGCACGTCGGCCGCGTCGAACGCACGCGGATAGCCCGGGATCGCGGTCGGCAATGCGAGCAGGAACAGCCCCGCGCTCACTCGCCGCAACGAAGCGAGGCCTGACGTGAACGCGCCCATGCTCGAGCCCGCGAACACCACGCGCCCCTCGCCCGGCGCATGCCCGAGCGCACGCTCGATGCGCGCGCCGATTGCGAGCGGATCGCGCGTCGCATCGAGATCACGGTAATCGGGACGCACGCTGGCCCAGCCGAGCGCCTCGCACTCTCGCGCGAGCGCGCTGACCTTGGTCGCCTGCGGACCGCTTTCGAGGCCGTGCGAGAGGATGACGGTGCCTTTCATTGAAGGGCAATGGGAATGGGGAATGGGGAAGCATAGCGGGCGCGGCGTGTGCGTGGGTGGTCGGAGCCCGCGCCGTGACGGAAAGCCTGTAACCTGCGCGGCAACTCACCTTCGACCGGATTTCCATGCCCCTGTCCATCGATGCCTGGCCCCTGCCCTACGAGGAACGGCTCGCGTCGCGGCCGTCCTCCGCGATCGACCTCGTCGTCATCCATTGCACCGAGTTGCCGGACATGGCGATGGCGCGCGAGTTCGGCGAACGCATCCACTATGCGGGCACGCAGACCGGCAACAGCGGGCACTACTACGTCGATCGCGACGGCAAGGTATTCCGCTTCGTTGCCGACACCCGCGTCGCGAACCACACCTACGGCTACAACCCGCGCTCGATCGGCATCGAGCTCGTCAACATCGGCCGCTACCCGAACTGGGGCGACAGCCGCCACCAGGCGTTCACGGTGCCGTATACGGCCGAACAGATCGCCGCGTTGCGCGCGCTGCTCGCACAACTGCGCAACGACCATCCGACGCTGCAGTGGATCGCCGGCCACGAAGACCTCGACCGCCGCCTCGAGCCCGCGAAGGACGATCCCTCGATCCTGCTGCGCCGGCGGCAGGACCCCGGTCCGCTCTTCCCATGGGACGAGGTCGTCGCCGACAGCGGCCTCGAGCGCCTCCCAGCCCCGTAGGGCAGTACGCGCAACGCGCGTGCGCCGCGATGTCGCCGGGGACGAGTGGAGGAGATTGAAACAGAAGCATGAGAGCACACAGGGACAGGGGAAAACCATCGAGCCCCAGCGTCCTTCTCCTTCGGGTGCTGCGTGTCCTTCGAGTTTCGATCTCTTGTGCTTCTCCTGCGTGCGTGCGGCGTGCGTCAGGCTTTCGCCTTCCACCGCCGCAGCCCCCCGGTACCGCGCGCTTGCCTGCGAACCGACCTACCCTATACTTCGCCGCCCTGCCACCCGCTGCGCACCGTATGACGTCCGCCGTCGAAGAACTGCTCTCCCTGCTCCAGCTCGAACGCCTCGAGGACAACCTGTTCCGTGGCGAGAGCCGCGACATCGGCACGCGCTACGTGTTCGGTGGGCAGGTGCTCGGCCAGGCGCTCTCCGCCGCGCAGCAGACCGTCGAGGCCGACCGCAATGCGCATTCGCTGCACGCGTACTTCCTGCGCGCGGGCGACATCGAGCACCCGATCGTCTACAACGTCGAGCGCACGCGCGATGGCGGCAGCTTCTCGGTGCGCCGCGTGACCGCGATCCAGCACGGCCAGCCGATCTTCAACTTCTCGGCCTCCTTCCAGGCCGAGGAAGCCGGTGTCGAGCACCAGTTGCCGATGCCGGCGGTGCCCAAGCCGGACGACCTCGAACCGGTCGAGCCGCTGCCCGCGGACGAACTCGCCAAGCTTCCGCCGAAATTGCAGCGCTGGTTCGGCCGCTCCGGCCCCTTCGAATTCCGCCACGTCTACCCGCGCGACGAACTCAACCCGCCCAAGCGCCCGCCGTTCCAGCAGGTGTGGTTCCGCCTGACCGGGCGCGTGCCGGAGGCGAGCCCACCGCTGCACCGCGCGCTGCTCGCGTACGCATCGGACTTCCACCTGATCGGCACGACGATGTTCCCGCACGGGATTTCCTTCCTGCAGCGCAACGTGCAGGTCGCGAGCCTCGATCACGCCATGTGGTTCCACCGCCCGTTCCGCGCCGACGAATGGCTGCTCTATTCGTGCGACAGCCCGACCGCGCAAGGCGCGCGTGGGCTCGCGCGCGGCATGATCTACAGTGAGGACGGCCGCCTCGTCGCATCGACCGCGCAGGAAGGCCTCGTGCGCATCCGCAACGAGGGCTGACGCCCGCGATCCCGCACGCAGTCCGCTTCGATGCCCCCTGCTACACTCGACCCATGCGCCAGATCTACACCTCACCGCGGATGGAGAACATCGAGCGCGTCGTCGCGCTGATGGCCGAGCACGGCATCAAGACGACGATCGCCAATCGCCGTGCCTACCAGGGCGCCGACTGGAAACGCTTCAGCTACACCGCGAAGGCGGATCGCGACAGCTGGCCGCAGGTGTCGGTCGTCCGCTCCGAGGACCAGACGCTCGCGCGCCAGGTGTTGCGTGACGCGGGCCTGGAGCCGGCGACGCGCTTCGCCGACGAACTCGCCGCCGCGCGCGGCGTCGGCAGCCCGGCCCAACACAATCGCGCCTCGATGCGCATCAAGCTCGTCGTACTCGCGCTGATCGCGGGCGTGTCGGTGCTGATCGCGCTGAGCGTGCTGCGGCACTGACCTGCGTGTCCGCGGTCCGCGGGCGCGGGAACACCACTGGTAATCGGTGGATCCGCCGCTGCGCGGGTGGATATGCCCTGCCCGGTCTCCTGCGCTCGCGACGCAACAGGCAAGCGGCCCGGGACGGGCTAGAATGGGCCATGCGCTCGGACGTCGTCCGCCTGTTCCAGACCCTGCCACACCCGTGCGGGTACTACGCCTCGCGCACGGCGCAGAACATCGTCATCGACCCAAGCGCCCCGCAACTGCCGCAGATCTACGACATCGCAGTGCAGCGCGGCTATCGCCGCGCCGGCGGCCATGTCTACCACCCGCAGTGCAACGGCTGCCGCGCCTGCATCGCCTGCCGCGTGCCGGTCGATCGCTTCCGGCCCGACCGCTCGCAGCGCCGCTGCCTGGCGCGCAACGCGGACCTCGACGTGCGCGTGGCGTCCGCCAACTACACCGACGAATACTTCGCGCTTTACCGGCGCTACCTGTGCGCGCGCCATCCCGATGGCGGCATGGACGACGCACGCCCGGAAGACTTCGCGCGCTTCCTCTACACCGCATGGAGCCCGACCCGCTTCATCGAGCTGCGCGAGCGCGAACGCCTGCTCGGCATAGCGGTCACCGACTTCTGCGCGGCCGGCCTGTCGGCGGTCTACACGTTCTTCGACCCGGAATGCGATGTGCGCAGCCTCGGCACGTTCGCGATCCTCAGCCAGCTGCGGATGGCGCGCGAACAGGGTCTGCCGCACGTGTACCTCGGCTTCTGGATCGAGGACCATCCGAAGATGCACTACAAGGCGCGATTCCGCCCGCTCGAAGTGCTGCGCGAAGGCATCTGGACCGACCTCTGAACGGCGGCCTTCAGACGAAGCCGATCTCGTGTTCGCCATGCATCGACATGACGAGCCTCACCATCGACGACGGCACCATGATCTCGAGTTCGAGCGATTCGCCGTTCGGGCCCCTGCCCGCGAGCGTCATCTCGAACAGCGCACCCGATGCATCGATCTCGCTGCAGACGATGTGCGGACCGCCGGGCGCGTCGCGCAGGTACGGCTTGATCGGCTCGCCGAGCGCTTCGATCGCCTGGGGGTAGAGGAAGACGGCGTAGTTTTTCGGGTCGGTCATGGAGATTTCCGGGCGGACGCGACGGAACTCGCCGCTGCACGGCTCGTTCCGCCCTACGGTGAGGACGAGGGGTCTTCAGGGGTCGATGCGGAGGTGGGAGGCGGCGCGCACGGCCTTGGCGATGGCGGCGCCGACATCGGTGTCGCGCGCGAGCGTGACCGCCATGCGGCGCTGGCTGCGCACCTGCGGTTTGCCGAACAGGCGCAGCATGGTGTCAGGTTCGGCGAGCGCCTCGGCGACGCCGTGGTAGCGCGGCCGGTCGCCATCGCCGCTGCACAGCACCGCGCACGAAGCCGAGGGACCGAGCTGGCGGATCGCCGGGATCGGCAGGCCGAGGATCGCTCGCGCATGCAGCGCGAATTCGGAGAGGTCCTGCGAGATGAGCGTGACGAGGCCGGTGTCGTGCGGCCGCGGGCTCACCTCGGAGAAGATCACGTCGTCGCCCTTCACGAAGAACTCGACGCCGAACACGCCATGGCCACCGAGCGCGCTGGTGATCGCGCCCGCCTGGCGCTGTGCCTCGGCCAGTGCCTTGTCGCTCATCGCTTGCGGCTGCCACGACTCGCGATAGTCGCCGTGTTCCTGGCGATGGCCGATCGGCGCACAGAAACTCGTGCCGCCCGCGTGGCGCACCGTGAGCTGGGTGATCTCGTAGTCGAAGTCGACGAACCCCTCGACGATGCAGCGGCCCTTGCCCGCGCGACCACCCGACTGGGCGTAGTCCCACGCGGCAGCGACCCCGGCCTCGTCGCGCACGGTGCTCTGCCCCTTGCCGGAACTGCTCATGACCGGCTTGATCACGAACGGCAGGCCGATCGCCGCGACGGCGTCGCGATATTCCTCGCGTGAGTCGACGAAGCGGTAGCGCGACGTCGGCAGGCCGAGCTCCTCGGCGGCGAGGCGGCGTATGCCTTCGCGATCCATCGTGAGCCAGGCCGCACGCGCGGTCGGGATCACCCGCAGGCCCGCCTGCTCCAGCTCGATGAGGGTCGGCGTGTGGATCGCCTCGATCTCGGGCACGACGAGATCGGGGCGCTCCAGTTCGACCACGCGCCGCAGCTCGGCACCATCGAGCATGTCGATGACGTGGGAGCGATGCGCGACCTGCATCGCGGGCGCGTTCGCGTAGCGGTCGACCGCGATCACCTCGACCGCGAAGCGCTGCAGTTCGATCGCGACTTCCTTGCCGAGTTCACCGGAGCCGAGCAGGACGACGCGGACGGCGGTATCGGTGTGCGGTGTACCGAAAGGCTTCATGGGCAGGATCGGGGCGGCGGCGCGCCGATTCTAGGGATTGGGCCGGACAAGTCCATCCCGGCCGACGGGCTAGGGCGCGACGGGATCACGCGCGGTCATCATCCACCTACGGAGCATTGCGGGTGCCATTCGAGCAGCGCGCTTGGTTCGTGCACACTAGCGGCCTGCCCAGGACGGAACCCCCGATGCGTCGCCTGCCCCCCTTGCTCGCCCTGCTCCTCGCCCCGCTGTCGCTCGCCGCGTCGGCCACGCCGCCCGAGGACCAATGGTTCACCGTGCTGCTCGACGGTCGCAAGATCGGCTCGTTCGAAGCGAAGCGCGAGGTGCGCGGGCGCGAAGTGCACACGACGCAGACGCTCGAGATCGAACTCGAGCGCGCCGGCGTCAAGGTCGCGCTCGGCAGCAGCGAAAGCGCGACCGAGACCCTCGACGGCCAGCCTCTCGCGTTCGCGAGTACCTCGCGCTTGTCCGGCAGCGAGACACGCATCGTCGGGCGCGTCCGCGACGGCATGGTCGAACTCGACACCACCACCGGCGGCGCGACCCAGCACCGGCAGATGCCCTGGCCGGACAAGGCGTTGCTGCCCGAAGGCCTGCGCCTTGCGGGCGTGCGCGCCGGACTCGCCTCGGGCACGCGCTACAGCGAACTCGCGTTCCAGCCGTCCAGCGTCGACGCGGCCGAAATCACCAGTACGGTCGGGGCTGCCGAACGCATCGACCTCCCCGGAGGCGGGCGCGTGCTGCATCGAGTCGACCAGGTGCTCGCCTTCCCCGGCGCGCCGATGAAGACGCGCGCGTGGATCGATGCCGAACAGACCGTGCACAAGCTGACCTTGCCGATGATGGGCGTCGAACTCGTCCTGCTCGCCTGCGACCGCGCCTGCGCGACGGCACCGAACCAGGGCAGTGACGTGTTCTCGCGCACGCTGATGCCCTCGCCGCGCGCACTGCACGTGGATGAACTCGCCGGCACGATGCGCTACACGCTCGCCTCGCCCCGCAACGATTCCGCGCTCGCTTTGCCCGACACCGACGAGCAGAGCGTCGTCGCGCGCGGCAGCGAGCGCATCGTCACGATCCACAGCGACGCGCGCGCGCGCAAGGGCGAGAAGCCCGACCCGTCCGACTACAAACCGAACGACTGGCTGCAGAGCGAAGCGCCCGAGATCGTGGCGCTGGCCAGGAAGGCGGCCGGCGACGCGTCGACGCCGCTCGAGCGCATGCGCCGGGTCGAGACATTCGTGCGCAGCTACATCCACAGCAAGACGCTCGACGTGGGCTACGCGTCCGCGCTCGAGGTCGCGCGCAAGCCGGAAGGCGACTGCACGGAACATGCGCTGCTCGTCGCCGCGCTCGGTCGGGCGCTCGGCATCGCGACGCGCGTCGTCGACGGCCTCGCCTACGCCCCCGGATTCGCCGGCAGGGACCAGGTGTTCGTGCCGCACGCGTGGGCACAGGCCTGGGTGGACGGGCGCTGGCAGAGTTTCGATGCGGCCCTGCCCGGTTTCGACGCCGGGCACATCGCGCTCGGCTTCGGCGACGGCGACCCGTGGCGCTTCTCCGCCGGCCTCGACCTGCTCGGCAGGATCGAACTGCGCGAAGCGCAGACGACCGCCACGCAGTGACTCAGGCGCGCTTCGCGCGCGCGCTCACACCGGCTTTGCGCGGCGGCACGACCGCGAGCGTCGCGCGCAACCCCGCGGGCGTCGTGCCCGCGGCCTTGCGCATGAGGCGCCTGAGCGCCGTCGCATCCTGGTAACCGACCGCGGCGGCGACGCGTTCGATGCTGAGCCGGCTCGCCTGCAGCAGGCTGCGCGCACGATGCAACCGGATGCTGCGGATCAGCGCGATCGTGCCCATGCCGGTCGCCCGCTGCACGCGACGCCCGAGCGTGCGCTCGGACACGCACAACTCCGCGGCGAGTTCGGCGACCGACGGCACCTGTGGCAGCGCGGTCTCGACGCGCCGGGTCAGGCGCGCGACCAGCGCGTCGCCGCTCGCGAGCATCGCCGGCACGACGAACTGCGCCTGCTCGCCGCGCTCGTGCAGCAGCAGCACGCGCGATACGCCGTCGGCGATGCGCGCGCCGAAACGCGCGCGCAGGAGGTGCAACACGAGATCCGACTGAGCGAACGCGGCGCCCGCCGTGAGCACCGGGCCGTCGATGCAGAGAATGCGGTTCGCTTCCACGCGCACGTCCGGGGCGAGGCGCGCGAGTTCGGGCGCGAGCCACCACGTCGTCGTCGCATGACGACCCGCAAGCACGCCCGCCGCCTGCAGCAGGAACACCGCCGAACAGGACGCCGCGACCTGGCCACCCGCAGCGACATGCGCCGCCACATGGCGGATCGCGCGACGGCAATCGTCGGCGGCGAGGCGCGCGCGCAATTCGCGTGCATCGGCCACCCAGATGCCGGGCACGAGCAGCACCGAGCGCGCCGGTGCGCGCCGCGCGGGCAGTCGCGTCGTCTGCGCTCCGATGCCGCCCTGCAGGTCCACCCGCCCGCCCGCGATCGAGTACAGGCCCCAGCGCGGCGCCGCCTCGCCGCTGCGCCCGGCGAGCAGTGCCGCCGCGGCAAGGATGTCCCGCGTCATCGACACACCGCTCGGGTTGGTGCCGTCGAGCAGCAGCAGCTCGAAATCCTTCATGTCCGAATCCGCCCGGAAGAGGTCATTTCAGACACTACCACGCCGAATCGTGCACGGCTCAAATGGTCGCCTTCACCGACGGAGCCGACCGATGGCCAACGACGACCGCGCCGAGGACCCGCTCGACGACTTCGACGCGCGCACGATCGAACTCGACGGCGTTGCCCGCCGCGTTTACGTATCCGGCCAGGGACCGGGCGTGATCGTCATGGCGGAGATGCCCGGCATCAGTCCCGATGTCGCGCGCTTCGCGCGCTGGGTGCGCCAGGCCGGTTTCACCGTCTACATGCCTTCGCTGTTCGGCCGCGACGGCGCCCATCCGCGCGCCGAAGAGGGCCTCGCGATCATGCGCCGCGCGTGCATCAGCGCCGAGTTCCATGCGCTCGCCGGGCGCGGCTCGAGCCCTGTCACGCGCTGGCTGCGCGCGCTCGCGCGTTTCGCCCATCGCGAGTGCGGCGGTGCCGGCGTCGGTGCGGTCGGCATGTGCTTCACCGGCAATTTCGCGCTCGCGATGATGTTGGAACCGGCCGTGCTCGCACCGGTGCTCGCGCAGCCGTCGCTGCCGCTCGACGATCCCGCGGCGCTCGAAAGCGACGCCGGCGAGCTCGCCGCCGTGCGCGAACGACTCGAGCGCGACGACCTCGCCGTACTCGCATACCGCTTCGATGGCGATCGGCATTGCCGCGCCGAGCGCTTCGCCGCCTACGCGACCGCGCTCGGCCCGCGCTTCGTCGCGCGCGTGCTGCCCGACGACGCCGCCCGGCGCGACCCGCCGCCGTTCTTCTCCGAGGTCGTCGGTTGCGCGCACAGCGTCTTCACGGCGCACCTCGTCGACGTCGAGGGCTCGCCGACGCGGCGCGCGTTCGTCGAGGTGATCGCTTTCCTGCGCGAGCGCCTGTGGGGGCCGGCGCCGTTCGCCCCGGAAACGGTGATATGAACATCGGCTTCGCCGGGCTCGGCACGATGGGGCTGCCGATGGCGGCCAACCTGTTGCGTGCAGGCCGACCGCTGCATGTCTGGAACCGCACTGCCGGACGCTGCGCACCGCTGCTCGAGCTCGGCGCGGCGCGCGCCGGTTCGATCGACGCGCTGTGCCGCGAATGCGACGTCGTCATGTTCATGCTGTTCGACGAAGCCGCGCTCGATGCCGTGCTCGGTCGACATGCGCCTGCATTCGGCTCGCGCGTGCGCGGGCGCACGATCGTGCACCTCGGCACGACGGCGCCGGTGTATTCGGCGGCACTCGCACGCGATCTCCGCGCATGCGGGGCCCGCTACGTCGAAGCGCCCGTATCCGGTTCGCGCGTGCAGGCCGAGCGCGGCGAACTCGTCGGCATGCTGTCGGGCGACGATGATGCGCTGGACGCGGTGCAGCCGCTGCTCGCGCCGCTGTGCCGGCGCCTGTTCCGCTGCGGCGCGGTACCGGGCGCGCTGCGCATGAAACTCGCGGTCAACCACTACCTCATCGCGATCGTCGCCGCGCTCGCCGAGACCGTGCACGCCGGGCGCGCCGCCGGCGTCGACGTCGCGTTGCTGCGCGAGGTACTCGACGCCGGCCCGATGGCGAGCGAGGTCTCGCGCATCAAGCTCGACAAACTCGTGCATGACGAATTCTCGCCGCAAGCGGCCGTTCGCGACGTCGCGACGATCGCCGAACGCGTGCTCGCCCAGGCCGACGACGCGGGCGCACAGGCGCCACTCATGCGCGCATGCGCGTCACTCTACCGGCGCGCCTGCGACGAAGGCCTCGGCGGGTTGGACATGGCGGGGGTGATCCGGGTGCTGGCAGGATCGAGCTGAGGGTTGAGGGTTCAATAGCATCGCGGCTCGAGCCGCTCCTGCAGAAGGACGTTGTCGGCCTACACGCGGTTTCTGCGGGACGGGCCGCGATGCCGTACCCCTTACGCGCCGTCGAACCCATTGCGGAAGATCACGTCGCCGTCGACCTCGATCGTCCAGCTACGCTGGTGGTCGAGCAGGCTCCCGGCCATCGCCGCCGAGACGAAGTTCGTCGTGTCCTTCACGCGCACCTCGAGCGTGTGCGACGACGGCGTCCCGCCCGCCTGGCTGAACACGTACGTCGGCGCGGTCGCGCCACCGATCGGATTGCCGTCGAGATACCAGTGCACATCGAGCGTGCCGATCGTCGGCTGCAGCAGGGCCACGCTGAACGGCTGGTTCGTGCCGGGCACGTAGTGTACGGGCGTGGCGGTCGATGGTGATTCGCTGCCCGGCTCGATGAGGTCGATGCCTGTCGCGGGGTCACCCCAGCCTCCGCGATACAGCGTCCGGACGTACTCCTGCCGGCAGACCGGACAGAATGGCACGCCGAGGAACTGCATGAGGCATTGGGTATCGACGGGGCGGTACATGCCGCTCGCGAGATACCGCGCGCCCTCGAACAGGCCGACACCCGAGGTTCCCGGTGGCGTCGGGATCGGATTGCCGGGCGAGAACCAGCTGTTCCACTTCACCTGCGCCGCGACGGCCTGGTTCGTCACGTTGGCCTCGCACGGCGTGCCGCCGGTATCGCTGCACGCGGGAAAGCCGGGATAGGGCGTGCTGTATTCGTCGGCGAGCCCGGTGAAGCTGTGGCCGTATTCGTGCAGCACGATCTGCGGCGCCTGCGCGTGCGTCGATGTCACCGAGATGTCGCCGCCGGAACCGCCGTAGGTGTCGTCATTGACGACCACGACGATCTTGTCCCAGTCCGGATACGCGGCCGCCGCCGCGAGTACGGAGCCGTCGTCGACGACGAGCAGGCGCTGGATCTGGAACGCACAGAAGGTCGCGTCGAACGCGGTGTCGACGAACTGGCCCGCGTGCGGATCGCCGATCGCGTCGTGATCGGAGCAGCAGCTGGCCTGCGTGCAGCCGACCTGGTACGGCGGGTGGTCCGCACCCGCCTGGTTCGAGGCGACGAATGCGGTCGTCCAGTTCACGAAGCTCTGGTACTGCTTGTACGGCGTGAGTCCGAAGAACGCGTCGTGCAGGATCGCCGCATCGGCGTCGAACAGCGAGTGCTGTCCCGCGGTGTAGCCGTCGCCGACCACGAGCATGTCGACGCGGTTGGCCGGACTGCCACCACCTTGCACCCGATCGATCCAGGCCTGCGGCACGCGCGCGGCGAGGCGCAGGTCGTCCGCGCGCGCAGCCACTGCGGCGAGATCGAATCGTTGACTCGCCTGCGCACCGCCGAACTCGACCGTATCGGCGGCGTCGAGCGGGATGCGCAGCACGAAGTGGCGAAGATCCGCGACCGGCCGCACCGCCACGATCGTGCCGTCGCCCCGCTGCGGATCGCGCGCGAACTCGCCGCGCAGGTCGGGGACTGCAACGCTGCGCTCGCCCAGATCCACGCCATCCTTCCAGGCGTGCCATTGGACCTGCTCGCCGCGCACCGCGTCCGATGCGACCGCGCTCGCGTCGTCGCGCCCGCCCGCGAGTTCCACCTTCGTGTAGTAGACCGGCTCGACGACGCCGTCGGCGCTGCGCGAGAACACGATGTAGTGCGCTGGCGCGGCCTGCACGATTCCGCTTGCGAGGCCGAGCAGCAACAGGCCGATGCGGCCGACGATGCATCGCATGACGTTCTCCCTCCGAAGTACCCAAGCCTAGCACGAGGGTCCGCGGACGCAGCTTGCAATATGATATCCAATTGATATCATACGGTCGGGACAACGGGAGAATCGAGCCATGAACGAACGCAGCGCCTTTTCGCTGGCCGGCATTCCGGTCGTGCTTTTCCTCGTCGTCGCGATACCGGCGACCATCGCCGCGACCGTCTTCGCCATGGATGCGAATCCGCCCTCCCCCGCATCGGTCCTCGTGCCGGCGGCCTTGGTTCTGGCCGTGCTGCTGTTCGCCACCGGCGGCTTCTTCCAGGTGCAACCGAACCAGGGCCAGGTGTTGCAGCTGTTCGGCCACTACGCGGGCACCGTACGCGAGGAAGGCCTGCGCTGGACCAACCCGTTCTATTCGAAGCGCGCGGTGAGTCTGCGCGTGCGCAACTTCGAATCGGGCCGGCTCAAGGTCAACGATGCCGACGGCAACCCGATCGAGATCGCCGCGGTGGTCGTGTGGCAGGTCGTCGACACCGCCGAAGCCGTGTTCTGCGTCGACGACTACGAGAATTTCGTGCAGATCCAGAGCGAGTCGGCATTGCGCCAGATGGCGCAAAGCTATCCGTACGACGGGCACGACAGCGACTCGCCTTCGCTGCGCAGCCATGGCGACGTGGTCAACACGCACCTGCGCAAGGAGATACACCAGCGCCTCGGCAAGGCCGGCGTCGACGTGGTCGAAGCACGCATCAGCCACCTCGCCTACGCGCAGGAGATCGCGCAGGCGATGCTGCAGCGCCAGCAGGCCGGCGCCATCGTCGCCGCGCGCGGGCGCATCGTCGAAGGCGCGGTCAGCATGGTCGAGATGGCGCTCGCCGAACTCGGCAAGCGCGGCGTCGTCGAGCTCGACAACGAACGGCGCGCGGCGATGGTGAGCAATCTTCTCGTCGTGCTGTGCGGCGAGCGCGGCACGCAGCCGGTCGTCAACACCGGAACGCTGTACACGGGTTGACGATGCCGCCCATCCGCGCCATGCAGCCATGCGTACCCGCGCCGTCGCGTTGCGTGCCGTCGGCCGCGCAGGAGAGCACGGCATGAGCGAGAAGAAGGCGTATCCGTTGCGCATCGCGCCGCCCGTGCTCGACGCGATGCACCGCTGGGCCAATGACGACCAGCGCACGCTCCACGCGCAGATCGAACACGTGCTGCGCGAAGACTTGCGCGAAGCCGGACGCCTCCAGCCCGCTGCGAAGCCGCGCGCGATCCCGGACGACGCCTCGTGATGCACGCCGCAACGGCGCATCGCGCTCGTGCTCGAATCCCATGGCGGCGCCCACGGCTTCGTTCGCGTTCGCGATGAAGGGCCGGCTCGCCCCGCGCCGGCGCCATCACCGAGGAAGTCCTCGTCCGGCTGTTCGTGACGGGCCTGGTTGCGCGAGCGCTCGCAGGCACGCGCGGCGCGCCAGTCAAAGCATGGATCATGCTCGTCGCGATCGCCACGCTGGTGTTCGGGGCCGGGCACCCTGCGCGACTCAGCCCCAATACAGGCGACCGTGGTAGCGTGCGTCATCCGCCGGAGACCCGTTCATGACGAAACGATTCCTCGTGCCGCTCGTCCTCGCCCTGCTCGCGTGCGTGTCCGCACAGGCGGCGCCGAAGAACAAGCGTGCGCCTCCCCCGGCGAAGGATGCGGCGACGCAGGAAGACGCTCCGCAGGCCATCGACGTCGACGCGATGGCGCGCGCGAAGGATGGCAAGCCGACCGAACCGCTGGTCGCGCCCGTCGCTGCGCAGCCACCGGCCGCGGACGGCGAGGCCGCGCACGCGCAAGCGGAAGCATCCGCCGCTGATGACGCCACGCCAGCAGAGGCAGCGTCACCTGCCGAAGCCGCGGCCGAACCCCCCGTCGCCGCCGACACGACCGAGCCTGCAGCGCCACCCGGCGAAGCGGCGGCAACGATCGAGCCAGCACCGCAGGCGACGCCGAAAACCGCGGAAGACGCGGCGGCCATCCGTCCTTCGCCGCTCGCTCCGCCACCGCCCGCGAACGCGAACGAGAAGAGCCTCGTCGCCGCCTGCGAGGCGCGTGCGGCCGCCCTGCTCGATGCCGCGCAGAAGGCCGACTACGCGAGCGCGACGCGCGATTTCGACGCGAAAATGCGCAGCGCATTACCGCCGCCGAAGTTCCAGCAGGCGTGGGAATCGCTCCTCCAGTTCGGCCAACTGCAGGCACGCGGCCAGTCGCATCCGATGAAGGGCGACGGCTATATCGCGATCACCATTCCGCTCATCTTCGACACGGCCAACCTGTACGCACAGGTCGCCTGCGGCAGCGACGGCCGCATCGCCGGCTTCTATGTGAAGCCGCTCTGAGTTCGCGATCGTGAACAACCACGCCGAGGAGGGTTCCGCGCCCGTGCGCTGCGACGCCGCGCGGCGGCGCGCGCTCGTCGCGCAGGCGCATGCGCTCGGCGTGCCGCGTGATTACGGGCGCGTCCGCCGCCTCGCGATCGTGCGCGAACCGCGCGAGCTCTTCTGCATCGGTGAAGACATCCACCAGCGCCGGCAATGGCTCGCGCCGCGCGCAGCACGCGCGTACGCGCGCCTTTCCGCCGCCGCCGCCGCGGACGGCGTGGAGCTGCAGCTCGTCTCGGCATTCCGCTCCGCCGAGTACCAGCTCGGGATCCTCGAACGCAAGCTCGCACGCGGCCAGTCGATCGACGAGATCCTGCGCGTGAGCGCCGCGCCAGGCTACAGCGAACACCATAGCGGGCGCGCCGTCGATCTCACCGCGCCGGGGTTCGTGCCGCTCGAAGAGGAGTTCGAGCACTCCGCCGCCTTCGCCTGGCTCGTCGCCAATGCGGCGCGCTTCGGCTTCGCCCTCTCCTACCCGCGCGACAACCTGCACGGCATCGCGTACGAGCCGTGGCACTGGTGTTGGCGTCGCACGCGCCGAGGACCGAGGACCGGGGCCGAGGACTGAACGGCCGGGGCATCGCGGTCGTCCGCGACGACCGCGCAGGGCGGGTCGAGCCGCGCAGCGGCGAGTCCCGCCGCGATCTTGGAACGCATCGTGTACCCGCGGCGGCACGCGCTTTGCGCGTACCGCCCTACACGAGCATGCGCGCATAAGGAACGGTGTAGGGCGGGTCGAGCGCGAAGCGCGAGTCCCGCCGCGGTACGCCAAGCGCCTCGGCAGCACTCGCTTTGCGCGGACCGCCCTGCACGAGCAAGCGCGCATAGGGAACCGTGTAGGGCGGGTCGAGCGCGAAGCGCGAGTCCCGCCGCGGTACGCCGAGCGCCTCAGCGCCACGCGCTTCGCGCGTACGGGGCGGCCCGCACCTCTTGGCGCAGTGGGTCGCAACCAGCCCTAGATTCGCCGGGCCTCCATCGCGAGCGCGATCCAGCCGACGATGAACGCGACGCCGCCGAGCGGCGTGATCGCACCGAGCCACCGCGGCGCGCCGAGCGCGAGCAGGTAGAGGCTCGCGCAGAACAGGACGGTGCCCGTGGCGAATGCGAACGTCGCGATGCGCAGCGAACGGCCTTCCTGCTGGTGCGCGAGCATGCCGCAGGCGAGCAGCGCGAGCGCGTGCCAGAACTGGTACTCGACCGCCGTGCGCCAGGTCGCGAGCGCGGCGGCATCGAGCACGCCGCGCAACGCGTGCGCGCCGAACGCGCCCAGCGCGACCGCGGCGGCGCCGGCGATCGCGCCGCCGCCGATCGATACGCGTGTGAGGCGGTTCGCCATCGTTGTCGCAGGCTCCGGCCGGAACCGGAGCCCTGCGCTCAGTGCGCTGCCGCGGCTTTCGCCGGCTTCGCGGGCATTTTCGCCGCGGCCGCCGCTTTCTTGTCCTCGACCGGCTTGAGCAGGTCCGACATCGACTTGTTGATGTTCGCGTACTTGTACGCGGGCAGCACGTAGGTCCAGCCGGAGAAGCGCGCCTCGAGGTCGGCGACTTCCTTGTTCAATGCGGCGAGGCGCGTCTGGCGATCCTTGGCCGGATCCTCGACCGATGCCGGCTTCACCGGCGGCACGGCCTCGTCGGTCTTGCCGTCCTTCTTCGCCGCGTCCGCGGTCGCAGTCGCCGCATCGTAGTCGGCTTTCGCCTTCGCCTGCGCGGCTGCGATGCCCTTGTCCGCCTGCGCCGCATCGAGCGACGCCGCGAACTGCGCATGGTGCTTGCCGTCCTTCTCCCACGCGGTCACGTCGATCACGACGCCGTCGAACGTCGCGTAGCGCGCCTTCAGCACCTGTTCCGGGGGCGCGGCGTCCTTCGCCGCGACGACATCGTCGAAGCGCAAGCCCGCCAGCGTGGAAGCGAGGCCGTTGATCGCGAACTCCGAGCCCGCCTCGCGCCCTTTCGGCACGCCGGCGAGCACGTAGTTGGGGTCGCCCTCGGCGTTCTTCGCGATCGACACCTTGCCGCCATCGGCATGCGTGATCGCGACCGACTCGATGCGCGTCGCCGCGATGTCGGCGAGGTCCTTGCGCAACCAGTCCGATCCGTTCCGGTCGACATTGAGCGAGCCGGATACGAGCCAGCTTTCCGGCTGGCCGACGACGCGCACGTAGGTGCCGCCGCGCGGATCGCTGTTGCCGACGACGAGCACGACGGGCTTGGCCAGGCCGTCGAGTTCGACCTGCACGCCCTTGGCGTCCTTCGCGGTCACGTCCTCCACGCCGAGCAGCGCGTACTTGTCCTTGTTCGACGTCTTCTGCTCGACGCGCCGGGCATCGGCGAGCTTGAGCAGGAACGCACGCAGCTTGCCGGTGTCGGCCGGATAGCCGCCCTTCTCCGTGAGCGTCCAGCCGTTCGGGCCCCGCTCGAGCGTCGCCGCGACCTTGCCCTCGGCACCGGTGACGACGACCTTGGCAATGTCGTTGACGTGATCGCGCAGCTCCGGCACTAGGTATGCGGAGGTTTCCGCCTGCCCGCTCTGCGGACGGCTGGAATGGTTCAGCGCGATCGCGGCGCCGATCGCGACGAGCGCCGCGATCGCGAGTCCGATCAGGGTCTTCTGGTTCATGCGTGGGCTCCCTGGGCGGCGCGACGACGCTGCAGGCGCCACCACGCGAACGCGAGCGCAGCGAGCGTGACGAGCAGCGGCATCAGCACGATGTTGACGATCTTCAGGCGCGTGCCGAGCGATTCGATCTCCGCGTCGAGCTGGCGCCGCACCTGGCGCAACTCCTTGCGGATCTCGAGCTTGCGGTCGAGGAACTTCTCGAGCTCGGCCTTCTGTTCGGCGGAGAGGATCTGCGCCTGGTCCTGGCTCTTCGCGCTCTGCAGTTCGGTCAGCTTGCGCTCGGTTTCGGACAGTTCGCGCTGCAGGTCCTGCTCCTTCGCGCGGAAGCGCTCGTCGGCGTTGCGCTTGATCGCCTCGACCGTGGTGAACGGACGCTGCGACGTCGCGCGGCCGCGGATCGAGATGAGGTCGCTGGAGCCGGCCATGTTGTCGAGCGCGTTGACCGCGAAGTCGCCGTTGTTGGCGAACGGATTCATGATCTGCTGGCCGAGGAACGGACGCACCTGCACCCACATGCGGTCGCTGAGCAGGTCCGTATCGGCGACCAGCACGATCTGGCCGTTGTCGTCCTTGGACTCCTTGAGCGCGCCGGCGTCGGTGCGCTCGGGGAACGCCGTCTTGAACTTGCCGGAAAGGCGCGCCGCGATAACGAACGGCGAACCGGCCGCCTTGTAGCCCTGCAGCAGCGACGACGGGTCGCCGAGCATGCGCAGGCGATCGGCCGGCACGCTCATCGCATCCGATGTCGTCTGCAGCAGCGGCACGAGCTTCTCGTCCTTGGCGTCCTTGGCGAGGTCGAACGAGCCAGCGGTCGACACGTTGATGCTGTCGAGGTTCGCGGTCAGCACGTCGTCGTGGTTGAGGTCCGCCTGGGACAGGCCGAGGATGCCCGCATGGCGCACCGGCGCGGTGCCTTCGCCGAGGCTGATCGGCAGGCCGCGCGCGCGGTCGATCACGACCTTGTGCGGGTCGT
The DNA here is from genome assembly GCF_051958935.1 of Dokdonella sp. Taxonomy (GTDB): domain Bacteria; phylum Pseudomonadota; class Gammaproteobacteria; order Xanthomonadales; family Rhodanobacteraceae; genus Dokdonella_A. The sequence goes on along the minus strand of NZ_JBQCFP010000027.1, from coordinate 12,507 downwards.
ATTCGACGCCCCACGCCTTGAACAGCTTCGGCAGGTCCGACGAGCGGTCGGCCATCATGCCGGCCATCGGGTTGGACGGATCGGCGCCACTGCTGTCGAGTTCGGCGCTCGGGTCGACGAACACGAGCAGGTGGCCGCCGCGCAGCACGAACTGGTCGATCGCGTACTGCGCATCGTCGGACAGGTTCTTCGGCTGCACGACGATGAGCACGTCCATGTCCTGGTCGACCGCCTTGAGGGTCGCCGCATCCACCGGCTTGACGTCGAACAGCTGCGTCCACTGCTGGTAGATCGCCCACGGCTGGCGCATCTGCTGCGTCTGCGGATCGAAGCCTGCGGAGATCGGCAGGCCCGAGAGCAGACCCACGACTGGCTTCTTCGGCGTCTCCAGTTCATGGATGAGCTTGGCGATGTCGTACTCGAGGAACGCTTCCTTGTCCGGCTGCAGGAACGGGATCGAAGCGTGGCCGTTGGTCGAGTTGGTGCCGGCGATGCCGAGGAACACCTTGTCGCCGGACGCGGACACCGGCACGGCCTGCAGGCCGAGGCTCGCTGCGCGATCCTCGTCCTCGGAGAACGGCAGCGGGTCGATCACCTGCAGGCGCAGCTTGCCGCCGGAGCGCGCCGCCATTTCCTGCAGCATCTCGCGCACGGTCGTGAAATAGCTGCGCAGCTGCGGGATGCCTTCGCTCGCCTTGTCGGAGAAGAACAGGTACAGGTCGATCGGCTCGTCGATCGATTTGAGGATGTTGCGCGTTCCGTCGGACAACGTGTACAGGTGGTTCTGCGTGAGGTCGGCGCGTGCGCCGCGGAACGCGACGTTGACCAGCAGCATCACCGCGACGAACAGCGCGGCGAGCACGGCGAGTGCGGTACCCGAAAGGGCCTTGCGATTGAGTTGCATCGTCGGTTCCCTCCTCAGGCCGCTTTCTTCATGTCGATGACGACCGCGGTCGCGTACAGCCAGACGCCGATCATCAGGACGAAATAGATGAGGTCGCGCAGGTCGATCACGCCCTTGCTGATCGACGCGAAGTGGGTCAGGAAGCTCAGGCCCGAGATCGCGTCGGCAAGGCCCTGCCCGGCGATCGCGCGGATCGCGTCGAGCACGAGCGGGTAACCGGCGAGCAGCAGCAGGAAGCAGATGACCACGGTGAGGATGAACGCGACGACCTGGTTGCGCGTCGACGCCGACAAGCACGAGCCGATCGCGAGGAATGCGCCGGCCATCAGCAGCGAGCCGAGGTAGCTCGCGAACACGACGCCGTTGTCGGGACTGCCGAGGTAGTTGACGGTGAGCCAGATCGGGAACGTCAACGCGAGTGCGATCGCGATGAATGCCCACGCGGCGAGGAACTTGCCGAAGACCGCCTGCCACATGGTGATCGGCAGGGTCAGCAGCAGTTCGATCGTGCCGGACTTGCGCTCCTCCGCCCACAGGCGCATCGACACCGCGGGAACGAGGAAGAGGTACAGCCACGGATGGAACGTGAAGAACGCCTGCAGGTCGGCTTGGCCGCGTTCGTAGAAGTTGCCGAGGTAGAACGTGAACGCGCCCGACAGCAGCAGGAAGATCACGATGAAGACGTAGGCGACCGGAGTCGAGAAGTAGCTGCGCAGTTCGCGCCGGAAAATCGTCATCGTACCGCTCATGTGCGCGCCTCCTTGCCCGTCGCACCCTGGGTGATCGTGCGGAACACCTCGTCGAGGCGCCCCGCCTCGAGCGCGAGTTCGCGCACGACGACGTTCTGCGCCTTCAGTGCATCGCCGACGGCGGCGAAGATCGAACGCCCCGGTTTCGGGAACGCGGTGATGCGGTTGTCCTGCGGGTCGACCTCGATCGCTGCGATGTCGGCGACCCTGGCGAGCGCGTCCTTCGCCTCCTGCAGGTTGCCCGCGGTCAGCGAGACGGCCTGGTGGTAGCGCGAGCGGGCTTCGAGCTCGGACGGCGTCGCGTCGGCGAGCACGCGGCCGCCGGCGATGATGATGGCGCGCGTGCACACCGCATGCACTTCCTCGAGCAGGTGGGTCGAGATGATGATGGTCTTGTCGCGCGCCATCGAGTTGATCAGCGTGCGCACTTCCTGCTTCTGGTTCGGATCGAGGCCGTCGGTCGGCTCGTCGAGGATGAGTACCTTCGGGTCGTGCAGGATCGCGCCGGCCAGGCCCACGCGGCGCCGGAAGCCCTTGGAAAGCGTGTCGATCGGCTGCTCGAGCACGCGCTCGAGGTGCAGGCGGCCGATCGCGTCGTCGATGCGCTGGAAGCGTCGTTCGCCGGCGAGGCCGCGCACGTCGGCGATGAAGTCGATGAATTCGCGCACGGTCATCTCGCCGTAGCTCGGCGCGCCTTCCGGCAGGTAGCCGAGCACGCGCTTCGCCTCGAGCGGCTGCTGCTCGACGTCGAAGCCGGCGACCGTGGCGCCGCCCGAGGTCGGGGCGAGGAAGCCCGCGACCATCTTCATCGTGGTCGACTTGCCGGCACCATTGGGACCGAGAAATCCGAGCACCTGGCCGGGCTCGACCTTGAAGCTGATCGCATCGACGGCGGTGAAATCGCCGTAGCGTTTGGTGAGTTGTCGGGTTTCGATCATCGTCTTCAATGCACCTGTTGACGGACATGGCAGCCCACGCACGCGTGAGCCGCGCGGGCGACTACCCCGGATGGTTTCGGCGCACTGCGTCGGCCGACGACGTCGCGAGCGGGCCGAGCCCGCCGGCATCGCAGGGACCCCGGACGCAGGGCGCGCGGAAAGATACCGCAAAGACCGGCGAAAGTTCCCGAAGCGATCAAGTGAACGGCCAGGCGGGCGGATAGCGTCGACCGGCGCGCAACGGCCGGAAGCACGGCGCCTGGGCGACGAAGTCCGACGTGCGGCCTTCGTGCCAGCCGCGGATGCCGGCGAGCGGCAGCGGCCGCAGCTCCTGCGGATCGACGAGCAGGGAACCCGCACGGATCGCCGCGGCGAGCGCCGCCTCCGCCTGCGGCCAACACGCGAGCAGCGGAGCGCCCCGTGCATGCGCGCGCAATGCCTCGTCCCCGGCCTCGACCACGAGGCATTTCGCGACCGGCAACGCGTGGCCGTCCCAGACGTGTTCGATCAGCGCGTGGCCGAACACGGTGACCGCGATCCCGTCGCCCCATGCGTCGCGTCCGTCGACGAACAATGCCGGCCAGTCGTGCGCGTCCCACGCGGCGAGCAGGCACGGCGACGAGAGCCAGACGATCGCGCCCGCCTCGTCGAAATGGGTCAGCGCGCATTGGGCGCGCGTGCGCCGTTTGGTACCGACGCGCGCGACGTCGGCCGCCTGGCGCGCATTGAGCGCCCACTTGAGCGGCGCGTGGCGGAGCCAGACGAGGGCGTTGAACGCATCGTGCGCGTCGTGCTCGCGCGTCGCGACCTCCCGCTTCGCGGCGATGCGCGTCTCGTAGTGCAGGCCGTCGTCGAGCAGGCCGCGCGTCTGCGCGACGAAGGCGGGACGCTCGACGCCGTCCTCGTCCTGCACGCGGTGCCGGCGCGACTCGAGTTCGTCGAGCCCCGGCAGCGGCGCCGCCGGATCGACCCATGCACGCAGCAACGGGTGTGTGCGCGTCGCTTCCGCGCAAGGCGGCGGCGAAGGGGGATCGGGCCGGGCATTCACGCCTGCGGCACGCCCGGATGCGATCAGGCCGCGAGGCGGCCGATCAGGTCGTGCTCGTCGGTATGGATGATGCCGACTTCGACGATCTGGCCCGGCTTCAGCGCATGGCCGTCGTCGATGCGCACGATGCCGTCGATCTCGGGCGCGTCGGCCTTCGAGCGCGCGATCGCGCCGTCCTCGTCGACTTCATCGACGATCACCTGCTGGCGCGTACCGACCTTGCGTGCGAGGCGCGCGGCGGAGATCTCCGCCTGCACTTCCATGAAGCGCTCGAGGCGTTCCTCCTTGAGCGATTCGGGCACGGGATCGGGCAGTTCGTTCGCCCTGGCGCCGTCGACCGGCGAATAGGCGAACGCACCGACGCGATCGAGCTCGGCTTCGCGCAGGAAGTCGAGCAGTTCCTCGAACTCGGCCTCGGTCTCGCCGGGGAAGCCGACGATGAACGTGCTGCGCAGGGTGAGATCCGGGCACGCCTTGCGCCACGCCTGCACGCGCGCGAGCACCTTGTCGACCGCGCCGGGCCGCTTCATGAGCTTCAAGATGCGCGGGCTCGCGTGCTGGAACGGGATGTCGAGGTACGGCAGGATGCGCCCGTTCGCCATCAGCGGGATCACGTCGTCGACGTGCGGGTAGGGATACACGTAGTGCAGGCGCGTCCACGCGCCGAGTTCGGCGAGCCCCTCGCACAAGCCGGTCATGCGCGTCGCGTGCGCCTTGCCGCGCCATTCCCGCTCGGCGTAGCGCAGGTCGACGCCGTAGGCGCTCGTGTCCTGCGACACGACGAGGAGTTCCTTGACGCCACCCTTGACGAGTTTTTCCGCTTCGACGAGCACTTCGTCGACAGGCCGCGAAACGAGGTCGCCGCGCATCGATGGGATGATGCAGAACGTGCAGCGGTGATTGCAGCCTTCGGAAATCTTGAGGTACGCGTAGTGTTTCGGCGTCAGCTTGACACCCTGCGGGGGCACGAGATCGAGGAACGGGTCGTGCTTGGGCGGGAGCGCCGCGTGCACCGCATTCATCACGCTCGCATAGTCCTGCGGGCCGGATATCGACAGCACGTCCGGATGTGCCTCGCGGATCACCTCGGCGCGCTTGCCGAGGCAGCCGGTGACGATCACCTTGCCGTTTTCCTCGAGCGCCTCGCCGATCGCCTCGAGCGACTCGGTCACCGCGGCGTCGATGAATCCGCACGTGTTGACCACGACGACGTCCGCCGCGCCGTAGCTCGGCACGATGTCGTAGCCCTCGATGCGCAACTGGGTCAGGATGCGCTCGGAGTCGACGAGGGCCTTCGGACAGCCGAGGCTGACGAAGCCGACCTTGGGATTGCGGCGTGACATGGGAAACCCGGCGGAATGGCAGCCGCATAGTCTAGCAGCCGCACCGCGATGCGGCGCCGGATCGGTGCGCCCGGGTCGCGACACACAAGTTTCGCTGTATTTGCAGCGGCACACCCGGACTTTTTCCGCGCGCGGTCTTAAGATGGCACCGCGGCCGCGAAGGGGGAACCTGCGCCGGCCCGGTTCGGACGACCGGAGAGAGCTGCACGATGCACCCGGGTAACCCGTTGCCACCCGACCGCCGACGGCGGCGGGCGTGCTCGCCCGCCCGCGCACTGCTCGCCCTGCTTTGTGCCACCAGCGCGGCCAACGCATCGGCCGAAGAACATCCCCTCGCCAACCTCGTGACGGGCAGCCGCCAGATCGCCGCGGCCGTCGACATCACGCTCGCCGACGACACCACCGTCCAGGTCGCCGACGCGATCGGCGGCGCGTGGGCGCGCCAGCACCTGCTCGCGGCAGCCGGCGACATCTGCGCTGCGCTCGATCTCTCCGACGTTTCCGATCGCCTGTGGTCGCGCGCGTTGCCCGCGGCGGAGCAGCGCGGCGACGTCGCCGCGATCATGCTGCTCACCACCCTCGTCGCGCAAAGCTCGCTCGCGCTCGGCGACTACCAGCGCTCGCGCGAACTGGCCGGGCGCCTGCTCGTGCTGGCGCGTCGCCATGGCGACGTCAGTGCACAAGCGCAGGCCGAAAATGCACTCGGCGTGCTCGAACGCCGGCGCGGGCGCCTCGACGACGCGGTCGCGCACCAGCAACGCTCGCTCGACCTGTTCAAGTCGACCGGCAACGGCATCGGGGCGATGCGCGCGTTGTCCGACCTCGGCACGATCTGGCGCGACCGCGGCGACTTCGCGCGGGCGCTCGACGCCCAGCTGCAGGCGGTCGCCGAACGCGGACGCTCGGGCGACCGCCTGTCCAATGTCTATCGCAACCTCGCCCTGCTCTACCGCGAGATCGAGGACACCGCGGCCTCGCGTGCCTATTTCGACCGCGCGATCGAAGCGGCGATCCACAGCGGCGTGCCTTCGATGTACTCGTCCGCGACCGGCGCGTACGCGAGCCTGCTCAACGACATCGAGGACCATGCTGGCGCGCGCAAGGCCGCCGGCGAAGCACTCGCCATCGACACCGCGCTCGGCGACCTGCCGCACCAGGGCTTCGAGCACCTCGAGCTCGGCCGTGCCCTGCTCGGCGAAAAGCAGACGGCCGCCGCGATCGGGCACCTGGACCGCGCGCTCGAGATCGGCCGCACGCTGGGCCAGCGCGAGCTGGTCGCGCGTGCGCTGCTGCACCAGACCGAGATCGCGCTGGCCCAGCGCGAATACCTGCGCGCGCGCGGCCTCATCGACGAAGCGGTCGCCGGGCTAGAGGCGACGCGCCTGCGCTCGCAGCTCGCGCAGGCCTATGCGCTGCGCGAACAGCTCGCGCGCGCCGAACACGACGACGCCGAAGCGCTGCGCTACGCGCACAAGTCCGCGGCCGCGCGGGAGGAACTCATTGGCATCCGCGCGAGCCGGCAGCTGTCCGCACTCGAGGTGCGCCATGCGCGTTCCGACGCCGACCAGCGCCTGGCCATGCTCGGCAAGGACAATGAATTGCAGGCGGCCCGGCTGCAGGCGCAGGCAGTGCAGCGGCGCTTCGGCGCGATCGCGCTCGCCGGCCTGGCGCTCGCCCTGCTCGCGCTGGTCTGGCGCTACCGCGGCGTGCGCCGCCTCAATCGCGCGCTGGAGCTGCGCAACGTCGAGATCGAGCGCCAGCGCGCCGCCCTCGGCGAGGCGAACACGCAGCTCGAACGGCAGGCCGCGGAGCTCTACCAGGCCGCGACGACCGACTGGCTCACCGGCGTGTCGAACCGCCGCGATGCGCTCGAGCGAATCGAACGCGCGTTGCGCGAGGCGCGCGCTGCGGGCGAGGAATTCGCCGTGCTTTTGGTCGACTTCGATCACTTCAAGCAGATCAACGACCTGCGCGGCCACCTCCTCGGCGACCGCGCGCTCACGGTCGGCGCGCACGCGATGCGCGACTGCCTCGGAGAAGGCGACGTGCTGGGCCGCTTCGGGGGCGAGGAGTTCATCGCCGCGATGCGCGCGCGTGCGCCGGCCGACGTCATGGCCGCAGGCGAGCGCATGCGCGCGCATGTCGCCGGCCAGCTCGCCTGGCTGATGCCGGAGCTGCGGGCGATCGCCACGGTGAGCATCGGCATCGCATTCCTGTCCGATACGGGCGGCGACGCCGACGTCGCCGCCCTGCTCGAAGCCGCCGACCGCGCGCTCTACGCGGCCAAGCACGACGGCCGCAACCGCGTGCACCGTTACGCGGCCTGAATGCACGACGGCCGACCGGTTGTGCGCGGGGCGCGGTTGCAAATACCGTAACGCTTTCCGTACCGCGGGAGCGTCGCATGGGCCAGTCGATCCAGCTCAACACTTCGCGCATGCAGTGCATCGGCGCCTATCTCGCACGCCCCGACGGCGCGCCGAAGGGCGGGCTCGTCGTCGCACAGGAAATCTTCGGCGTCAACGCGCACATGCGCGCCGTCGTGGATCGATTCGCCGCGCACGGTTACGTCGCGATCGCACCGGCATTCTTCGACCACGTCGAAACGGGTGTCGAGCTCGGCTACGACGAGGAGGGATTCCGCCGCGGCCGCGAACTCGTCGGCGAGATCGGGCTCGATCTCGCGGTCGAGGATGTCGCGACCGCGATGGAGGCGATCGCCTCCGCCGGCCGCATCGGCTGCGTCGGCTACTGCTGGGGCGGCACGGTCGCCCTGCTCGCGGCCCAGCGCCTGGCGATGCCCGCAGTGAGCTACTACGGCGCGCGCAATGTCGCCCATCTGGACGAACCGCTGCGCGCACCGGTGATGTTCCATTTCGGCGAACGCGACGGTTCGATCCCGGCCGAAGCGGTGCAGCGCCAGCGTGAAGCCTGGCCCGGCGCCGAGGTATACACCTACCCGACCGGGCATGCGTTCGACCGCTCGGTCGACCCGCGCGCGTACGACGCGCCGAGCGCCGGACTCGCGCTCGAGCGCACGCTCGCCTTCTTCGACCGCCACCTCGCAGGGGCCGCATGAGCTTCCGCCTCGATCCGCGCCTCGCCGCCGACACGCACGCGATCGGCGACGGCGCGCTGTCGCGCCTGCTGCTGATGGACGACGCCCGTTTCCCATGGCTGATCCTCGTGCCACGCATTGCCGGCGCGCGCGAACTGTTCGACCTCGATGCGGTCGACCGCGTGAGCCTGCTCGCCGAACTCGACGGCGTCGGCCGTGCGTTCGAGGCGCTGCTGCGTCCCGACAAGATGAACATCGCCGCGCTCGGCAACGTCGTTCCGCAACTGCACGTGCACGTGATCGCGCGCTACACGAACGATGCGGCATGGCCGCGGCCGGTATGGGGAGAAGGGCAAGCGCAGCGCTACGAGCCGACGATGCTCGCCGCGCGCATCGACGCGATCCGCGGCGCGATGGGTGCATTGCTCGCTTGACGCCGCGTCGCGCGCAACCGGCCTGTCCCGACGTCGAGCCGCTCGGCGATACTGCGCTGCTGCTGCGCTTCGGTGATCGCATCGATGCGGCCTCGAATGCGCGCGTGCATGCGGCGGCAGCCACCTTGCGCGCGGCGGCGCTGCCCGGCGTCGTCGACGTCGTACCCGCGTATGCGAGTCTCGCGCTGCACTATTCGCCGGGCGTCTGGCGCGAGGGCACCCTCGCACCTTGGCGCCGATTCGCCGACGCAGTGCGCGACGCACTCGCGGTGACGTCGATCGTGCCGGCGCAGCCATCGCGTGAGGTCGACATACCCGTGTGCTACGGTGGCGAGCACGGCCCCGACCTCGATGCGCTCGCCGCCGCGCTCGGTCTCACCGCGGACGAAGTGATCGCCCGCCACTCCGGCGGCGACTACCGCGTGGCGATGCTCGGCTTCGCGCCGGGGTTTCCGTACCTGCTCGGCCTCGATGCGTCGCTGCATGCAGCGCGTCGCGCGCGTCCGCGCACGCGCGTGCCGCGCGGCTCGGTCGCGATCGGCGGCGCGCAGACCGGGATCTATCCGTCCGAACTCCCGGGCGGCTGGCAGCTGATCGGGCGCACGCCGCTCGTGCTGTTCGATCCGCAGCGCGAACCTGCGTGCGTGCTCGCGCCCGGCGACGTCGTGCGCTTGCGCCCGATCACGCGTGCGGAGTCCGATGCGATCGAACGCGAGGCGGCGCGATGATCGAAGTGCTGCGCGCGGGCCTCCTGACCACCGTGCAAGACCGCGGCCGCCACGGCCATGCGGCGCTCGGCATCGGCGCGTCGGGGCCGATGGATCCCATCGCACTGCGCCTCGCCAACGCGCTCGCCGGCAACGCGCCCGATGCCGCGGTGCTCGAGATCGGACTGCTCGGCCCTCGGCTGCGTTTCACCGAGGCCGCGATCATCGCCGTCGCGGGCGCGCCGTTCGACGCTCACGCCGCGTCGACGCCGCTGCCTGCGTGGTGTCCCGTGCACATCGAAGCCGGCACCGTGCTCGACTTCGGCCACGCGCGGCGCGGCGCATGGGCCTGCATTGCCGTGGCCGGCGGGGTCGACGCACCGCGCCTGCTCGGCAGTGCGTCGAGCGACGTCAACGCGCGCCTCGGCCGCGCGCCGCTGCGCGACGGCGAACGCATCGGCGTCCGCAGTGACGGTTTCGACGAAGCGCTCGCAATACCCGCGCCGGGACATCGACGCGCATCGCCGTTGCGCGCACTCGGCGGGTTCTCGCTCGACCCACGCGCCTGGTTCGATGCCGATCCGTCGCGGCCGATCCGCCTCGTGCCGGGAAGCCATGCGGCGGAGCTCGATGCGGCGTCGCGCGAGGCGCTGCTCGGCGGGCCGTTCCGCGTCGCGGCGGATTCGAATCGCGTGGGCCTGCGCCTCGATGGTCCGCGGCTTGCGCTCCGCGCGCCGCTCGAACTCGTCAGCGAACCGGTCGCCGCGGGCACGTTGCAATTGCCGCCTGGCGGGCAACCGATCGCGTTGATGGCCGAGCATCCGACCACGGGCGGCTATCCACGCATCGGCCAGGTTGCGGCCATCGACTTGCCGCGCCTCGCGCAGCGCCGCCCCGGCGACGGCGTGCGCTTCACCGCGATCGACCTCGACGAGGCGCAAACGCGCTATCTTGCGCGCGAATACGAACTCGATCGCCTGTGCGCGCGCATCGCCGCACGGCTGGAAGGAATGCACGTCGCACGATGAACCGCACGATCGACCTCAATTGCGACCTCGGCGAATCGTTCGGCGCCTGGACGATGGGCGACGACGACGCCGTGATGCCGTACATCAGTTCGGCGAACATCGCCTGCGGCTACCACGCGGGTGATCCGGGGACGATGTGCCGCACCGTCGCGCTCGCGCGCGATGCGGGAGTCGCGATCGGCGCACACGTGTCGTTGCCCGATCTCGCCGGCTTCGGGCGACGCGAAATGCGCGTGTCGGCCGACGAGGCGTACACGCTGACCCTGTACCAGGTCGGCGCGCTCGCCGCGTTCGCGACCGCGGCCGGCGGTCGGCTCGCACACGTCAAGCCGCACGGCGCGGTCTACAACATGGCGGCGCGCGCCGCCACGCACGCCGACGCGATCGCACAGGCCGTGCGCGCGTTCGACGGCGCGCTGCGCCTGGTCGGACTCGCCGGCAGCGAGCTGCCGCGCGCTGGGGAACGCGCCGGCCTCGCGGTCGCGAACGAGGCGTTCGCGGCTCGCCGCTACGCGGCCGACGGCTCGCTCGTGCCGCGCCGCGAAGCGGACGCGGTCATCCACGACGTCGACGCCGCGGTCGCGCAGGCGCTCGCGCTTGCGCGCGGCGAAGCGATCGGCGCGCGCGGCGGCACGCCGTTGCATGTGCGCGCCGACACGATCTGCGTGCACGGCGATCGCGCCGATGCCGGCACGTTCGCGCGTCGCCTGCACGGCGCCCTGGTCGATGCCGGCATCGCAGTCGCGAGCCCGGCGCCCGGGCACGCCGCAGGAGCCCGCGCAATGAACGCGCGTGCCCGATGAACGAGCGTGCCTGATGAACCATTGGCCCCTGCTCGGCGTCGCCGTCGTCGTGCTCGGCTTCGCATTGCGCAAGAATCCGGCGCTGGTCGTCGTGGTGGCCGGCGTGGTCAGCGGCGTCGCCGCTGGCAAGCCACTCGGCGAACTGCTCGCATTGCTCGGCACCGCGTTCGTCGGCAACCGTACCCTGCTGCTGTTCGTGCTCACGCTGCCGGTGATCGGCCTGCTCGAGCGCCACGGCTTGCGCGAGCGGGCGCGCGGCTGGATCGCCGGCTTCCGTTCGCTCACCCTCGCGCGCCTGCTCGTGTCCTACCTCGGCCTGCGCCAGCTGCTGTCGATGTTCGGCCTCATCGATCTCGCCGGACATGCGCAGACGGTGCGGCCGCTGCTCGCGCCGATGAGCGAAGCGGCCGCGACGCAGGAAGGAACGGCGCTCGATGAGGCTTCACGCGAGCGCGTGCGCGCGCTCGCGGCGGCGACCGACAACGTCGGTCGCTTCTTCGGCGAGGACGTGTTCCTCGCAGGAGCGTGGGCACCGCGTGACGTTCTACGAGCCGGATGCGTACGGGCGGCAGCAGCACCGCGACATGGACGATCCCGACTGGGCACGCGTCGTCGTGTACCCGGGTGACGATGACGACGCGGCGCTGCGCGTGCTGGAGCAGGCGCGCGGCGCGGATCTCGTCGTCAAGGCGAGCGGCGTCGGCGTGTACGACGAGCTGCTCGAGCGCGAGGTGCTGTCGCTGCAGTGCCCAGACACGCTCGTCGCCTTCTGGGACGTCGACGCGCCCGCGACGCTCGATCGCGTGCATTCGAACCCGGACGACCCGTTCCTCGACCACATCCCGCGCTACGATCTCGTTCTCACATACGGCGGTGGGCCGCCGGTGGTGGAGGCGTACGAAGCGCTCGGCGCGCGGCAATGCGTGCCGATCTACAACGCGCTCGATCCGTCCACCCATCACCCGGTAGCGCCGGACCCCCGCTTCGAGTGCGATCTCGGCTTCCTCGGGAACCGTCTCCCTGATCGCGAGGCGCGTGTGGAGGAGTTCTTCCTTCGCGCGGCGTCGCTGCTCCCCGACAGGCGCTTCCTGCTCGGCGGGAGTGGATGGGCCGACAAGCCGATTCCCGAGAACGTGTCGGCGATCGGGCACGTGTACACGCACGAGCACAACGCCTTCAACTGCACGCCGCGTGCGGTGCTCAACGTGAACCGCGAGAGCATGGCCCGCTACGGCTTCTCGCCGCCAACACGCGTGTTCGAAGCTGCTGGCGCTCGCGCATGCATCATCACCGACGAGTGGGTCGGCATCGAGCTCGTCCTCGAGCCGGGCGAGGAGATCATCGTCGCGCGCGATGGCGAGGCGGTCGCGCACGCGCTCGAGGCGCTCACGCCCGCGCGGGCACGCGCGGTGGGGGATGCCGCGTACCGGCACATCCTGGCGGAGCACACGTACGCGCACCGTGCCGCGCAGCTCGAAGCACTGCTCGAAGCGCG
>NZ_JBQCFP010000026.1:0-19829 GCF_051958935.1 Dokdonella sp. | reverse complement strand
CGCACTCGCGATCGGCGTCACGACGACGCTCGCGCTGTTGTTGGCGGGGTTCGGATCGGTCTGGTCGATCGCGGACAGGCTCGCCGTGTTGGTGAAGCCCGCGTCGGTATCGACGTCGGCGACGATCGTCAGCGTCGCGGTCGCCCCCGCGCCGCTCGCGGCGAGGTTGCCGATCGTCCACGTGCCGGTGCCGCTATTGTACGTGCCCTGGCTCGGCGTCGCCGAGACGAAGCCGAGGCCCGCCGGCAGCACGTCGTCGACCGCCACGCCCGTCGCGTTGCTCGGACCGTTGTTCGTCGCCGTGATCGTGAACGTCACCGTGTCGCCACGCACCGGGTTGGCGTTGTCCACGACCTTGAGCACCTGGATGTCCGCCGATTGGCCGTTCAGGGTCACGCCGCCCGTGTTGTTCGCCGGGTTCGGGTCATGCTCGTCGGCATCCACTGTCGCCGTGTTCGTGATGTCGCCCGGCAGGGTCACCGTCGCGACGATCTGCAGGGTCACGCTGTCACCCGACGCGATGCCGCCGATCGTCCAGAGGCCCACGCCGTCGTCGTAGATGCCCTGCGACGGCGTCGCCGAGACGAACACCAGGCCCATCGGCAGCAGGTCGTCGACGCTCACGTTGCCCGCGTCGTTCGGGCCGGCGTTCGTCACCGTCACCGTGTAGGTCACGTTCGTGCCGAGGTTCGGCGTCGCATTGCTGACGGTCTTCGTCACCTGCAGGTCCGCCGACGGCTGCGCGTTGAGCGACGCCGAGCCCGCGTTGTTGCCGCCGTTCGGATCGAACTGGTCGCCCGCGCTCTTCGTCGCGGTATTGGTGATCGCACCCGGCGTCAGCACCGTCGCGACGAGGTCGAGCGTCGCGCTCGCGCCGTTGCCGAGCGCGCCGACCGTCCACAGGCCGGTGCCGCTGTTGTACGCGCCCTGCGACGGCGTCGCCGAGACGAACGCGACACCGCTCGGCAACGCGTCGGTCACCGCCACGCCGGTCGCGGCGTTCGGGCCGTTGTTGGTCGCGGTGATCGTGAACGTGACCGCCTCGCCGACGTTCGGCGTCGCGTTGTCGACGCTCTTGGCGACCGCGATGTCCGCGCTCGGGTTGACCGGCACCGTCGTCGTGCCCGTGCAGCGCGGCTGCGCCGGACAGGTCGGATCGCCGCCGCCACTCGCGGTCGCGCTGTTGTTGCCGTTCGCCGCACTCGCCGTGACGTTCACGTCGAGCGTGAGCGTCGTGCTCGAGCCCGCTGCGAGCGTGCCGGTGTACGTGCAACTCAGGGTCGTCGTGCCGCTGCAGCTCCAGTTCGTGCCGCTCGCGTTCGCGAGCGTGATGCCGGCCGGCAGCGTGTCGGTCACGGTGATACTGCCCGCGGTCGGGCCTGCGCCGCCGTTCGACACCGTGATCGTGTAGCTCGCCGGCTGGCCGACGATGAACGGCGTCGGCGTCGCCGACTTCGTCACCGAAAGCTGCGGCTGCAGCAGGTTCGTCGTCGCCGTGCCGGTGTTGTTGCCCGGCACCGGATCGCTCGTGCCCGCCGGCGGGTTCGCCGTCGCGCTGTTGCTCACCGAGGCGCCGCTCGTCGGCGCGGTGCCGTTGATCGTGAACGTGACGCTGCCGCCGCTCGGCAGCGTCGGGATCGTGCTCGTCACGCTGTTGCCGGCGACGTTGACCGTACCGCACACGGCGCCGCCGCTCGGCGTACCGCACGTTGCGCTCACGCCCGTGATCGTCGCAGGCACCGCGTCGCTGAACGTCGTGCCGTTCGCATTGCTCGGACCGAGGTTGGTCACGACCACCGAGTAGCTCAGCGCGCCGCCATAGCCGATCGAGGCCGGGCCGGTCTTCACGGCACGGATGTCCGCGCTCGCATTCAGCGTGTCGCTGTCGGTTGCGCTGTTGTTGCCCGGCGTCGGATCGGTCGTACCCGCGGGCGGAGCGATCGTCGCCGTGTTGACGAGCGTGCCGGTCGCGCCGGCGTTGATCGTACCGGTGACGGTGAACGTCGCGGTGCCGCCGACCGGAATGCCGACGGTCGCATTGACGTTGCCGCTGCCTGACGCGGGGCCGCTCGCGCCGCCCGCGTAGGTGACGGTCCAGGTCGCGCCCGTGATGGTCGCGGGAAGCGTGTCGCTGACGACTGCGCCGGCCGCCGTGCTCGGCCCCGCATTGCTCGCGACGATCGTGTAGGTGACCGTCGAACCCGGCGTCGCACTCGTCGCGCCGTCGGTCTTGCTGATCGCGAGATTCGCGCTCGGCGCCAGCGTGTCGGTGTCGGTCGCGCTGTTGTTGCCGGGCGTCGGATCGGTCGCGCTCGCGGGCGCCGTGATCGTCGCGGTATTGGCGAGCGTGCCGGTCGCGGTCGCACTGATCGTGCCGCTCACGGTGAAGGTCGCGCTGCCGCCGGACGGCAGGTTGACGCTCGCAGCGATGTTGCCGGAACCACTCGCGGGGCCACTCGCACCGCCCGCGTAGACCGCGGTCCACGTCGCGCCGGTGACGGCCGCGGGACTCGTGTCGGTGACCGTCGCGCCGCTGACCGCGCTCGGTCCCGCATTGCTCGCGACGATCGTGTAGCTGATCGGATTACCCGGTATCGCGCTCGTCGCCGCGTCGGTCTTGGTGATCGACAGGTCGGCGAGGATCGCAGTATTGGAAAGCGTGCAGCTGATGTCGTCGCCGGGTTGCACGGTGAGCGGGAAGCTCGTACCCGCTCCGCTCGGCAGTACGGTCGACGAACCGGAGGCCGCGTTCGTGCAGCTGATCGCGCTCGTGTACTTCGCGAGCGTGCTCGCGCTGCCCGCCGCCATCGCTTCCGACAGCGTGTAGCTGCCGGCGGCGCCCGTCAGCACGATCGCCGGCGACGTCACGGCCGAGCCCGAGCCTGCGGTCGTGCCGGTCGCGCTCGTCGAACCCGCGATCGACAACGCGAACTGGTCGCTCGCATCGGCGCGACCGGCCGGCAGCGACTTCTGCAAGGTGATGCGCGGTTGCTTCGAATTGGTGAACGTGCAGGCGATCGCCGCACCGGGCACGATCGCGGCCGCGCTCAAGGTGACGCGGCTGTTGGCGAGATCGATGCCGGCGCTGCCCGCACCGAGCCCGGAGCACGAGATCTGCGTGAGCGCGAAGCCCGCGGGCGGCGCCGACTCGACGATCGTCGTGGCGACGTTGACCGCAGCGAGCGTGCGCGTGAGCCCGGCGACCGGCGTGCCGGCGACCAGCGTCGTGATCGAATCGCCGGCATAGCCGTTGTCACCGGTGAACGCGAATGTGCCGGTGCCACCGAGCGAGACCTTGGTGACCTGCACGGTAGGGCGCGCGAGGATGTTCGTGACGACGCTCGAGGCATTGTCGCCCGGATTGGCGTCGTTGATGCCGGCCGGCGCTACGACCTGCGCGGTGTTCGTCGCGCTGCCGTTGGTGGATGCCGTGCCCTGCACGACGAGCGTGCAGCTCGCGCCCGACGGCAGCGAGGTGATCGTGCCCGAGAGCGCATTGCCGACGAGTGCGAACGCGCCCGTGGTGCAGCCCGTGGCGCCGCCCGCGCCGGTGGCCGACACGATCGACGGCGCGGTGAAGTTGGCTGGAATGGCGTCGCTGATCGCGGCACCCGTGACCGTCGCAGGGCCCGCATTCGAAGCCACGAGCTGGAACTGCACGGTCGAACCGTTGGCGACCGTGAGGGGGCCCGTCGTGAATGCACCGCTCGCGCCGAGACGTTCGGTCTTGGCGATCGACAGGTTCGCATTGAGCGGCACCGCGTCGACCGCGCAGCCGATCAGCGGCGCGCCGTTGCCGACGCAGGTCGCCGCGGTCGTCGCGGTCGGCAGCGTCGCGTTCTGCGGATCCGCTCCGGTCGTGCCGACCTGGGCCGGGTTGAACAGGTTGTTGCTCGCGCCGGCGGCGACCGTGGCCGCGAACGAGATCGTGCTCGAGCCGCCCGCGGCGATCGCCGCGGTGTTGTTGCAGGTGATCGCCTGCGGCGGTCCTGCCGCGACCGTACAGCTGAATGCGCCGGACGTGAACGGGGAAGCGCCCGAATAGACCAGGCTCGACGGCAGCACGTCGACGACGCGTACCGTGTTCGCGCCGCCGGTGGCGACGCCGCCGGTGTTGCTGACGACGAGCGAGAAGGTGATCGAATCGCCCGGGCTGCGTGCCTGCGGATCCGCGTGGGATTTCGCCAGTCGCACCTGCGCGGCGCTCTGGGCGGTGTCGAGATCGACGGCGCAGCCGAGCGGATTGTTGTCGTTCGTGCACGCAATCGTGTCGGCGTTCGACGGCGAGCCGACGAGTTCGGGATCGCCGCCGCCGCCGATGCGCGCGCGATTGAGGTACTGGGTGCCGCTCGTCGCCGCGCCGACGTTGGCGACCAGCGAAAACACGCTGCTGGCGCCGGGCGCGAGCACGGTCGACGACGTGCAGGTGACGTCGCTGGCGCTCACGCGCGTGCACGACCACGCCGCTGCGTTGGCGCCGCCGACGGTGAGCGGATTCGGCCAGTTCATCGGCGTCGGCAGCACGTCGCGGAAAGAGATCGTCCCGCTCGACGTAGCGTCGCCATTGTTGGTGACGGTGAACGCATACGTCGTCTGGCCGCTGATCGGCATGAACGGCTGGCCGTCGCTCTTGGCGAGGACGAGGTTCACGTGGCGCACGGTGTCGACGTCCGAGGCACAACCGGTCAGGGCATCGGCATAGAGCGTCGCCGGTGGCGCGGGGGCCGGACACGAGGTCGCGGACGCGACGGTCGGCAAGGTGGTCTTGCCAGGGTCGCCGCCGCCACCCGCGCGCGCGCGATTGGTCAACGACGAGGGAGCCGCCGCCGCGATCGACACCGGGAGCGAAATCGTCGTGCTCGCGCCCGCGGCGAGCGCCGTAGCGCGATCGCACGAGAAGCTCAGCGAGCCCGCCGTCCAGGTGCAATTGAAGCCGCCCGACGAGAACGGCGACGCGCCGGTGTAGGTCATGCCCGTCGGCAGCACGTCGACGACGCGGATCGTGCCGCTCGTCGCGAGTGCGCCCGCGTTCGTCACGGCCAGCGAATACGTCGTGGCGCCGCCGGCGACGACATCGTTGACGCCGTCGCTCTTGCTCAAGGTGAGGAGCGGCGCCTGGATCGTGTCGACGTCCGTGGCGCACCCGGCCGGATTGTCCTGCGCGGTGCAGGCCGAGGCGGTCGCGCCGCTCGGTGCAGGCTTGTTGGGATCGCCGCCGCCGCCGACGCGCGCGAGGTTCGTCACCGACGTGCCGTTGGCACCGGTCACGCTGGCCGCAAACGCGAACGAGCTCGTGCCCGCCGCGCCGATCGCCGTGGCCGACGTACAGGTCACGACGTTCGACGCAGCAGTGCAAGACCAGTTCGCGGCCTGCGGACCACTCAACGGCACCACGCCGTTCGCGATCGAGAGCGATGCGGGCAGCACGTCGACGACGGTGATCGTGCCCGAGGTGATGCTGTTGCCGATGTTCGAAACCGTGAGCGCGTAGGTCGCCGTGCCGCCGCCGTTCAACGTGCTCGTGCCGTCGCTCTTGGCGAGGCGCAGGTCCGGAGAACAGACCGCGCCCGGCAGGATGCCCGGCGTGTTCGGCGTCTGGAATGTGGTCAGGCCGCCCTCATAGCCGCTCGACGAGTAGGTATCGTCGACGCCGTTGGTCGTGCGGCCGGGGCGGCCGCCATTGACGGTGCCGGTGAGCACGAATGAAGACGGCGCGAACGTGATGAAGCCGCCGCCACCGCCGCCGCCGGGGCCGTGGCGGTCTCCGACCGGCGAGCCGCCCGTGTGCCCGGCCCAGGCATTGCCGCCGTCGCCGCCGCTCGCATCGACGTTCGCACTGCCGCCGTCGATCGAGTAGATGACGACCGCGCCACCGCCGCCGCCACCACCGCCGGCATCGTTGGAGACGTTGTAGCCGTTGGCGCCGCGTGCATCGATGACGCCGCTGCCGCCGACACTGCGCGCGCGCACGATGACGATGCCGCCGCCGGCCGCACCGGACGAACACATCGCACCGATGTTGTCGCACGAGACACCGAGGTTCTCGTACGTTCCCGGATCGGTGGTCGCATCGTTGCTGCCGCCGGAGCCGCCGCCACCACCGGGGAACAAGCGATTGAACGCGAGGACGCCCGCATAGCCCGCACCGCCGCGGCCGTCGCTGTCGACGAGCGGCGCGTTCCACGGGCGCCCGCCAAGGCCGCCTTGTGCATAGCCGCCGCCACCGCCGCCGCCGGAGTTCTCGTTGTTGTTGCCGCCACTCGGATTGCCGTCGGTGCCGCCGCCGCCCGCGTTGCCGGGAGCGCCTCGCGCGTGCGAGCCATTCGGATAGCCTTCGCCGTTATCGAGCAATGCGAGATCGGTCGCGCTCGCGACGAGATTGGTCGACTGCGCGCCGAAGCCGTTGCCCTTGATCGCCATGTAGCGCGGCGTGCCGGCGATGCCTTCGCCCTTGCCGCCATGCGCGCCGGTCGCGACCGCGACCCAGTCGGTGTTCGGTCCGTTCGCGCCGCTCTGGCGTCCGGCGGCGCCGCGGAAACCCTTGCCGGCCACGAAGATCGAACGGCCGGCCTGGCCTTCGACCGACGCAGTGCCGAGGGTCAGCGCGCCCTGCACGTCGACGGCAACGACGGCGCCGGTTTCGCCCGTCGCACCGGTGCCGAGGCCCCATGCCGGCGCAGTCACCCCGGCCGCGGTCGCGGTGAGGTACTGCGGAACGACGATGACCTGGTAGCGCTTCTGGCCGGCCGAGCCCGTCGATGCCGCCTGCGTGTAACTATTGGTCAACGGCGGGGAGAACGTGACGTTCGCGCCCGCGCCGGTTCCGCTCGTCGCGGTGACCGTCACGAACTCGTGCAGACCCGCGCTGCCGACGGTAAGCGTGCCCTGGCCGGAACCCGTGCCGTCGCCGTAGAGGCTCGAATTGCTCGAGTTGATCGAGCCGTCCTGCATCTGGATGAGCAGGAGCAGCGTGCCGACGGCGACCGGCGTGCTCGCGCCGCGCGTGTCGCGCGTGCCCAAGGTCAGCGTCGTCGCGTTCGCCGCGAGATTGCCGTTGCCCTGGAAGTAGGTATTCACGATGCCTGAAATCGTCCCGCTGCCCGACGAGCCCGGAGCGGAACAGACGGCCTGCGCGTGCGCGCCGGCGGACACGGTGGCAAGAAGAGTGCAAAGGAGCAGCGCACCGCGGCGCAGTGTCGTCAGCATGTTTAGGTTCCCTGAGTGCCGGACCGCAGGCCCACTGTAATTGCAGGCGCAATGCACAGTATGCAGAATGTGCGCCAATTCACAGACCAGGGAAAATCCCTCGCATCCATACGCGCGCCGCTTTGGCACGCAACGAATTGGTTTCAAAGGGGATTCAGGCTTGTGGAGAATTGCAACGCAGGAAATGCGTTGTCAGGGCGGCGGCACGGGGAGTGGCTGCGCATGCCTCGCGGTCCCCGGAAGGTGCAATTCGCGCCGGGGGCGGCCGTCGAGCTGTTGCCGACCGGCATGCCGTCGGGCAAGGTGCCGTAGGGCAAGCCAGAGGTCAGGCCCGCGCGGTTCGCGAATGCGGCGAGCCTGGCGTCGCTGGCGCTCGCCCTAGACAGTGTATGCGGAACGCGCGAAGACGGCCCGCGGCGCGCGCACGTCGATCCTCGAATACGGACCGCGCGTTCGCACGGTCGCATCGGGCACGCGCTCGTGTGAATGGCGACGCCGGGACGCGATCGTCAGGGCACGGCGGCAGGGAGGATGGCCGCGCAGACCCCGGCGAGTTCGAGCAGCCGCAGGTCCGCACCGGGTCGGCCGACCAGTTGCAGCCCGACGGGCATGCCGTCAGGCAGGGTGCCCATCGGCAGGCTCACGGCCGGGCAGCCGGCCAGGCTCGCGAAGGCAGTGAGATCGGCGTCGTTGGCGCGCTCTCCCTCGGCCAGGGGATACGGACCGTGCGACACGGTCGGCAGCACGAGCACGTCGATATCCTCGAACACACGGCGCGCCTTGAGCACGGTCGCATCGAGCGCGCGGTCGGCCGCCGCGTAGTCGACCGCGGACTTGCGCCGCGCGTAGTCTAGCATCGACCTTAGACGCGGCGACACCGGATGGGTCGCGTCTTCGAGATCATCGGCGAATTCCACGCCGAGTTCGCTTTCCATCACGAGCAGCGCGGCGCGACGCGTGCGGCCGAGGTCGTGATCGCTGAAGTCGATGTCGATGCGCCGGCCGAACGCGCCGCCGATGCGCGCGACCGCGGCGTCGAATACCTGGCGCACGTCGGCCGATACACCGAGCGCGCCGAGGTCGAGCGCGAACGCGCTGCGCAGGTTGCCCGGCTCCCAGTCGGGCGTCGCCAGCGGCACGCGGCGCCGGCGCGAACGCGGGTCGGCCGGGTCGTGCGCGTCGAGCACCTGCACGACGATCGCGAGGTCCTCGACAGCGCGCGCGAGGATGCCGATGCAATCGAGCCGTCGCGCCGCGCGCACCATGCCACGCGTTGAAATCTCCGCGTGCGTCGGCTTGAGCGCGAACACGCCGCAGTGGCTCGCCGGGATGCGGATCGAACCGAGCGTGTCGGTGCCGATCGCAAAACTGCACAGCCCGGCCGCGACGGCCGCGGCGGATCCACCGGAGGAACCGCCTGCGGTGTAGCCGGCGCGCCACGGGTTCTGCACCGGGCCGTAGTGCGGATTGGCCGAGAACGTGCCGAGCGCACCTTCGTCGAGGTTGGTCTTGCCGAGGATGATCGCGCCCGCGGCGCGCAGGCGCGCGACCACGCTGGCGTCGGCCGGCGCGACGTGCGTGCGGCGCGTCGGCAGGCCGGCGGTGGTCGGCAGGCCGGACACGTCGATGTTGTCCTTGATCGCGACCGCGAGGCCGTCGAGCCGACCGATCGTGCCACCGCTGCGCCGGCGCGCGTCGCTCGCGGCGGCCTGCTCTTCCATGCGCGGATCGAGCGCGAGATAGGCATTGAGGCGCGGGTTGTCGCGCGCGATCGCCGCGGCGTAGGCATGCGTGAGATGCGCGGCGTCGATGCGGCCGCTGGCGAGCCAGTGCAGTTGCTGGAACGCGGCGGCGCCACGCAGGTTCGAATCGGTGAGCGCGTCCATCGTCGGCATCGCTTCCATGGTCGGAGCCTGATTATGCCCGCGGCCCCTGCGCGGCGCGCAAGACGCGTTTGCCGCCCCCGCGCCGAACCCCGACAATAGCGCGCATCAGCCAGCGCCCCGGAGCCCGCCCCAATGAGCGATCGCGACATCATGGAGTACGACGTCGTCACGGTCGGTGCCGGGCCGGCCGGGCTCGCGTTCGCGATCCGCCTCAAGCAACTCGACCCGGACATCCGCGTCTGCGTGATCGAGAAGGCGTCGACGGTCGGCGCGCAGATCCTCTCCGGCGCGGTGATCGAACCCGAGCCGCTCAACGAGCTGCTGCCCGAATGGGGCAAGAATCCGCCGCCGATCTGCGTGCCGGTCACTAAGGACGAGTTCTGGTTCCTGCGCGACGCGACGCGCGCGACGAAGTCGCCGATGACGCCGCCGCAGATGCACAACCACGGCAACTTCATCGTCTCGCTCGGCGCGCTGTGCGCGTGGCTCGCGCCCCACGCCGAAGCACTCGGCGTCGAGATCTAGCCCGGCTGCGCCGCGGCCGAGGCGCTCATCGCCGAGCCCGGCGCAGTCTGCGGCGTGCGCATCGGCGACATGGGCGTCGCGCGCGACGGCAGCCACAAGCCCGGCTACACGCAGGGCATCGACATCCGCGCGCCGCTCACCGTGCTCGCCGAAGGTTGCCGCGGCTCGATCAGCAAGCAGCTGATCGCACGCTATGCCCTGGACAGGGACAGCGACCCGCAGACCTACGGCATCGGCATCAAGGAGCTGTGGCAGGTGCCCGCCGGCCGGGCCGAAGCGGGCAAGGTCATGCACACGCTCGGCTGGCCGCTCAACACGCGCACCTACGGCGGCAGCTTCATCTACCAGCTCGACCAGGACCGGGTCGCGATCGGCTTCGTCGCCGGCCTCGACTACGCCGATCCGCGGTTCCGGCCGTGGGAAGCGTTCCAGCAGTTGAAGAACCACGCGTTGGTCAAGCCGCTGCTCGACGGCGGCACGATCGTCTCGGCCGGCGCGCGCGCGCTGATCGAAGGCGGCTGGCAATCGCTGCCAAAGGTGGAGATGCCCGGCGCGCTGCTCATCGGCGACGCCGCCGGCCTCATGAACGTGCCGAAGATCAAGGGCACGCACCAGGCGCTGCGCTCGGGCATGCTCGCCGCCGAACACGTCGCCGCGACGAAGACGAGCGCGGGCTGGGACGCGAAGCTGCGCGCATCGAAGGTCGCCGCGGAACTCAGGAAGGTGCGCAATATCCGTCCGGGCTTCAACAAGGGACTCTGGTTCGGGCTCGCCAATGCGGGCTGGGAGACGGTCACGCAGGGCGCGTCGCCGTGGACGCTGAAGAACCACGCGGACTGGAGTTCGTACGACAAGATCGACGCGGCGACCGCGGCGACGCAGCCCGGCCCGAACGCACCCTCGCCCGCGCAACCGGCCTATGTCGAGCGCACGCTCGCGCCACGCGATCGACTCGCCGGCGTGTACTTCGCCGCGACCGAGCACGACGAGGACCAGCCGATCCACCTCAAGGTCGCCGACCCGAACATCTGCATCACGCGCTGCATCGAGGAATACGCCAATCCTTGCCAGCGCTTCTGCCCGGCCGGCGTCTACGAAATCGTCGCCGACGGTGCCGGCAAGCGCCTGCAGATCAACGCCGCCAACTGCGTGCACTGCAAGACCTGCGACATCAAGGATCCGTACGAGATCATCACGTGGACCACGCCGGAAGGCGGCAGCGGGCCGAACTACCAGAACCTTTGAGGTCCGCACATGAGGTCGCCTGGCGGATCCCGTTCGCCCTGAGCGCAGGCCCGAAGGGCCAGAGCCGAAGGGCCATGTCGCGCGAGGCGTTTCCACTGCGTCGCTGCGGGCGCTTCGCTCAACGCGACGGGTGATGGGCTTCGCGTAGGCGCAGGACTAGGTTCGGACAGAGATCGCAACGAGGCCGTTCGCCCTGCGCGCAGGCCTGGCGGGCCGGAGTCGAGGGGCCCTGCCGCGGGCGTTTCGACTGCGCGCGCTGCGCGAGCCTCGCTCAAAGCGAACCGGGGTAGCAACGAACGCGGGCACATCCTTTTGTGCCCCGCGCGGTACCCACACGCCGTGTGCATGAGCGCCCATCGGCGTGGCAGGCGCGCACGCTTCGTTTCGTATGTTGATGTAGCCGCAGCCCGGCATCCGGAGGAGGGCCCGTGGATCGAACCGTGCGTCTCATGCCCGCACTCGCACTCGCACTCGCGACCGGCGCTGCCGCGCACGCAGCCACGTTCGCGCCTGACACGATCGACGATACCATCGACGCGGCGCCCGGCGATGGCACCTGCGCGGACGCGAATGGGAGCTGCAGCCTGCGCGCAGCGATGCAGGAAGCGAATGCGCTCGCAGGCGAGGACACGATCGTCCTCGGCGCGGTGGTCTACACGCTCACGCTGGCCGGCAGCAACGAGGATGCATCGGCGAGCGGCGACCTCGATGTCGACGACGACCTCGTGCTGCAGGGCGCGGGGGCCGATGCGACGATCGTCGATGCCGGCGCGCTCGATCGCGTGCTGGACGTGCGCCCCGCCACCGGCTCGCGGCACGTGCGCATCAGGGGACTCACGCTGCGCAATGGCGCACTCACCCTGGAATCCCAGCCGCCGCTGGACCGGCAAGGCGCAGGACTACGCATCGGCGCGGGCGCGACCATCGAACTCGCGCACGTCGATGTACGCGACAACCATCTCACGACGTTCGCGGGCGCCGCGGGTATCGACAACACCGGTTGCCTCGTCGGCGACCACATACGCGTGATCGGCAATACCGATCCCGCACCGGTCGGCGGAGGCTCGGCCTGGGCGGGCGGCATCGCGACCGACGGCGCAGGCAGTTGCCTCGTGCTCGAGGACAGCGAGATCAGCGACAACCGCGCCGACGTCGCCGGCGCGTTGCTCCTCCACGGCGGCGCGTCCGCCACGCTGCGTCGCACGCTCGTCGCGAACAACGCCGCACGCGTCGCGGGCGCGATGCACCTCGGCCAGGGCGGCGTCGTGCAACTCGACAACGTGACGATCAGCGGCAATGCAGGCAACCCCGGCGCGATCCTCAACGACGACGGAACGCGCCTCGTGGTCGTCGACTCGACGATCACCGGCAACCATGCATCCGGCTCGATCACCAATGTCGGCGGCATCCAGGACGTCCACGGCGGCTTTGGCCGCACCGAACTCACCAACACGATCCTTGCGGGCAACGGCCCCGGCTTCATCGCCGACGACTGTGTCGCCGCACGCTCGGTCGGCGGCGGCAACCTCATCGGCGACAGCGCGCACTGCCAATTCGACGCGCAAGCCGACGACCAGCTCGACGTCGACCCCGGACTCGGACCGCTCGCCGACCACGGCGGTTTCACCCGCACGCACCTGCCCGGCGTGAACGCGATCGACCGTGGCGCCGCGTCGTGCGCCACGACCGACCAGCGCGGCACGGTGCGTCCGCAGGACGGCGATGGCGATGGGACCAGCGCGTGCGATGCGGGCGCGGTCGAAGTCGGTGACCTCGACGCGATCTTTGCGAACGGCTTCGACGGCGCGGCGCCATCAGCGGCGCCGCGCATTTCCGGCAAGCCGCCCGCGGCGCGTGTCGGCGCCGCGGGACAGGCAAGGCCTCAGGGCACGAAGTCGATGGACACCGTGACCGGTTCGACGACGGGGTCGATGCCGGTCGTGGCCGGCACGTTTTCCGGTGCCGAGTACACGGCCCCGACGATCTGCGTGTTGTAGGCCACGCAGGTATTGGCCGAGTTGGAGCGGCTGCCGGGGATCGGATCGGTCAGGACCGTCGCGCCGGTGCGCGGCACGTAGTAGAGCTTGTTGAGCTGCCCGAGCGACACGACGCCTCCCGGGTTGATCGTGCTCGCCACGATCAGGGCCGGGCCGCTACAGTTGTTGCTCGCATAGGTCGCCGTACCCGAACCACCGATCGTGCCGCCGGCATCGATCTGCATGATGTAGCCCTGTGGCGAAATCAGCGCGACCGCGCCGCTGTAGCCGGCCAGGTTAACGGGATACAGCGGCCGCGGCAGCGCGGTGCTCAGCGTACCGTTGATCCGCACCGCGTACTTACCGCTGCCGGCCGGGCCGGTCGGACCCGCGGGGCCTGCCGGACCCGTCGCGCCCTGCGCGCCCTGCGCGCCGGTGGCACCGGTCGCGCCAGCGGGACCTTGCGGGCCGGTCGCACCCTGCGCACCGGCGGGACCCGCAGCACCCGCCGGGCCGGTCGGACCGGCAACACCCGGGAGGCCCTGCGCGCCGGTCGGACCCACGGCTGCCGCCGGACCGGTGGCACCCGGCGCACCGGTGGCGCCTTGCGGCCCGGTCGCGCCGACCGGACCCGCCGGACCTGTTTCGCCCGTCGCACCCGCCGGGCCCTGCGCACCGGTAGCGCCCTGCGCACCCGTCGCACCCGTCGCACCCGTCGCACCCGTGGGACCTGCTTCACCCGTCGCGCCCTGCGCCCCCGTCGGGCCAATTGGCCCGGCTGCGCCCGTCGCACCCGTCGCGCCCTGCGCGCCGGTCGGACCTGCCGGGCCGGCGGGGCCTGCAGGGCCGGTCGGGCCCGCGGGACCGACGTTGCCGGTCAGGGCGAACTGCGCGATCGGCGCCGTGGTGATCGGCTGGCGACCGAGCGTCGCGCCGTTGATGCTGATCTCGAGCCAGCTCTGCTGTCCCTGGAATGCGCCGTCGAACGCGAGATTGATCGAGAAGATGCCGTCGACGACCGGCCAGGATGGTTCGCTGATCGTCGTGCCGATCTGGTTGCCGCCGGTCGCCGCATCCCACAGCGAAAACGTCAACGCGTAGTTGCCATTGGCGGGATAGCCGTTCTGCTCGAGCTTGCCCTGGTAGTTGAACTCCGGCACCTGCGGCGCCGCGGATGCGACATGCGCGAGCGCAAGGGCGATCGCCGGAACGAGCGCGCGAAGAGCATTCGATCGAAAGGTATTCATTTGCAGATCCCCGTGCTGTTTTCGAATCCGGAGCGGAAAAGCTTGTCGTCGGTCGACGCGGTTTCGGCGAGGAATCCCGACGCGAGCGTGAATTCGGCGTTGCCCACGACGCCGAGCACGGGCTGGCCGACCGCCGAGCG
Organism: Dokdonella sp.; assembly: GCF_051958935.1. Lineage (GTDB taxonomy): Bacteria > Pseudomonadota > Gammaproteobacteria > Xanthomonadales > Rhodanobacteraceae > Dokdonella_A. Next base: position 5,604 of record NZ_JBQCFP010000026.1, on the reverse strand, counting down.
CAACCGGTAGCAGCTGTCGTTGACGAAGCCGCCGCCGTTCGACACGAGGCTTTGGCGAATGGCGAATCCGCTGACGCCGTCCGTCGACGACGTCGCCGACGTCGCCCACAACGACAGAACCGCGGTTGCGCACGCAGCAGCGCGCGCGCGGCGCGAGGCCGCTTTCCTGTGATCCATGATTGTCCCCTGTAAGAAGCACCCTGGAGCACGGCGTCGACGTGGCCGACGTATCGCGCAGCCGCATTATAGACACGAATTCATTTTCCACCGCCGCCGACGCGGGCACCGCCCGCGATCGAGCGCCCGGTCAGTACCAATCGAGCAGCGAAAGGCCCACGCCGAGATACGTCGCCTCGTGGTTGTAGTCGATTAGGCTCTCGCCGTAGCCGTGGAACAGCTCGACGTAGCCGCGCAGGCTGCCCGCGAGCGGCACGCTCCAGCTGAAACGCGCCGAACCATGGTTGGCATCGCCGCCGCGCAGCGAATGGCGCAAGGTCAGGCCGAACGTCTGGTCGTTCCAGTTGCGCACGAGCTGCACCTCGCCGCGGCCGACGTAGTCCTCGATGTCGCGGTTGTTGTCGTCACCGCGGGACTCGGGAATGCGCCACCACGGGCGCAGCACGATCGTCCAGTCGCCCCGCTCAAGGCCGATGTCGGCGACGATGCGGTTCCAGCTGCGCGAGTACGGATCGCTGCGACCGTTCGACTGGTGGTTGATGCCGATGTCGAACAGGCGTGCGTCCCAGCCGAGCGCGTGATAGTTGGTGCCGAACACGAGCAGCACTTCGGGTTCGTAGTCGGTTTCGCGGAACGGTCGCGATTCGTCCTCGTTGTAGACCTGCCAGCGCGAGGACTGCGTGTAGCCGACCCAGAGGTCGCCGTTGCCGATCACGTCCTGCGCGACCTTCGTCTTGAGGCTCAGCTGGAACTTCGCCTCGATGTTGTCCAGGTGCGCGCGCTCGCCCACGGTATTGTCGGGATTGGGGCTGCGTGGCTGCGTATTGAGCTTGCTCGTCGCGAAGAACGGCATCACGTAAACGGGCCGGTAGCTGCGCAGGTTGAACGTGCCGAGCTTGCTCGCAGGATCGAGTTCCCAGCGGCGATCGAGCTGCGAAGACTCGCGCGGCACGGCTTCCCGACCCGCAGCGTCCGCGGCCGCGTCCGGTTGGGCGAACACGCCGCTGCTGCGCATGCGCGCATCGGCCGCGCGCTGCGCCTCGCGATCGTCGCGATGCGTCGCGCGGTCGTAGCAGGCGAGCCGCTGCGCATCGTTGCCGATCGCGGTGCAGGCGCGGATGTCGAGCGGGTCGGGATTCTGCGCGTACGCCGGCGCAGCGACCGCGAACGGCATGACGACGAGAGCAGCGGCGGCTCGAAGCATTCGTGGCTTCCGCGAGCAGGGTCGGCCCATGGTAGCCGCTGCACGCCCCACCCGGTCGTCCGGTCGAATCCCGGACCCGGCGTCTTCGACCTGCCGGACGGCAATGAGCTGGATTCCGGCCTTCGCCGGGAATGCCCCCGCATCGTACTTTCGCTGGAGTGACGAGCGATCGCCCGACCGACGAACTCTCGCCGAAATGACGAAACCCTGCGGGTTTACCCCACCCTTCCGCGTATAGGGGAGACGCACCGCGCCCCATCGGTGTCGACCGCGCCATCCAGAGAGGTATCCGCGTGCATCCGTCCCTGCCCCGTACCATCCAACGTCGATCGTCGCTGCGCCGAACGTACCTGCAGCAGGCGATCGCGGCCACGCTGCTGCTCGGTCTCGCCGCACTTCCGGCGAGCGCCGCGACGATCGAGGTGACTTCCCCCGACGATTCCGACCCTGCCGCCGCAAACACCTGCACGCTGCGCCAGGCGGTCCTGTCGATGAACACGGGCACATTGAAGGGCGCGTGCGGCAACACCGGCGGCGCGTTCGGCAGTGGCGACACGATCACGTTCGCGGCGTCCGCGATCATCGGCGCGCCGACGCCCGGCGCGATCGCGCTCGCCGACTCGGCGGATGCGAGCGGCAGCGTCGGTGGCACGCTCGTCGTCGGCGCCATGCATCTCGTGATCGACGGCAGCGCATGGCGCGGCGGCGGCCCGGACCAGTTCCCCGAGGGCGTGGTGATCCAGCGGCCGGGCAGCGCCCTGGCGACGTTCGGCATCCTTCGCGACATTGCACCCGCGGGTGGTTCGCTCACCTTGAAGGGACTCACGCTGCGCAACGGCTTCGCGCGCGGCAGCGTCTGCGACGGTCGCGCCGACGGCGGCGGCATCTGCATGGCCGCGGCCGACCTCGCGCTCGTCGACAGCTCGGTCACCCTCGGCCATGCGGACAACCTCGGCGGTGGCATCGCCTCGTCGACCGGCACCGTGACGCTCATCCGCAGCACGCTCGATGCGAACATCGCCTACGCCGGCGGCGGGCTCTATTCGCACACCGGCCACGTCACGATCACCGCGAGCACGATCAGCAACAACAGCGTGTGGCCGGTCGGCGCCGGTGGCGGCATCCGCACCGACGGCACGCTCGACGTCGTCGACAGCACGATCACGGGCAACATCGCCAAGCTCGGCGGCGGCATCCAGTCCGGCGGGATCACGACGGTGACGCGCAGCGTCATCAGTGGCAACGAGGCCTACTACCACGGCGGTGGCCTGCACGTGGCCGGCGGCACGACGACGCTCGTCGGCAGTACGCTGGCCGGCAATTCCGCGCGCTACTACGGCGGCGGCGCGAGAGTGGATGGAACATTGGAGGCGACCAACAGCACGATCGCCGGCAACAACTGCAATCGCAGCGGCGCCGGCCTCTACCTCGCCTCCACCGCGACGCTGCAGCTCGACCACGCGACGCTGTCGGTCAACCATGCCAACACGACGGGCGGCGGCATCGGCGGCAGCGGCAACGCGACGATCGTCCAGACGATCGTCTCGGGCAACAGCGCGTCCTCCGGCTCGGACATCGCCGCCGGCGTGACATGGACCGGCAGCGGCAACCTCGTCTCGAGCGCGAGCGACGCGCTCGGGCCATTGCAGGACAACGGCGGTCCCACGCCGACGATGGTGCCAGGGCCGGGCAGCGCGGCCATCGACATGATCGCGGCGCAGGACTGCACGCAGCCGCGCGACCAGCGCGGCTTCGCGCGCCCGCAAGGTGCGGGTTGCGACATCGGCGCGGTCGAGGTCGTCGTCGACCTCATTTTCGACGACGGCTTCGACTGAGCACGCCGCGCCGCGCTCAGGTTTCCGACGCGCGCACGACGCGGTTGCGACCTTCCTGCTTGGCCTGGTAGAGCGCCTTGTCCGCGCGGTTGATGAGTTCGCGCGCGTCCTCGCGATGGTTCCACTCGGCGACGCCGAAGCTCGCGCTGACCGCGCCGACGACCTCGTACGGCGCGCCCGCGATCTTGCCGCGCACGGCTTCGGCGATCGCCATCGCCGCGTCGATGCGCGTCTCGCGCAGCAGGATGATGAACTCCTCGCCGCCGAAGCGCGCCGCGCAATCGGAGCTGCGCAAGAGCTCGCGCACGCGCAGCGCGGTATGGCGCAGCACCGAATCGCCACTGTCATGACCGAACGTGTCGTTGATGCGCTTGAAGAAGTCGAGGTCGAAGATGATCACCGAAAGGCCGAGGTGCTTGATGCGTGCCTCGGCCATGTCCGCTTCTAGCCGCTCGAAGAAGCGGCGCCGGTTGACGAGGTCGGTGAGGAAGTCCTTCGTCGCGAGTTCCTCGAGGCGGCGATTCACGCGCGCCATCGGCACGATCACGAGCCGCTCGAGCGCGAGGTTGAGGCCGGCGAACATCAGCGCGAACACGGCCAGGAGCGACAGCATGAAGGTGTTGAACGCGCGCCGCGCCTTCTCGAGCGGATACAGCACCGGCACGCGCACGAGCTGCATGCCGACCGTCTCGTCCTGCTTCCAGCCGAAGCCGTTCGCATCGCCGTACACCGCGCGCATCGTCGCCGGCGCCGCTTCAGGCGTGCTGTGGCAGGCGAGGCACGCGCCCTGCTTGATCGTGATCGGCCGCGCGACGTACATCGACTGCTCGACGCCCTCGCCGTGGATCCCGCTGAGTTCGCCCAAGCCCGCATCGGCGCGGAACTGCTCGATCAGCGAGCGCTCCCAGTCGCTCGCGCGATCGCGCGGGTTGGTCGGGTTGAGCACCGACTCCTTGTAGACGTAGCCCGGGTAGCGGTCGGAAAGTCGATGGAGTGTCTCTGTCGCGGCGAACGCGGGCACCGTCTGCGGCAGGAAGCGTTCGGCATTGAGCGGATCGAGATGCGGCTTGATCTGGTCGGTCGTGTAGCTGCGGATCGCGAGCGCCGTTTCCATCAGCACCTGCGAGTTGTGCCGCACCTCTTCCATCGCACCGCGCTGCAGCTGCGAGTGGTAGTGCCAGCCCGCGGCGACGATGCCGATCACGAAGACCGCGATGAGGATCAGGTTGAACGTGAGTCGAAGGCGCATGCGCACGGCGCCGCGCTGCGGCGCCCTCCCCTGAGCGCCCCCTGGCGCGCGCGTATCCTCGCACGCCGCGGGCGCGCCGGCACGTTGCGGTGCGGGCGCGTGGCGGTACCCGCTATCCTCGGGGCTTCGCCCCCGCCGCCGGAACGCCATGCCCGCGCCACTGATCGCCCTCGTCTCCGCCGCCGCCGCCCGCCCGCTCGACGAGGACCTCCCGCCGCTGGACGAGGCACTGCGCGGCGCCGGCGCGGACGTCGTCATCGTCGACTGGGACGACGCCGCGGTCGACTGGGGCCGCTTCGACCTGGCCCTGCTGCGCTCGACCTGGGACTACGCCGAGCGCCTGCCCGAGTTCCTCGACTGGGCGACCCGCGTCGCCGCGTGCACCGAGCTGTGCAATCCGCTCGCGGTACTGCGCTGGAACACCGACAAGCATTACCTCGCCGAACTCGAACGCGCAGGAATCGCGATCGTGCCGAGCACGTTCGTCGAGCCCGATGCCGAGGCGGCGGCCGCGCTCGATGCGTTCCTTGCAGGTACCGATGCGGCGGAGTTCGTGGTCAAGCCTGCCGTCGGCGCGGGCTCGCGCGACGCGCAGCGCCATGCGCGCACGAACCGCGACGCCGCGCTCAAGCACGTCGCGCGCCTGCTCGATGCACGCCGCAGCGTGCTGCTGCAGCCCTACCTCGAACGCGTCGACGCGCACGGTGAAACCGCGCTCGTCCATTTCGAGGGCGTCTACAGCCATGCGATCCGCAAGGGTCCGCTGCTGCGCCGTGGCGACGGCCCGACCGATGCGCTGTTCGCGGCCGAAGACATCACGCCGCGCGCGCCGGGCGATGCCGAACGCGCGCTCGCGACGGCAACGCTCGCGGCCGTGCAGGCATTGCTGCCCAACGATCCGCTGCTCTATGCACGCGTCGACCTCATCCACGACGCCGACGGCGCGCCGCGACTGCTCGAACTCGAGCTCGCCGAACCCTCGCTGTTCTTCGCGCACGCGCCCGGCTCGGCTGCGCGCTTCGCCAACGCGGTAATCGCGCGGGCCAGCGGAACGCGAAGCGCCGCACCGCGTCGCGGCTGATGACCCTGCCACGGGGCGCGAGGCGGCCACGGCCTGGCTGTAGGGCGGTACGCGCGAA
>NZ_JBQCFP010000025.1:0-8350 GCF_051958935.1 Dokdonella sp. | reverse complement strand
CCACGAACGCGAGGCGATCGTGCCGTCGCTGTCGGTGGAGCTGTCGGTGAAGTTCGCGGTGAGGCCGCTCGTCGTGAAGCTGAAGTTCGCGACCGGCGGCGTGTTGGTCGGCGAGCTGACCGACACGGAGGTCGTCTTCGTTTTGGTCGCGCCGCCGTTGTCGGTGACCGTGAGCGACACGCTGTAGGTGCCCGCGCTCGCATAGGTGTGGCTCGGGTTCGTCGCGGTCGAGGTGCCGCCGTCGCCGAAGTTCCACGCGCGCGAGGCGATCGTGCCGTCGCTGTCGGTCGAGCTGTCGGTGAAGTTCGCGGTGAGGCCGCTGGTCGTCACGCCGAAGTTCGCGACCGGCGGAACGTTGCCGCCACCGCCACCGCAACCGGCGAACTTGAAGCTGCCGATGCGGGTGCGCCAGTTGAAGCTGCTGTTCGACGCGTAATACTCCTGCGTGTACCAGAACGTGCAGTCGTCGACCGGATCGATCGTGAGGTCGCTGTAGTCGCCCCAGCGGTTGCCCGAGCCGGTCTGGCTGCCACCGCCGTCGAACAGGTGCGTCTCGGTCTGCGTGATCGTGTTCAGCGTGTCGCCCGCGAGGCGACCGGCGTAGCGGATCTGCGGATTGATCGAGCTGCTCGAGGCGGAGTAGGCCAGCGCGAGGTTGCCCTGGCGATCCATCGCCGCGCTGCCCATCCAGCGCCACGTCGTATCGGGCTGATAGGTGCTCTCCTGGAACTTGGTCGGCGTGCCAGACGTCGCGTTGCGCAGTTCGAACCAGCGGATGCCGGCGATATTGTTCGCCTTGACCGTGTAGTTCCCGACCAGCGATTCGTGATCGCCGAAGTTGCGGTAGGCGAGGCGGAACATCAGGCGGTCGTCGAGGCCGTTGAGGTAGTTCGACGAGCCGGCGGCAGTCGGCACGCACTTCGCATTGCTGCCGCACGGCTGCGTGAACGCGGCCGCGGACGGGCTGCCGGCGAGCGTGAAGGTCGTGTTCGACGGCGTCACGTAGTCGGCGTGGAAGCGATAGGTCTTGTAAGTATTGGTGTCCGGATACTCGACGAACACGCCGGGCGCGCCGGTCGGCGGCAAGGTCGCCCCGTCCAGATCGGCGGGCATCAGCGGTGCGTTGCCCGAGCCGAGCGAGGTCGTCGTCACGTAGGCGGCACTGGTCGCGCCCGCGATCATCGCCGCGCGGTCGAACGCGAACGGCTGCGGCCGGAGGTAGGCGGTGCCGGAGGAGTTGAATACGTTCATCGACATGTAGTAGCCGTCGGGCCACACGCCGAGGTGCGGATAGTCGTAGAACTCCGAACCGAGGTGATAGCCGTAGCGCTTGTAGCTGCCGGTCGCATCGGAGCTCGTCGACACCGCGATGCATTCATCGGTGATCGTGCTGCCGCCGGCGAACTGCGTGATGACCCAGCGGTCGGCGATCTGGTCGTACAACACGATCGGGTCGCCGTGGCCGGAGGTTTCGCACACGCCGCCGAAGCCGGCCCAGATCGACGATGTCGCGCGCGGACCGAGCAGCGATGCGCCGGTGGCCTTGTCGAATACCTGGTAGCCCGCGTTGGTCATCTGCACGTACTGCGTGCGGCCGACTTCACCGTTGGTGTCGGGCGGCGCGCAGCCGCAGGAGCCGACGCCCATGCCGTCGAAGCTGAGGATCGGCGCGGGCATCGCGGCATCGGTCAGGTTGCCGATGTTCTGCACGATCGGATCCTTGCCGTCCACATGGCGACCCGGGATGCGCCAGTTCTCGGCCGCTTCGCGCTCGTCGTTGGACCGATCGCTGACCGAGCCGTTCCATTCCGGCAGGTAATAGAGCGGCAACGAGGTGTCGCTCTGGTAGGAGGTGCCGTAGACGATCGTCTGGCCGCGTGCATTGACGACCGAGCTCGGCTGGAATTCGGGCGGCAGGCGCGTATACGAGGACGCCGATGCCGCGGACGGCGCGAGGCCGCCGAGCGCCACGAGCGCCGCGGCGAGCAGGCCGCGACGTGGAGCGAGTTCGAAGTTCACGATGTGATCTCCCCATCAAGGACGATTGGGCAACGCCGCGGCGTACCGCAGCACCGTCGCAAGCTCCGTTGCACCCCGGTCGCGTCCTCTTCGTTGCGTCGCCCCTCTCTTGGCGGCGCGGGAAGGCGTGTTCTGCGAAAGATTCCGGGTTGGCCCGGATCCGGGTACCGGTCTTCTGTCGGCCTTCGACATAGAACGATCGGACCATAGCACCATGCGACATCCGTCTCAAAGCGGATATGTATCCGTCTTGAGGCGCGGGTCACGGTTCAGTGTGCTGCAGTGCAGCGCGGGCAGCCGGCCCCGCAGCGCGGCTCAGGCGAGCCGGGCGATGAGCTCGGCCGGCGCGTCGATCGGTGGCAGGCAGGCCGATCCCTTGCAGAGATAGGCGACGCCGCCCGAAGAATGGGTCTGCGCGCCGAGCGTGCCCGGCAGTTTCGCGCCGGACGGGATGCGCCATCGATCGATGCCGGCCGCGTCCGCATGCGCGATCGCGGCCTCCCAGCGCTGCGCTTCGTCATCGTCGGCGCGCAGCACGAGGATCGTCCGCGCTTCGAGCGCATCGCCGAGTGCGAGCAGCAGGCTGCAGCACGCCTGCGGCGATTCGGTGAGCATGGGCCATGCCGCACGCAGGCAGCGCTCGGCTGCATCGAGCCAGCGCGACTCGCCGACGAGGTGGCCGAGCGCGAGCAGCGCGCGCGCGGCGACGCCGTTGCCGGCGGGCAGCGACTCGTCAACGAACGGCTTGGGCCGTTGCGGCAGCGGCTCCGCGTCGTGCGCGGTGAACCAGAAGCCGCCATTCGCGCGATCCTCGAACCGTTCGAGCAGCGCATCGGCGAGTTCGATCGCCCAGGCGAGGTCACGTGCGCGCCAGCGTACCTGCAGCATCGCGAGCAGCGCGTCGAGCAGGAATGCATGGTCGTCGAGATACGCGGGAAAGCGCGCGCGCCCGCCGGCGTGGCATGCGTACAGGCGGCCGTCGATCCACACGTTCGCGCGCAGGAAGTCGAGTGCGCGCTCGGTGGCGGCGAGCAGCGGCGATGCGGCCATGGCGCGCGCCGCGCGTGCGGCGCCGGCGATCGCGAGCGCGTTCCACGCGGTGAGGATCTTGTCGTCGAGCCCAGGGCGCACGCGGCGTTCGCGCACGGTGAGCAGCTTCGCTTCGGCGCTCGCGCGCCGCGCGGCCGCCTCGTCGACGCCGATGCCGAGCGTCGCCGCGAGCGCGTCGAGCGGGCGCTTCACGACGAGATGCCAAGCATGGCCTTCGAAGTTCGCCGGCTGGTCGAGTCCGTACAGCGGCTCGACCAGCGCGAATTCGTCGTCGGAGAGCAGGGCACGCACCTCGTCGCGCTGCCACACGTAGTAGCGCCCTTCCTCGCCCTCGGAATCGGCATCGTACGAACTCATGAAGCCGCCCATGGGCGCCTGCAGCTCGCGTTCGAGCCAGTGCGCGCACGCTTCGGCCGTCTGCGCGAACCCAGGTTCGCCGAACAGGCGCGCCGCGCACGCGTACTGCGGCAGCAGCTGCGCGTTGTCGTAGAGCATCTTTTCGAAATGCGGGATTTCCCAGCGATCGTCGACGCAGTAGCGGAAGAAGCCGCCGCCGAGGTGGTCGGCGAGGCCACGGTCGGCCATGCAGGCGAGCGTGCGGCGTGCCATTGCGCGTGCCTCGCCGCCCTGCGAGAGCAGCCAGGTGATCTCCGTGGCGTGCGGGAACTTCGGTCCGCCGAGGTGGCCGCCGTTGTCCGGGTCGAAACCCCGCGCGATGCGCGCGAGCGCGCCCCGCAATGGCGCATCGTCGAGCACGCCCGCATGGGCCGCGTCGTGCCCGTACTCGTTGAGGAAGTGCGCGAGCGCATCGTTCTGCGCGCGCAGCTCGTGCGGCTTGTCGTCGTGCCAGGCGCGCACGGCGCGCAGCACCTGCGTGAAGGCGGGCATGCCGTAGCGCGGCGTGGTCGGGAAGTAGGTGCCAGCGTAGAACGGCACGAGGTCGTCGGCGGTGAGGAACATCGTCAGCGGCCAGCCGCCGCCGCGCCGCGCGAGCGCCTGGTGCGCGAGCTGGTACACCTTGTCGATGTCGGGACGCTCCTCGCGGTCGACCTTGATGTTCACGTACAGGGCGTTCATGAGCGTCGCGGTCGCCTCGTCCTCGAAGCTCTCGTGCGCCATCACGTGGCACCAGTGGCAGGCGGCGTAGCCGATCGACAGCAGGATCGGCTTGCGTTCGCGCCTCGCGGTCGCGAGCGCTTCGTCGCACCACGGCCACCAGTCGACCGGATTGTCCGCGTGCTGGCGCAGGTACGGGCTCGTTTCGAGGGCGAGTCGGTTGCTCATGCGCCGAGTCTACGCCGTGCGCTGGACGAGGGCGCACGCACGGCGCCGCCATTTCGTACGGGCGCGCGCAGGCGACGCCGATCGCCGCATGCGTGCGTGCTTGCGAGGATCGCCACGTGGACACTCCGACCTGCAGCGAAGCCGTGCGAACCCATCGTTTATGCGAGGCGATCGGCGAGGGCCGCATCTACCGCATCGATTTCGGCACCGCCGAGCAGGCGCGCACCTTCGACGACTGGATGCTCGCCTGCGCAGCTGCGCGCGCATTCGGCGAGGCGCGCGTCTGGCGCGCATCGCAGCTCCTGTGCTGGACCTTGCTGCCGGATCGATGGCACGGGCTCGTGCGCCTCGTCGGGCTGGACTCGCTGCCGATCCTCGTTGCGCGGCTGAAGGCGGTCGCCGCCGGATCGGTCAATCTCGCCGCCGGGCGCAGCGGCGCCGTGTGGGCGCGCGGCTACCACGAACGCGCGGTGCGACCGGACGAGGACTGTGCCGCGATCGCGCGCGACATCGTGCGCGAATCGGTACGCAGGGGCGTGTGCCGGCGCGTCGGCGAGTACCCGTTCTGGGATGCGTCGTGGCTCGGGTGATGCTGCGGCATCGCGCCGTGCCGAGTTGTGGCGCCGGCACCGGCGCGCTACCGTGCGGAATTCCGCGTCCCCAAGGTCCCGCCGTGTCCGAGCCGATCGAGTATCCCGCCCTCTACCTCAAGCGCGGCGAGGATGCGCGCCTGCGCGCGGGGCATCTGTGGGTGTTCTCGAACGAGATCGACGTCGCCCGCTCGCCGCTCGGTGCGTTCGCGCCCGGCGACATCGCCGCGATCGTCGACCATCGCGGCAAGCCGATCGGCATCGGCTACGTCAATCCGAATTCGCTGATCGCCGCGCGCCTCGTCGTGCGCGGCCTCGCCCATCCGTTCGATCGTTCGCTGATCGTGCATCGCCTGAACATCGCGCTGGCGTTGCGCGAGCAGCTCTATGCCGAGCCCTACTATCGGCTCGTCTACGGCGAAAGCGACGGCCTGCCGGGCCTCGTGCTCGACCGCTTCGGCGACGTCGTCGTCGGCCAGATCGCCACCGCCGGCATGGAACGGCAGAAGGACGCGATCACCGACGCCGTCGTCAAGGTGCTCGCCCCGCGCCAGCTCTGGTGGAAGAACGACGCCGGCATCCGCGCGATGGAGCAGTTGCCCGAATATGCCGACATCGGCTACGGCGAGTACGCCGCGCCCGGCAGAGGCGGCGAAGTCGTCGCGAAGGAAGGCGGCCTCGTGTTCGGCGTCGACCCCGTCGGTGGACAGAAGACCGGCTGGTTCTACGACCAGCGCGAGAACCGCGACGAGCTCGCGCGCTTCGTGACCGGCAAGCGCGTGCTCGACATGTTCAGCTACCTCGGCGGCTGGGGCATCCGCGCCGCCGCTTACGGCGCGCGCGAGGTCGATTGCGTCGACGCTTCCGCCAGCGCGGTGGAGGCGACGGTGCGGAACATCGAGCGCAACGGCCTCGCCAATCGCGTGAACGCGCTGCGCGCCGATGCGTTCGAACACCTCAAGGCCTTGCGCGAAGCGCGCGAACGCTACGACGTCGTGATCCTCGACCCGCCCGCATTCATCAAGCGCCGCAAGGACTTCAAGGAGGGCAGCCTCGCTTACCGTCGCCTCAACGAACTCGGCATGCAGGTGCTCGCGCGCGACGGCATCCTCGTCACCTGTTCGTGCTCGCACCACATGCCGCGGCAGGCGCTGCTCGACGGCGTGCAGCAGGGCGCGCGCCACCTCGACCGCCAGGTGCAGATGCTCGTGTCGCTGCAGCAAGGCCCCGACCACCCGGTGCACCCGGCGATTCCCGAGACCGACTACCTCAAGGGCTACATCGTGCGCGTGCTGCCTGCGTGAGGCGGCACGCGTGGATGAGCCGGTGCGCGCGGGCGGTGCGCATTCGCCCGTCAGTCACTCCGGCCGCCGCAGGGCTGCCCGCGAGCGGGCAGCCACCCTGGTTCGTGCGGGCGCCGGCATGCGTCGATCGCGGTACGCGCCTCGCCGGCATCAATAGCCATCGAGGCCATCGATGAAGATCGCGTCGCCCTCGAAGCGTGCGAGCGCGAAGTCGTAGTCATTCAGGCCGCTCCCCGCGTCGCGCTGCCACAGGCGCGAACCGGTGAGCAGAATGCGCCCGCGGTCGATCAGCAATGAGCCGCCGATATTGTCGGTCGGTTGCGCATCGTCGTGATGTTCGAACGCGACCGCCTTGACCCAGCTCGGGTTCACCCCGACGGTCGCGAAAGCCATGTCCTCGCTGCCGTCGGCAAGGAAGCGTCCGACCCACAGGAGGCGATCGGGATCGGTCGCGCCGGGTGTGTTCGCAGTCGAGCCCGAAACGAGGATGCGATTGGTGGTGGCATCGACGACGAGGCCCCCGACGTCGAGGTCCGCGAGCAGCGATTCGCGTACATGATTGCCTTCGTTGCCGAACGCCTGCGGTGCGAATGCACCGTCCGCCTGCAGGCGCGTGAGGATGAGGTCGGCGCCGGTAGTGTCCGCCGCGGTGCCGGCCATGACGAGGTAGCCATTGCGATCGAATGCGAGGCCGCGCACCTGTTCGTCGAAGCGCGCCGGCGCCTGCGTGAAGCTGATCGTGCGCTTGCCCTGGTAGGCCTCGCTGCCGGTGCAGGCACTCGCGTTCGTGCAGAACGTGGGGTCGAGGTTGCCGCTGCCGGCGCCGATCTTCGCGATCGCGAAATCGTGACTGGAGAACACGCTCGTGTAGGCGTAGCCGCCGACGTAGAGCGAGGACCCGGCGAGCAGCAGGGCCGTCGCGCCATCGTCATCGCCCCCCGCATGGTTTCCGTCGAGGTCGAAGGCGATCGTCTGGATACCGTCGCCGCCGCCGAACCCGCTGTCGGGCGCGGCATCGGTTTCGCGCAGGCGCATCACGAAGAAGTCGTAGTCGCCCGGATCGTTGCGCTGCGCCGATCCGGCAAGATAGATGTAGCCGCTTTCGGAGATCGCGATCGCGCTGACGCTGTCTTCGCCGTCGACCGCGTAGTCGACCGGCACCACGCGGCATCCATCGGGACCGACCTGCGTGTCCGGCGTGCCGTCGGGTGCGTAGCGGCAGACGAACGGATCGTTGTCGAGCGGGTTCATCGCCTGGCCGCCGACGATGATGCGGCCCATGAAGTCGGTCGCCGCGACGGTCACGATCGCATTGGCGGGCAGGGGCCGAGTGAGGTAACCGCCGCTGCCGAAACTCGCATCGATGCCGCCGTTCGGCCGCAGGCGGGCGAACGCGACATGGCCGTAGTCCGCATAGCCGACCACGGTGTAGCGGCCGGCCGCGTCGACGAAGGTCGCGACGGCTCGGTCGAATCGACTCGTCGACAGGTCGAACGCGACCGTGCGCTTGCCGTCACCGTCGAAGCGCAGGTCGAGGTCGCCGTCTCGGGCGGTGCAGAGGCTGGCGCCGAGCAGCAGGGCGGCGGTGATGATCGGGCGGAACATGGGCACTCCTCGGGATCGGGGCGGTCCGCGCGGGCGCGCTCCATGCGCGCATCGCGACCGTCGCAGGCAGTTACGCAAGCGCGCGGCAAAAGCGGCAATCGCGAAGCGCGGGCGGGCCGGGGAGGGCGCGCCGGCGCGCCCGTCAGTGGGGGCGAAGCGCATTGCGCGCGAATGGTCGGGGCAACGGTCGTCAGCGGCAGGCGCACCCCACCGCTCCGTTCGCGCTGAGCGCAGCCCGCTTAGCGGGCGGACTCCGGCCTGGCGGCCTGCGCCCAAGGCGTGTATGCGCCATGTTTGTGTGGCGGCGTCGCTTCTGGATAAGGATCAGCGGGAATCGGAGCGGCGCGCCAGCAGCTTGCGCGTCGCGATCGCATCGGCATCGTCCTTGCCGAGCTGCGCTTCCTGCACGGCGAGCGCGCGCTCGAGCAGTGCGCGCTCGTCGCCGGTCGCTGCGTGCTGCGCCTCGCGCACGAGCGCGAGCTGCACGAAGCAGGTCGC
>NZ_JBQCFP010000024.1:0-14355 GCF_051958935.1 Dokdonella sp. | reverse complement strand
GTCGCGACGCGCGCGGTGCGCACGCTCGGCGACATCGGCCGTGCGATGCGCGAGATATCGCACCGTCGCGTGATCCTCGCGATGACCCTGCTGGCCGGCCTCGCCTCGCTGTTCGTCGGCAATGCCTACCAGGCGCAGATGCCCGGTTTCGCGCACGATCTCGGCCAGGCGAAGGCGGACTTCTACTACAGCCTGCTGCTCGGCGCCGACGCCGCCGGTGCGCTCACCGCCGGCATCGTGCTCGAAAGCCGCAGCCTGTTGCAGCCGCGCGCACGTACCGCCTGCCTGCTCGCGATGGCGTGGTGCCTCGCCCTCGGCGGCTTCGCGCTCACACGCAGTTACATGCTGGCGATCCCGCTGCTGTTCGTCGCGGGGTTCGTCGAACTGTCGTTCAACGCGATGGCGCAGACGCTCGTGCAGCTGGATGCGCCGCCGGAGATGCGCGGTCGCGCGATCGGCGTGTTCACGATGTTCGGCCTCGGCATGCGCACCTTCAGCGGCGTCACGGTCGGGCTCGTCGGCGCGAGCATCGGCATCCACGCGTCGCTCGCGGCAAGTGCGGCCGTCCTGTTCATTGCGATCGGCCTGCTGCTGCGCGTGATGCTGCGGCGCTTGCCCGTGTAGCTCGGGTGTCCGCCCCCTCGCGGCGCGCCATGCGATGCGCGTCGCGTTCACTCCTTCTTCGTCATCCCGGTGAACGCCCGGATCCAGCTGCTGGCGGACTCCCGTACGTCCGTTCAGTGCGTGTCGTACTGCGCCCGCAGCACGACGCCGCTGAACGGCTGCGTCGCCAGCAGCGCGATGTAGTACCAGCCCCTCGCCGGCGCGGCGACACTCACGCTATCGTCATTGCCGGGCAGGGTGGAGGCGACGTCGCAGTCGCTGCTGCTCGGCCAGTCGCCGGCCATGACGAACAGGTCGGCATCGCCGCTGCCACCGCTCGTCGCGACGACGAGGTTGCTCGGGGACGGGGTTTGCGCCACGGGAATACCGGGCGTTGGTGCAGGAGAGGGTGGGTGAGGTGCGAGGGCTGAGGGCCGAAGACGACGCCCCTTCGACTCCGGCCTGCGGCCTGCGCTCGGGCGAACGGATGGAGCCCCTTCGCATGCAAGCGAGGCTTCCGAGGGGGGGCGACTTCGGTCGCGATGCTCCGGCGCGGGCGTCGGCGACACGCGCCATGCGCGTACCGCCCCGCCGGCGATGCGTCAGAACAAGAGAGACGACATGCGGCGGCGGTAGCTACCGACGAGTTCGGCGTCGTCGAGCACGTTGAATGCGGCGATCAGGCGCTTCTTCGCCTGGCCCTCGTTCCACGTGCGATCGGCCTGGAGGATCGCGAGGAACTGGTCGAGCCCGGCGGCCGCTTCGCCGTCGATGAGCAGGCGCACGCCGAGCAGGTCGCGCGCGGCATGATCGCTCGGGTCGCGCTCGATGCGTGCGCGCAGTTCGGCCGCGCCCGGGGCGCCTTCGAGCGAGCGCGCGAAATCGAGCTGGCCGCGCAGCCGCCGGGCGCGATCGTCGTTGGCGAGGTTGGCGGGCAGGCTGTCGAGTTCCGCTTCCGCCGCCGCGGCATTGCCGGCCTGCATCTGCGCGAGGGCGAGTTCGAGCTTGAGTTCGGCCTTGTCGGGCTCGGCCGCGATCGCCTGCTGGATGCGCGCGATCGCCTGCTCGGGTGTTTCGTCCCGCACGGGAGCGGCGCCGTCCTCGGGCACGGCTTCGTTCGGCTGCACGTGGCGCGCGAGGAATTCGCGGATCGCGCCTTCGGGCAGCGCGCCGGTGAACGCGTCGGCGAGCTGGCCTTCGCGGATCAGCACGACGGTCGGGATGCTGCGCACGCCGAACGACGCGGCGAGCGCCTGCTCCTTGTCGCAATCGATCTTGGCGAGGCGCACCGCACCATTGAACTCGCCGACAACCTTTTCGAGCAGCGGGCCGAGCACCTTGCACGGCCCGCACCACGTCGCCCACAGGTCGACCAGGATCGGCTGGTCGAACGACGCGTCGAGCACTTCGGTCTGGAAGTTCGCTTCGGTCGCGTCGAACACGTAGGGGGAGGGCGGGGTCGCGGACATTCGGTGGCTCCTGGATCGGGTCGGTCGCAGATTGTGCCAGCGGTCGCGATTCGCAAGACGATGTCAAAAATACTTGACATCGCCCTCGGTAAATGTAATGTATGCGTTACATTATGTCTGCTGGAGATGACGCATGTCGCTGCCTCGCCTCGGGTTCGTCGGTCTCGCCGTCGTGGCCGCATTCGCGACCTGGCTGCTGCTCGCAGGTCCCGTGCGCGTGCTCGGTGTCGACACCGGCAACGCGGGTGTGTTCCTGCTCATGACGGCCGGTTGGGGTTCGCTCTATGCGATCTCGCGGCTTCCCGACGGCGGGATCGGCGTTGCGATGTCGCCCGGCGAATGGCGCGCCTGGCTAGGCCTCGCCTTCACGCTCGTGATCGCCGCGTACGCGATCGTGCATGCGCCGGTGTTCCACGGGCCGCCGCTGTGGCACAACCCGGACGCGAACCGCATCGGCCGCAACATCGTCATGCTGCTCATCGCCTGGGCGATCCTCGCGCGAGTACTCGATGCGCGCTGGCGCCGCGGCGTGCAACGGGACGAGCGTGATCGCGAGATCGAAGCGCGCGGCGCGGGCGCGGCGCGCCTCGCGCTCGTCGTGATCCTCGTCGGCTACGCGCTTCTGCTGTCGTTCTCTCCGTCGGAACGGCTCGATTGGGCGGTACCGCCGCTGCTCGGCCACCTGCTCGTCGTCGCGCTGATCGTTTCGTGCGCGTTCGAGTATCTCGTCGTCGGCCTCGGCTACTGGCGCGACCGGCACTGATCGCGATGGGCAACGGCACCCAGGTCTCCAACACGATCCGCCGCCGGCGTTTCGAGCGCGGCGAGATGACCCAGCAGGCGCTCGCCGACGCCTGCGGCGTCACGCGCCAGACGGTGATCGCACTCGAAGCGGGACGCTACGCGCCCTCGCTGGAACTGGCGTTCCGCATCGCGCACGCGCTGGGGGCGCGGGTCGAGGAGGTATTCCAGTGGAAAGGCGAAGAAAGGGCTGAGGGCTGAGAGGGCCCAGGGCTGAAAAGAAGCTCGCGCCGCGTTGCGCGCGGGAAGGCAGTTCCGGAGCGGGTACCGCCTTTCAGCCCTCAGCCCTTTGTCCCCACCCCAGCGCCTGCGCCCCTCAGCGCCCCGGCGCATTCGCACCGCCCTTGTACACCTCCCCCTCCTTCATCACGAACGCGACTTTCTGCATCCGCGTGATGTCTTCGAGTGGGTTGCCGGCGACGGCGATCACGTCGGCGATCTTGCCGGCCTCGACGCTGCCGAGGTCCTTCGTTTTGTGCAGCAGTTCGGCCGCATGCGTCGTCGCTGCCTGCAGCACGAACATCGCCGGCATGCCGGCCTCGACCATGTACTGGAATTCCTTCGCGTTCTGTCCGTGCGGATAGACCGCCGCGTCGGTGCCGAACGCGATCTTCACGCCGGCCTTGTACGCACGCGCCGCGGTCTGCTGGATCAGCGGGCCGACCTGCTTCGCCTTCGCGGCGATCTGCGCCGGGTAGTAGCCGGGCACGTTCGCCTTCTCCTCGACGTACTTGCCCGCGATGATCGTCGGCACGTACCAGGTGCCGTGTTCCTTCATGAGTTTGATATCGGCATCGTCCATGAAGGTGCCGTGCTCGATCGAGTCGACGCCACCGACGATCGCGCGGCGGATGCCCTCGGCGCCGTGCGCGTGCGCGGCGACGGTGAAGCCGTAGTCGTGCGCGGCGGCGACGACCGCCTTCACTTCCTCGAGCGTCATCTGCGCGTTGTCGACGCTGCTGCCCTCGTCGAGCACGCCGCCCGACGGCATGATCTTGATGAGATCGTCGCCGTCCTTGTAGTGCTGGCGAACGGCCTTCCAGGCGTCGTCGACGCCGTTGATGATGCCCTGCTTCGCACCAGGGTCGCCGGCGAGGTCCTTGCGGTAACCGTCGGTGCCGTCGGCGTGACCGCCGGTCGAGCCGATCGCGACGCCCGCGGTGAAGATGCGCGGCCCGGGCACGATCCCGGCGTTGATCGCATTGCGCAGCGCGACCGACTCGCCGTCGTTGTCGCCGAGGTTGCGCACGGTCGTGAAGCCGGCCTCGAGCGTGCGCCGCGCGTAGACGGTCGAGCGGATCGCGTAGTCGGCGACATTCCAGCGGAACTGGTCGGTGTAGCCGGTCGGGCTCGTCTCGCCGGTCAGGTGCGTGTGGCTGTCGATGAGGCCGGGCATGCAGGTCGCATCGCCGAGTTCGATCGTCGTCGCGCCGGCGATCTCGACGCGACCCGGTTTCACCTCGCGGATGCGCTTGCCGTCGACGACGATGCTGGTTTCTCCGAGCAGCTTGCCGGCCGGCGTGTCGACCAGATGCCCACAGTGCACGACCGAAGGGCGCGCCTCGTCGGCGCCGAACGCCGGTGACGCGAGAACGGCGAGAGCCGCGAGCGACATCACGCGCATGCCCATGTGGACCCCTTCGCTTCGATGTGGAAGGGCAATCCTAGCGCCTGGCTTCGCGTTTGGAACGCTGCCCTGCATCGAAAGCGTCGGGCGCGGATCCGGAGCGACCGGATCCGCGCCGTGTCGCCGTCACATCGGCGCTTCGAAGCCGTTGGCGAAGATCGTATCGTCAGCGCAGCCGAGCACGACGTGCGCGAGCTTGCCGATCAGTGCGACGTCACCGCCTTCCTGCACGGGAATGTACGATCGGCTCGCGACCAGGCTCGCCTGCAGGGACAGCCCGCTGCCGCGAGCGGCCGTTTTCACGACGGCGGGACGCAGACTCGCGTGAACGGTGTAGCGGCGCGTGGCATCGCCGGCGCTCGCGGCCGACGCGAGCGCGAGCAGCGCGAGCGCGGCGACCAGGGGTCCGCCGCGGATGACCGGGGTGGAGGTGGCCATGGTCAGTCCCCCTTGCGGCCTTCGAGGCGTTCGAGACGCGCGACGATGCGCTCGAGCGAACTGCGCAGGTCTGCGTTCTCGCGGCGCAACGCATCGTTCTCGTGCTCGACCTTCCGGTTGAGACCCTGGATCGCCGCGAACGCGATGCCGCTTTCGTCGACGGTCGTGATGTGGGTGTCGTCGTTGCCGAGGCCGAAGGCCGCCGCGAATACCTCGGCGACCGGCCCCATGTGCCGGCCTTCGCCGTGCGAGCCCTTGTACAGCCACGTCTGCACCGGCAACGAGACGAGCTTGCCGAGCACGTCGACGGTGTCCACCTTCTCGAACGCTTCCTTGAAGCTGCGGCTGGACGCATTGGTCCAGACGCCGCCTGCGGTGAGGTAGGCGCCATTGCCGGTCGAGGAGTTGTGGCCGACATTGAAGACGCCCGGGCCGTTCGCGCCGTTGAACTGGAATACGCCGTAGCCGCCGAAAGAGCTCGAGTAGTTGATGTACATCAGCGAGTGGTAGGTCAGCACGTTGTTGTCGTCGTGCAGGCCGTTCAACTGGAAGTAGCCGCCCGGGATCGCGCTGAAGTTGAAGCCGTTGTAGCCGGTCGCGGTGGTCGAGGTCTCGAACGTGAGATCGGCATTGGCACCGGGCAGGTGCGCCGAGGGCGCGATCGTCAACTCATCGCGTAGCGCGTTGTTGTCGGGCGCATGGCTCGTGTTGATGCCGACGCCGTTCTGCGCGACGAGGATGACCTGGTTGGGCCCCGTGTCGCGGATGGAGTTGCTGAACGTGGTGTCGTTGTGCCCGCCGGTGACGATGGAGCCTTCGAAGTGCGTGCCCGCGTTGTAGCCTATCGCCGTCGAGTACGCGCCGTCGGTGGCGTATGGATACGAAATGCCGCTGGACCCGTTCGGAGAGAAGCGCGCGACGACGCCGCTGTTGGCCTCGATGACGACGTTGTTCGCATCGGAGGTGCCGAGATAGCTTCCCGAAGGAATTCCCGCATTGCCGTCGAGCGCCCACGAGCCCGGGCAGCCGCCGGCCGGTGCCACCGGCGAGCGCGCATCGAGTGCGACGAATGACCCGCCCCCCGCGGCTTTCAACGCGACGCCGAGCCAGCCCTGCGTGGCGAGGCTCATCGGCCCGAAGTCGACGCTCGTGCTGAAGCTGCCGTCCTTGACGTCGACGCCGTAGAGGGTGACCGGGCCCGCGAGCACGTGGCCGCCGTCCTGCGCCGAGTAGAGCGTGAGTTGCAGGTCGTAGCGCCCGTTGGCCGGCTTGCCGGCGTCCTGCAGGCTGCCGTGGTAGGTGAAACCGTCCGCATGGGCGATCGATGCGCCCATCCCCGTTCCGAGCGCCACGGCCAGCGCGACGCATACCGTCAAGCGGTTCATACGATTTTCCTCGCTGCGGATGATCAGGGGTCGTTCCCCGTCTGCCCCTTACGCCACCCGGTGGCGCCGACCGCCATTGGCCGCGCCGGTGCGCAGGGCGGCAGCGCCTTTCCTCGATTGCTGCGCTGCGTTAGGCTCGTCGTCCTTTCATTCGCGAACCCGAAAGCGGCATGACGCCGCGCGACCATCCATGGCGATCCAGGAAAATTACGAACCCAGGGCCGTCGAAGCGGCCGCGCAGGCCTACTGGCGCGCGACGCGCGCGTTCGAGGTCACGGAAGACGCATCCAAGCCGAAGTTCTTCTGCCTGTCGATGCTGCCGTACCCGTCCGGCGCGCTGCACATGGGCCACGTGCGCAACTACACGATCGGCGACGTGATCAGCCGCTACCAGCGCATGAACGGCCGCAACGTGCTGCAGCCGATGGGTTGGGATGCATTCGGCCTGCCGGCCGAGAACGCGGCGATCAAGAACAACACGGCGCCGGCGAAATGGACCTACGCGAACATCGAGCACATGCGCGCGCAGCTCGCGACCCTCGGCTACGCGATCGACTGGTCGCGTGAATTCGCGACCTGCCGGCCCGAGTACTACGTGCACGAGCAGCGCATGTTCGTGCGCCTGTTCAGGAAGGGCCTCGCCTACCGCAAGCAGTCGGTCGTCAACTGGGATCCGGTCGACCAGACCGTGCTCGCCAACGAGCAGGTCATCGACGGCCGCGGCTGGCGCACCGGCGCGCTGGTCGAGAAGCGCGAGATCCCGCAGTGGTTCCTCAGGATCACGAGCTATGCGCAGGAACTGCTCGACGGGCTCGATCGCCTGCCGGGCTGGCCCGACGCAGTCAAGACGATGCAGCGCAACTGGATCGGTCGCTCCGAAGGCCTCGAGATCGCATTCGCGATCGAAGGCGAGCAGGAGCCGCTGACCGTGTTCACCACGCGCCCGGACACGCTCATGGGCGTGACCTACCTCGCGATCGCCGCCGAGCATCCGCTCGCGCTGAAGGCCGCGCGCGACAAGCCGCTGGTCGCCGCGTTCATCGACGAATGCCGCCACGGCGGCACCGCCGAGGCAGACATCGAGACCGCCGAAAAGAAGGGCATCGACACCGGCCTCACCGCGATCCATCCGGTCACCGGCGAACGCGTGCCGGTATGGATCGCCAATTTCGTGCTGATGGGTTACGGCACCGGCGCCGTCATGGCGGTGCCCGCGCACGACCAGCGCGACTGGGAATTCGCGACCAAATACGACCTGCTGATCAAGATGGTCGTTGTCAGCGACGCGGTGCGCGATGCGATCCGTGCGCTCGGCGACGATGCCGCGCGCAACACCGACCCGATGTCCGCCGCGCTCGGCGAGAGCCGTGCGATCGACGTCTACGAACCGGCCGCGGCCGAGAGCATCGTCGAGCAGTTCGAGCGCGACATCATCGAAAAGGGCGCGTACGTCGAGTACGGCACGCTGGTGAACTCGGGCGAATACGATGGCCTCGACTATCGTGGCGCGTTCGACGCACTCGCCGCGCGCTTCGAACGCGAAGGCAAGGGCGCGCGCCGCGTCAACTGGCGCCTGCGCGACTGGGGCGTTTCGCGCCAGCGCTACTGGGGTTGCCCGATCCCGATCATCTACTGCGCCAAGTGCGACGCCGTGCCGGTGCCGGAAGAGCAACTGCCGGTCGTGCTGCCCGAGGACGTGCAGTTCATGGGCGTGCAGTCGCCGATCAAGGCCGACCCCGAATGGCGCAGGACGACCTGCCCGCAGTGCGGCGGCCCGGCCGAGCGCGAGACCGACACGTTCGACACCTTCATGGAGTCGAGCTGGTACTACGCGCGCTACACGAGCCCGGGCGCGACCGCCATGGTCGATGCACGCGCGAACCACTGGCTGCCGGTCGACCAGTACATCGGCGGCATCGAACACGCGATCCTGCACCTCTTGTATTTCCGGTTCTACCACAAGCTGCTGCGCGACGAGGGCCTCGTCCACTCGGACGAACCGGCGACCAACCTCCTGTGCCAGGGCATGGTCATCGCCGAGACGTTCTACCGCGAGAATGCGGACGGCTCGAAGGACTGGATCAACCCGGCCGATGTCGAGATCCAGCGCGACGATCGCGCGCGCGTGGTCGGCGCGCGGCTCAAGTCCGATGGCCAGCCGGTGATGATCGGCGGCACCGAGAAGATGTCCAAGTCGAAGAACAACGGCGTCGACCCGCAGTCGATGGTCGGCAAGTACGGTGCCGACACGGTGCGCCTGTTCTCGATGTTCGCCGCGCCGCCGGACCAGTCGCTCGAATGGAACGAGGCCGGCGTGGAGGGCATGGCGCGTTTCCTGCGCCGCTTCTGGCGCGAGGTCGTCTCGCACGCGGCGCATCCCGACCACCCGGTCGTCGATGCGGCGAAGCTCGATGCCGCGCAGAAGGCGATGCGCCGCCAGGTGCATGAGACGATCCAGAAGGTGTCCGACGACATCGGCCGCCGCTATTCCTTCAACACTGCGATCGCAGCGCTGATGGAGTTGCTGAATGCGGTCGCGAAGTTCGACGACGCGAGCGACCAGGGGCGCGCCGTGCGCCACGAGGCGCTCGAAGCGATGGTGTTGCTGCTCAATCCCGTCACGCCGCACGTTTCGCATGCGTTGTGGCAGGTGCTCGGGCACGGCGAGACGCTGATCGAGGACCAGCCCTGGCCGAAGTCCGACCCGGCCGCGCTGGTGCGCGATGCGGTCACGCTCGCGGTGCAGGTCAACGGCAAACTGCGCGCGACGATCGAGGTTCCGGTGTCGGCCGGCAAGGACGAGGTCGAGCGCCTCGCGCTGGCCGAGCCGAAGGTCGCCGAGTACACCGGCGGCCAGGCGCCGAAGAAGGTCATCGTCGTGCCGGGCAAGATCGTCAACATCGTCGTCTGATCCCCGATCATCCGACCCCGCCGTCCGCGCGGGCGGCGTCGCCGTCGCTCCGCGACAGGGTCGCGGACATTCGCACAGGAAACCGCCGTGACGGTACCCGTCCTCTACTGCCATCGCGAATCGGGCCACAGCTACAAGGTCGCACTCGCGCTGCGCCTCATGGCCGTGCCCTTCGAGCAGCGCGCGGTCGATCTCAACCTGCCGCGCGAGCAGCGCAGCGAAGACTTCCGCGCCGCATCGCTGTTCGGCGAAGTGCCCGTGCTCGTCGACGAGGACGGCCTCGCGGTATGCCAGTCCAACGTGATCCTCGACCATGCCGCGCGCCGCTACGGCAAGCTCGACGGGCGCACGCCCGCGCAGCGCACGCGCGTTCGCGAGTGGCTCGCGTGGGAGGCGAACCGCCTTGCGATGAGCTTCCCGCACCTGCGCTTCTCGCGCCGCTTCGCGCGCGCGGACGCCGCGCTCGAGGCCTGGTGGACAGGACGCATGCACGCCGATTTCGACCGGCTCGGGCGCGAGCTCGAGACGAGCCCGTTCGTCGCCGGTGATGCGCCGACCATCGCAGACATGTCGTGTTGCGGCTACCTCTTCTGGACCGACCAGGCCGGCGTCGATCTCGCACCGTGGCCTGCGCTGATCGCCTGGCTCGAGCGCATCCGCTCGCTGCCGGGCTGGGCTGCACCGTATGATCTGCTCGTCGCCAGCCCACCGATTGCCGCCGGAACCCGCACATGACCCTGCGTCGCACGCCGTTCGCCCTCGTCGCCTTGCTCGCCCTGCCGCTCGCCGCGTGCGGGTTCCACCTGCGCCGCGAGGCCGAGCTGCCACCGAGCATGAAGCGCGTGCACATCCAGATCGCCGACTCGTCGAGCGCGCTGGCCAAGGGCCTCGCCAAGGCGCTGCCGCGCTCGGGCAGCGAGGTCGTCGAAATGGACGGCCCCGACATCGCGACATTGCGATTCGACGCGAATGCGTTCTCCACCGACGTCCTTTCGGTCGGCGGCAACGCGCGCGCGACCGAGTACTCGCTGCGCTACCACGTCGAATTCGAGGTGCTCGACGGCACCGGCGGCGTGATCGTGCCCAGGCAGACAATCGAACTCAGCCGCGACTTCACCTTCGATGCGAGCCAGTCGCTCGGCGTGGCCGCGCAGACCGACCTGCTCACGAAAGAGCTGCAGCAGGACATGGTGCAGGCCGTGCTGCGCCGGCTCGAGGCGCGCACGCACGCGGCGCAGTGAGGCGCGGGCCGCGCTCCCGAGGGAAGTGAGGGAGATCGATCGGCGGCCGCGCTGCGCGCATACCGCCTATGCGCGGCCCGATGCGCACGGCTGTACCGGCGGTCGCATCGCGGCTTACGCCCCCACGAGAGGCGGGCAAAAGCCCCCTGTGGGCGCGACTCCAGTCGCGATGCGCTTCCGCAAAGACAGCTGCTCCATGGAAAGTCGTGCGCGCCCCGTGTTTCGGCGCATGTAGAATCCGACCCATGTCGACGACCCCCGCCGCATTCCGCCGCCAGCTGGGGGCGCAGGAACTCAAGCCCGTCTACCTCATCGCCGGCGCCGAACCGCTGCTCGTGATCGAGGCGGCCGACGCGCTGCGCGCGCGCGCGGGAGCTCGGTTACCTCGAACGCGAGGTGCTCGACGTCGAATCGGGTTTCGACTGGAGCCGCCTTGCCGACGCGGCGCGTTCGATGTCGCTGTTCGCGAGCCGCCGCCTCATCGACCTGCGCCTGCCGAGCGGGCGACCCGGCAAGGACGGCGGCGCCGCGCTCGTCGAGTACTGCGCGGCGCCGCCCCCCGATACCGTGCTGCTGGTGACCGCGAACGACTGGAGCCGCAAGCACGAAGCGGCGTGGTCGGCCGCGATCGAGCGCGCGGGCGCGCTCGTCGTGGCGTGGCCGCTCAAGCGCGAGGAGTTGCCGGACTGGATCGGCGCGCGCGCCGCATCGAGGGGCTTGCGCCTTTCCTCCGATGCGATCGCGCTGCTCGCCGACAGGGTCGAAGGCAACCTGCTCGCCGCGGCGCAGGAGATCGACAAGCTCGCGTTGTTGCATGCGGGGAAGACGCTCGATGTCGACACGCTCGAGGCGAGCGTTGCCGACGACGCGCGCTACGACGTGTTCCGCCTCGCCGATGCGGCGCTCGCCGGCGACGCCGCGCGCGCGCTGCACATCGTCGCGGGCCTGCGGGCCGAGGGCGAAGAACTCATTCCGCTGCTCGGCTGGCTGCTCACGCAGTTGCGTACCTTGCTGCGCCTCGCGTCGGCGCCCAATCCCGAGGCGGCGCTGCGCAGCGAGCGGATCTGGCCGCAGGCGCGCGAAGGGTTGTTCCGCCGCGCCTTGAAGAACTCCGATCGTGCGCACTGGGAACGCTGCCTCGAACAGGCCGGTCGCATCGACCGCATCGTCAAGGGCCGCGACGAACTCGCGCCGATCTATTTCGCGCTCGGCAAGCTCGCCGATCTCACCGCCTGGCGCGAAGCGAACGGCTGGCGCGAACTCGAACGCCTCGTCGCCGCGATCGCCGCGCCGCGGCGCGCGGGATCGCTGTGCGCACGCGCGTGAACGCGCGCTCCGCCGAGCGGCCGCCGGCATGCTTGCATACGCCGGGGCCGCCGTGACGCGCCCGCTCGCCCTGTTCGGCGGCACCTTCGATCCGATCCACAACGCGCACCTGCGCGTCGCCTGGGAAGCCGCCGAGGCGCTCGACGCCGACGTGCGCCTGCTGCCGGCGAGCGTGCCACCGCACCGCGACCAGCCGCGAGCGAACGCCGGGCAGCGCGCGGTGCTCGTACGCGCCGCGCTCGCGGGGCAGCAGCGGCTCGTGCTCGACACACGCGAACTGCAGCGCGAAGGGCCGTCGTACACGATCGACACGCTGGCCGAGGTGCGCGAGGAGATCGGTGCGGATCGACCGCTCGTACTGCTCGTCGGCGCCGACGCGTTCGCGGGCCTCGCGAGCTGGCATCGCTGGCGCGAGCTGTTCGACTTCGCCCACATCGGCGTGCTGACGCGGCCCGGTCATGAGGGCGGCGCATTGCCGACCGAACTGCGCACGAAGATCGCCTCGCGCCGCTGTGCGGATGCGGCGAGCCTGCGCGACTCGCCGGCCGGACGCGTGCTGCCGATCGAAGTGACGCCGCTGGAAATCTCGGCGAGCCAGATCCGCGCGCTGCTCGCCGCCGGGCGCGAGCCACGCTGGCTCGTGCCCGACGCGCTGTTCGCCGATCCCGCCCTGCTCGCGCCCTACCGCGGCGTCTGACGGCGCGCGGATCGGGCGAGCGAGCGCGCCTGATTCGCACGCTCGCTCGCCGTATCGTGCATTACAGCGAACACCCCGCCGGTACCGGACCGAGGCGGGTGAGCTCGAGCGTGCCGCTGCGTCCGCTGTTCGGGCCCGCCGTGAACGCGTAGGCGAGCGTCGCCGCGCTGCAGCTGTGCCAAGTGATGCTCGCGCTGCCGACGGGCTCGGTCGTCGTTGTCGCGTGCCGGTCGAACACGCCCCCGCTGCTGTCGAAGATGCCGATGTCGGCGAGGCTCGCGGGCCCTGCAGCCGCCAGCGTTCCCTGCAGCGTGTACCAGTGCTGGCCGGCGCTTCCGGCGTCGACGGGCGCGTCTGCGAGGAAGGTGTACCAGGCTGCGAAAAACACATCCTGCGGCGGAGCGACGTCCATCACGAGGCCCTGGCCGCTGTTGCCGAGGTCCGCCCATGCGCCCGAACGCAGGTAGTCGCCGCCTGCGTTGCTGCCGCCCGCGCTGCAATTGACGTTGGCGAGCAGGCGCGTCATCGGGATCGTGCCGCTGCGGCCGCTGCCATCGGAGAACGCGTATGCGAGCGAACCGTGCGTGCAGTCGTCGAAGCGGAGCACCGCTTCGCCGACCGGCTGCGTCGTCGTCGCCTGGGCGGTGTCGAACGCGCCGCCCTCGGTGAGATAGATCGGCATCGTCGCCGACGCGGCGTCGCGCACGACGTCGCCCTGCAGCGTGTACCAGCGCTGGCCGCCGGCCGCCGTCACGTCGAACGTGAACCAGCCACCGAACAGCAGGCCACGCCCCGCGCCCGCGAAGTCGGGCCAGACCGTCATGACCAGGCCCTGCGACTCGGTCGCCGCGTTCGCCCACGAGCCGCTGAGTCCCTGCTGGTCGAGGTTGAACGGCGCCGGCGCCTCGCCCTGCACTATGATCGATCCCGTCATGCCCATGCCCTGGTGCACCTGGCAGTGGTAGCCATAGGTACCGGGCGTGTCGAACGTGACCGACGCATGCCATGCGGCAGCGCTCGGATTACCGTTGCCGCCGTCGCCGTCGCAACCCTGGGCGCAGCGGAACGAGCCGTCATCCGCCGTGACGTTGTGTGAACCGCCCTGGTTGTCGAACACGACCGTATCGCCGGCCTGGATCGTCAGCTGGCGCGGACTGAAGCTGAGGTCGGCGTAGTAGTAGCCGTCGCTGTAGCTCTGCCCGCCGACGCTCACGTGGTGCTCGGCGGCCGACGCGTGCACCGCGACGAGGAGGGTGATGAGGGCGAGGCCTTGTGCGGCAGGAGTAAGCATGAATGTCTCCACGGCTGGACCGTCGTGGAGTGGGTACCGCGCGCGCGCGGTGAGGTTGCGCGGACGGCGCGCCTTTACAGCAGCCGCTGCCAGTAGCCGACGTCGATCCAGCGATCGAACTTGCGCCCGACCTCGGCGAAGCGGCCGATCGCGTGGAAACCGACTTTTTCGTGCAGTGCGATGCTCGGAGCGTTCGGCAGTGCAATGCCGCCGATCACCGCGTGCGTGCCGCACGCACGCAGCGCGTGGATGAGCGACAGATAAAGCGGCAGGCCGAGACCGCGGCCGGTGCAGGCGGCGTCGAGATAGATCGTGCTCTCGACCGTGTGGCGGTACGCGCTGCGCGCCTTCCATGGGCCCGCGTAGGCGTAGCCGGCGACATCGCCATCGCATTCGCTGACGAGCCAGGGCAGGCCGCGTGCGCCGACCTCGGCGATGCGTGCGGCCATCACGCTTTCGCCGACCGGAGTTTCCTCGAACGTGGCGTGGGTCGAGCGTATGTAGTGGTCGTAGATCGCCGCGATCGCCGCCGCGTCGGCCGGCGTGGGGGGGGGGGGGGGGGGCGC